>NZ_JBHSMC010000020.1:0-256128 GCF_042655485.1 Lederbergia graminis
CTTGTTTCATTTTTGTTTTTCAAACTTGGTCACTCCCCAGAAAAGCATTATTAAACAATTGTAACATTTCTAGTGTCCATTATAAGGGGGTCGACCACTGGCACCGAAACAATTTATTCTACTGCTTCGATTAGGCCCATGTTTAGGCACGTGTCGATGAGTAGGGTTTTTTCTTTAGTTGGGAATTTTATCGTAAATTTGTCGGTATCTACATGTGCGATGGTTCCTGTTCCGAACACACGGTGTTTAACGATTTTCCCTTCAGTTATTTCTTCTTTTGCTTGGATCGCGTTCGGGTTGAATGGCACTTTGCCACTCTTTACTTTTTGTTCCACCTCTCTCTTAGTTGGAGGATTCAAGATGTTTTTCACATGCACTACAAATTCTGATACTTCGGTTTCGTTCCCATCTCGATTTCGATATGTAAGCAGTTCAAGCTTTTTCTTTGCTCTTGTCATCCCTACATAAAATAAACGAGTTGCTTCTTCCATTAAATTACCGGAAGCTCGGTCTTCTTTTGATGGGATGACTCCACTCACGCAATCAATCATATACACCTTTTCAAACTCTAACCCTTTGGAACTATGAAACGTCGAGAACGTAACTGCATTTTGCCCTTTTTTATGTTTCGCTTGTTGCATTACGTTTTTCAAATACGTTAATCGATTCGCAAATTCTTCTAATGTTTTTAGATGCTTGGCAATATCCTCGAGCGTGTTTAATATCCCAATTAAATAGTCCTTGCGAAAACCAAGGCGCTCACACATTTTATCAATCGCTTTTTCATAGCCAAGCTTTTCACGAATGAGCTTAATTGCACGAACTGGGGTCATCCCGTTCATTTCTTGAAATAGCTTTTTACATAACTGGATCTTCTTCACTTGATAATCCTGAACAGGGACAAACTTCAGTAAATTATCAAACACAGAATCGTGATTCGCGATCCTTTTTACAGCTTCCATCTGCTGCTTCGTAATATACGCATCAAACTTCGTATGAATTTTTTCTAATATATCAGGACGCTTATCGGTAAAAGACATCCTCATAAAATTAAGTATATCCTCGACAACCCAATGCGAGAAAAAGCGGTTATCGGCATCTTTCATATAAAACGGAATGCCAGCCCGGTCAAACTTGTTCATGAGTGTAATCGAAGAAGAGTTATTCCGGAACAACACAGCTACTTCTCGCAGGTTTTCGATGTCCTTAATTTCCTTCACTAAGTAGTTAGATTGCTCGTTGTAATCTTGAAAGTCGATAATTTTGATCGGTTCCGCTGTAGGATTATTCGTGAACATATTCTTCTCGTAACGATGTTTATTTCTTTTAATAAACTGATTCGCCGTGTCCACAATCTCTTTAGATGAGCGATAATTTTGCTCCATAAACAGCGTTACAGCGTTTGGATATACCTTTTTAAAATCTAGTAAATACGAAGGCTCCGCCCCTCTCCAACTATAAATCGATTGATCATCATCAGCCACCACACATAGATTTCCGTGTGTCTTCACGAGCTTTTCCATGATGGCATGCTGAACAAGTGAGGTGTCCTGACTTTCATCCGTTAACACATAATGGAATTTTTGTTGATATTTTCGCAGAATGTGAGAATCTTTCTCGAGTACTTCATTCCCGATCGTTAACATATCATCATAATCGATTAATAGCTTGCCCGGGTTGATGCGTTTGAACGCCTCGTATTTAGTGACAATTTGCACCGCTTTTGGGACATCGCAAGAAACAGAATTCCATTTTTCGGGAGGAAGCATTTTATTTTTCACATAACTGATGAAAGTCGTCAGCTCGTCCATCTGGTCTTCGGTAATGTTCTCGCCTGTGAGCGACTTAAACAAATTCCGTAAAATCATGTTCTTATGGAGATGTTGATTATCTGCATCCATTGTACCTTCAATAATATGAAAGTGGGTACGTGTTTTATAAAAATATTCTCGTACTATTTGAAACGCAAAACTATGTATTGTAGAGAAATCCACTGGTTGTAATTGTGGGAAAAAGCGTGCAAACCGCTCCTCCATGTCTTTCGCGGACGCCTTGCTGAACGTAACCGCCTTGATGTTAGAAGGATCTACACCCTTTTCTTCTATTATAAAACCAATTCTCATAATAATCGTCGTCGTTTTCCCAGAACCCGGTGAAGCTAACAATAGAAGTGGCCCCTCCGTCTGAAGAACAGCCTGCCTCTGCACATCATTAAGACGTACCCCTAGCTCCTCTTCCTTCCTCCTAAAAAAATCCACCATAGGGGTCCCTCCTTCCTCCACGGTGCCTGGCACCCGTACAATTCCAAACATTCCTAATGGTGCCGGTGCCTGGCACCGAAACATCTTGGCACCGAAACATCTCTTTCTCTATAATACTACCCATCCACTTCAGAAATCAAAAAAGTGCCTGGCACCCGAAACATTAGGAAATTTCTAAATTGTTCGGGTGCCTGGCACCTAGAATATTCTGATTTCTCGTACAGGGGTAGCTTGCATGGATTGGATTTGGGCTATTTGGTTTTGGGCTATTTCGGTTCTTGCGGCCATTGGGGAGTCGCTTTTGACGAAGCTGTCTCCTTTGATTGGGGATATGTACACGTACATCCCTTTTTCAACGAGTTCTTTTTCGTGTGCTTTTAATCCAACATCCCATGTGTCATTGTTACAGAAATTATCGTGAATCAGCTCTCCATCAATAAACGCGTATCCTATATCTCCTACATAATCAATTTGAAGCAGAAGTTCTTTCACATCCTCAAAGTCTTCCGCCCTAACATTAATTTTCGCTTTATTTTCCTTCACCATTGTCACATCAAGGTTAACCGTACGAGGAGAAATTGGAATTTGATACTGTTTAAACAAGCCTCCACCTGCTTTTTCCTCTAATACCTTCCCATTTGCCGTAAATCCACCACTCTCATGAGGGAACACCTTCATTTCGATATCATCCGAACCAGTATATTCCAATCTTACATGATCTTCATCGACTAATACGTTCGCATTCGTGATGACGATTTGCTCTTTCCCCTTAAACGTAAACTTCCAAAAATTCAAAGCATCTTCTTCCGTTATCGTGCAAATATTTATTTTTTCACCAGCGCTGGATATTAGCTTTATCGTGCTCATTGCATGTTCATGTACCTTCAAAATCGTATGACCTTCGACTTCCTCCACTGTACCACCATCAATCTGAATTTTCTCGATCTCGGTCGCATCAAAACTATACTCCCCACTCATTCCCTTAGGCATAAAAAAGAAATAATACATTTCGCCATCATGTTCTAGCTTTGTAATTAATTGCGTCGTGGAATACTTCAGCGTGCAGCCATTTAAATCCAAGTTATACGGTAAAATGCAGCACGTATCCTTTGCTAACGAAATAGAATCCCGCTTAGGCACCCTTAATTCTTCCTCGTCCAACGATAGCGTAATAGAGAATTCGTTCTGGTCGTTCATTTCCACATGGTCTTGGAAATTATTAATAAAAATAAATCCTGAATTTCCATCCGCCCTTACCGCATATCGTAATGTTTCCACATCATGCGGATCTATCGCATCGGCACCTTCTGGTAGAACGGTCTTCGTTTTACTAAAAATATCCTCAAAATCTTTATAAAAATAATGTTGTCGTTTCAACCGTTTATACGATTCTCTAATTTGACCAAATTCCCCGATCGCAGCTTGGTAGTCGTACGAAATTTTAGGTGTTGCAGTCTCATTTAAAAAAGGTGTTTTCTTCCCTTTTGGATTCGATCCGCCGTGAAACATATAATACCCTACGAAGTTACAGCCACCAGCCACCTTCATTTCCGACATCGCATCTACACTCGCAAACGGGAGCTTGAACCTATATTTGTAAAATACCGTCATTCCTCCACCCATTTCCGCACATGCAAATGGAATACTTTCAGTATCATATCTAGCTTCAAAGCCGTAATTTTCTTTTTCGTTATTATGAAAATCTCGGAAAATATATTCTGGAGTTGCTGGATGCTCCTTCACATCCCCATAGAAAATCCATGGCCAATACGCATAGCCACCCCATAAAGGCAGCACTTCATCAATCGGAGCGGATGCCCCACCCCATCCAGTACACGTGTAAATTGGTGTCTCTATCCCAACTTCGATCGCTAATTGTTTTAGCCTTTTAATATGGTCTTCTCCGTCATTTCCGCCAGTCACCCATTCATTGGAAGTACCTGTTGTCATCTCCCATGGAGCTGCTGAATGCTGATGCTCATTTTCCAATTGAGTTCCTATAATTGGCCCACCATCTTTAAATAATAATCCTTGTACTTGATGACTAATTTCCTTATATAATCTTTTCACATACACTAAATATTCCTCATCATTAGCACGCAATTCAAACGGTCTACCAAAAAGCCAATCTGGTAAACCACCATTTCTCACTTCACCGTGATCAAATGGACCAATGCGGATAATGACATTCACACCATGCTTGCCGCACAGTTCAATAAACCTTCTTAAGTTTTTATTTCCTTCCCATACAAATTTTCCTTGTTCTTCCTCATGATGATTCCAAAAAATATAGGTTGCGATAATATTGATGCCACCCATTTTCATCTTAATAATTTCATCTTCCCATTGCTCACAATGATACCGGCTATAATGAAACTCCCCACAAATCCCGAAAAAGGATTCTCCATTTCTCAGCATATAATAGTTCGTAAAACGGATATCTTCCCCATTCTTATTCGTTCCACCTAATGTAGTATTTGCTGGGTATATATCCTTTTTAATATTTTTTACTGCAATACGATAGTTCGTCATCTTAATCCTCCCAATCTATCATAAATTCATAGCATGAAAACTAATAGGGAAATCACTCCTTCCCTATTAGCTTCAGCACACGCTTATTACTGATTTCCTGGCCATGCAAATTCAAGACCAAGCTTTTCCTTCGCTTCTTTAAACGCTTTATTTTTATATTCATATAATTTATCGTATCCTAGTTTATCTTCCTGCTCTAACATTTCATCGTATAACGATTTAACTTCATCACTTGATTTTGCCATTACCATTTTTGCAGTCATTTGGCTACGGTAATCATCAATTTTCGTTTGGATACTTCCTTCTTCTGTTCCCCCTTGCGTATTGGTAGCTTCAAACGCGAGAGAGTAGAAAGAAAATTGCTCGAAATACGCATCCTTTTCTGCAATCGCAATATCATAAGGTGTTTTTGGCTCTGGAGAAGCCCTCATTACATAAATCCAGTTAATTAACCATGGCAAAGAGTCTGCTCCTGATTTCATGCGTGCTTGTGTCGGATCTTTTTCCAACTCTTTCTGATAGTCCTCTTTATATACGACTCTACCATCCTCATCTGGTTCCCAAGCGTAGCCTTTTGCTCCAAATTGTGCATTCAATACCATTTCTTCCGTTGATAAAAACTCTAGTAATTTAATAATCTCCGCTTTTTTCTTGGAGTTTTCCCCTATCATTGTCAATGTCCAACCAGAGATAGGACTTGGATCAAAATACATCTTGTTGCCAGCATCTCCTTTAATTGGACCTACTGCAACGTATAATGCTTTTGGATCCTGAGCTGCAAGACCTTCATACGTGATTAACGAATTCGTAAACGAGAATACACTTCCTGCGTTCACCTTTTCCTCTTTCTGTTGTTCCGTTAATGTTAATGAATCTTGTGGCAACAATCCTTCACGATATAATTCATTTAAAAATAGAAGTGACTCTAATGCCTCCGGAGTACGGATTTTCTCTTGATAATTTCCTTCTTTATCTTCTAATGGAGCTCCGAAGAATTGCATGATATTCGTTAAATCATAATAAGCAGGAATGACATCAAATCCGTTATATTTTAACTTCGCATCTTTCACTTTTTTCAAAGCCGCAATCGTTCCTGCCTTTGTGGAAAAATCTTCCGGTTCGATTCCTAATTGTTCCATGAAGTCTTTACGAGCGACTATACTCGTATGTGTTGGTAAATTTTCCGTAGACTCGAGTTGTTCTTCTGCATAGAAATAGTTTGGTAACCCATATAAGTGCCCATCTTCATTGCTGTACCAATCAATAACCGATTGTGGGACGTCAAAATTTGGTGCATGCTCCTTAATTAATTCATCAAGTGGAGCTACAAGTCCTGAGTTTTCTAACACTTTTCTTTGCGGTGCAATATTCCATACAGTAACGACATCTGGAATATCTTTCGATGCAATCATCGCCCCTAATTTTTCCGCATTACCGGAAATGAACTCAATTCTTAGGCCCGTTTCTTCTGTAATCAGCTTGTCTAACGCTACATTCTTTTCATCCCATTGCTTGCTATACCATTCACTATCAACAAACCAGCGAATCGTGTCCCCACTGCTAGAAGAAGCGTCATCCTTTTGCCCAAGACAACCAGAAAGAACTCCAACCACTATGACAGTAAGCAACAACCAAACTATTTTTTTCAATACCTCTTCCTCCCTTTATATTTATTCTGTAAAAACGCCTACTCTTTTATGGAACCTATCATGACACCCTTCACAAAATACTTTTGTAAAAACGGATAGATTACTAATATTG
Source organism: Lederbergia graminis (assembly GCF_042655485.1). Lineage (NCBI taxonomy): Bacteria > Bacillati > Bacillota > Bacilli > Caryophanales > Bacillaceae > Lederbergia > Lederbergia graminis. The sequence goes on from NZ_JBHSMC010000020.1 coordinate 6,555, forward strand.
GAAGAGTGGTAGCAATCATCATTGCTAGTTTCAATGTTTCTGGACTAATTTGTTTCGCTTGTTCCGGAATTAACGCAGCAGCCTGCGCTCCCATCGAATGAGCGAACGATGCATCTGTCACAACTCGCATTAAAAATAACTGAATTGTTTGTAGCGATTTATCAGTCGTAAACATCATCGCATCGAAATACGAATTCCAGTGGTACACCCCATTAAACAAAGCGATGGCAGCTAATACTGGTTTCGAAAGTGGAATGATGAAACTGAAGAAAATTCGATATTCACCTGCTCCATCCATTTTTGCCGACTCAATTAACGTTTCTGGGATCGTTCTAAAAAATGACATCATGATAATCATGTTCCACACATTAAACAAAGCCGGAATGATGTAGACTAGGAAGTTATTTAAAAGACCTAACTTTTGATAGAGTAAATAAGTAGGTACTAAACCGCCCGCGAAAAACATCGTAATCATCATAAAAATCATGTAATAGCCTTTAAATTTCAAGTTTTTCCTAGACATTCCGTACGCGATCATTGCGGTAAACAGTACAGATGTAATCGTTCCAATCACAGTTCTACTCGCGGTTACAATATAGGCATTATAGATTGTAATATCGGAGAATACTGCTTTATAGTTAGATAGGGTAAATTCGCGTGGCCATAGAAAGACACCACCACGTAAATAATCTAGACCACTGTTGAAAGAACCAACAATCGAAAACCAGAAAGGAGCAAGCGTTAAGATGACAATGATTAACATGAAAACAATGACAAACGTATCAAAAACGATATCCTTAGCCGTTCGTATCTTCAATAATCCCACCCTCCTTTAAAATAAACTATTATCCGTAATCTTCTTCGAGAGATAATTGGCAACGATTAATAGAATTAAAGCTACGACAGATTTTGCCAATCCAACCGCAGTTGAATAGGAATATCTCATTTGTTGTAATCCAGTTTTATAAACATAAGTATCAAGTGTTTCACTCGTTTCTAAGTTAAGAGGATTTTGCAACACAAGGATTTGTTCAAAACCTGTACTTAAAATCGCACTTACCGCGAAAATAAACATAATAACGACCGTTCCAAGAATACTAGGTAAAGTGATATACCACATTTTCTGGAAGCGACCTGCGCCATCCATCGTTGCTGCTTCATATAGCTGAGGATCAACCCCTGAAATAGCGGCGATATAAATAATCGCTCCCCACCCTAATCCTTTCAACATCTCTCCGATGACTAAAATAAACCAGAAGTATTGTGCCTCTCCCATAAAGTTGATCGCTTGTTCGACAATCCCCATTTTCATGAGCAAAATATTAATAACACCATTCGTCGGAGATAATACATTCATAATAAAGCCACCAAATATAACCCAGGAGACAAAGTGTGGTAAATAAGAAATCGTTTGAACAAACGCTTTAAATCTCTTATTCATAATTTCATTTAATAATAGTGCGAAGATGATTGGGGCTGGAAAACCAAAAAACAGCAATAATGTATTAATCGCTAGCGTATTTTTCAGTACATTTGTAAAGTTTGGATCAACGAAAAACTCTCTAAAATGAGCAAGTCCAACCCAAGGGGAATCTGTAATACCTAAAAACAAATCGTATTCTTTAAAAGCAATGATCACCCCATACATTGGGATGTAAGCGAAAATAGCTAAAAATAGGAGAGCTGGCCAAACCATACTCTGTAATGCTAGTTGCGATTTTAATGTATGAAAAGACGCTTTTTTCTTCCCTAACTTTGGCGGTTGATTTGCTAACTCGACATTCCCTTTTATATTAATCCCCTCCTTAGAAAGCGTTTTCTTTATTATGGAGGATTATTTCTATAATAAAAATAGCTCGATTTTGGATTCTTTATCTTCTTTTTGGAAATTCTAACACTGTTCTGATAATTCGTATATTAGATGAGCTTTTAAAATATCTTATTTTTGGATTCTTTATCATATTTTTGGATTGCTATTTCTCAACGATGATACAAATGTTACAATAATTAAAACGCTTTCATAAATAGAGGGTTCGAATGATATGAATAACATATTAAATTTTAGTAGTTTAAAAGGAAAGATTACTTTTTCCTATATCTTGCTAATCTTACTCCCATTTATTTTAATCGCATTATATTCCTATCACCAATCATATCAATTCATTAACTCAGAGATTGAAAATAACTCCAGGAAAACTTTAACACAAGTAAAGCATGCGATAGAAAGCAAGATGAGTGTGTTAAAAAATACATCGATTAATATTTCATTCAATTACACGTTGAAACGATTTCTGTATGAACCGTACTCACAGGATGATTTTAGCTCCTATGAAATGTATTATTCCAACATACGTCCTCTCGTCCATTACGCGAAAACATATCAACGAGGCAACTTGAATAACTTATATGTTTATATGAATAATCCGACGATTCCCGAAGGTTTCGGATCCTTTTATCAAGAGGATCGCCTTCATAAGGAAGAGTGGTATATGCCATTTATTGAATCGGATGCGGATAATCGTTGGATTTATTTAGCGAATGAAAAAGGCACCAGTAGTAACGGAATATTTTCTCTCATTCAAAAAATCAATGCCGATAATGGTGTGTATTTAGGCATAACGAAGATTGATATTCAAAAAAATGACCTTTTTTCCATCTTAGATACCCCAGAAATGAATAAGGAACATATCTTCATCACGGATTCAAACAAGAAAGTTTTGTATGGCAATCCCACTTCGAAGCAGTTAGACAACATCTCAGTTAATAGCGCCACATCTTATAATAAAAATGGGTACAAATATGTCATTGAACATGTTGAAGACTTAAATATTTATCTTGTCTATGTTTCTAAAAGTGTCATATCCTTTTACTCCCAACAAATCATCATTTTATTTACATTCGTCATTATTGTCATACTAGCAATTTTAAGTTTCTATCTTGTTTTACAGCGCATTTTTAACACGATCAATCGAACTATCGAGCATATGCAAAAATCTACGAAAGATGGAAAGCTTGTCCCTTTAGAAGTGAATCGCCATGATGAAATAGGGCTTATGTTGAAAATTTTCAACAAGCTCATTATGCAAATAAATGATCTCATCCAAAAAATGATTCAAAAGGAAACGATGCAAAAAGATGCACAACTTAAAGCACTTCAAGCTCAAATAAAGCCGCATTTCATATACAATACAATCGGTTTATTTAGTGCAAAATCGGAGTTATCTGGTTTCTATGAAATATCGGATGCCTTTTCTGATTTTGGTAAAATGCTGCGCTATAACATGGACAACACGATGTACACCAGCCTTTGGCATGAAATAGAGTATGTGAAGCAATACATTCACTTGCAAAAGCTAAAATACGAGGATTTAGTTCGTTTTGAAGCGAATATTTCGATGGAGTTATGGGATGTAACGGTATTAAAATTCAGTTTCCAGCCAATTGTGGAAAACTCGATTAGGCATGGTTTTATGGAAGGTAGCGAGCTTCAAATCTTCATGTCCGTCGAACAAGTGGAGGACATTCTGTACTTTACAATCACAGATAACGGAAAAGGAATTCCGATGGAAAGGCGACACACACTTAATAAAAGCTTGGCATCCTCCCCTCAGCAGAAAGAGGATCACTATGAGCGAATCGGAATTCAAAATGTAAATAAACGAATAAAGTTGTATTTTGGAAGTGAGTTCGGAGTTTTCATCGATGAGGAAGTTGAAGAAGGAACAAAAGTAACCATAAAGATTCCATTTCAAGAAGGAGATGAGAATGTTGTATAAGTTGCTTATTGTAGATGATGAAAAAATCATTCGCCAATCGATTGAATCGAAAGTACGACGATTACAGCATCCTTTAGCAGCGATTTTACATGCTGAAAATGGCTTGGAAGCAAAAAACATCGTGCAAGAAACCGCACCAGACATCATTATTACGGATGTGTGTATGCCGAAAATGGATGGGATTGAACTCATCCAAGAGCTTGTACAGGTAGGAAGTAATTCGAAAATCATTGTATTAAGTGCCTTTGATGACTATGCTTTCGTGCGAAAAGCTTTTAAATATGGGGTGCTCGATTATTTAATAAAACCTATTAATACAGGAGAACTTCATCAGCAGCTCACTCGCATTTATAAAGATTTACATACGAAAGAGGGAGAAAATCTTGAAACTGAGCGGCATTCTCCTAACTCTATTATCAATATCGTGAAGGATTATGTCCGTAAGCATTATGACCGAAATATCACACTCTCTGAAGCTGCAAATCTCGTAAATATGAATTATTCCTACTTTAGTAAGCTTTTTAGCGAGGAAGCAAATGTGAGTTTTTCACAATATGTGATGCAGGTGCGAATGGAAAAAGCGAAAGAACTACTGACCGACCCGATCAATCGCATCAATGAGATATCGGAACGTGTCGGCTACTCGAACATCTATCATTTTTCACGTGCCTTTAAAAATTACGCAGGCTGCTCCCCCACTGATTTTAGAAAAACGGGTGTACGGTAATGGTGTAAGAAGCTCTGCAGTATCAGGTGAACTGCAGAGCTTTGTTGTATGTTAGCGGGCGGTTCCGCCACTAGCTATATTAATGTATCTCTTTAAAAATATTTAAGGACTCGAGCTTATTGCCTCTAAAATCAAACAGCGTTAAGTTAGCCCAATTATTATCATGTCCTACAGACCATTGTTTTTTAGATGGAATCCAACAAGGCTCCCAATAATATACCCCGACACCATGTTGATTTGGCGTTTGTTGAATGATGGTGATTAAGTCTTTCAAATACTTAGCTTGTCCTTCGACAGTTGCTGGATAGCCCTCTAATAGTTGCTCCTTGGAATTAAAAATAAATGGTAAGTTTACGTCATCGGATGACAATGTCCAAGGATAAGCGACCTCCACTACAATGATATCCTTCTTATAACGATCCGCTAGGTCATGAAGGTTATGCTCTAAATCTTGTAAACTTCCATGCCACCATGGATAATACGAAAGACCAATTATATCGTATTCAACTTTTAGCAGTGACATCCGATCGAAAAACTTTCTGCTTTTTTCGTTATCTCCACCACGATCGATATGAATCATTGTCGTAACTTTGTCTTCTTTTGTGATCGCATCTTGCAAACCAGTCATGCCTGCTTTGATTAATTGGGCGAGATTTTCCCATTGCTCATCCGTATCGAAACCGTCATCCATTACTCTCCCTTCATCCCAAAGCATGCCATTAATGATCTCATTGCCGATTTGCACCATATCCGGTAACACATCTTCCAGTTTCAGGGAGTGAATCGTGTGCCTTGTAAAATCGCGTACTGCCTCTACAAGCTGTGCGAATGTGTAGTTTTCCCATTCCTTTGGTTTCGTTTGTTTACCAGGGTCTGCCCAATAATCTGAGTAGTGAAAGTCTAATAAAAAGTGAAAGCCATGTTCTTTAATTCTTTTTGCAAATTGGATTGTTCGTTCTAGGTTGCAATATCCCCCTTCCGGATTATTCCATAATCGCAATCTGATGGAATTGATGCCGGATTCTTTCAATAGTGCGAGAACATCCACTCCCCTCCCAGCATCAAAAAACTTCCCACCTTCTGCCTCAATCTCATCCACAAAAGAAATATCTACCCCTTTAAGAAATGTACCACTCATACTACTGCCTCCTCACCCTCAAAAAATATTGCCACCGAAATTATCCTAAACCAAAAACCCTACTTTATATTATAATGGTGTTTAAGGTGCCAGGCACCCAAACAGTTCTAAATATTTGAAATCATTCCGGTGCCAGGCACCAAGGAGGATACGTTTTATGCAATCTATAGAAATACATATGTTATCAAGAGTGGCTAGTCATAATATGGAGGATATGGAGCGGATTGTGAGCATTGTTAATCACGTGTATGCCGTATCAGAGGATGGGTTGTGGCTAGATGGTGCAGAACGAACGTCAGTAGAAGAAATAGCAGAATTGGCTCGGAGCGGTGAGCTTGCGGTTGCTCAATACATGGGGAAAATCGTTGGGTGTGTTCGTGTTCACCGTCTCGATGAAGAAACGGCTGGTTTCGGCATGCTTGCAGTGGACGAGGAATACCAAGGAATGGGAATTGGACGAGACTTAATCCGTTTTGCAGAGGAGAAGTTCCAACAAGAAGGTTTTCATAAAGTGCAACTAGAGTTATTAGTACCACAGGAAGGTACACATCCCGCGAAAGAATTCTTGCGAAACTGGTATATGCGCTTAGGCTATCAACCAGTACAAACAGACTCTGTCGCAGATTCCATACCAGAATTAGCACAAATGCTCGCCCTTCCATGCCAATTTATCATATTTCACAAGTGCCTTTTCACAAGTGCCTGGCACCCGTACAATTAAAAACATTCTAAATCGTTTTGGTGCCTGGCACCAGAAAGATTCCGAATTGTTCCGGTGCCAGGCACCCAATCATTTATCCGCTAATTGTTTTCTGTTTTCCGCTAGTGGTGGTTGTTCCATCCAGTGATTTTGGATCATTATTTTTATCCAATCACCACTTACCTTAGAAACCTCTGTAATTGTAATTGTATATTTCGCTATTAAATCACGTCTTGGAGAAGATCCCAGCCCTGTTGAGTAATAGAATTGTGCTGTGGAAAGTAGAAATCCCACCTGAAACATCCAAAGCTTTTCAGAAAATGGAGAGGTAGTCGAATCCGTTATCTCTGCATCCCAAATAGGTGGGCTCGGCAAGTGTTCTTTCATCATGACATCTGAAAAGGTGCGAATATGTTTCTCTTTTATCTTTAGTGCCTGTTGTAGCAAACGCTTTGCAGAACCTTCTCCTACTACCTGTTGAGCAGCCAGGATGAAAGCCTTCGCGAATATGCTTTTCTTTAAATTGAAGTAAATATCGCTAATCTCCATACAACTTAGTGACCGCTTTTCTCCCAGCCATCCAGTGAGAAAATCATTGTCTTTTACAAACTCAACCTGTTTAGCAGGGGTAATAGAAGGTGGTCGATGATACAATCCCTTTTTTAGCAATAGATCTTTCGTTCGATTGCAAAGAGCTGTAGCTTGTTCCAAACAGTCGGTAAAATAGCTACGAATATCTTGTCTCGTACAGGTGGTGACTGCTGCACTATATCCATGACAGCCATGTAGAGACATTATATTAATGTAATTTAAACAGTAATCATCGGAAAACATCCTAGGGCATTGAGGCGTGTAATCATCATCCGTAAATCCTACAGGAATCGGATGTCCTTCTCTTTTGAAAAAGCTCTTTATTTTATTAATTTGTTTCTCTCCAAGGTTGACTGCAAATACTATTATATTCTTAATTTCATTATCTTCTATATGTTCCAGCATGTGGCGATGAATATACAGATTAGCTGTCTCGTTCATATATTGAGTCCAAAGAGCAGCAATTTCCGCAGCAGTTATTTGTGCTTTTTTGACTTCTTTCATATATAACACCTCTGTCATATCTTGCCGCTCTGCAGGTAAATAATACATATCAAATCTGACCTTCTCCCCTTGCAAATAAAGATGAGATAACAAAAAAATCCAGCCCATATATCAATAGGCTGGAAGTGCCTGGCACCCGCACAATTTAAAACATTCTAAATCGTTCCGGTGCCTGGCACCCAAAAGATTCGGAATTGTACCGGTGCCTGGCACCACCCAAACATCATTTCTTCCTGACAAGATGCAGTATTCCTTGTACTACCACCCCGGCAATTAGGCCGATGCCTGCGGCGAAGAATAGGGACATGAGTCCTGTTAGGTCTCCCCAGCCATCCATGTCTTTGCTGAATTGGGTGTACATCATGGTGAAGCCGATGATCAAACCGGCAAGGAAGATGAAAAATGTTGCCTTCATCCGCAATATATAAGCCGCTCCTGAAATTCCACCAAATATAATCGAAAGAATGGCGTATGCCAAGATATTTTGCCCTGTCACATCTTGATCTAACATTACTTTAACTCCGAAAAATAAAAGTAAAAAAGAAAGAATAAAAACAATGGAACCGACTGTGAAAAATTTTCTCACTTTCATTGTGAGTCCTCCCTTTACATAGGTAAGAAGTATGACTATCTCCTTTTATTATATGTGTAAATTGGCATTTAGAGTTAAGATTGCAATACTTTATTTTTAAAAGGAAAATCGAAATGACATACTTTCAACGTAAAGATGCCCACAACTAATTCATGCCCATATGCAAATCAAACCTCACCCAAAAAAGCTCCTAACCCTACTCTTTTAAAATAGTTCGTATATATTCTATTTCTTTCGCTAATCCTTCTCGCAATGATGTTGTTGGGGAATATCCTAAAATTGTTTGCGCATGGGAGATATCCGCGTGCGTATGTTTCGGTTCCCCGATTGATTTTTCCAAATAGGTTATGTTCGCTTTTTGATTTGTCAGTTCCTCTAATAATGCGATTATCTCATTAATTGTTGCCCGTTCCAATCCGCCAATATTAAACGTCTTGCCAACTGTATTTTCCTTGCTCATGACAGCGGCAGTACCAAGAACGCAATCATCAACGTATGTGAAGTCACGTGACTGTGTACCGTCACCGAAAAGTGTTAAAGGTTCATTTCGCAGTATTTGTTTGATAAAGCGGTGAAACGCCATATCAGGTCGCTGTCTTGGACCATAAACGGTAAAGTAGCGTAAAACCGTAACTGGTACATCGAAATTCTTTTCATATACGTTGCAAAGATGCTCCCCAGAAAGCTTTGTTACTCCATATGGGGATAGTGGTTCAGGGAGCAGGTCCTCTTGTACCATGCCATGTTTATTACCATATATAGAAGAAGTAGAGGCGTAGATGAATTTTGTAATCTTGGATGACTTTGCAGCTTCCAGTAGCCGCTGCGTTACAATAATGTTATTTTCAGCATAAGGTAGAAAATCTGCTCCCCAGCTCGCTCTAACTCCAGGAATTCCCGCTAAGTGATAGACAACATCCACATCTTGCAAAAGCTGTGTCAGATCAACCTGTAGCAGATTTGCTTGTATAAATTGAAAACGTGGGTGCTTCTCTAAATTTTGCATATTGATCAGCTTTAATGGTGGAGGTGTTGGTCCGATCAAACAATCTATACCGATCACTTCATGATTTTTCTGCTTTAATAAATGCTCACATAAATGCGATCCGATAAAACCTGCGCAACCAGTTACAAGTATTTTCATCCTCTACCAACCCCAATGTATTGAAATCCATAGCTTTCTAATAAATCTTTATCTAAACAATTCCTCGCATCGACAATGGTGTTTCCACGCATTAGTTGTTTTGCTTGCATCCAATCCATCGTTAAAAATTCTTTCCAGCCCGTGGCAACAATCGTGATGTCCGCATCTTTCAATGTATCTTGTAAATTAGGATGTTGTTGATTGTCTACCGTTAATTCGTTTGGCAACTGCGCCTTAGGATCATATGCATGAACGGTACATCCTAATTGATTTAGTTTTTTAATAAATTCAATTGCTCGTGATTCACGGATATCGTCTGTATCGGCCTTAAAGGCAATTCCTAACATCGCGATCTTCAAAGAGGATAAATCTGGAAAAACATCCATAATTTTATTTACATAGAAATCCATTTGTGTGTCATTTACTTTTTGAGTGGCATCTAATATGTGAGGTGTTATGTTTTTTTCCTTCGCGACGAAACTAAGCGATTGTAAGTCTTTCGGAAAACAAGAACCGCCATATCCTATGCCGGCTTGGAGAAAGGAATAACCTATTCTTGCGTCGGAACCAATCCCTTCCGCAATATGCGTGATGTCCGCCCCGAACATTTCACAAATTCGGGCCATCTCATTAATAAAAGAAATTTTCGTAGCTAGGAAGGCATTGGAGGCGTACTTAATCAGTTCTGCCCCTGAATAATTCGTAATAATAAAAGGTGCATGAATCCCATGATATAATTCCTTCACTTTTTGAATAATAGCTGGATTTTCTTCATGCAACCCAACGACAATCCGATCAGGGTGAAGCATATCATACACGGCAGACCCTTCCCGTAAAAATTCTGGATTTGAAACGAGGGTAAATTGATTAGAATTGTAGCCTTGATCGATAAGAGATTGATATATCGCTTCATTTGTTCCAGGTGGTACTGTACTTTTAATCATAATAATCTTATGGGAAGTAGCATATTTCATCATGCTAAAAACAGCTGAGTAAAGATAACTTAAATTGGAACTACCATCAGGCAATGGTGGAGTACCAACAGCAACGATAACCATTTCAGCGTTTTCCAAAGCTGTTCCTAGGTCGTTTGTAAAACTCAATCTTTGTTTATTTTTCAAGACAATTTCTTGTAGATTAGGTTCAAATATAGGGATAGAACCTTTTCTTAATGATTCTACTTTTTTCATATCAAGATCGACACAGATAACATGATTACCGATATCGGATAGAACGGCAGCTGTCGTTAAGCCTACATATCCTGCGCCAATCACGCAAACATTCATAAAAAAAAATCCCCTTTCCAGAACTTTTATTTTCAAAGAAAAAGATTGATTAGGTTGGATTTATATCTTCTTATCCTTTCTTATTAATAAATGAATAGCTTGGTATTTTTGTAAGTGCTATCGTCTATTTTGGAAGACGAATGTAGGATTTGTTTTCATTCACTAGACAAAGGGATCAGTGCTAGGATGTTTGGAGGAAATTTTTTAAATTAAAAGCTCTGTTAAACTCTGTTGTTGATTTTCGCTTCTGTACACTCGCTTTCCGCGAGCACGGCCTCAGCTAACTTGGCACAGAAAACCTGGATCTTCGGCTCGTGCTGTTCCCGCAGGAGTCTCGTGTACATCCGCTACAATCAACTAAGTTGTTAACAACAATGAACTATAACAGAGCCTAAAATAAAAAAAGTCAAAGTGAATTCACTTTGACTTTCTTCGGTGTGGATTTTATTGTTCATTGCTTTTCGTTTTCATATAAGCATCAATTTCATCTTTAATTTGCGGATTAATGTCTGGAGGGAGCTGATCGATTGGAAAGAATTGAACATCCGTCCCTTCCACCCCATCTGCTTGTAACGTTCCTCCAACAATCGTATTCGTTGTATAAATGGTGTTTACAGAATAAAATGGATCTCCATTCGGAAGCTTAATAAAATAGTCCTTACCAGATAAAATTTTCACAAGCTGTAATTCGGCAATTTCTAATCCCGTTTCTTCTTGAACTTCCCGTACTGCTGTTTCCTCTAAAGATTCACCTAATTCCATTAGACCACCAGGTAATCCCCATTTATTCGTGTCTGTTCGATTTTGTAGTAAAATATGTCCATGTTCATTAAATACCAATACTTTTGCACCTACTAGTATAAGCGGTCTTTTCCCTACTATTTTGCGTAATTCCTCCACGTAGCCTTTCTTTTTCCTTACCGGTTCTTTTATTAATGAATATAATCTTTGTTGCTCGATAATTTGTTTATTCACATCAAATTTTTCCTCAATGACTGCACGCGCTCTTCTCGTAAAATCTGCCCACACCTCTGGATGTTCGATAAAAAATCGGAACCCTTTTGCTATCTCGATAACATTATTTTCAGGAGCAAGATACCCCGTACGCATATGAGTAATCAATTCGGGTATTCCCGCATGTTGTGTAGAAACAACAGGCAGTCCGCTAGCCATCGCTTCTTTTAAAGCATTTGGAATTCCTTCGACATCGCCGCTACTAGCCGTTTGACTTGCAAGACAAAAAATATGAGCTTTTCTTAATTCATTTGCTACTTGTTTGGATTCCATCACACCCTTAAGGATGACAACATCATCTAGATCATACTGTCTAATTAATCGATTTATTATTTTCTCATCTTCACCTGTGCCAATAATATGCAATCTTGTTCTTGGATACATTGTGTGAATTAATCGAAAAGCTTTTATAAGGGGAATAAATCCTTTTTTCTCGACCAATCTTCCTACTGATAAAATTCTGATTTCCCCTTCTTCCGGGAGTGTCCGTTTCATAAAAGGGTAAAGGTTTAACTCGATTCCACCATGTAACACATGTATTTTATCTTCAGGAAACCCTAAGTCTTTTAATCCTTCCGCAAGATGTTGGCAAACTGGTAAAAAAAGTGCACCATGTTCCACTAAGCTTGCATATCTTTTCACATGTCTCTCATAAATCTCTGGTCTAGCTGAACCATCACGTCCGCGTATGCTAACAATCAAAGGGATATTATGTTCTATACAAACTGGGAGTATCTCCACCGCATCTCTTCCATGATGAGCATGAATGGCGATGACATTTTCTTTTTCAAAAAAGCTGTTCAAATCGTCTATTTCATTCATATTGTAGTAATGTTCGAATGGATATTCTGCATCTGGTGTATTTTCAAATGGTCCAATTACGATGGAATGATAATCGCTAATTTTTGTAATTTGGTTGTATATAAATCGTTGATGCGTCTTAATTTTTTCTCTTACATAATGAGCAATTGTTTTCAATTCCACTCACTTCCGTTTAAAAGATAGTCATATTTCTTTTTTTCAAAGTCCGCTATCTGAACGAAAGTTTCTTCATACTTGCCGATATTTTTTAATTTCACTTGACCCATTAGCTCGCTCATTTGTTTGTAAAATTCATGCGGGAACATGGAATCAGCTTTAAAAATATCTTTATACTGCAGGTCTTCCGTGCAAATAGCAAAGTAATGTTCAAATAACGGTTTTAATTTAGATAATTGATCTTTTTTAGCATTACGTGTTTGAGACATCATGAGAAAGCGAAAATCTTCTAGTGGTGGTCCGTAGTAGGCACGATCGAAATCAAGAACAAGAAAATTCCCATTATCTGTGACAAACGCATTATTCATGTTAAAATCTCCATGACAAATCGTAAATTGCTTCGACGTTTGTTCAAGATAACCTTCTACATCATACGTTTGTAGTTGCTGAAACGCACCACTTCCAATTTGAATAACCTCATTGATTGTTTCTTTTAAGGTGGAAGAACGAACAGAAGACCGCCATTTTGTTAATTCATCGAGTTTACTTTTATAACTTTTTAAAAATGTATTACTATCCGGAAACTCACCTTTTTCATTAAAATTCCATAAGGCTGGAAATCGTGCATGTACATGAAATTTTGCTAACGCTTCAACACGTTGTTTTTCATCGATCTTTTCCAAGTTTTGTACGAATTCCGTTAAATAGTAATATCCTTTCTGCGTGTGGACGTACTGTTGATTGTTGATGGTTGTATACACTTTTGGAACAGAAAATCCACTTTCAGATAAATAATAATGAAGCATGATTGGAAAAAGTGATTTTCCTTCCTTAATGAATTTTAATAAAAGCCACTTTTGATTTTTCGTATCCTGAAAGACCCAAACCTTGTTCACTTTCGGTTCGCTGATCAAAACTACATCTTGGATGGGCAAATGATACTCTTCCAGTACCTTCAGTAAAGCTTTCCTATTTTTGGGATTCAAATTTCAAACTCCTTTCTTTCCATAAAACCTGTAATTTACATAAAAAAAATTACTTATAAGTGCTTCGAATATATTGATTTGCCGTAATATAATCATCCAAAATACTAATATCAAATCTATTTCCATGGAGCATAACTCCATCATATTTTTCGGATGCAAGCATTTCATTAATGGCATCCGTTAGTTGAATTTCGCCTCCGACTCCTGGCTTCACCTGTTCTAAATAGGAGAAAATTTGTGGATTAAAAATATATCTGCCGATGACTGCATATTTAGAAGGCGGATTACTTACAGGCTTTTCTACAATATTTAAGATGCTAGCTATATCTTTTTCCACTAATTTGCAATCGACGACACCGTAGTTTGAGAGCAGCGTTTTTTCAACTTTATATAATCCCAATACACTTTTTTGATTTTTCTCATACAACTTCACCAATTGTCCTAAGCCAGCTTTCTCATGATCCAAAATAACTTCATCTGGTAACAACACAGCAAACGGCTCATCTCCAACAAATTGCTTCCCTAAAAGAATGGCATCACCAAGACCACTCGCATATGTTTGGCGAGTATATTGGATATGAACTTTTGGAAATTTGAGTTTCTCTAATAAATGTGTTTTTCCATTTTTCTCTAGAAAAGCTTCCAGTTCTAATGAGCGATCAAAATAATCAATAATTAAATTTTTCGAGCGTGACACAACTATTAATATTTCTTCAATTCCAGCCGCTATTGCTTCTTCCACGATATAATGAATGGCTGGCTTATCACCAATCGGGAATAATTCTTTCGGAACTACCTTAGTAATTGGCAATCCTCTCGTTCCATAACCAGCTGCTGGTATAATGGCTTTCTTTATCAACGTTTTACTTCCCCCCTTCTCCAATTGCTGTTACATGGGATGGAAACACCCGAACATTGGCAATATGTATAAATAGTAAATGTACATGTTAACCTTTTTGGCACTGCTAACGTCTATATTTAAACAAAAGAGTGCCTGGCACCCACTCTATTCTGAATGTTTAGAATAGAACGGGTGCCAGGCACCTAATTATTTATAGCTTTCGATCATATTGGCGATGTGGGCGTAGGCTCCGCCCGCGAGTAGTAGAGATGTAACCATAATTGCTTCTGCTAGTTCTTCGTTACTAGCACCAGCTTCGACTGCCTTTTTCGTATGAACATCGATGCAATATGGACATTGGGATGCGTGAGCAACTGCTACCGCGATAAGTTCTTTCATTTTAACAGACAATTTTCCAGCCTTCATTGCGGTTGTACTAAAATGGGTATATCCTTTAAACCCATCTGGTGCAAACTTACCTAATTGACCAAGTTGTTTCAAGTTCGATCGTTTATACAGCTCATCTTCGGCTTCGGAGTTTAAGGCATTGCTAGCATGTGTACTATGCGTTACCGCTCCTCCTGCTTCCACAGCGGCCACCACATATATTGCTTCAACCAATTCCTCCAGAGATGCACCTGCTTTTTTGGCACTTTTCGTATGTGTATCAATACAATACGGACACTCTGTCACATGCGTAATCGCTACTGCAATAATCTCCTTTTCCTTTTTAGAGAGAGCTCCATCTTTCAGTACACTCGAACTATATTCCAAAAAAGCTCGAGTCTGTTCTGGAGCAAGATCCCGCACCTGCCGTAAATTCTTCACATACTCTTTTGCATATAATGGGCTCGACATCGTATAACTTCCTTTCGTGTAAGGTCTTTCCTATTATTTGAATAAACTTTTAAAAGATACTATTACTACTACCCATTATACCCAAATCAAAACGGTGCCAGGCACCGGGACAATTCTGAATCTTTCGGGTGCCTGGCACCAAAACTATTCTAAATAGTGCGGGTGCCAGGCACTTTTTTACATGTGGGGCAGCCGCGTCCTTCTTTTACATGGGAGAGGTTGCGTTCGAAGGTGTGGCCGTTTTCGCATTGCCAGGTTAGTTTTGTGCGGGCATTTTTGTATTCGGTTGAGAGGCATTTCCAGCCTTTTTCTGCGGCAATGCGGTGCATTTCATTCGCATCTAGTCGTTGGGAAGCACCTGCTCGTTCTGTTTCGAAGCACTTTCTACACCAATTTCCTTTTTTTATTCGCCATGGTGTTGTGGAGAAGTGATGACCCTTTTCACATACAAAATCCATTTTTGTATCAACATTGATATACTCATTTGATAAACATTTTCCACCTTTTGCTTCAGCAATATCCTGTATTTCTTGAAGCTCACTTTTCGTAGGATAGTAGTTATCAAAATTAATATCTTCCGGCTCTATTTTAAACTGAAAACCTCTTTCGGAAAGCTCATTCACTATAAAAGAAACATGATCTGCTGGATCGACCGTATAAGGAATCACTAACAACTCAATTCCCAATTCTTCACAGCGTTTTTCCTTCAGCTTATCTCGTGCGATTCTATCTTCTAAGCTCATGTCACCTCGTGAGTAAAAGAAATCTACTTCCTCATAATGTTGTTTTCCATGATACTCAAAAGCAAGTTTTAACTCAGCATTATAGCCATCCAGTTCATATCCATCTAACACAGAATGATCTTTCACAAATTTCGTTTCAAATAACGATTCTAGTATAAAACGGCAGCGTTGCTCATTTAAATAAGTTGTACAGTTTGGACACCAATGCCCATTTAACACATGCTTTGGAATCGCATGGAATTGATGACCATTTGCACACTCCCATACTAAATGAGTAAACACATTTTTATAGGAAGTCGATAAACATTTACCGCCACGTTCTTTTGCGATTTTCTTCATTTTTTCAATCGAATTTTTATGCTTTCCGGCACAAAATGAACACCAATTTCCTCTTAAAATCTCAGCCGGTCTTGTTTCAAAAATATGACCTTCTCCACACTTGAACTGAAGTTTCGTAGATTTATTCACATATGTATCAGATAGACATTCTCCACCGCGTTCTTTCGCCATACGTTTCATGTCCTCTATCGTAACAGTTCCATAACTTTTTCTGTTTTCTTTTTTACGTGCGCATGTTGGACACCATGTTCCTTTGCGAATATGCTTTGGCAATGTCTCCCACACATGCCCTTCTGCACACTTCCATGTTAATTTTGTTAATTGATTAATATATTCTTCTGACAAGCACCATCCACCATTCTCTGCTGCCATTTGTCTCATGTCCTCGATCGTAAGTGTCTTTGCCATCGAATGCACCTCATTTTTTAAACAATTTCAACTATCATTCTATTATAATACGAAGTGACAATAATCGACATCATCTAGGTCTATTGGATCACTATCATGATATAATATTTGAAATATAAAAGATGAAAGGTATTTGATTTTTGTGAAAAAGTTCATTTACATCCTATTCCTACTGGTGATTGGTGTAATTACGGCCAATATTGTTCTTTGGTCTGATTATTTTGCAGACCGCAATACAACAGAAACAAATGAGAAAATAACGGAAGTTTCATCTAGCTCTTATGAAAATGAAGATCAAAGTGAATATGAATCTATCGAAGATACTATAGAAGATTTATCTACTGTAAAACCAGAAGCAGCCGGCGAAGTTGCCAACATCATTGCAGAAGGTGAGTATTCCGTGAATGATATTGAATTAGTCTATAGTTATTTCATGTCCGAGATTTATTGGGGAAACAACTATTTGTATAAAAATTTTGACGTGATTGCCGATGAATGGTTGGATCTAGATAGTTATAAAATTGAAATGATAGATTTATTAGAGGATTACAGCGCACTTGCTGGTAGACTCCGCGGTGGAAAAGGCCGAAACGGACTACCAGTGTTTGAGGACTTGCGAAAAGAATACGTGAAAGCGGTCGAGGAATTAACAAAGCTATCATTGCCTTACCGTGATGACATTACGTGGCTCGAAATCGTCAGCAGTGACGAGTGGGCGATACTTGAGGAAAAAACACACAACGCCTTTCAAATAAAAGAAGAACTACAACAAAACATCGCCACCTTCCTACGAGAAGTCTCAACCACACAAGCCTACCTCGTAGAAGAACGAATCCAACGCATGGAAAAAGAAAACGAAGACAGAGACAAGTGGCGGCGGTACTATTAAAAACGTGCCAGGCACCCATACAATTGGAAACATTCATAATTGCTCGGGTGCCTGGCACCAAAACGATTTGGAACATTCATAATTGGGCGGGTGCCTGGCACCTTACCCCAACCCTTCTACCATAAACCGATAGCACTCCTGTAATCCCTCTATGATTCCATCGCCGCTTTCTTCGTCTGCGGAGATCCAGCCGTTGTACCCGATATCACGGATTGCTTGGAGGATTGGTTGAAAATCGATGTCTCCTTTTCCGAGTACCTTCCAGTCTCCATCCGCAAAATCTTTTAAATGAAAGTTATCAATCACCGAATGGAAGGTGTGAATAATATCGGCCACATCCGTAATGCCTGATTTTACCAAGTGCGCTGTATCAACCGTCAACCCAACTGCATCGTCTTTTACCGAGCTGAAAAACACGTCGATGTCCTCTTTATACATCACCGGATTATCATAATGTTGATGCAGTGAAAGCTTCACACCTTTTTGTCCCGCTTCTTTTCCAAGTTCGGAAAGAATGCCAGCATATGCGCGAATATCGTCTGCTGTCACGCCTTTCCTCGGAAGTGAATGGCAAAAAACGATGATCTCACTACCGGCTTTTTCCGCGAAAGTGAACAGCTTCCGCAAATGCTGCTGGTTCTCTTCATCCAAGGAACCTCCCGCAATGAGCGCTGATGCTACCCCTTTTGGATTTCCCCAAGCCTCTAAAAATATTTCCGGACTCCCAATATATGGTGCATATTGGGAGTGTTTTAGCTGCAAACCGTCATATCCGACCGCTTGGTAATGCTTAAATAAAATTTCCTGCTCTTCGATCGTACTTGTTGGCCTAGAGAATGCTAATTTCATTTTGCAACAACCCTTCTGCATCAAAAGAGATAACCGAATTCTCCTCTGCCGCTTGATAGGCCCCCGCCAATAAGGATACCGTCTTCAAATTATCGATCACATTATTCGTCGGGACATGCCCACTCTCTATACACATTAATAACTGATTAAGACCGCCAAATGTAGCCTCCTCCCGAGATATGTGATGTTTCCATGTTTTTATCGGTTCAGCTTGTCCACGTTGATATAATTTTACAGACGTATGATTCGCGACAATCGTGCCTTTTTCCCCAATGACAATCATTTCATTTTTACTAAAAGAACTAGAAAAACTTTGTACATATGTGACAATCGCATCGTTATCAAACGCCATTTGCACCGTTGCCTCTGTTTCCCCTGCACAATTTATCGCGGATGATGACCTCGTTTGGCAAGCAATCGTCACCGGATTTGCATCGAGCACTAACCTAAAGCCATCCAACCAATGAATCCCCATGACAGAGAGTGCATGACGCTTATTATTTAATCGCCAACCAGCATCTTGGCGGAAAAATATCTCGGTAAACATGATCTGACTAATTTTACCAATCGCATTTTCCTTTACAATCCCACGGATTAGCTCAAACGGATAATGCCTTCTGAAATTTTGATTAACTGCCATCGGAAGCTTTGCCTTGCTCGCTTTATCGACAATCGCAGCAGCTTCCGTTAATGTATCGGAAAAAGGTTTTTCCACAAAAATTGGAATACCTGCTTCGATGATTGGAAAGAGCACTTCTTTTCTCACTGACGTCGGGGTACAAACAACGGCAACATCGACATGACTATTTTCAATAAAATCCTGCAAATCTGTGAATCTATGTTTAATTCCATATTCATCTGCTCGTTTATTTAATACTTCCTCATTCGGATCACAAATAGCTACTACCTCGACACGTTCCGGATGATTTTTATACCCATCTAAATGTAACTGTGTCACTCCACCCGCTCCAACTAACCCAACTTTAAACACCTTGTCCATCTCCATCCCTCCAATTTTATAATCCAACTCTCTTAACATCTATGTCCCCTACTAAAATACTGTGATGAGGCAAAAAAAAAGACCAACTATTATATGTATAGTTGGTAGATTGGCAATTTATTCTATTAATCTGTCATCTATTTTTTCATATCATTCATTACACTTAAAATGTCTTTCTCCAATTCTTCTTTCAGCACAGTGGAAATGCTATTCCCTGCTTTCTTTATGTGCTTCAACATATCTTCTAATGCCTTCGTCGATTGTTTTATCTTACCATCATGAAAATGTTTTTCTGCTATTCTAAGTCTATTATTTAGTACATTTACGACGGAACCAGATATGTCACCTGACTCCACAGATGTCTGTAATGTTGTTGATAAAGACGCAAATGTTGCGTGACCAAACACTTTCACTTCCCAAAGTTGTGGAGTATACCAGTTATTTGGATTGTTATGGAGCTTCGCATCAACTAGTTGAACTCTAATATATCTCGCTTCTCCTTCTAGTGTATCGGTCGTAAATCCATAATCAAACTTAATATTCCCCTCTGTCGTACGGTCAATTGTGGTTGTAAAATTCACACCATCCGTACTAATTTCTACTTTGTATTGATAGTACGCTTCCGAACCATTAAATAAAAACCACGAAATGTCGATATTGCTTAGGCTGTACGTATTGCCTAAATCGACCATCCACCATTTCGGCCAAGCATTATTTTCCGAAATCCATCTAGTAGAATAATCGCCATCATTGACATTAGAAGGCGCATTGATGCCCAGTCTGTCCGGTGCATATGCTTGTTTCCCTTGTGATAGATTAATATGTTCCTTCACAGGCACGACAATTCCTGTCGACTCACTAAATAATACTTGCTCATAATAATCAAAAGATGCATACCCATTATTAAAAGCAATTGGCAACCAGCGTTGGCCAGTACCATTATCTTCACTTGGCCAATCTGCCCAGCCATGGATCCATCTATTCGCATGCATGACATAAGATGTCGTTTCTGTCCCAGATCTCGTAACAATGCCACCTGACTGTGCAGAGAAAGTCGTTGCATTTCCAATTGGACGTAGCTCTGACCATGGTCCTTCAATCGAAGTGGCGGAAGCATACATCCCTTGGCTCGGGTACCAACCCGATGCTCTCGATGTGAACAAATAATAGATACCATCTTTCTTAATCAAAGAAGGCGCTTCACGATGTTGACCTTCGAATATTTTTGCTACTTGTTTCACTACTTTCGTGTGTGTTTCATCTAGTTCATAAATGAATAAATCACTGTTCGTATTTCCGGCAGAAATAATATAGCCTGTACCATCATCATCTTTAAAATAAGTGATATCCCTCGAGGCGTTCCCTTCAGGTCTAAAGCTACCATGGAATGTTAATTCTTCTCCTGGTTCTCCGGAAAAAGACGCGGCTCTTCCTAAAGAATAATCCGGGCCACTTAATTCATAATGCAGCCAGCCAATCACTTTTTCGGTTGGTTCATGATACGTAATATGCAATCCTTCAAATTTCGCATCTTGTAAATCCGGATGCGAGTTCGTATCTAACACAACCTTCTTATTCCCCCAAGAAACACCGTCATCAGAAGTATACACATTTAATTGCTTAAATCCGCTTCTCCCATCTTCATCCCAATTAAAACTTACGTACTCGTAATAATAATAAGTGGAGCCAATTTTTAGGGTAGGGAAAATTCTTGGGTTCCCATCCTCATCTGTATAAGTGGTCCCTGTCTTATTGTTATAAGCTTGCATGTCATCCGCTAGCTCAAAAGTAGTTACTTTAATCGGTTCAGATGGAACAGATTCCCCACCAGGATGGAATGCTTGAACTTTGTAATAATACGTTTGATTCACATCTAAACCATAATCTGCGAATTCAACCGCTCTTCCGTTATACACTTCTTCAAATGTCCCATCCAATTCATCCGCACGATAAACCGTATAGCTCGTTGCATTATCAACCGCATGCCATTTTAGGTCGACACTTGTAGCTGCTTTTGCATCTGGAGAAGTGACGAACGGCATGGCAGTTAAACCAACCGGCTGATCTAATTCCGTTTCAGATGTAAAAACTTTTACCTCATGAAGTCCCGTATACCAAGTAACTGGCCTGTCTGCATTGTTTGTATGTCCGTATTGTCCTAAAATCTTCACGCGCACATAGCGGTATTCACCTTCAAGATCTAAACTTTGGAAGGATGGTGTTTTATTTTTACTCTGGTCTTGTAAAACGACGAAGTTTTCTCCATCATTACTTCCCTCGACTACATACTGAACATATACTTCCGAGCCATTCCATTGTCTCCAGCTTAAATCGATTCTGCTTAAGTCATACGCACGTTCCAGATCAACCGTCCAATGTACTGGTAGATCGCCACCAAACTCAAAATAGTTCTGTTCATCGCCATCATTGGCAGCTGCTGGATTTTCCCCTTTGTCCGACTCTACCGGTTTTCCGACCGAAACAAGTAAATCACTATATACATGTACTTCTCCAGTCTCCGCATTCAAATCATATTCTTTCGCATAGCTCATTTCCGCAAAACCGTTATTTAACTCTAGTGGGAGCCAAATATATTGGGATTCCCTTAAAGCTGTCGGATTCCAACGATCTCCTGCATACATGAGCGTATCTTGCTTCGAGCCTTTTATCGTAAAAATAAACGATGGTTGCGTGTAAAAGGTAGATGGATTTCCAAGATTTCGTAGCTCCGACCAGCCATTTGGATCGGTAATATCTGCAGTCACTGCATATTTCCCTTGGTTCGGGTACCAGCCTGCTGACCCAGATGAAATAAAATAATACAATCCATCTTGTTTCACTACTGCTGGTGCTTCACGGTGTCCACCTTTAAAAATGGTATACATATATTCATCCACATACAGATAGTCATCTGTTAGACGGTATACATTTGTATCAAATAAATTAGCGGTACTAAATAAATATGCTGTCCCATCCGTATCTTGGAACACGGTAAAATCACGGGAAGTAAAGCCCTTCGGTTGGAAACGATATACAAATTCATAATCACCATCAATTGTGTCGGAAACTGCGACGACAACATTTCCTTGATTATAATTATCCGCTTCTTCCCAATGGCCCCAGAGCACATATTTACCAATCTTTTCATTGTACAGTACTTTCGGACGTTCAATTTTGGATTCGGCAAGCTCTGGATGTGAAGTAGGTGTTAAAACTGCATTGCGAAACTTCCAATTTTTCAAATCCTTCGAAGCATACACATTCACACCTTTTAATGTCGCACCACTATGTCCTTTGTCTTCCCCGAACCAATAATATGTGTCTTCTACTTGGATGATATGACCACCATGTGCCTGAATCATTGCTCCGTCCGTATCGTACCAGAACTCCCCATTTTTAATCGTATCGGTTGTTGTATCCCCTAATACTGTTACAGTAGCAGTAACTTCTGTGTCAAAACCTTCCACTGTCCCTGTAGTAGTAAATGTACCGGTTTCTGCGTATTTACCCGCATCGATGTCATCCCAATCGACGTTTACCATCGTATACAAACCACTCGTATACACAATGCGGACTAGATCCGGCATTTTAGGAGCATGACCTTTTTTCGTCGTCACATCGACAACGTCCAAAGATCTCGGTTCTGATAAAGGATGAACTAATTGTATCCATTCTGATTCGACAATTGGCTTAAACGTTCCATCTAATGCATTTGCTGGAAGGGAGTGATTAGAATCAACAACCCAATCACCACCATCTGGACTGTCGGCAGTATATAAAGTCCATGCATTATTGGCATATTCATACTTATACCATTTGTCCTCATTTTTAAGCTTGAATACATTACTTCCTTCAATTGGTTTCACTACATTCGCTTCGGTACCGAGTTCTACCCAATTACGACCATAGCGGCTAATGGCATAGTGTAATTTTTCTTCCCCATCAACAAGTTTTTTATAAGCAAACAAATATGCCGTAACTGGATCTTGCTCGAGGATGGTGATCGTGAATTCCTTCGTTTTGGTGGAAGCTCCTTTTGAAACAGTCGCAGTTAATGTCACATCGATATCCCCTGCGCCGATTTGTGGACGACTCACCATTCCGTCAAATCGTAAATGAAATGGATTACTAGATTCCCAGCTAATCGTTGTTCCATTTGGCCCTTCTGTCGGAAGCGTTAGTTTTGCCGTCACTGCATCCTTATTCGGAATCGTTAATACATCCATATCAACTTTTACGGAATCCTCCTCACTTAGCAGCTCCAAAACGGTTACTTGAAATTCCTTTGTTGTAACAGCATTTCCTTGTGTGATTGTTGCCGTTAATGTGACCGTCGCATTTCCTGCACCGATTTCCGGACGCGTAACCGCTCCATTATGGCTAATAATTTCTTCATTGCTAGACTTCCATGTTATTGTACTTAAGTTTTTCCCTTGCGTTGGCAATGTTAAATCTTGCATGACGTCACTCGTATCACCTAACGTTAACGCATCTGCATCCGCCTGCACATTCGCTTCGTTTTCAGGAGCAGTAAACAATGCTACTTCTGCTGGGGATAAAGCACGATTAAAAATATAGAAATCATCAATTTTCCCATCTAAATATGGATCTGGATATTGTGATTTTCCAATAAAATTGTTACGTGTATTCCCTAAATCACTTGGCTTAATGGATACTTCACTACGAGCTACTTCTTCCCCATTCACATATAAAACCGCTGTATTATTTGCAACGGTTACTGCATAGTGAAACCACTCACCAATTGCTATTTGAGGTGGTGCCTTACTAACAACTTGTTCCGAACCACCATTTTTCAGCGCAAATCGAGTGTCATTTCCACCACTAGTCGGGGTCAGGAACATATTAATGTTTTCATCGTTGCCAAAATCAAAAATACGACTCCACGTTTTTTGTGCATCTAATTTTACCCAGGTGGCAATGGTCATTTCAGCGGCATCACGTACAATCCCTGCAGGAAGCTGGACATATTCATCTGAACCATGTAAATCAACAGCCCCACCGGTTCTTCCTTCTGTCCAAGTAGCTCCGTTCATAAGTGTTGCTGAACCACCATCTCCTGCACTGCTATTCGCCGTAGTGCCTTCTGTTTCGTCAAATTTATAAGCTGCAATAATTCCTTGAAGTTCATCTGGTGTATCCGGAATCCGTAATTCTGTTCTTACTTCGATAATATTGGATGGAGAGGATTGGTCGACGCCATTAAAATACGCCAACTTATAAAAATACAGCTGTCCTGTGTTCAGTTTACTGTCTTCAAATTGGAAATCTTGGCCACTATAAATCAGCTCATATGGACCGTCTTTTCGTAAAGCGCGATACAAATGATATTCGATGGCTTCATCCTGCTCTGACCAGCTTAATGAAATCGTACTATCCGTTTTACCGTCGATGGATATTTCAGGAGCAGGAGGTGCTTCCGTTGTTGTGATGGATTGTGCGGAACTCATTGCTGATTCTACGCCACCAGCTTCAGCTGTGATTTTATAAAAATACGTTGTTGTAGGGGATAAATCTGTGTCTGTAAAGGAAGCCTGCTCACCCTTATAAATTTGCGTATACGTTCCAGCTTCTTCTTCGGAGCGATATAGTCTGTAGGATTTGGCTTCCGCGACCGTCTCCCAACTAAACTGGGCAGTGCTAGCTGTCACGTTATCAACTGTAAAAGTAGCAGGAGCATCTGGTGCAATTGATACGCTCGTTACACGCACATCATCAAAAGCAACATTCCCCCATTTCGTCCGAAATCCAATTTTACCTGCAGTGAATGTGCTATCAGCCACTTCTATTAGTCGTTGATCATTCATATACCCAATAATTTTGTCACCGTCTAGTACCATTCTTAATTCATACCAAGTACCAGCTTTAACTTCGTACGGAACTTCGCCAATGACATGATCTTGTCCATTTTCTCTTTTAAAAAGTTCTACTTCACCGTCAGGATGTAATCGCAGCATATAGAAGTTATTCTGATCTTTATATCTTGCTAGAATTCCAGGAAAAACACCTTGCTCTGGTTTGATGTTTGCTTGAACGGCAATATCGTCCCAAGCTGCATCACCCGTTATCGCAAATGCTTCTGACCCGCCAGCATTTTGGTACAATACTTTATTGTCGGATTCATCATCCTGAATCGTCCAAGATCCATTTGCCCCTTCCAAATCCCAGCTAGAAAGATCGCCAGATTGAAAATCTTCTTCTAGTAAAATATAAGTGGAAGAATCTTTCGATGGCTGTTCTTCTGCTGAAACGTGCGTTAAAGATGGAAGAAAACAATTAGCAATCAAAGTGATAATTAATATAATCCTCAGCGATTTACTAAACTTCATGAACAGAATTACTCCCTTCTTCTTCATTTTCTTTTTTACCATCCAGATTTAGTTTCCTACCATTGGCATCCCCCCTTTTAAAAGCGATACCTTACAGATTGAAACCGGTACCAAAAATGAGTTTAAGAAATATATTTAGCTTGTTGCATTTCATTCATGCTTCGCTAAAATAAGTTCCACTTGATTCTATGAAACTGGTTTCATAAATGTATAGCATCATCCCTTCCCTCTTTATTTATCCATAGGACTTTCCCTGTTTTTTCATGATGAAGTTCATTTTTTGATAACGCTTTCATTTCCAATTTTATCATCCATTACCATTAAAATGAACAGGTACTTTTAACCATTCGATTCTCGAAAAATAGCAAAAATATACCCTACCTAATCATATTGACCTATGAGTTTTGCCTTTTTATCAATGTATGCTTAGTAGTTTATAATAGATTTCTATTATTCAAAAAAATTGGAGGGGTTACATGAAGAAAGTTTTAGTGTTGGCATTATCATTATTCTTAGTTTTATTCTCTTTACCAGTTCAAGCAACAAATACGAATGCATCTAATACGATGTTTACCGTTGCATTCACAGGCGACCACGTTTCTCCAGATGTTATCAATCAAATTGAACAAGCTGGTGGAACAATCGTTGCTACGTATGAAAAAGTTGGAGCTCTTCAATTTAGAGGACCAAGCTCCTTAATGAAGTCACTGAAAGGAATTAAATCCGTTCAGGCAGTAAGCCCTTCTTTTATGTTACAGCTACCAAAAACGAGTATGGTAGAATTCAATGACACTCAAGCAGTTAGTACCGAAGATGCCGATTTATATGAAATGTATCAATGGGATATTAAACAAGTGACAAATGATGGAGCTAGTTATGACTTAGAAACTGGAAATCATAACGTTGTCGTTGGCATTATTGATTCCGGCGTAAGCTCCACTCACCCTGACTTACAGGCTAACTTTTTAGGTGGAAGAAACTATGTACCTGCTGGCGGTTTTAGCGGTACCGATCCAACAGAAACTGGTGACGAAACAGATTATGAGGACCGCAACGGCCATGGTAGCCATGTTGCAGGAACGATTGCCGGAAATGGTCGCATCCTAGGTGTTGCACCAAATGTTGGATATAAAGCATATCGTGTGTTTGGAGCGGAAGGTGGCTCACCTACAGCGGCAATTGCAGCAGCGATGATCGATGCGGTGGATGATGGCGTTGATGTCATTTCCATGAGTTTAGGTGGCTTTGCTATGATGGGTCAATATACCTGGACAGACCCTGTCACTGGCGAAACTTTTAAATTAGGCAATGATGTCGCAGATCGTGCAATTTATAAACGCGCAGTAAAATATGCAAATGACCATGGCGTAACAGTTGTAGTTGCAGCTGGAAACGACGAATTAAACGCGACGAAGAAGAAAGAAGTTACCGACTTCATGAATGCACAATATGGTCCAGAAGGCTATAAATTTGTTGGTGCAGGCTTTGGTGTTCCGAGCTCCGTTCCAGGAGTTATCACGGTTTCCGCAACAGGACCTGATTACTCTCTAGCATCCTATTCTAATTATGGTGCAGGATTTATTGATGTAACTGCTCCTGGAGGCGACTACCAACGTTATCCAGAAGCAGATTACCATCTCGATATGAATTTAAGTGCCTACATTGGTACGGGATATGTTTGGATGGCTGGCACATCAATGGCTACTCCAAAAGTATCTGCAGTAGCCGCTTTAATCATTGCTAAACATGGAAATATCGGCCCAGTGAAAGTCGCGCAAATGATCGAAAAAACAGCGATTGATATTGGACCAAATGGAAAAGATATTTATTTTGGAAAAGGAATCGTTAACGCATATAACGCATTAAGATAAAAATAAAGCTAAGGCCGATGTTATGGTGGCCTTAGCTTTTTTTCAGAATCGCCAATGCCGGCATTGGATCATTACATGTCATCAACGTTGCTCCGCATTCTAACGCATATTGCACCTGCGCTCCATCATCCGGACAATAACACCAAGCTAGTATCCCTTGTTTTTGAAAAAATTCAATTCTTTCACGCGTTAACAAATCCATACTTAGCGCACCTGCCCACATCTTTGAGTAAGTGCCGTTTTCACTTGGATCAAAATGTTGCATCACTTCTCCCAGAAAGCCTTGCGTTTTCAACCCATATGTATCATAAATATGAGCAATAACTTCGGCATCGAAGGACGTGAACACACAGCGAGAAAGATAGCCAAATTCCTTCAACATCGTAATCGCTTCGTCAGCCGCTTCCTTCGCATCAACACTAGGTTTTATTTCCACATTTAACAAAAGGTCAGAGTATGGTTTCAGTAACTCACAAAGCTCATGAAAGGTCGGTATTTCCTGCTGACCATACTGCTGGAATCCATTACTTGCATCGAATTCCTTCAGTTCATTCAGTGTAAAATCACGTACCTTACCAGAACCATTTGTCGTCCTATCAACAGAATCATCATGAATCACCATGAGCACCTTATCTTTCGAAAGCCTTAAATCGAACTCAATCATCTCTAACCCTAGGTCTATTGCCTTTTGGAATCCAAGCAGAGTATTTTCTGGGAAGGCAGACAAATAGCCACGATGCCCTGCAACAACAATGGAATTAGATTCTTGCAATCGATCTATCATACTTGTGAACATTCCTTTCTTATTTGGAAATTGGTAGATTTAGTAAAGATGACATTAATTTCAAGAAACGCTCCTAGACTAGGGTAGCATTGCATCTTTTTGTGTTCTAGCATATCATTATCCGTATAAAATAGAATGATAAAGTGATCTTACACTCGGTCAATGCTACTACATGCCATTTGAACAACGGCTGACCTAAAAAAGTGAGAACTTAACAGTAGAAGTAATTACCTAACTCTTTCCAGGAGCGGTGGGCGATTACTTCTATTTTATTGGTGACGAGCAAAAAGTCTCCTATTCCACTTTCTGTTTTTCCTTCCAAATATCTGTCAGGACGAAGTATATTACTACAACAGCGAATATTCCAATCATCCATGCCATAAAACTTCTAGGTACACCTAAAGTTCTTAATACAAAGTACATTAAGAAAGCGAATATTGCATATTTAAAATTAGTATTCATACGACTCTCCTTCGTTGGTATCTATTAAAATATCTTCGGACTAATCAACGCGATTGCACCAAGCGCCCCTAATACTAACACAATCACTTGGAACACTTTTTGCGGGATTAGTGGGATGAGCTTGATACCGATGAACGCCCCCAATCCAATAAACGGAATCATCATCACATTATATTTCAATGAATCAACTGTAATGATGTCGATATGTATATAGAATGGTATTTTGATAAGGTTTACCGCTAAAAAGAACCACGCGCCTGTTCCAATAAACTCCTTCTTGGGCAGGCCCTTCGAAAACAAATAAATCGCCATAATGACTCCAGATACGTTCCCAATCATAGTGGCAAACCCAGCTAAAATCCCCATCACAGGACCAAACACTTTCGTAGTTTTAGAGCTAAATAGTTTTAACTCTTTCTTTTTATAAAAATCGTTTACAAATTGGAATACGATTAAACAGAGGATTAAGATTCCTAAAACTAATTGAAATTCTTCCCCCGACACTTTCCATAGTACGACAAACCCAGCTAATATACCAATTAACACCCAAGGAATCAATTGCAATAAATACCGCCATACTACCGCTTTACGATAATACGAAACTGCAATAATATCCCCAATAATCAGCATGGGCAGCATCACCCCAACCGATTCCTTTGCCGGAAAAATTTGCACGAGTAAACTAACATTAAAAATCCCGATCGTAGAAATCCCCGTCTTCGAAAAACCAATAAAAATCCCAATAATAGCAGATAAAAACCATTCAAAGATCGATAAAAAACTAAAGATAAACATGCACCCCTTTCGTTATTGATAGTTTACGATTCGAGTCGCCGGGTCTAATGGACATTTCGGGTGGGTATTGCAGGTGAAATGTCTGTTAGAGTTGGTCTAATGGACAATTTGAACGGAAACCTCGAGTGAAATGTCTAATAGAGACCGTCTAATGGACATTTCGGGTGGGTATTGCGGGTGAAATGTCCGATAGAGACGTTCTAATGGACATTTGGAACAGGATCCACGAGTGAAATGTCTGATAGAAACAGTCTAATGGACATTTTGATTGGGTTCCGCGGATGAAATGTCTGTTAGAAACGCTCTATTGGACATTTTAAACAGTAACCGCAAGCGAAATGTCTATTACAAACAGTCTAACGGACATTTCGAACTCCAACCTCCCATAAAATGTCCAATAGCACATCCATTCACCTTGTCGAGAGTATTAAAAACTCCATTTTCTTCTACTCAAATGTTGCAATGGATATATTATTAGTGTTTGAATATTTATAATATAACAATATGTAACTGTTTGTATATGAGTCTCGTTAAATAGTTGTAGATATGATGATGGGGGTTGAATGAATGAGGAAGTTGTTCATGTTGCTGGCCGTACTATTATTACTCACTGCTTGTACGAAAGGAAAAACGCAATCATTAGGTGAATTTTTTAAAGATGCAAATGTGGAGCATGTAGAAAAAGTGAGGATTGTAGATGGTTCAACTGGCTATAAAAAAACGATAACAGATCAAGAAGAAATTGATACGTTTATTTCTTTAATAAAAGATATCGAATTTTCCCCACAAGAAAATCAAGAAAAACGGGATGGTTGGCGATATGATATCACTCTTTTTGATGGAGTAAAAGAATTTCAATTTGGGCTTCATAAAATTGATGATGTTTATTATGATTCAAATCCAGATATTCTTCCGATTGTAGATAGTTATTATAAAAAACAAGATATAAAAGAAGAATGATAGCATCAAAACGAAGACCGCATCATCCCCCCTCTTCACAAGCTCGTCTATTTTTTTCCAATCCAACATACAATATGTTGGAGGTGAATTGTATGCAGGATGCGACGATAGATAAATTACATATTTTTATTACGATGTTTGTGATTAGTTTCATTATGAGTATTCAAGGCCCGATTTTTACACCGTATGCATCGATGTTAGGAGCCTCTAGTATCATGATTGGGATCATGTTAAGCGCCTCCCAGCTAACCGATTTAACAGGAAATTTAATGGTCGGACCGTTAGTGGACAAGTATGGAAAAATAATTTTCATTTCGATCCCGATCTTCATTTCAGGATTGTTATATGTTGCACATGGCTTCATTGCCGACTATACGAGTCTTCTCGTTTTACGCGCCATCAATGGCTTTGCACTTGCTTTTTTAATGCCAGCAGCGTTCGCCTTAATTTCTGGTTATGCAAAAAACAGTCGCCAACAAGGTAAAAATATGGCGATTGTCGGTATCTTAGGTGTCATTGCCGATATTATCGCGCCTATTCTCGGTGGAAAACTTGGTACCACGATTGGCTATGCGAATACATACTCGATCATGGGATACGCCTTACTCGTTATCGCTGTCTACACTGTTATTTTTTTACGAGATAGACAATTACTTTCGGTTAAAAATAAAAGAGCAAAGGCAACAAATTTGCTAACTGTATTTCAAAATACGCAGCTGCAACTCGTGTATTTAACGGGATTTGCGGTCATGTATATTCATGGGGTCATCAATTATGAGGTTCCGTATTTAACCGTCGAAAAAGGGTACTCGACATTACGAACGGGGCAACTTTTTGGCTTTGAAGCAGTTGGAACATTAGCATCCTTGTCCTTATTCTTTTTACACCGATACGACCCAATCAACCGCATGATGTTTGGCTTATTCTGGCTTTGTATGAGTTTGGCCGCCTTTTTTAATGGACTGCTCGATTTACCTTTATCTTTATTTTTAATGGGCTTTTGCTTTGGATTGGTGATGCCTGCTGCCGGAACAGCTGTTACAAATGCAGTACCAAGCACCGAACATGGAAAAGCGTTCGGCGTTCTATCAGCCGTTTATTCGCTAGGGATGATCGCGAGCTCCTTCCTCACCGCCATCATCCGTCAAGCAGTCTCTCCATATTTCATCGCCTTTTTGGTTGGAATGATGATTTTAACAGTCATTGGTTTTATAAAATTTAGCATGCCAAAAACGATACGGGATTCGAGGTATTGAAAAAGGGCCAGTCCTAATTGGGCTGACCCTTTATTTTACAATGCTCCCATACCACCGTCGACTCGATACTGAACGCCAGTAATAAATGAACTTTCATCAGAGGCAAGGAACAAAACTAAATTCGCAATATCATCTGATTCGCCATACCGTCCTAGTGGGATACTTTTTGCTAGTGTTTCTTGTTCCACTTCCAATCCTTCCTCTAAAGAACGCATCATTCTCGTGTTCACAGGTGATGGATGAATGGAATTTACACGTACATTCGCACTTGCTACTTCTACTGCTGCTGCTTTTGTTAATCCGACAACTGCATGTTTCGAAGTGATATAAGGTGCTACTCCAGGGCTACCGCTTAATCCAGCGACCGAGGATGTGTTAATGACACTTCCATGACCTTGTTTTGTTAAGACTGGAAGCACATATTTTAACCCTAAAAATACTCCCCGTACATTGACACTAATGACTTTATCGAAGTCCTCCACTTTTTGATCAACAAGTGGTGCGACTTTTCCTTCAATCCCTGCATTATTAAAAAACACATCGATCTTTCCGAAATGTTCCACTGTCTTTTTCACATAGTTTTCTACATCCGCTTCTTGAGACACGTCCGCTTGAACTGTAAGAACCTCACCTAGTGAGCCAAGTTCCTCTTTCACTTGTTGAAGTGCATCATCAAACAAATCTACTAAAACGACTTTAGCACCTTCTTTTAAAAATCTTTCTGCCGTTACTTTCCCAATGCCGCCTGCTCCACCAGTTATTACTGCAACTTTTCCTGATAGTCTTTCCAAGGTGCGTAACCTCCTACGTTTTTTATCATGAAACACAGTTGTTAATATTTGTTAGTGATTGAATTTATATGCAACTAATGTGCTTTCAAAGTGTAACTTGATAAAAGGCTTTACTTCTAATTGAAGTAAAGCCCATGGCACTTTAAAACAATTTCTTGATTACTGATTTTGTACCATTCGTAAAAGGGCATGAGCAATTGCGTCTTTTTCTTCACCATCTTTTGCTGATTTCCACAGTTCCTTCAGTACTTTTTCCTCTCTATTACGAGGCTCTTCTGATTTTGCAAGATAGTCGGCAACTACTACAGTTGCTTTTGCAAGCATATCATCACTTAAACCTAGTTTTTCGCCTTTAGACACTTGTTTGTTTAAGTAGTTTTTAAAGTTAGTAAAACTTTCTAAAATCTGATCCTTTTCCTTTTGCGATAGATCCTTTAATTGATTCTCGACATTGCTGATACCTTCAGCCATGATCATCCTCCTTTAGTAAAAATGCTGGACACTTTTTATATACCCTATCTTTTTTCGATTAATCTAGTAGAGTTCGATTATATGTATTGATAGTTATTTTAAGCTTGATTGCTACGTTCTATTTATTCGAAAGAAAGTTTTTGGATGAGAATCCCTAAGTTCCTATATTTCTGTAAGGCTATGTAAAAAATTATTGTTCATATAAGGTAAAAAAATAGAACCTCCTTTTTTCTGGAAGTTCTATTTCATAACAATATTTTATTCAACTAAAGCGCCCGTTGGTTGAACAAGCATTTAAAGGCTATTAAGCTAAATCTAAATTATAGTGATAAAATTTAGAATCCCTTTTGTATCCATTTTTTTCATATAATTTTTGTGCAGCGTAATTATCAGGTGCTGTTTCCAAGCTAATACTTTTAGCACCTGTTTCAATAGCAAAATCTTTTGCTTTACGTAAGAGCATTGCTCCTATTCCTTGATTTCTGGCTTTTGAATCTACATACAAGTCATTTAATATCCATGCTCTTTTCATGGATATTGATGAAAATGTAGGATAAAGTTGAGTAAATCCTACATACCCTTGTTTATCTTTAACAACGAATATAATAGAATCCTTGCTTTCTAAACGATTTTTAATATAATTCTTGGCACCATCTAAATCTGTTGTTTGTTGATAAAACATACGATACAAATTAAATAAATTTGATACTCCTTCTAAATCTTCTATAGTAGCTTGATATAATTCCATTTGAATTCCTCTCCCCATTAGATAAAATGATATAACTTTATTAAATACAATTTTATATCGTATATTATTCTAAATACATAACTATTTTAAGGTTATTATAAAGAATCACTTAATTTTTAATTTAATTAATATACATATACTTAAATTTTTAATGTTAAGGAGAAGGCTTCCATGGACGAAATTGATTAAAGCATTCAACTTCAAGAAAATGCACGAATTTCAATTACAGAATTAGAACCTGCGGAACTGTAATAGTCTGTAGTAGTTTTCAAGACATAAAAAAGCCGATTTCCAAATTGGAAAATCGACTTCTTTGATGCCATTCTAAATGTATAGATTAACTAATTTTAATGAGCAATTGTTCAATATGAAGGATTACAATCCTCTTGTCCATTATTCTTTGTTTATCAATGTATCTATTATCACACTTGCTCTTGCAGCACTTAATATTGTTTTTGTATCTTTAATCGAGATGACATAGGAACTTTTTCCTCCAGATGGTATATATTGGTATGTGCTTAAATCATTACCACTTTCTAGATTAAGCTTGTATCCATCTTCTAATTGGTAAATTCCCAAGGTATATTTCAATTCTTTCTTTTCATAATAGTTAACTTCTGCTACCGGTTGTCCGGTCACTATCTTTTTGTCTTTCCCTTCTAAAATATGAAAATTTTCGTACACATTTACCAAATCTTTAAAAGCAGGATCTGGATTTGAAAATGTTAAGAGTTCCTCATTTGTTTTGCTATCCTTAACCGTAATCAAATCAATTTCTGGGCTAGTCTTCATAATATGTTTGAGCCCGTCAAGTTCTCTTTGCGAAAGCCAATTTGTAAATATTAATCCCCCTAATATAACAATGATAATGAAGAATATCCATTTTTTCATTTCCAATATCCCCTAACTTTTCAGCCTTGCTCATTAAATCTTTTCTTTTCATTTTTGGTTTCACAGCATTACTTCCAAGTAAAATATATAATCATAGATTTCCATTGCAACTTAATCTATTGTTGTACTAATCTGCCCCTTTAGTACACATTACGTTCGAGTTATTCCTCAAGTTTATCTTGTCATAGCATAATAGATTACATAAAACCAACTAAAAAAACCATGAATACATGCCCATATAATTGATTCGTGTAAACTCCAAGATATGGCGATTGCCAACGCTGAACCGAATGTAATACCCGTTCTAGCTACTGATTTACCTGTATCGTTCATTTTTTTTCAATCCTTTCTTTACCTTCGCATTTTTGTATCATATACGACTCAAAAACTCCCATTTTATTCTTCTACTAAACTGTCCTATTAGTTGTAGAAGCAACAGCGTTTTACAGCTGATTTAGTTAATTTGATTGTATCATAAGTTTCTGAATTTTTTACTTAATTCCCATTTCATCCAGTCATTCATTGTTACCTCATTTCTTTGTTGGATGCTTTCCTAAACTTAAAACCAAGCAAGGAATTGTTTAAACACTTGGTCGCTCCATCCTTTTCGTCTTCTTGATAATTATTCACGTTCTGGATGCGATATACATTCGTTCCTGAAATCAATTATTAACAACTAACTTTATCAAAAACTTCTGTTAAAATAAGGATAATTGACGATAGAGAGAGATTGGGGTGGAGGATGTTGAAATTATTACTAACCTCTAACGGTTTTTACACAGATACGATTAAAGAACGATTTCTAACACTTATTCATGGAAAACCAAGTGAACAGGACGTTGCTATTATCACGACTGCTTCGCCACATAAAGAAAATAATAGGTATGCTCAGAAGGCGAAAGAGGACTTTCAGAATATGGGTTTTCAAAACATTGATTTCATCGATATAGAGTTTGATAACCCAAATAGTTTGGCGCATAAGGATGTCATTTACATAAATGGTGGAAATCCTTTTAACTTATTATTTCATATGAAAAAGAGCGGAGCAGATAAAATCTTACGAGAGTTAGCGAACAAAAATGTTGTCATTGTTGGTGTTAGTGCAGGTGCAGTCCTACTTGGTCCAAATATGAAAGTCGTTCAGTTCTTCACACCACATATGAACACATTCCATATGAAGAATCTTTCTGCCTTAGGATTAACAGACAAACTCATTTTCCCTCACTACGATCGAGAAGATTTATTCCAAGATCATACAAACAAGACGATTGAACATAGACTAAGAGAATTTGAAACCATGGAGAACTGTGAAGTTACGAGATTGAAGGATGAGGAATATATTATTGTGGAGCTTGCGTAGCATTAGGGAAAAAACCTGTGATTCTACTATCATGATGAAACTTATATGCGGGGCGTCCAATTACCGAACATGGAACGGTTTACTGTAATAGTTGTTCCCTACAAGGTAATCGGTGGTAAGTATGAAATAACCCATCCACAATGAGCCGTTAACTAAAGGAGGGGTTATTTTTATTTTAAAGATTTACGATTTGGACAGAATTTTTTCATGTGATTTCTGGACCTATTCCGCATACTCCACATCATGTTTTTCGCAAAATTCTACTGCGATTTCTTTATATTTTTCTTCCCGGTACGCATACCATTCGTCAACCAGTCCAAAACGTTCCACCTTGTCTCTAAAACGACCAAATGCACCCTTGCCTTTTATCGCATTCAGTAGTGTATCTCGTTTGTTATCATTGGAAACGTTATAGCAGAAACTTTCCATGATGTCATAATCATTAATATCATAACTAGTAGGAAGCTGAGCATATTTCTCAAAGTTCTCCTCTATGTCAATGGCTATTTCCATTTCACCTTGTTGCCAATCTGGAAGATGATCAAATTCCTCTCTATCTTCTGCCATCATTAATAATTCTTCTGACACAAAGACTATTTCCCCTGTTTCAAGATTCAAGTAAGCACTGCTTTCCTCTGATTGCATTTCCATTCCGTCTACAATTTCTTTTAGTTTCACCTGCATCATGATCCCTCACTTTGCTTTTAGCTGAAATATGTATATGTTAAGTATAACGTATGGTAAAGGATGATATCGAGCCTTTTACAGAGTTATTCAATTAACAACGCTTCTCATCATTAGGAATGCGATAATGTTTCAAATATAATTTTAGGCTGATGATGGATGAATTGTTGTTTTAGACAAATAACTAAAATAACATGATAATAAAAGGTGTTAGAATATTCTCGACATGGGTATATATACATTTGCAGGACTGTTCAATGTCTTAATGTCATTTATGAAAAGGTGAAAATGTTGATGGAACCACTTGAAAAACGCTTTTACTCTCAACCTACACTTACACTCGCAAAAGCATTATTAGGATGTTTTCTCATTAAAGACACACCGATAGGAACCGCGGCGGGGATGATTGTAGAGACAGAAGCATATATGGGGCCGGATGATCGTGCAGCCCATAGCTATGGTGGTCGCCGAACGAAAAGAACGGAAATTATGTTTGGTGAACCTGGTGTTACTTATACATATTCCATGCACACACATTGTCTTTTTAACGTGGTAAGTGGTGAAGTCGGGGAACCTCATGCAGTTCTTGTAAGGGCGTTGGAACCATTTGAAGGGAAAGAATTAATGGCAAAGAGAAGACCAAAAGCTAAAAACGAAACCCAATGGACAAATGGGCCAGGGAAACTAACAAAGGCTCTCGGGATTACGATGGACGACTATGGTCATCCCCTTGATAAATCCCCGCTTTGGATAGCAAAGGGAATAGATATTGACCCAAATAATATTGCATCGGGAGCACGGATTGGCATACAAAATTCGGGTGAAGCTGTTGATTATCCGTGGCGCTTTTGGATATATGGAAACAAATTTGTGTCTCCCAAAACCAGATAATTACGATTTGGTATTTTTCCTAAAATCAGACTTCCTTCCATTAGCTAAAGGTGAAGTGTAATAGTGCCCGTCCAATCGTTTTTTCTATATCTGCCATTCTTAGTAGGAAGCTGGACGTATGTATAAAAGCCCTCCTCTATGTCAATGGCTATTTCCATTTCATGTTGTTGCCAATCTGTGAGATGATCAAAATCCTCACCAAGTTCCGCCATCCTTATAAATTCATCTGAAACAAAGACACTTTCTCCATTCTGTCCACAATTTTTTTTTAGTTTTACCTGCATCATGATAACTCGCTTCGCTTTCATATCAACTGCAATGGAAAAGGATATTTTCGAGCCTTTTCCAAGTTATACCCACTACAAGTGCTTCTTCTATCATTAGAAATGCTATAATGTTTCAAAGATAATATTAGGGTGATGAGGATGATTCGAAATAAAAGAGATGTGAATCGGTTAGAATCTGAATTACTTCAAATTCAAGCTAATATTAATCGATTCTCAGAAGAATTTTTTAATCAAGAAATCAAAGATATATGGGAAAAGATGAAGATAAGTGAAGGTAATGAAAAGTTAAAATCCATGCCAGTAGATGTTATTTCTACTTTAGAAAAAGGGATGCCCATTAATCTTATCGTGAATAAAGGTTTCCGAACTATTTATGATATCGCGAATCAAACACCGCTCGAACTAATGCAACTCGATGGTATTGGAGAGAAGACTGCTTACCCAATTTACGATGCAGTCTCCAGAATAAAAGAGTCTGTTTATCAACAAGCACATCCTAGAATTAATCCAGATGATATGTCTAGCGAAAATATCAATTTACTAGAAACCATTTATAAAAAATGGGGGCTTTTAAAAGATATTGAAACGTTAAAAGTAGACTTCGAGCAATTTTACAAAACAATTAGTCATGATATACAAATAGCGAAAATGCAAAAAGGTATTATTGGCTCCCTATTTCAAGCTAAAACCGAAAAGTTAAAAATCAAGTCTGCAATCGACAATTTAAACAAAGAGAAAAATAAAAGTACCTTATACGACATAAAAGAAAAGCTACACTCTATCATTCATTTTTCCGTGAATAAAGAGGAATTAACTCAACACTTTGTTCGAGAAAATGCATCCTATTACACGGAAGTTGAAAAAGTGACTGGCTATACACAAGCTGAGTTGTATGAAAATTTACCAACAGAAATTGTAGATGCGGTAAATAATTTTACATTAGATACAACTAATTTAGAGGTTACATTAAGAGGTTACCAAGAGTTCGGGGCGAAGTATGCCTTATATTTTAAACGGACCTTACTTGGAGATGAAATGGGACTGGGAAAAACAATCCAAGCATTAGCGATGATCAATCATTTAACTCAAAATAATCAAAAACATGCCATGGTCGTTTGCCCTTTAAGTGTTATGACGAACTGGAAAAAGGAAATTAACCAGCGTTCAAAACTACATACATATATTTATCATGGAAATAACCGTGATGCTGAATTTGAAAAATGGCAATCCAATTCTGGTGTTCTGATTACGACATATGAACAAACATTACGAATGAATTTTGAAGAGAATCACGAGTTAGATGTATTGATAGTAGACGAAGCACATTATGTGAAAAACCCAGGTGCAAAGCGCTCTCAAAGTGTCTATAAACTTGCAGTTATAGCGGAGTATGTTTTATTTATGAGTGGTACACCAATTGAAAATAGATTAGAAGAAATGAAACAATTAATATCCATTTTACAACCTGGCATTGCTGAACAATTATCAACAGAATTGCATTTATTGCAACCAAGTGAATTTAAACAAGTTGTAGGACCAGTTTACTTACGTAGAAATAGAAAAGATGTACTGAGTGAGTTGCCAGAACTAGAAATCGTTCCACTGTGGATGGATTTTGGAGAAGAAGAAGAAAGATTCTATCATCAAGCAGTTATGGCAGGTCAATTAATGGCGATGAGACGTGCGGCATGGCAAGGTGGTTCTCCTGAAAATTCACCTAAATTAGAGAAGCTATTGGAAATATGTGAAGAAGCAGCTGAAAATGGACACAAAGTTTTGGTATTTTCCTTTTTCAGAGATGTAATTACGACAATACATCAGTATATAGAAGGTAAAACATTTGAAGCAATTACTGGTGATGTTCCTAATGCGAGAAGACAAGAAATAATTGATGAATTTACAAAAGCAGAGCCGGGATCCGTTCTTCTAAGTCAAATTACTGCTGGAGGCGTCGGGTTGAATATACAAGCTGCTAATATTGTAATTCTATGTGAACCGCAATGGAAACCCTCTATAGAAGAACAAGCAATTAGTCGTGCATACCGAATGGGACAATCTAGAAATGTTATTGTATATCGACTACTAACGGAAGAAAGTATTGATGAAACAATGCTTGAAGTATTAGGTGAGAAGAGTAACATATTCAATTTATATGCTAGAGACTCAGATGTAGCTTCACTCGCATTACAAGAGCAAGAAGAACCAGAAGAATCTGTTAAGCAAAGAGTATTAAAATTAGAGAAGGAACGACTGGCAATATGATTGTATACTGGGTTCTATTTAACGACACCCAGTGTTTCACTAAGCTTGAAACCAACCTACCAACAATGTATAATTAGAGTATACTAAGAATACATTAAAAAGTACCGTCCAATGCGCTAACATTGAACGGTTACTGTAATAGTTGGTTCCCCCAAAGGGAATCGGCATTTAGGCTGAAATAACCCACCCAAAATGAGCCCTAACTCAAGGATGGGTTATTTTTTATGGTTAAATGACAATATTGCCACGATTAACGCTCCGAATGTAAGACTAAGCATTAACGATTCGAATACTGACATACGACCACCCCCTTTCATGGGAGTGAGCCGACCACCCTTGAGTACCAAATCTATTACATTCCAATTATACCACACATACGTTCGTGTTTCTATCCTATCATTCTTTCATTTTCACGAGTTTTCTGCCCATTTCTCGCGCCATTCCAAGCGGTCTTTTTCATCTATTTGTTGTTCGAGAATATCATCCCAACGCTTTAATCCTGTATTCCAGACACGCGCAAAGAAAATGTCTTTTTCCTTATTGTACAGTTGAAATTCGATGCATGGAATTTGTGCAACCTCTTGTTGATCGTAGCTATTTACGTCCGCTACTACTGTTTGAAAGCCATCCTCATCCAGCCTATTTTCTGTTTCAGCTAAAACTTCCAACAGCCTGTCCGTGTTTACTTCGTTCAATTCTATTTTATAGCGAAAAGGCTCCAATTCTTCTTTTTCCACCTGTGAAGGTTCGCTTAACTCTGCCCAAAACTGATCATGAACCGGGCTGTAAAAAAGATGTGTCGACTCTACATCCAATTCTTCTTCCATAATTCCAGTCTGGATTTGCGCCTCTCCTTTTAACGTAAGCTGGTACACTTCCCTTTCTAAACGAATCAAGCCCATTCGCTGCATTTTTATGAGTAGATCTTCAATGAATAGCTCCTCGACCAACAGCAATTCCGAAAGATTAGCTGCGCGGCGGATAGTTGTTTGCTCAAAGGTGAGGAGCATCATTTTCATGAGAATGTCCATTTTCGACCGTTTTACGCGGGTAAAAGCGACATCATAGGTGGTTACTGGCAAATACCAAATAGAAGATTCCTTCATTTCAATTGCTGGATTTTCTAGTAATGTCGAGCGTAATTGTTTTTTCAGTTTATCCATGCACACTCACCTCTTCCAGCATTCGCAGTCCATTTTGCTTTTTCACAGCGTCCAACACATTCGTATACATCAATCTCGTATCTTTTTGCTTCGTCCGTTCCGTGAACATCTTCGTACTTCCGATTAACACAAGCAGCTCCCTGGCACGCGACAAGGCAACATTGAGCCTGCGGTAATCTCGCGCAAAGCCAATAGAATCATTATTATCGTGATTCCGCACCATGCTCAGTAGAATAACATCCATTTCCATGCCCTGAAACTTGTCTACTGTTCCCGTACGAATCGTTAAATTCGGTAAGCGGAGTTCCTGATGAATGAGGCGGTCAATCCTTTTCACTTGTTCGCCGTAAAAACTAATGACGCCGATACTCTTTTTCTCATTATCATCTATTCTTCCCGCTTGCTTCGCCTGTGTGACTGCTTCATCTAATTCAACAAGCAATTCCGCAATACGATCCAATTCCGCCTGGTTGTACAGACTTTTTCCGCCCTTCATTCTTGCTTCATAAAACGGTGTTTCATTCGGCATATCCAGCCACAATAGATGATTATGGCGCTCTATGTGCCGTGAAACAAGCATATGATCGCGATCCACATCTGAATTTGCTAGACCACAGCGCAGTCCTTCATTTTCTTGCTCATAAAACTGGGTAATGGTCGACATGATGTTTTCATGCATCCGATATTGGATGGCAAGCATCGTTTTATTGGTTTTCGGCAGATTTTTAAACAGTCGTTCAAACAGCGACTCATGTAGCAGCTGCTTTAATTCCGCCTTCCCTTCAAAATCCTCATTGTCATCCGCTAATTCTTGTAGCGTTTCCTCTAATGTATCATCACCTAACAGCGGTGGCAGCTGGTGATGATCGCCGACTAAAATTATCTTCTTCCCTTTTAGCATCGGCAACAGCAACTCTGGCGGCGTCGCCTTCGAAACCTCGTCGATGATGACTACATCAAATTCAGGATAGCTATCGATAAAATCTTTACGTGCGGAAGCAACACAAGTTGTCCCAATGACATTCGCGTGTTTTACATAAAGCTTACGAATTTCATTCAAGTCATGGTCACTTGCTTCTTGTAGTAAAGAAAGCCATTTACCCTGGATGGATTGGAATGTCGGGAGCTTCTGCTTTTCGTCTTTTAAAGATTCACGTGTAAAAGAAACACTCGCCAATTTACGTAAAAGCTGTTCGTGCTCGCGTTCCGGTTCTGTCTGGATGATTTCTTGTAAAGGGGTTAGCTTATCTTCCTCTTCTTTTAGGAGGCCGTGTAATTGCTCCAGACGAGATTCCTGTTGAGCTTGTTGCTTCTCTATTTCCACTAGCTGCAATTCGTCTGATGTGCGTTTTTGTTCATTCGCTTCCAGTCGGCCCTTTGCTTGCTCATACTCGGCCTGTTTTTTCTCCAAGTCATGGAGTTTGGCTTTCGTTTCTTGCAATAATGCTTTTGCATTTGTAATGAGTTCTACTGAACCCTGCATATCCTTTTGTTTAAGTTGTAGAGTAGTGAGCTTGGCCGTCAGCTCCTCTTTTTCACGTTGCACATGCTGCAGCGTCATTTTATTGTCGTTTTGCACAGGCTGAAATTGCACAATTAGTTCCTGTTTCAAAAAACGGAATGCCTGTTGTGCCTTTTGGATTGACGTATTATCTGGTTTCGACCGTTGTACTCTTTCCCACACATACCGTCTCCTAGCATATAAACCTTCGAGAAATTGGACCAATCTTTTAGGATAAACTGGACCGTTTCTTAACTCACTTCTCATATTCTCTAAAAATTGATCAATTTCTGTAGAATTCGTTGCAGCAGGATTCGTTTGCGACATGCGTTGCTGGATCTGGGCGATGGATACATTCCCTTTCTTCAATAGCTGTTCTACA
Source organism: Lederbergia graminis (assembly GCF_042655485.1). NCBI lineage: Bacteria > Bacillati > Bacillota > Bacilli > Caryophanales > Bacillaceae > Lederbergia > Lederbergia graminis. Next base: position 49,824 of record NZ_JBHSMC010000020.1, read on the forward strand.
TAAGCAATGGCACGATTTAATGTATCATTATACGTTTTTAACTTACTTAATTGGCTATTCTTTTCGCGAAGTCCATCTAGTTCTGCGATTAATTGGAGAACCCGAGGCGACCGCTTTATATTGCGTTCGAGGATGATCCACTTTAAGCTATCTACTTTGCTGGCGTCTGAAATTCTTGCAATGACAGCATCCGTCTCTTCCACAATCCCCATCCAGTTTTCAACATCTGCAGTCATCCGTTCGATTGTTTGCCTTTTTTCATTGATTTCATCTAGCAGTTCTTGAAAAACAATGCTATGTTGCAGTTGAGTTATTTCCTGGTGGAGTGCTTCTGATTGTTGTTGGATTTCGAGTTTGTCAGGCTTAGTTGCGAGAAATGCACGATCTTTTTCAATGGAGTCAATTAATTCTTGAAGTGACCGACGGATTTCTTGCACATGAGTCAACGCTTCTTCGTATTGCTTTTCGGCAGTCTCGAGATCCATTTTAAGTTGATCAATGCCTGCTAGGATTTCCTTCATCTGTTGTTCTGCCTCTTTTTTCGCTGCTAGCTGTGCTTCAACACGTGGCAGTTCCTCATCAATTCGCTCTTGTTCCTGCTCATTTGCCGTCCATTCTTCGTCAATTTCTTGTTCACGACGTTTACGAGTTTCATATTGAGTCGAAACTTCCTGCAACGTATGGTCCTTCCAATATTGGCCGACATTTTCCTCAATGAACTTTTTACCTTCTTCTTCAATGCTTTCTGTGCGCCCAACCCGAAGAATGCGAATGTCTTTATTCGCTAGCAATCTACCAAGCGCATTGTCTACCGCTAAATTGGACTGGGAAGCAACTAATGTACGCAGCCCAGCCCGCGCATTTTGTAGGCAGATTTCGGAGATAACCGTCGTTTTTCCCGTTCCTGGTGGCCCTTGAATAACATACAGGTCTTCCGCAGATACTGCACCGATGACTGCTTCCTGTTGGAACTCATTTAAGCGATTGTGAAACTGCAGATTTTCTTTTCTTTTTACTTCTTTTACAGGTGGTTTGTTTTCAAATAAAAGTCGTTCTAATTCCGGATTGGCAGCAAGTCCATTTTCCAATTGCTTGAAACCTTGGCGTAGCCTTTTCACTTGGCTTAAAGTGGCGAAGTTGCTAAAAATAACTTCCTTTGACTGTGTGTCTAGTCGTTGCTCGCGCGCACGTTGTTCCATATGCTTCGACAATTCCACTTCCACCGTAGCAGCAGAACGATTCGCTTTTAGCACCTTGCCGATTTCTTGGTCCATTCCTTTCAGCTTCACACTCAAATCCTTGAGCGACTTCCATTCCTGATCCTTCAACTGGCAACCAGTAATCGTTACGCGACTAAAATCATCATTAAAAATAAGCCTCGAATAGCGAGAAATCATATCGGGAATATCGGCAGCCCGCTCCTGGATTTTCAAATACCCTTCCCAACTCGCAATTCGTTTTTTTACATAGGTGGAAAATTCCTTTGCAACTGGCATTCTGTTAATTAAGTTCAGCAACTCAACGGAAATCGGTTCATTCCAAAGAGTTTTATGATCAAACGTGAGATGTACTGGAAGACGCCAATTCGATTGCACTGGAATATGAGCCGGACGCGTCGTCACATTCGTCACAACAAATCGTTCCTGCTTCACAACACAATGCAGCACCATCACTTGCCCGTTTATCTTGTTTGCTAGATTTACGTTCGCGACATTATCTAGAAACAAAGCTACCGAAACAATGCGATCGGCTGACTGTGGATACTTCTCTATATAAACGTGAAAGGATTTTTCCAATAAAAAAAACGATTGCTCCTCCAACCCGAGCTCCCGTATTTTATCCTTCGCTGTATTGGTCACCGTAATCGGACATCGAAATGTCGTCTTCTGTATATTCACCATGCTGTCACCTGCCCTACCAACACCATATCCTCGTTCAATGGCATCTCATCAATCTATTCATGTACTTCTATATTTAGTAATAGAATTATAGCACAAAGTTGCATCTGGTGCCTGGCACCCGAACAATTGGGAATCTTTTCAATTGAGCCGGAATTGCACGGGTGCCAGGCACCTAAACAACAGGCACCTAAACAATTACACACAAAAAAAAAGACTAATCGGGAGTCCGATTAGTCTTTATATAGCGATTACCTTTTTCAAGCCCTCCACACTATGACAGTGTGTTCAGCTTGCTCTATTGTCGATTTAATACCTAATCAGAAGGGGCAAAAACCGGGTGCATGCTCTTTATCAAAATGCTCCGGAACCGCCACCTCCACCACCAACGCCGCCGCCAGCACCAGGTGTTCCACCGCTTCCAGTTGAGATGTTGGGCATCGTAGCTGCTTCCGCCTTATCAAAATGAGTATGTGCTGATGATGCAATCATTAGGAACAAAAGCATATTCGTTCCTGAATTATGGTTCAGCTGATTATACTGTGGCACATGTTCCATAAGGGTCTTGCTTTTCTTTTGGATCGTATGGTTGTTTCGGCCAAGTCCATAAATAAAGGCCCGTTTCTGATCATCATCAAGCCATTCATTCCACTCTGTTGGTACTAAATCTGCAAACTTTACCTCGAATCTTTCCCATTGTGCTTTAATATTAGCACCCTCCACCGTTTTACGTTTATCAATGATTGCAAAGACAATCACGTAACCTGCCAATACAATTGCTGCCAACATCCAGCCATACAATTCATGTATCCCAAATAAGATGATGAAAGGTAGCAGAATTAGACTCGAAAGCCCGACGGTCATTCGTGTGTTATCTCGTTTTTCATAAAGCTCTTTTGCATCTACTTCCCGTTTGACACTTTTCTTCCAGTTCGCGAAATATTTCTGATAACTTTCATGATTGTTTTTATTTTTCGTGTATGTTTCAAGATCTGTCAGACGGAAAGTTCCATTTTTACCAATAATGTCGAATAACCAAGTAAGCAGGATTTGTTCATGCTCATGGTCCGTCTTTCTGTTGACGACGACAAATGTCTCCTGATCATTTTCCTTCACATAGCCTTTACGCACTAGATCAAGAAGTGCTGCCGTCAAAGCATGTGTATCAAGTACACCGTTGTTCATGTACTGGATCGTGGCCGGCATACTCAATCCTGTTTTTGGCACGAAAAAACTATCCACAAACTGACGCTCCAGCTCCGATTTAATTTGACGTTTATATTGACTACGCCTCATCATCAGGCTAAGCAAATAAAGTGCAAATCCAACGATAACAAAAGGTGCAATACGATGAAAGAGCTCTTTGCGCTTGTTAAATGCCGCAATCTCAGCTTCTTTCTTTTCTATATCCGATAAAATTTCTTGCCTAATGGACTTATCTCCCGCAGATGAAGCTCCGGTAAATAGCGATGAATCATAAGCAACCCGGACATCGCCTTTTTCACCCGAAGATACATGACCCATGGCAAAATGAACAACACCGTCTTTGTCCACCTTCCCCGTATCCCAAGCACTGTCGTAGCCAATGAATTCAACATCCCTCGTCGGTTTTGGTGGGTGAATGTAAATATTGAGGTTATTATAATCGGATTCATTACTTTGATCAAAAAATGGCCAGTAAAATTGGGCCATGTCTGCGTATACCTCAACCCCGTTTATAATGGTATATGTCAAATCGATTGTGACCGTTTCATCGGTACCTTTGCGATGGACTTTGTATAAATTGTCCTCTTGTTCCACATTCAATGCCTTGCCGTTTTCTGTAGCTTTCATATCCTGAATTTCTGTGCCTTTTTTCGCAATTAATGTGCGGGTAATCCCATTGAAATCCCCGTCAAAGGCATACGTATGTGTTTCCTCTACTTGGATATTACCATCTGACTGTAGATATGCATGGATATCTGTTTTTTCAATATCATACTCAACAGCTAGGGAAATGATTGGAAATATCATAAATGCCAGCATGGCGACTATCGTTATACATAACTTTTTCATTTTTCCATCCTCCTCGCCTCATAACTTATACGATTTATATAGAGAAAAGGTTTCAAACGCTATGGGTTTGGTTCCCTAATCCACTTTCTGGGTCAAATGATAATATTCCCACGATGAACACGAACCATCCACCAAGCGGTGCCAGGCACCGAAACTATTTTGAAAAGTTCGGGTGCCTGGCACCTTGAAAATTCTGTCTTCTTAGGCGTATAGTTAAGTTAATGAAACCGCTGTAAAGGAGAGAGATTCGTGGAGATGAAGAGAAATTGGGCAGGTAATTTTCAGTATAGTACGACGAATTGGCATGAGCCTGAATCTATGGAAGAGCTTCAACAATTAGTCTCACAATTAACGAAGCTACGTGTCATAGGATCGCGTCATTCATTTAATAGTATCGCAGATTCGAATAAAAATATTGTAAGCTTGCATAAGTTGAACAAGGTATTATCGATTGATCATGAAAATGCAACCGTTACCGTTCAAGGTGGAATTAAATATGGAGACCTTTGTTACGAGCTTCAAAAACATGGCTATGCCTTACATAACCTTGCTTCCCTACCGCATATTTCAGTTGCTGGAGCCTGCGCAACCGCAACACACGGTTCTGGAAATCACAATCAAAACTTAGCTGCAACTGTTCGTACCATGGAAGTGGTCACGGCGGATGGAAGTATCATAACTTTTTCAAAAGATCAATCAGAAGACGAATTACACGGAGCGGTAGTTGGACTTGGGGCGCTCGGCGTAGTCGCAACATTAACGCTTGATATTCTCCCAAGCTATCAAATGAGACAAGATGTTTACGAGAATCTACCATTAGCACAATTAGAAAACAATTTTGACACGATATTTTCCAGTGCCTATAGCGTAAGTCTGTTTACGGATTGGCAGGATGAAACGTTTAATCAGGTATGGCTAAAAAACAAACTGACAGATGATCAGACTTTTAAATTGGAAGAGGACTTTTTTGGAGCAAAAGCAGCGAAAGAAAATGTACATCCTGTACCAGGGGTTGGAGCAGAGAATTGTACAGCCCAATTAGGGGTTTCAGGAAATTGGTTAGATCGTCTGCCACACTTCCGAATGGATTTTACACCAAGTGCTGGCCAAGAGCTACAGAGTGAATATATTTTAGCTCGAGAACATGCCTACGATGCTCTTTGTGCGATAAGCGAAATTCGTGACCATATCGCTCCACATTTGTTCATATCCGAAGTACGAACCATTGCCCAGGACGAGCTGTGGATGAGCCCTTCTTACAAGCAAGACTCGGTGGCTTTTCACTTCACATGGCATGACAATTGGGATGCAGTCCAGCACGTGCTGCCACTCATCGAAGCACAGTTGGAACCTTTTCAAGCAAAACCACACTGGGGAAAACTATTCACAACCTCCCCTGAAAAAGTAAAATCACTTTATGAGAAGTTGCCAGATTTTAAACAACTAATTATGAAGTATGATCCACATGGTAAATTTCGCAACGACTTCATCAATAAATATATAATTAATTGAATAGTTTGGGTGCCAGGCACCCAAACTATTTCAAATATTTTCAATTGCGTTGGTGCCTGGCACCTTTTACCACTATATTCTCTAATCCATTTTCTTCGAATTCAGTTTCATAGATGTCTTCTATTTCAAATACCCTTTTCACATATTCTTCATGGGTTTCAAATTCTTCATTGTTTTTCTGTACATCCCGTTTTGCTAGTCTCATAGTGAGTTCATTCCAAAATACATCATTGTCATTATGCTCTATGTAGGGGTCTAATTTCCTCTCAAATTCAGGTGTAGGATAATACTCTTTCATCTTCTGATCAAATGTGATATGATCCTCAAAGCCAAAATCCTTCGCAAATGAACTAACATATTGAAAGAGCTCATCATACTCCTTATTCCTGTCTTCAAAATCTCTCGATGAATTTGCCGTCCATTCTCCTAAATATAAGAGTTCCATTAATTGCTGGTATTGCTTCTTCGTAAAATTAAGTTTCATACGCAAATATCCTCCAGGGAATTTATTTTTATTGATTTCTTAAACTTTCAGATACAAGATTAAATATTCTTTTTACCTTTGAAACAGTTGAACATTATGATCTCACAACATTCTTTTTCAACCTTTATTCTATCTAGATTATATATTCATTATTAGATTAACAATAAATGGAATATAGGTAAAGGAAGAGGATATCGATGACCGCTTAAAGAATGTCTAGTTCTTAGAAGGAACGTAGGAAAGCCATACTTTCCCTCCACATAGATTTAGCACGTAATAGTGGCCATCAATGTAAAAAGCCCTAATCATCAATTGATGATTAGAGCCATTAGTATAGATCACTCTTAATTTATTTCATTCAACCTTCAGATGGTGTGACTTTTACACCTAGTTCATTAAACACTTCCTGAGTTACTTTTAAAGCATTAAGAACACTTGGGAATCCTACATATGGGATAAGGTGGATAATGCATCCAACGATCTCTTCTGGTGTTAAACCAACGCTTAGACCAGTTTTAATATGCATCCCAATTTGTGGCTTTCCTTGCGTAACAAGAGATGTAATCGTTGTAAGGACTTTTTGTTTGTTATCCAGTCCTGGACGGGAATAAATATCTCCAAATGCAAATTCAACCACATATTGACTTAAGTCAGGAGCAATATCCTTAAATCCCTCACCAATATCCATAAAGCCTGTTGGATTTTCATCAGTTGAAGACGTAAGTTCCTTTATTTTTACAATTCCTTTTTGATATTTTTCGGTAGCCATTTCCACAATTCCTCCTTGTCATTCTTCCATTCATTCCATAAAAGGAATGGTAGCTATCATAGCCATCTTAACAAAGATTAGACTAAATAGAATGAATAATGCTCAACTTCTGAGTTTTGGAAGAAAAAGGGTTCTTCTTAAGTTGTTAATACCGAAAAACCATAAAAAAAGGTGCCTGGCACCGGAACGATTTCAAATATTCCCAATTGCGCCGGTGCCTGGCACCCAAACAACCCCCTATATCATCAATATTTCCTTAATATCCTCATCGGTTAGGGTAGTCAATGTTTTATCCTTTGAATCAATAACTTCCTCTATCAAATTTCGCTTTTTCTCTTGGAGTTCGTTCATTTTTTCTTCGATGGTTCCGCGGGCAACGAGTTTGATTACTTGGACTACATTTGTTTGGCCGATTCGGTGGGCACGGTCTGCTGCTTGTTCCTCCACTGCAGGATTCCACCAAAGGTCATACAAAATCACGGTATCGGCTCCCGTTAGGTTAAGCCCTGTCCCGCCCGCCTTTAATGAAATCAGGAATAAATCACGTTCCCCCGCATTGAATCGATTGCACAATTCCACTCGTTCTTCTGATGGGGTTTGTCCATCCAAATAAAAAAACGGTAACCCCTCCATCGCCAATTCCTTCCCAATCAGTTTCAGCATTTTCGTATACTGCGAAAAGATTAACACCCTTCTACCTGCGAGCCGCGATTCCTCCACGATCCGCTTTAGCCGCTCAAATTTTGCCGAACTACCCTTATATCCATCCACAAACAAGGTAGGATGACAACAAATCTGCCGTAAGCGCGTCAAGCCAGCAAGAATTCTAATCCGGTTTTTCCGAAGTGTATCCTTATCCAAATGCTTCAACGTTTCGTGCCTTAATTTTGCCAAATAGGCAGCATACAACTGCTTCTGCTCTGGAAGCAACTCCACCGATTCCGTCGCCTCGATTTTCTCCGGCAGCTCGGAAACGACATCTTCCTTCAACCGCCGCAGTAAAAACGGACGAACTCGCCTTGCAATCTGCTTTCTTGTCAGGTTGTTGTATTCTTTTAACCCCAAGAATAGCTCCGGAAACACAACATAAAAAATCGACCAAAGCTCCTCTAATGAATTTTCCACCGGCGTACCTGTGAGCGCAAATCGGAAATCCGCTTGGACCTTTTTCACTGCCTTCGCTGTTTGTGTAAAAGGATTCTTAAATGCTTGTGCCTCATCAAAAAACACCGTATGGAATGACTGCTTCTCATACCAATGGATGTCGCTACGCAATAGCGGATAAGACGTAATCACCACATCCGCACTTAAAGCTTCTTTCATCCGTTTCAATCGCTCCGTTTTATTGCCATCCACAATCACCGCTTGTAATTCTGGCGTAAATTTCTCCAATTCACTCCGCCAGTTATACGTCAACGAGGATGGACAAACAACGAGAACTGGGAGTCCTTTTTCACGAATAATAGGAAGCTCTGAAAGTATGAATGCTATGGCTTGCAGCGTCTTCCCCAACCCCATATCATCGGCTAACACTCCTCCAAAACGATAGCTAGCGATTGTTTTCATCCAGCGGTACCCATGCTTTTGGTAGTCTCGCATAATCGAATCGAGACTTTCCGGCACGGCAAATTCGGACTCACTTGGATTCGCTACTTTTTCTAAAAACTGCTTGAACGACTCTTCTATGTTGAAGGTGCTTGCATCGTCCACTGAATCAAGAAGTCGAAGTCCCCTGACAATCGGCACGGTTAAGCCAGCTTCCAAATCCTCTTCCTGAATAACTGCCGCCTGCAGGAAGCGTTTGATTTGCTCGAACTCCCTTGTTTCCAAAGACAGGAGTGAGCCATTTCGTAATCTATAATACTTTCGTTTTTCCTCTAGCGATTTTAAAACTTCCCGAATATCCCGTTCCGGAAAACCTTCCATTTCAAACTTAAATTCCAGCCAGTTAATCCGTTCCCTTTTCGCTCGCACTCTAATTTTCGGGTTCGCCTTCCCACTTATCACCCGATTTCGGACGGCTGTCGTTGCATAAATCTGCATATCCCCTTGAATGCGTGGCAACACATGCTGTAAAAACTCATACTCTAACGCTTCATTATGTAAAAAATAACCTTCCTCCGTTTTCGTAAACGAGCTGTCATCCATCAGCTTCAGTATCTCGTTTTCCTTTTCCTCGTCCCTGATCAACATCGACTCGGTTTGGATTTGCAGACTTTCCAATGGATTAAAACTAATATTGTCATATTGAAATTCCAGCCCAGCTAAAAGTCGATTTTTTACCCGGTCCAAAAATAGTTTGGCAACTAATGGTGTCTTGCCAAATTGTTCCCTTATCCGTCTGGAAAACCTCACATCTCCTAATTTCCTTAAGCCCGGGACTACTTTTTCCATGAAAAAATTCAATTGCTCTTTATGGATAGGTATTTGATTTGTAGCCGAAGCATCGAGCATCTTCTTCAGTTCGGACAGCTGCTCGCCTTCCTTCTCCTTCATCTGAATCAGCTTGCCATCGTATAAAACCATCCTGTATGCATCCATGACAACCATCTGATTCAGCCCGGAAATCCGCAGTTGAAAACCTTCACCTGCTTCTGAAAAATCGAACTGCAATGGAAGTCGTTCATTTGATACATGCAGTCCGTTGAATGTCTTCCCGTGATATTCTACTCTCACCAATGGCGCCTTCGTAAGTAAAGCGATCAACCGCTCCTTAGACGAAGGGGGGATGAGTAAAATTTGATTAGAAGGTTCTTCATCCGGCACTGTCTTCCCATACACTTTTTCATCCTCGACCACTTGAATTAGCTCGCGTATCACAAGATCTGTTTCGATTGAAAAGCAATGAAGCGATGAATCATATGTAAAAGACGGGGATAATGGCAGAGTTTGCCCTTCTCGTACTCGCTGTAAAAACTGGCGAATATTATTCACTTTCATTGGACCAATCATCATTTCGATACCTAGCATAATTTGATCCCTATCTACCTTAATAGGTTTACAAATAAATAATAGATTCAATACTTGCCGTTCTTCAAAATGAAGCTGATGGCCACTTGAACGACTCGGATTTTGATTAAAAATCGACATGAACCCTTCCGTCAGTGCTTGGTTTGTGTCTGTTTCCACCGATTCATTAGGATTTGTCCCATTCCGCTGATGCTCATAAATCGCTAGTAAAACTGCCGCAACATGCTGGCACTCCCACTTCACAGAAGCTAGTTTCGGACAAGTGCATTCCGTGCGAAAATCACCATTCGACTCCCTTTCGATCGCAACAAGAACATCCTCCATGCCTGCAATCGTCGCACTGCATCTATCGGAACTATAATCTTTAAATACTACTCTACCTGCACGATAAAGAGAGTCCCCTCTCTTAAAGGAGACCGTACCGCACAATTCTTTTATGGCTTTCTGACTCAACTTAATATCCAAGTGCAAATCTCCTTTCTAGGGACATGGGGTCAGGTTCCTTGTCCCACTCAATCAAAGAGGGTCATGGGGTCAGAGGGTCATGGGGTCAGGTTCCTTGTCCCACATGCTCAAGGTGATTCAGTCCACCTTTTCCCTTCGTACCAAAATGCTACTTGATAACAATGTGTATTCGATCGTTCGAACATGCTATGTTCAGTATAATACACATTACTGATATAGCCCAAATACCCACTTTCGATATTTGATTATCCTAGTATCATTGTTATCGTATCCCTCCTGTTTTCCATAAAAAAAAGCATCTGTTTTATCATAGATGCTCCCTTGATATTTAATGGTATACAATTTATGAATATACTAGACTAGTAGAGTTTCAAAGCTTCATCACTATAAGTTAGGCACTCTTAAAACTTTAAATTCACAAGTCAACATTTGGGCCTTGGGAAGTAACAGCCATTAATCTCTTTTTCATTTACTTTCAATCATTGTTTCAGATCTTGGATACCCAAACTGTCATGTTGCTAATTAAAAAAATACCAGCATGCACCCTTAGACAATTATAAGAAAATATTACAAAATAAAGTAAAAGCTTTATTCCGTAATTCAGAAATAATACTTGTTTTACTTCATTTTTTCATAAAGAGGTTTATGGCATTCTTTAAAGGATGCGTTGATTTTTTGACCTTAGTGTTAATTGGTAAAGGTATAAGAAAATCTTTAATAAATGGAAACAACTCTTTAAAATACAAATCTCCCTTAACAAAATATTGATTAGAAAAGTCTTTTCTAAGTTCAATATCAACTATTTGTCCGAAATCTAATTCTTCATCTTGGTTTATATAAAGATGATTCTTTTTTGCGTATTCTCCAATTTCATCATCACTTAAATCTCTACACCAAATAACAGGATTATCATTCACCTTATCCTCAGATAAGATAAATAATTGATCTCTTAATAATAGTTCCCAACAATATGTATGCTGCTTTTTCATTTCAGCTATAGTTTCGTCAGAGTAGGATGGATCACGTTTTATTACCTCATTAACCTCACTCTCTACAATTTCAAACACTTCACTCCTAGGTATTATTTGAAGAACGGTCTGGAACTTTTTCTTTAATTTTATTAATGTTTCACTGCTGATTAAATCCCCAACAGTTTTAATATCGTTTGAAATTAACCAATCTAACCCTTTTTTACCTGCACTTCTGGTAGCAGTCAAATCTATCATTATTTTTATTTTCTCTAACTTAACATTCTTTATATCCTTTAGCTTCATATTACTCTCCTATTTTATAGTGGTCTATTCTTTTAGAACTTTATGCTATTGCTGTAATATAAAAGTTTATCTAATGTAACTATTCCAACCAACTCCCTCACTATATTAAAGTCAATTTTAGGCATAAACTCCTTATATTGAAAAGTTTTAATAGCCCACTCCAAAAGGATTCATCCATTCTTTCACTTACGACATTACATACATAAGACTAATTACGAGAATGATTATAGCACTCACAATGCCAATAACAATTCCAATAAGATTCGTTTTCAACGTATAACCTTTCATGTCCTGCTGAGAATTAGAACCATCGACTTTCCTTATATGAATGAGAAGACCAATGTTTATCAGTACAAACACAATTGCAGTTATTATAAGTATAAATATAAAAGAGAAATCAACTTCAAAAGTAGACTCAAGACTCATCATCGCATTTAAAAACATGACGATACTGACGAAAAAGCTACTTGCAATCGATGTTTTTCGTTGCTTTTTCCATTCGATTCCCATTTTTTCTTTTTCATACGTAGCAACTTGTTCAAATATCGGAATAATTGATTTCGTTGAATATCCGCGTACAACTCCTGCAGCTGCCTGGATTAAAACAAGAAATGCTAGAATGAAGAAATATGTGGACATTGAAATTTCCAGAAAAAATATCATAGAAAAAATGAGTGGTAATGTTATAAGTAAGATCCCATTTGTGACAAGTAGTTGCTTAACTCGCATCATTTTTATTTCAGCCGCATCCAAAATATATCTCCCTACTTTCTTTCATTTACAATCTATCTTAAGTTTATTGTACTACATAAACGATATGCCTAGAATTGTTTCGGTGCCAGGCACCCGAACGATTTGGAATATTTACAATTGCGCCGGTGCCAGGCACCCAAACAATTGCACCCAAACTACGCAATTGGTCGGAGGCAGTTTTCGAAGTATCGTACGAAGCAAGGAAATTTGTTGAATTCTTTTTTTAGGTCGCGGTAGGTAACCCTACGATTGTCATAAGGGATGTCAAAATCCATGAGAGGCTCTCTGCAGTCCCATGCTTTCTCTCCCCGCGTCCTCCACAAATACTCTTTCGCTTCTTCTGGACTATTCGCGTAAACGAGGGCCCACTTTCGTTCTGCCACCTGCATTTCATACATTTTGATCGTACAGAAACGAAGGTAATTCTTATCAATCAAGTGCCTCACCTTTTCTACTGAACTTGCTTCCACTGTACGTAACACGGAAACATCATCATGAAACTGCACTTTACCTTCTTGAATCAAACATAAGAGATAATGGGCCATGACTAATTCTTCAAATTCAATGCATTCCAAATAGAGAGTTTTAATTGTTTTCATCATTAATTCCCCCTGTATATTCATTGTAATTTGTTAAAACGGTACCCGTTGGACCATTGCGATTCTTTGAAATAATCAACTCTAAATGCTTCTGATCAGAATTCTTATCATAGTAAGTCTCACGGTATAGAAAAATAATAATATCTGCATCTTGTTCCACACTGCCTGACTCGCGAATATCAGACATCATTGGACGTTTATTTTGTCTTTGTTCTACTGCCCGATTTAATTGTGCCAGCAACACAACAGGGCAATTCATTTCCTTCGCAAACCTCTTCAAATCCCTCGATATCTCCGTCACTTGCATATGCATATTGCCGTTATAACTCTGTTCCGGTCGTATAAGCGTTAAATAATCGAAAAAAATGATCGGCTTTTTCTCGGGAAATTCATGAATCAGCTTTCTCGTTTTTGCCCGCATCTCCGCAATCGATTGTCTTGCTCCGTCAAAAATCTGTATATTAGTCTCCGATAGACGTCCGATAACGTCTGGCCATTCTTCCTTCTGTTCATCACTAAGACTGCGATACGGATTCCGTAACTTCATCCGATTGATCCTTCCTGTTGCGGCAATCATTCTTTGCACTAAGCTTTGATAAGGCATCTCCAGTGAAAAAATAATCGGCAAATAATCATGCCAGCCTGCTACTTTTGCAAAATGGAGCATGACATCTGTTTTCCCCATCGACGGCCTTGCTGCAATGACGGTCAGCTCCCCAGCTTGAAAACCATTCGTCATTTGATCTAACCGTTTAATTCCAGTAGGAGTCCCTTTCATCTCATTTCCTTCTTGCCACGGTCTTTCAAAAACTTCAGCCAAAGCGCTTGAAATCGACAAATGGTCATCGGACTTCGCTTCATCGATTAGATTTAACTTGCTGATGACTTCCTGGATTCCCCAATCTTCCTCTTTTGCTCGTGTTAAAATATTCCGCTTCTCCCGTTCCTTCCATTGATCCAACAGGAGTTGCTCATGGTCATCAAATTTCTCCGGATTGGCATAGCTTTGTAAATCGTACAGATAAGAAATACCGCCAAACGGTTCCAAATCTACCGTTGTCGAGAGAGTAATGAGGTCAATACTCCTACCCTTTTCATGCAATTTCCGCATTTCCTTGAAAAGTGCTTGATGGCGCGGGTCTTCAAAATGCTCCACCCGAGCAACACTATCCCGAATGTAAAAATTCTCCTTCATCATGCAACCAAGAAGTGCCTTTTCAACTGTCATGTTAATCTTCTCCTAGTGAAGGATCATGCACATAAATGCCAGGTATATTAGGGCTCATTTCGGGCATTTGTGGTTGCAGCTTCCGTTGTTCAAACTCTTTTTCAAGCGCGTATACATCCTCCACTGTTTTCACCTGTTCATCACGCCATCGTTTCAAAACCCCGTATGTATACCGCCAATTGCGCTTGCCAAAGGTTAACGCTATTTTCATTGCCTCTATCACAAGTTCGTCGCTAAATTCATCTACGCTATGTAAAATTTCCTCTGTGATAAATGGAGACAGCATCCCGAAATTCTGTTGGTAAAAATTAATCGCATTTTGCTGCCCACAACCACCACCACTTCCGTGGTGTTCTTCTTGTTTATATTCTTTTTCTTGTTGTTGTTCTTGTTCTTTTTCTTCTTCTTTTTCTTTTTCTTCTTCTTGCCCACGTATCGTTAACGTATCGTCAAACCCCGCATGAATACTGACTTTTTCATTTTCAGAATCAGATTCAACAGTTGGATTTATGAAAGACTCATAAATTGCTCGAATTCTTTTATTTTCCACACGTTCCCCTACATAACGAATAAGCTCCACATCTTTTACAGACGTGAGCTCACTTTTCACGCAATCTTCCATCGGTTTTCCACCACGACCAAAATTGAACTTCCCCCAATTCTTAATCGCGATTTCCCTCGTATCCGCATTATATTTCACAAGCTTATGCTTCTCTATCAATCTCTCGAGAATACTTTGAATCGCCTCCTGCGTATACCCAGTATCAAAAGACATCTGCTTTCTCGTAATGGTATAAATGCCAATTTGCTTCGTATTACTATTTGTCAACAAATAAAGAAACACATACCGATCCTCCGGAGTCATCTCCTCCACTACCTTCGGATCATCCCAAAACTGCGTATGCACCATGCGAAACTTTGCCATCATTATTCTCCTTATCTATCAGAATTTATTATGTACTCAATTTATAAATAGAAAGATCGACGGCATTTGGACACCCTTTTTTAAAAAAAATTCTTAAAAGTGAAAAAAGAGCGTTCCTTTGTCGAAAAATCGACTATAGGAAATGCTCTTTAAACTTCTCTAGAATTAAATTAATACACTTTTCTAAATATTTGTTGATTTATTATATTAATTATGCGATAATTTCCATAGGTAATTTTACCCACAACTTTATATCTTATGATTTTTTTACATAAGGGTGGTGAGTTATTTTCTCTATTAAAAGGCACTTCAAAATGGGAAATGAATTTATCAATATATAGTTTAATAGAAAGGAGATTATGATTTGTCTAAAGTTTTTAACAATTATATTATTTCCACTAAAACCATGTTACTACTACCTCATTTTGATAACTACGGACAACTAAATACAATAGTAGGAGAAAAAAATGATTCTTTAATAGTAATGAAAAAGCCAAGAGAAGTTATTGAGGATAGTTTACTTTACTATGGCAGAGGTGATTTAAAAGCTGCGACGTTAGTATCTAGATCAATATTAGGTAATATAGATATGCCACCCATAACAGTTAACGATAGATTTGGACTTTATTGGTTACCTACAAAATCCCCTACGAATGATGCAGAATGTATCTGGATATCACTTCACCACATTCTTTCTACTGATGCAGTTACTCCAAAGAAAACAAAAATTACTTTCCAAAATCAAAATTCAATTACAATTCAAAAGAGTTTAAAAGCAACAAAAACTAAAGTTCAACAGGCAAGTGATCTAAAAAGATTAGTAGAAATGCGTATGTATGAAAACACACCACCAAACTATAATAATAACTCTTCCATTACAAAAGAACATAAATCTCGTTATTATCACTATATTATTAATAAGAGTGGTACAGCCTCTATATATTAAGTTATCTAGTTCAACTATCATCCCACCAAGTATCCCTTTTTCAATCGAATGACATCCAACAGCTTCAGATTATAAATTAGAGTTTTAACAGAATTCAAGTTTAAAATTAAGTGCAAAACCTAATGAATACTGAGAGGTTTTGCACTTATAACATTGAATTTGTTTTTTACACTTATTTCTATCCTTCTACTTAAATAGATCATTTTTTGCATCTACAACTTATTAATTTCTGATTTGGTAATTATAATTAAATAATTCCTTGCCAATATAACATTTCATCGCATAAAAAGTGTTAACTTTATATGCTTTAATATCGTTAAAGTCATCGTTATTTTCAATATTGACCTTTCCAATATATTTAATAGGAGATTTATCTCCTGATGGGAAAAGAAAAATATTCTCTACTCTTTCGATCTTTTTTAATTTCTTTTCTAAATTTTTATCTTGAATCTTAAAATGTGGAGATTTAATATTACTAAAAATAGTATGTGCATAGAATAATTGTTTCACCACATCTTGCCAACCCGGTAAATTAAGATCCACATTATAATACTTTGCATCATATATGTACATTACTCGTTCTTTTAAAATTATAATATCTGGCCTTTGTGATTGAGTTACAGCTTTACTCTTAATTTCCCACTTTAATTTTGGAACTATTTGTTTCAATTCACTATACTGGCTATTAAAATTCTTACTACAGATTAATTCCCAAACATTTTGGAAGTAAGGTGTTACTAAAGTTTCTATTCTCTCTTCATTTTGTTTCTGGTCAACACCTACTAAGAAATCTCTTATTAAATTGATTACTATTACTTCTCGTTCTACATATGTGCTATTTAATTCCATTGTTAGAAAGTTTATAGCATTACTTACATCAATATTTAAATCGTTTACATCTAATATATGATTATCTTTATCGAAACCAAAAAGCCAACCAAATTTCTCTATGCTCATGTAAACGCAATATTTCTGTAACTTTATTAACTGGTTTTGTGAGTCAACTGTAGTTTTTCTAGATATTATTTCAGTATATATAACTGAATTTCCCGAAAATAGTGGCTGTCTCTTAGCAATAGTTGTCCCCCAATCTATATTGCCAGAAAAACTCAAAGTCTTATTTTTTATCTCTTTTATTAAGAGGCCATTATTAACAAAATCTTGAATTAAACGATAAGCTATAAAGAGACTTCCTTGATATTCACCTCTTGCCCCGCCTAGTAAGTCCATCTCCCAAGTGTCTACGTTTGCTTCATTTTTATATTTTAACAAAGTTTGAAACAATACTTGTATATGCTCCTGTATATTTATACGATTATCGTCTTCTAATTTATAACTCTTAGGAAAAATGATTATAATTATATCCTTATAAATAACAAAGCCAGTAGCATTGAACTTTATTTTGTTATACTTTATGGTACATATCCTTTTGTAAGCCAATTTTTTAACTAGTTCTTCTGGTAAGTCAACTTCATATTCAACTTGTTCTATTAGTGTTTTATAGATTGTTTTTTTATTCACTAAACTATCCCACCATTGCAAACAGAGTAATTAATCCGCATTTTCGTCATCAATACCATCTTCGTTTTGTTCTTCTCGTTCTTCCAATTCCTGCTCTTTTTCAATTATATCAAAAATTAGAGTTTTAATATTCATTACATCATTACCATTAACAAAACTCGTCACAAGTTCGGAATAAGTTCTTATTTCTTTATCAAAAAACTCTGGTCTTTTGTACCTCACAACATCATCCCAAAGATATATCAGTAATTTAGAAGCAAAACTACTATTATCATTTATTTCTTCGGTATTAATAAAGTAAGGTCCAATTAATCGATCCTCACTTATTCCTAAATCTTTTAGTTTTCTATTTATAGCACTGAGCAACAATCTCCATTCAAATGATTCACCGGCATAATTCACTTTTACATTTTCATGGACGAAACCTTTTTCTTTAATTGGTAAGTATTTAAACTTCCAACGTCTCTTAAAAGCTGAATCTAAAACAAATACACCTTGATCTGCACTATTCATTGTTGCAACTATACTCATATTATTAGGGATATATAGACCATTTTTAAAGTGTTGACGAGTTTCATCAATTGACATTAGATAGTTATTTAAATCTGTATTAGGCCGAATTTTATACTGACTGAACCCATCTGATCTCCTATCTAACAATTGAAAAATATCACCAAAAACAGCAGGGGCATTTGCTCGATTTATTTCTTCAATCAATAATGTGTGATTTATATCTGGATTCTGAATTGCCTTAACTAACACATTTATGAATGGCCCTGGAATATATTGATAATCGATTATTGGTTCACCAATTTCAAATCTTTCACCATTCAATCTATTTATTGTAGTTTCAGTACTTTTATATAAAGGTGTTGGTTTATAACTTCCCACAAAATCGAAATATGAATACTCCGTATGAAATACTACCCTAGTAATATTTGTAAAGTTATCTTCTAAATATCTACTTTTCCCAGTACCTGGTGCTCCATAGACTATCAGGTTTTCAGATGGTTTATTATTGGTTCTTCTTAACTCTAATTCTTGTAGGTGAAGAGCACTTCTCATTAACTCACTATCTGAAGCAAGATAATAAACAATTTCAGCAACATATCCTTGGCTTACATTGACTAGTCCAAGTAAATGTAAAGTAGGTGAAACATAATAATCATGTCTGTCTATTGTTTTACTTCCATACCACCATGCATAATCAGTTATAAACCTAAATAAAAATTCAGCACTTTGAATATCATCATCAAAATAGTTTAGAACGGCTTCTTTAATTTCAATTGATATATCATCAGTTTCCTTCCCTTTATAGCTTTTAATTTTTTCAAAGAATTTATTTCTCGTCATTCCATCTACTTGGGATTCACTTAAATTATTCAAAATTTGTCGATACTTTATGAGTTCAGCTGCAAATTCAACAACAAATGTGGCAATGTAAAACCATTGATTTGGGCAAAATATTTTATTATTCGAACTAGTAGTTATTTCAGCTGAATATTCAAGGTACTGTATTTCATTACCTTTTGCCTCCAGTAAAATTTCAAATCTCTCCTTAAACTCTCGATTCAATTTAAAATCTTCATTAACGAAACTTTTATTATAATGTCCTTTAGAAGCATTAGCTAACTCATTTAAATTCCTAAGCACAACAGTTCTCCTCCAATATTCATGTTTATTCTTATTATAGCTTTTGATACAAGTTTTTCCATAACATGTGGATTTATTAGGTTTACTTCGTAGAATTAGAATACCATTATCTTTTATTTATATAGATATTCAGCTATACTTTAACAAGATATACTCTTATTATGCATAATGTGTGGTGAACCAAATGGAGATTGCTGTAATATATCTTCGACAAAAAGAAAATGAAAGTGTAGAAAATTTTCTAATTAGTTCTGATAAATTTATTTTAAGTCTGAAGAAAAAATACATAGTTATTACGATTATTGCAGATTATTACAACGAAAATGGTCAACTATATAATTTTATTAATTCTACAAAAAAGAATCTAGATGTCCTTATCCTTGACCATTTATTAAATGATGAATTTGATATAAGGCTTATAAAAGAAGTAGCTCGAATGGAAAATTTCCGTGTGGATTTTATAAAACGTAATACTGATAATACTATATAAGATTTTTTATAAGGGGAATTATATTATGATGATCGATTTTAATAACAACTATCAAATTAAAAAATTTTTAAAACGCGACAAACATAAGCTATTGGAAGGCATGGTTGTTGAAGAGTTATTTAATCGGGATATAATCCAAAAACAAAAATGGGAAAATTGGTTTAGCAAAGGCTGGTGGGCAATTCAGGATCCTTTAGCTCGATTGCCATACTTACTATTTCATGTTTCCGAAAATTCCCCTACTGAATCTGACCTAGAGATTTATAGGTTGTTAATAGAAAAGAAATTTATCATTATACATGTAAAATTGATTAATAATAATCTGTTTTTCTTAGAAATAAATAATCAAATATTAAATTCTGGCATTAGAGATAATAATTATATCCATGAATATGTATTTTTAGCAAGCTATCGTTTGATAAAAAATAGAAAAGTACACTTAGCTGAAAAAGAATATAGAAATAGTTTACTACAAGATAGAACAATCATGTTTTTTGAACAAACTACTGTACTAAAGGAAGTGGCCTTACAAAGATATTTCGCAAACTATTTCTTAACAGTGAACTTTACTGGATATCCTATTAATCTAGATGGATTTATTATCTTTTCTGACTACGGGTTATCTGTATTAGAAGTGAAATTTAAATATCCTGATAGTAATAATAATTATGGTATAAATAAAGGACAGGCACAATTGTTTACATGGTTCCTAGAAAATAATATCAATATTGCTCATTACATTGCGCAAAATCCAAGTGGTAGTAAAGAGATTGGCATATTTGAAGTTCTTGCCTCGCAAGAATTAAAATCAAATTTTTGTTGGGAATATCATATTCTAAATATAGAAGAATTAAATAAAGAAGATTCAACAGCACCTAAGGAAACTAGTATTGGAGGAAATAAAAAAGTTAGATTTAAATCTATCCCTGCAAATAAATTTATCAAATTAGATCAGTTTCCAGTTTCATATGATTTAGATTTAGCTGAGCTTCCAAAGAAAACTTGCCCTATCTGTGACTCAGATTTAGTAGCAAGGAATGGGAAATATGGCTATTTTATGGGTTGTACAAATTATAAGAATCATCAATAATTCATTAATACAACACTAAAAGGACGCTTTTAAAGCGTCCTTTTTTTAATTTATTGACATTAAGTCACTAGCATACATAAAACCTACACTCTTTTCGATTGCATCTACCATATTCTTGGCAATTGCTTCAACTACCGGAACTGACACCGAATTTCCGAACTGTCGATACGCTTGGGTATCTGATACTGGAATCACAAATTTTTTTGGAAAACCTTGTAGACGTGCACATTCTTTTGGAGTTAACTTTCTTGGATTCTTATTAGGACCTTGATCAATCAGAATCTCACTTCCATCCTTATAGTATCTAGCACTGATTGTATTAGTATATGGACTTTCTTCATTAAATAATGAAAAACCAAATCCATTCCCCTTCTTTTTATGCTTTTCCTTCCTTCTCAAGTGCCCTTGGTACAATCGATCGGAAATAGTATATTTTTCATCCACTTCATCTTCCAATATATCTCCAACTCTTGTAGGCTCATAAGTTGGATCAGGAAATTTAAAAGGTATCAATTCTCCACCTAACGGATTGTAAAAACCAACTATATATATCCGCTCTCTATTTTGCGGTACGCCAAAATCAGCAGCTCTAAGTACTTTGTAATCAACCGTATAATTTAAATCTTCTCTTAAAACTCTTAGAATTGTTTCTAATGTTTTTCCTTTATCATGACCTTTTAATTGCTTTACATTTTCTAATAAAAATGCCTGTGGCTTTCTTTCTTTTAAAATGCGTGCAATATCAAAGAAAAGAGTACCTCTAGTGTCATCAAATCCCTTCTTTAATCCAGCTTGAGAAAAAGGCTGACAAGGGAATCCACCTAAAAGTATATTATGCTCAGGTATCTGGTGAGCTGGGATCTGAGTAATATCACCAAAAGGTTCTTCTCCAAAATTCATCTTATATGTCTTTACTGCAAATTTATCCCACTCTGAAGCAAAAACAGAAAGTCCACCTTGTTTTTGGAATGCCAACCTGATTCCACCAATTCCTGCAAAGAGGTCAATCATTGTGAATTTAGGATTTTCCGGAGAAGGAAAACGTGGTTCTTCTGGAAATTCTAAGATTGCTTTTAATTCTAATTTGGAAGGAAAAGATTCACCATTCTCCCATCTTCTTAATGTCCGGTCACCATTTTTTCCTAAACCTAATGCATCAGCAAATTCTTTTTGGGTCAATCCTAGTCTCTCTCTTTTAGCCTTTATTTTTACTGTGTTCATTTTGCGTCTCCTTTAGGTCATTTTGTCCTGTATATGACACAAATTATATAGAACATTCATTCTCTTGTCTACTATTATGGTAGTTTCCAATATATTTGTACTTTTACTACTATATTATTTACAAACCAAAAACTACTTTAAAATAACGATAATTAGTTTTTTATTTTTGTCTATTTTTTTCCAAATTAATCTTTCTTATATTTAATTTTTTATTAAGGTATCTAATAATTTAATTGGTCATATTTTATCTTTTTTTTCAATTAATTCTACATCATTCTTCATAGGATTAAAGTGAGCCATTCCATAATATTCTATTATTATATAATTATCTTTTGTTTATATATTTAATAGTGATAGATAGTTTCAGAGTCCATAACAAGTGTTATCAATAAAACGACTTTCATATCATTTCGCATTACTTTCAAAAATGGTATTCGCAATATCTTTTATAATTTACAAAGTCTTTTCTTTTAGTGTAGGAAAATTTCTTCTCTGAGTTTTTCCTGTTCTTGTTGGTTTAATACTCATTTAGGATATTTCCATTTTTTGCTTGATAAACTAAATTGTAAAGGTACCATATCTAATTAACTATGGTACCTTTTGTCAGTAATAATTAAAATGGAACAGCTTGTGAATCGCCATAAATATACGCTAAAAGATCAATGTCATATTCAGAATAACTAGATTCTAGTTTGTTTCCATCCCACCGGTTAGTGAAGACTTCACTTACTAATATGTCCATTCCACCTTCTGCATATTCTTCGAGATTCTTTCTTGCTACTCTTCGGAATTCAGGATCATCAAATTGTTCAATGTTTTTGCCTTGTATAGGATCTGCTAGTAAAATCGAGTAAATGGTTGCTCTTTGGCTGGAATTAAAGTAGTTGGAACGAAATTCTCTACCTTGGCTATTTAAAGGCATTTTATTATCGTTTTTAAAGCCAATGCTTGCACAAATTAGAAATAGTTCGTGATATTTAATATTAAACTTATTATTAAAATGAATGTAAATTTCCTGATATTTCTCGCTCGTATACATTAGCATTTGATTCATTAGAAAGTCCATCATTTACCCCCTAGTCGCCATTGCTTCACTAATGTCTAGTTCTACAATCTTTGAATAACCAGTTTTGATTTGCTCCAGTTTATACCATTTTCCCAGTTTACCTGTTGCTTTAAATTCCAATTCTTCTGTTCTTGATAGCTCGGTATCGGTTAATAACAAAATCCATTGAGATGAAAGCTTAGGTATATTATGAATCAGCTGATCACGATTTGTTCCACTAATTCTTCCGAATGGTGTATCCATAAATAGCGGGAATGTAATATCAGCTGTACTACCGGCAGCTACTTTTGCTAATGAAGTAATAAACGAAAGCGCAACCACTTGTCTTTGGCCCTGTGAAATATCTTGTGTGATATTAACTTGATCCCAGCCCATGATCTCAATTTCATATTTATCATTAATATCAACCTTGCTAATTAAGTCTTTGTCCTTTTTATCTATAAGAACTTTAAAGATTTCCGTGGTTTCTTCAGTCAATCGATGACGCATCTCATCACTGTATTCCTCAAAGACACGTTCAAATTGGTCCTTTAGATCTTGGATAGTATGAAGTACCTTAGCATCCACCTTTAGACTTTCTTCATGTCGAAGTAACCTGTTAAATTCTTTTTCCTTTGCATTTTTTTCTTTTTCTTTTTCTATAATTTGATCTTTCATTTTCGCAATATCAATTCGTAATTCTTCAAGATAACGTCTCTTATCATTTAAAGTTGTTTCCAGATGACTTAAATTCTCTTGTTCTTGCGCCTTTTCCGCAATTTCTGTTTGATATTCATCAAGCTGCCTATCAATCTGTGTAATGTTATTCTTGATTTCTCTTAATTCCTTCATATTCTTTTCAATCGAGTGAATAATCTCATCTTCATCGATCTGATAATCATGAATATTATTAGTAATAATAGAAATTAATGGTGTTAAGTTTGAACGCTTAAAGTTGTTTTTAAGATAATCTACTTGTCTTTTATGCTCAGGATTTTCCATTAGGTTTGTTCCACAGCATGCACAAACCATATCCCGCAACGATTTTTCTATGACCTCATACGGAATTAAATCCTTTTGATCTACAAGGACTTGATCAAGATACATTTTTACCGATTGAAAACTATCCCTCATAACAATACTAGAACCGTTCAAAAGCAATGAGTTACGCATCTCATCCTTTTTGGCCAAGAATAGTTTTTGCTCATAGGTTTTTTTCTCTTTGACATCACTTAATTTTTCTTGAATCTTTCTGACATCCTCATTTTCTGATAACTTAGTTTCAATTCTTTTAATTTCATCTGAACAGGCATGTAAATTGTCTTCTTTTAAAGAAATTTTTTCTTCAAGATCGTTCATTTGTTTAAATAAATCTTCGATTTCATTTTGTTTTTGACTTAATCCTAAACTCTTTGAATCCTGAGATAGTCTTCTTTTTTCCGAATTATATAAATTACCTAACAGCTTAATAACCCTTTCTAATTTATCAATGTGAAGTAACTTTACAATACCATTCTTTACTTCTTCTTTTACACTTTTATCTGTCTTTGTTAAAGTTTCAATTTTTTCTGCATCAAAAAGGAAGAAGTCTTTAATACTTTCATGAAGAATTTCATTTACAATGCTATCTATTTCAACTTCATCTGTAATCGGCTCAGGACTATAGTTTCCAAATTTATCAGTAATGTATAATTCTAAATTGTTTATTCTTTCTTTGATAACATCCTCATTTTTAAATCCAATAATACTTCTCCGAAGGTCATAAGACTTCCCATATGAATCAAATTGAAGTTGAACCTCTGCTTCTACCGGTATCCCATTAGCCTCTTCTAATGCAATAAAATTAACAAGATGAATGTCATCATTTTTATTATCTTGTTCGATATATTGACTGCCATATAGTCCAAACATCAATGCACGAAAAATACCAGTTTTCCCTTTTCCGTTTTCACCAAAGATAATCGTGATATTTTGATTTCCACTTGCAAATTCAATTTCCTGCGTTTTATAAAATTGCCGGAAGTTCGTCACCCTAATTTTCTTTAATCTCATTTCTCCATTTCCTCCAAGACAATTTCTTTAATTTCTTGTTTTATTCGGTCTTCAACTTGAGAATTGGATAGATCGCCTCGATCAATATCTTTCATCAGATAATGTGCGAGCTTTGATAAATTCTCTGGAAATTCATTTATTTTTTGTACTAATTCTTTATTCGTTTTCATTGTTTCCCTCCATTATCTGAAACTCATTATAGACTTCCCAAGGAAGTTTATCCATTAAGTATTCAAGATGATAGGGTTTTAAGTACTTCCCTATAGTTTCTCTAGCTGCGTAGTTATTTATTGCATATTGGGTGAATTCAGCAAAACGCGGTAGTTCTTTTGAAGCAATTGATTTAAACATTGTTTCATTCGAATTATTTGGAAAAACAATAAAATCATAGATGTTTGCTATATTCTTATTAGGATGTGTACGTAAAATTCTTCCCCGTCGTTGTACAAACTCTCTTGGATTTGATGTACTTGCCAAAAAATAGGCTTCACGGGTACTCGGTACATCCACCCCTTCATCTAAACATTTAATGGCAACAAGAATTTGGATAGAGCCTCTATCGAAAGCTTCTAATATTTTCATTCGATTCTTTAGAGAAACTTCTGAATTAAAACGGTGAACACGATAATCCAATTCCGAAAGTTTTTTTGTAATTAGATCTACTTCTCCCGGTGCACAATAAATTAACGTATGGGATACTTGTTCACGATTCTTTTCCTTAAGGATAGAAAAGAGCAAATCTTTTTTAGATTCTGCTTTACTAATTATCAAACTCCGCTTTCTGTTCACTTCGCTGATTTCCTCTTTATTTGCCTTCTCGTCACCATATAAATGAATAAGTTTTTTTGTCAACTGCTCATACCTTTGAATTTCATCCTCATTTAAATGAGTTACAATTGGTTGATAGGTGTATTCTGTTAGTGCCCCGTTTAGAATAGCAGTCTTCATATCATATTCATAAATAACCGGACCAAAAAATGATTGGAGATAATTAGTTCCTATCTCATCCCACCATCTTTGAGGAGTGGCAGAAAGTCCTATTTTCGCATCCATTACATACAATCTATTGCTTCTCAAACTTTTCACACCGAAATAATGACATTCATCTGCAATTAAAAAGCTGTTTTTTTTGATTTTTGATATTAAATCATTAAACTCAATGGATGCTGCTGTTTTATATGTGGTGATCACGACATGCTTTTCAATTATCCCAAGATTAAAATCTCGTATATCTGATTGAAGCGTATTAGTCCATTCTTTTTTACTACCAAAACACTTCGTAAATTGAGAATACCCTAACATCTCACAGTTTTCGAGCCACTGTTCGGCTAAATGAGTAAAGGGAACAATCACTACTAAAAAAATTCTTTTTCGCTCTCGTAAAAATTCATTTGAAATCAGAAGGCTGGTAATTGTTTTCCCTGTTCCAGTTGCCATTTCTAATATCCCGTGCCAGTTATTGTTTTTAACAGCGTGTATTGCTTGTTCTTGATAGGCCCTTGGTTTCACCACTTTTTTTGTCCTGGTCATCGTAGATTTTAATCCTTTCCTATAGGTGGATAGTTGATCTTTAATGATATTAGGGATTTCAATCACAGATAGTCCTGGTGTCGAATCATCCCATAAGCTTTCAAAGTCATTAACCATGTCCTCTATTCTTTCATGATCATGTTCTTTAAAAAATACATCGATTTTTTCAAAATTATCACGAATCCCACCAGCTGTTTCATTTGCAGAGCCTGAGAAAGCTATCTTATTTCCAAAAGGATCATAGAAAATGCCAAACTTCTCATGATACAAGCTATTATTTTTTGTAAAGGCGATTTTTATTTGTAGTTTATCTTTATAAATTAACCAAGCTAGCAAGTTAAACGCATCGTTTTCAATAGATAGCTTATTCAATTGAAATGGTCTGAGCAAAGATTCAACAATCACATCTTCTTTTGCCTTATAGCCAAATTCAATAGCATCCACGTCTTCTTTTGTTAAATAAGGATTGGCAATAATTCGAATCAATCCCTCTCTCTTTAAAAAGACATCCAACCCATCAGCAAGAATCGATAAACTATTACTCGTAAAATAGCCAACAGCTCGATCATATTGAATTGCTTTCTCAAGACACCCTTTATAAAAATCCGAAAATATTTGGTCATGTGCAGAGCGATATTTATATTTTAAATTTAAATCCAAAAATGACATGTTCCCACCTACTTTAGTTTTACCATTCCAATTTCATCTACTTTTATCAAGGTTCCATCATTTTTAATTTCGTAAGGAAGAACCTTTTCATAAATGGAATCCCTTTTTCTCAATATTCCTTTATTGGCTAGAAAATCATAAACATCTGATTCATGAAGATTTCCCTGATATTCATGGAATAAAATGAAATGAACTAATTCTTCAAAGCTTTTAATTTTACTTTTTTCACTAACAATGATGATCATATCGTATCGATAGTCTTGATAGATTTTCTGAATTTGGCGATAACCATTTTTGATAAGTACACTCTTCATTGAAAAGGGATTCCAACGAAAATCAACAGATGGTAGCACAGTTCTATAGCCTTCAAGTAGGTTTAATGAGAGATATGCTTTATCTTTCATTTGAGTTTCAATGTATTGTGTTAATGCTTCTATAGCATCTTCGGATATTTGGAATTTACTTGTAGGATAATACAAACCAAGATCAATCTCTGTAAAAAGATCCTTCTCCACAATACTTGTTATTAGGATGGAAACCATTAACTCTTTATATCCATGCTTCATGATAAATGCCTGTATCTCGCTTCTTGTAGCTTCATTCTTAAAGTGATGGACGAGAACCTCTTCAAAATTAGTAAATTTACTACCTTCATAATATAAAAAGTTTAAGTGACCTTTTATAAAAGGATAAAGAGACTTTACTAACGAAGCAATTTTTTGGTTATGATCAATGCCATTTTTTTGGATAAAAGGAGCAAGCTTCCGATTAAACAGCATATTTTCAAATAGAATACTTGACGTTGTGTAACCTTTTTCGAAACAGGATTCTATTAATTTATTTAATTCTTCCCTTTCTTCATCAGTTATTAAAAGGTGACTAAAAAGTTTAACCGTATTTTTTCCCCAAGGTAGGATTTGTTTTGACTTAGAAATACCTAAATCAATTTTATACCTTTGCCAATTTAATTGTTTTTCGATCTCATCTTTAGTAGTTGTACCTCCAAGATTTTCAATAGTCATCACAAGTCTTTCCTCAATAGCTAACTTTTCACTAGAATCACGGTAAATATTTAATGTATTCCCTTTACCAACAATAAACTCATCTTCTAGAAAGTATTTAATAAGCGAATATAGATGTAATTTAGAGCTAATATGGTAGTTTTCCATCACATGTTGAAGTCCTAAATAGATCTCTTCCACGTTAACTACTTCTATTTCATTGAAGCGGTCTTTTATATATGTTGAAATACTATCAATAAGGGATGGTTCGATTGATTCTGGGTCAAACCATTCGAATGTATTTTTTTCTACAAGTAAAACATGTTTGGAATCTCTAAGCCTTGCATCAACAGTTCTGTCCGAATCACTAAGCTGATAATCAAAATGTTCCAGAGCCAATTGTCGAAGATGATTAATGCCTGCTTCATCTAGCTTTAATGGTCCACTTATGTAATATTTAAAAATGAAGTCCAAAACATGTGTCATCCGTAATTTATATCTAGAATAAAATTTTCCATAGTGGATCAAACCATAACTTTCAAAGATTGTTTCAAAATTTATTTGACTGTCAAAATTTAAAAATTCATGTATTCGGCTTTGGTATTCGGAAAGTTTAAAAATATCAGGGAGATCCTCTAAAAAATCATTTATCTTTTCTACAAATTCATTTTTTTCTTCCATATTAAAAAAGAAAGAATCAATATCAGGGAGATAATTCATCATATTCGGATGAAATTTCAATAGGGCTATTATATCAGAGTGCTCCTCTCCTAAAAGTTCAAGTAAAACTGTCGAGAAGATAAATTTTTTATTTGGATACATAAGAGATAAAATTAAAGGTAATTGTTTTGATTCAAGGTAGTTCTTAAATTTTGAAACGAATTTCTTTTCAATCTGTCTTGCCCTTTCCCTTGTTACACCAATTGCTTCACCCATTTCCTCTAATGTTTTTTCTTCTACAAAACGATTTTGAATAATGAGCTGATCTCTTGCTGTCATTTTATTTTTTTTAAAGTTTGAAAAAATCTCTCTTGGTTGCATTAATTTCTGAAGTTTTTGATACAATTCATAAAGTTTAAGATCGCTATTGGCTTTAATTTCAGATATTGGTTTTCCTTCTATTTCATACATTTTAATTGCAGGTAATCCACTGCCCACTCCATCAATGTTAACCATTGAAAAGATATCAGGCAGTTCATGTTCTTTAATATATGGAAAAATGTATCCTGCAGAAAAAACACTGCTTGCATTTTCCTTTGTTTCTTTATCGAACTCTTCTAAAGCCTCTATAACTTGATCTATCCTCTTCTTTCCTACACCAGTTAATTGGCTAAAGTCTACAATATGTTCCCAAGTAATATCACCAATGGTTTTAATCTTATTTTGTTTGCAGTGATTCATCCATTTTACGTATTTCCTCTCATAAAAAACATCTTTAACTGGAACATATAAGGCAAATGAATTAAAATCTGGTAGCGAATTATTTCTAGACGGAAGTTCTTCAAGTGATAATACTTTATCTGCATTATCTGCATTTTTATATTGGTCTAATACTTCTATTACCTTATTAAATTTGTATGTCCCTATTCCTCTCATTTCTTTAAATTGATTCAAATGTTCTTCCCTTATATCGTTGAGATCTTCCAGATTTTTCTGTTTGCAAAATCTTTTAAATGATCTATAGATATTATCTCTAAATACCCATTCAATCGGAACTGAGGCAACGTTCTCTTCATTTGAATGATTTACGGAATCCGTTGAATAGTTTGATGAATGTTGGATCTTTAATGGAGGAATAACTGATTTTTCATTTCCTCCTTCGTTATGCTGGATCTCAAACCCCGCCAATCGAAATTCATTTTCTAATTCGATAAGATTAAGAGAAGCATTAAAATACTGGAACCCTTTAAGTGGGATATGATTAAAGAATAAATCATTTTCAACCATAAATCGTTGAGCAAACCCTGAAAGTCCGTATTGTTGAAAATTAATATCCAGAAACATATTATTATTTTCAATAACACTAATATAAGAAGAAAAATCAGGATTAATAGTTGGTAAAATATTATTAGTCTTTTTTGATATAAACTGGAACCCCCTTAAACTGAGTTCATCTACAATTTTAAAAAACAATTCTCTATCTTTAATATATACATTTCTAATTTCGTTTAGAGGGATTTTTCGTTCAATTATTTCAACATCTCTAAAAAAAACATTTAAATATTGACTGTGAATGTCTTGTACATTATCGATATAAGAAGGGATTAAAATATATTCATTCATTAATATCTCCTCAAAATAGTGATTTAAAAACTAATTCCTTAACACAACCTTATAACTCTATCATTCCAGTTCAAACTGTATGAGGTCAACCTGTTTTAGATGATTTTTACAATTTTTTTATACCACCGACAATCATAATTAATTTTTGATATCTCCCTATCTAAAGCTATTTATCTTCAAATTGACACATTAGTAACTCACATCAGTAAGCAATTCATAGGTAAATTATACTATAAGAACGAAATAATTTGTGTACTATATTCCGAATTATATTTTTATTTTTCATCCCTTAATGGTTATGAAATGAAAGTAAAAAACTTTATTCATACACTTTTTCCTTGTTATCGAACTTATAATCAAAAGTATTTTTAACAATTGTAATGCATTATAAACTACCTCCAGACTTTCGATTAAAATTAAAATCAACATATGCGTAATTTTACAGACTTTATATGGATTTAACTGTTTCTTGTAATGTAAATTTTTTTGGCTTTTCATATCAAAGAAGTCAACAAGAAAACAAACGAGTATTTGCTATTAAGGTTTAATTTATAGCATATATATATAATCTAATTAAGTTATGATACTTGTTTTAAACCACATGTTATTTGACACTTAAGCACATACACTAATTATTAACTCACTTAACAATTTACACCTCATCATCTATTCTCATATATCTAATACGACTTTCATCATCAGGCGATAGACCAACACACTTAATTACCCCCTACAATCTATACCTATTGAATCCGAGATTATCATTATTTTTTGCAAGGACTGCTCTTTTACGATCTAGATTGATTTCATCTATATATGTGTTCTTTCTGTTTTCAACATTTCTCGATCTTAATGTGATTCGTCAATATATGACCAGTATTCTGATTTGTAGTTAATTCAACCAATAGCTGCTGGTTTAGTAGCTCCATCAATTATAATTGATAGTTTTGGATACCATAATCACGTGTTATCTATTATTCTAAAACAACTTTTTTGATATCTTTTCGCATTCATACCAAAGATGGTATTTGAAATATCCTTAAAGCTTATGTACTCGTAAATGGATAAATAATCTTGCTGTTTCATTATTTGTAACTCTTCTTCATACATAATCCACTTTTTAGACTCTTCTATAATGTATAGTTCCATTTTATTCATAAAAAAATCTTGCAATGTTACTATAGATTAATATTACATCTGCTAAAATAATTAAAAAATGAAAAAGGACTTATTAGTTCTACTTTCTCCCCTTCATTCCAATTACTTTAACGTTGGATTTTATCACATAAAACAGTTATAAAAGTATTTTCAGAACAATTTGTCATAATTTATCTAAAAATGTTAATTTCCTTTGAATAGAGCAATTCATAAGTTATATAATAAGGTGATGAAATTAATAGTTTTCTAGCATTTTATAAAGATAAGTATAATTAGAAATGCTGTATCTACGAGCATGTCCTTCCTGAATTGAAGAGTATTACTGTAGGGAAAGAGATTTGTATATTACATTTTGCAACGTGTGATAGAACGGACTTTTCATATGATGGAAATGATAAAAGTTTAGTGTTCTAATTGTATAAGTAGAATACATAAAGCATTAGGAGAGTTATCCCTTGTTAAATGTCCTCATGGCAAATAAAAATACAGAAAAGGCTGTTAATTATAATTTGGCGCGGTAATTGGATAGCAGAAGGAGTCAATCACAAGCCCGAACATATTACTCATCATTCATGAGGGGGGGCGTACTAATAAATTTGAAGTGCACACCAAGAAATGGCTAGTATTTTATAGTACATACGGTAAAGGGTCCCCTCTTGGCTTGTGGGTTTTGCAATATATACAATATGTTTTTGACAGATCCATCTTAAATAATGAAACAAAAAGCGTTACTTTTCTATTTTTTCTTACTATATGATTAAGTAATAAAGATAGTTTTCAACGCAAACGAAGGTATGACTTTACTCGGGTTATTAAACAAAACTTATTTTTATTAGTAAAATATCTATTAAAAGTAAATGAAAGGTATTGAAAAAAATGAAATTTTTGGTACATCCTGTAGGTTTTATCGTTCCTTCAAAACCGGTTTCTCAGCTTTACCTTGTGGAAGATAACTGGAATGATTGGTTTACCTATAAGACGATGTATACACTTTACTATGTAGATGAAGATAGTGAAAAACACCTTATAGGAAGTGTTAAAATAGGTCAGCTTGATATGGATAAAGAAATGATGAGGCCTGACATTCCGAGTGATTTTGAGAAACTTAGTGATGATTACTTTTCTCTGGGGCAAGATGTTAGCTATTACTCAAATCTGCACTCATTGGGTGATGATACTCGACACAATATTTTAGACGCACTAAATGATATAGCCTTAAAACCTACAGTTTATGAGAAAGCAAGGTACTATGATGTTACAGTCAATTCCTTGATGCGTAACGTTCGTCACACATCTGTTACAGGACAATACCGGAGGTTAGCTAATGGTAACGCAAAACTCACAAATTACAAATTCACATATACTGGACCTAATATTCGAGGTGTGGAACGTGTCAATTTATCATTCGAGGTCAACCCAAGGTCAAATCCACCTACTAACATACATGTACTTATAGGAAGAAATGCTGTAGGCAAAACACATATGATTAATAATATGATTAACTCACTAATTGACCAAAATTCATCTGAAGATAAAGCCGGCTTCTTTTCTACAGTATCAGATGAAATTAGTAAAGAAGATCTTTTTGCAAATGTTGTTTCTGTTTCTTTTAGTGCGTTTGACCAAACAGAACCACTACCGGAGCGAAGAGGAAACTCTGATGGTATCCCTTATTCATATGTCGGTTTAAAAAAGATTAAAAAGAAAAATCAAAAAGAACTTCCTCCTAAGAGCCCTGAAAACTTAAAACAAGAGTTTGCAAGTAGCCTTCACGCTATAAAAAGTAGTTCCAAAACAACCAGATGGTTACGTGCTATCGAAATGTTAACTGCAGATCCTATTTTTAAAGAAGCTGACGTCGCCAGTATTCTTCGTCCACTCGAAAATGATAATATAATTGATGAATCAAAGGATAAACAAACAACTGATGTTTTTGATAGAGAATCGGATGACGATATACTTCTCAAGCAAAGAGCGCAACATTTTTTCCACCGATTGAGCTCAGGACATAAGATTGTTTTACTTACACTAACTCGGTTAGTAGAGACTGTAGAAGAGCGTACTCTTGTACTGTTGGACGAGCCAGAAGCACATCTTCATCCACCATTATTATCTGCCTTTACTCGAGCTTTATCTGATCTGCTAATAAGTAGGAATGCAGTTGCTATTATCGCTACCCATTCACCGGTTATTTTACAGGAAGTGCCCCGCAGTTGTGTATGGAAACTTAGGAGATCAGGTACTACCCTTCAGTACAGTCGTACTGAAATAGAAACCTTTGGGGAAAATATAGGAGCCTTAACAAGGGAAATTTTTGAACTAGAAGTTACGTATTCCGGTTTCTACAAAATGCTGAAAGATGCTGTGGATAAAATTGGTGACTACAACAGGATTCTTGAGCACTTTAATAATGAACTTGGAAGGGAAGCGCGAGGTATTGTTCGGGCCCTATTAGCTTCAAAAAATAGGGAGGACGAATAAAATGCGCACTCTTCCAAGACCAACCTTCTCAGCTGGTGATGTATATCAAACCTCCATTAGTAGAGTTAGAGATAGTGCACTTAAAAAACGTTTAGAGAACTGTTTGTCAGAGGTAGTTCAAGATTCTTTAGATTACGAAATTAAAGCAAGCAATGCTCAACTACATCTATTTCCAAAGAAATCTGTAGTAAATGGTAATGTTTCCAAATTAGAAATGGAGAAAATCTATACGCGTAGAATGGTTCCAAAAAACTCGCCTGGTAGGACATATTACGAGAAATTAAGGTATCCTCTGGGTAATGACAAGTGCCCTTTTTGTGGGCAACGCCCCTCTAGTACACTTGATCATTATTTAGCTAAAAGTGATTATCCATCTTTAGTGGTTTCTCCTGTTAATTTAGTTCCTGCGTGTAAGGATTGTAATTTCATAAAGAGCAATTCTTTTCCAACTAAAAGTGAGGAAGAGACATTACACCCATATTTTGACAACATTGATGATCAACAATGGTTATATGGTCGTGTTAACAAAACTAATCCTCCTTCTATTAGTTATTATATTGAGGCTCCTACAAACGCTTCACCTATACTCGCAGAACGTGTTAAATATCATTTTCAACAATACGAACTAGGTGACCTATATGCCTCTGAAGCAGCAAGTGAATTATCAGATATAGCTTTTTTAATGGATAAAATTCTAAGAGATGCCGGTCCCCAGGCTGTAAAAAAACATCTAGAGGATATTGCTGAAAGTTGTGCTAAAAACAATAAGAATTCTTGGAAAACAGCACTGTACCAAGCGCTTGCTTTAGATTCATGGTATTGTACAATTGGAGCTCTATTATAATAGTTCTATAAAAATCTATACAGTTCATAATTAAAAAGTTTGGCTTTAAGCCAAGCTTTTTATTATTTCGAAGTTTCCTTTTCTACTAATAGATACCCTATTGTAGCAAGTCATTGAGGAGCCTCTTCCACTACATTTCAATGAAGCACTACTTTGTCTCACCGAAAAGTGCCACTATTAGAACGTATATGAGTTCCTTGTGGGAAAGTAGATTTAATTTTTTAGTAGGAACGAACATATGGTGTACTTGCAACTATTATGTTCACAAAACCTCTTAATCTATGGGGGAACACATTATAAAATCCCTCTTAAAATACAAGACAGTATGCAGGTTAAGTTGGCTCAATTCGATAACACAGCTTCTATATCATGCGGAATACCATTGTTGTAGAAATGTGATATTCCCCTACATTGAGTCCATTAATAGCCACATCTGTAGCAGCATAATTTCAAACTCACTTCACAACTTCCACCTTATCATCTATTCTTATATACCTAACACAACTCTCATCTTCAGGTGATAGTCCTATACACTTAAAAACTCCTACAAATCTGTACCTATTGAATCCAAGATTATCTTTATATTTTGCAAAAACCGCTCTTTTCCGATCCTGATTGATTTCTTCCATTAATGTTTTCTTTCTGTTTTCAAGCATTTCTTGATTTTGATGCGATTCGTCAATATATGACCAGTCTTCTGCTAAATGGTTCAGCCAACCAGCAGCTGCTGATTTAGTATCACCATCAATAGTAATTGATAGTTTTGGACACCATAACCACGTATTATCAATTATTCTAAAACAACTTAGTTGATATCTTTTCGCATTCTTACCAAAGACAGTATTCGCAATATCTTTTATATCCTTAAAGCTTATGCCATCGTAAATGGATAGGTAGTCTTGCTTTTTCATCATTTGTAACTCTTCTTCATATGTCCTCCACTTTAGAGTCGTTTTTGAGGCCTTTTGCTTAATAATCCCAACAACCTCGTTAATTCTACTATTAATTTCCTCTATTGATTTACTAGCATCGATTCTAAGTATTTCAAAGTCCTCAATTGCTTCCTCACTAACTGCAGATATAATTTCATCCATACGTAATTTATCAGCTTCAACAACAGCTTGGTGATAAGCTTCATCTACTTCTATCCCTATATGTAATTGTGGAAAATAAAGATCCATTAGAGCATGTTTACCATCATTCCGTTTTACATATTGTTGACTAACTGGTTTTAGCTCCATATTATCTAACTTATGCCATATGGCAGTTAATATATAATTCTCATAGTCTTTTCTTTTTGTACGGGAAAATGTTTTTACTAAGTAATCACGTTTATTCATTGTTAATCCCCCTTACTGACTTTACTAATACCACTAGTTTACTATTATATAATAAAGCAAATCACAAACTAACATTTCTTCAAGAACTACCTAGGTTACGATAAAAGAAAACTCAAAATATCCACGGGTCAATTCCATCCTACCATTCGTCTAATCTTATGAAGGAGGTGCGCAGGTGTTTAGACCAGAACAAGAAGATATAGAAATTACGAAAGATGCCCTGTTGCATCAGATAATGATGAAGTATGGGACAGAGTTAAAGCAGATTGCCTATTTGTATGTGAATGATCGTGCTGAATGTGAAGATATCATTCAGGAAGTGTTTATTGCTTTTTATCAACATTTGGATAAGTTTCGGCATGAAGCTAGTTATAAAACTTGGCTAATTCGAATCACCATTAATAAATGCAAAGATCATCATAAGCGTTGGAGCATTAAAAACCTGATCTATAAATCAGAAATTCGACCGGTGAATGCAAGTCCATCTTCTGAAAATGAATTTATACAACAACAACATTCTAAAGAAATAATTGAACAAGTTGCTAGTCTTTCTCCCAAATATAAAGAGGTTATCATTTTATTTTACTTTCAGGATTTGAGCATGAGAGAAATTAGTGAAGTCCTAAATATTAGTATAAATACAGTTAAATCAAGACTTTTGCGAGGGAAAGAAGCTCTTCAACAAAAACTGGAAAGGAGGAACAAACATGAATAATTTCGATAAGAAAATCGTGAAGAGTTATTTAAATGAAAATATTACATTTTCAAATGAAGATAGTGAAAAGATTTTGCGAAAAATTCACCAAGGTAACAATACACCTAGGAAGATTAATCTTACCTATTGGACAGTTTTAGCTTCAGCTGCCATTATCTTTCTTGTATTAGGCGGAGCTTTTCTAAAGGATACATTGGTCGGTACAGAAAACAATCATAATGTACAGGGGCATAATAATTCCACATTACCTGTAGACTTGTCTGACATTGAATCTATGAATATTGGCGCGGAAATGCCTCGTCTCTTATATGCCGATCACAAAATAGCTGTTATGCAGGGAACATTTGGAGTTATCGTCTATAATACACAAGATTCCAAAGTAACGAACCGAATTTCATACGAGCATATAAAGCCTTATGGCATCTCTATGATGCTGGCATCTGTATCTGAAGATGGTACCACTATCTATATTGGAAATGATGATATGTCGAATGAATTCGAATTTACACATCAGTACGATATTAATACGAGAGTTATCAAAGAAACTACACAACAGCCAACACATTTGTTTAGTCCTGCGAATATTGAAACGCATGGATATAATGAAGAATACGATAAATATTTCGATCTAAACTATCTAACGGGTAACACCATTGTAGAATTTGAACATTCATTTATGTATGTAAGGTCCTCAGACTGGAATATGAAAAACTTACAAATCGTTCTTTATCATTATGAAAATGGTGAGAGTACAGTTTTTGATGTTTTTAAATAGGAGAATATTTGCTACTAAACCACACAAAAAAGTCCTCTTACACTTTTGTAACAGGACTTTTAAGCATCGAAAGACCTCCTCCCTTTAATAACCCGTTTTATTTGGTATAGTAATAGGTAATCACAAGGTTCCTATCTTTTGTTTTTACATAAATAGAAAGCCAAATAAGAGGTGTACAAAAATGAATGATATGGATAAATACAGAAAGTTAATTGAAAACTCGAAGATAACTGTTCTTACAGGGGCAGGTATTAGTACTGCGTCAGGTCTCCCTGATTTCCGTTCGGAGACAGGATTGTTTAATCTAGCGCCAGAGACCATCCTTTCGAGGGAATTCTTTTTTGATTATCCGGATGTTTTTTATGATTTTTTTGAGAAGTATCTTTATGTTCCAGAAGCACAGCCTAATGATGCGCACAAAATACTAGCTAAGTGGGAAAAACTTGGGGTCGTTGATTATGTCATTACGCAAAACATCGATGGCTTCCATCAAGGAGCAGGCAGCGAAAAAGTCATCGAATATCATGGTACGATGGCTACCGCTACATGCAATAATCCGAAGTGTCGAAAACAGTACACGGTAGAAGAACTGTTGAATAGGAAGAGCATGAAAGATAAGTTCTGGGAATGCGATTGTGGCCCTTCCTCTACAAGGCGTTATATAAAACCTGATATTGTCCTATATAATGAAACCGGTAAATGGATGCAAGGTGACCACGCTAAAAAGGTGTATGACATAGTGAACGAAGCAGAATTATTACTCGTCCTAGGTACTTCCCTTCGCGTGTACCCGTTTAGCTTTTTTATCAATTATCGCAATCCAAATGCGAAGGTGTTAATTATTAATAAGGGTGACACTACCTATGATAATGACCCTTCCATTCTTAAAATTGAAGAAGATATTGGAATAGCGTTGAAGAAGATTGATCCGTTTTAAAATAACTGGATTGTACTGAAACGTCCCTTCTAAAATGTTAAAGTATCTTTCGCGAAATACTAGCCTCATTGATATGATGAACAAGAATTATCAATCGACCTAACATTAATAAAATTTGCTCGTAAACACTTTGAGGCTTACGAGCAAGTAATTAAATTATAACGTGTTCAAGTTGAAATTTTTAAATTATCACACGATAAAGAGTTCATTTATCTGTTATTCTTTGGTTTCAACTATTCTTTCAAATAGCTTTTCATCATTCACACTAAAATTATATAATCTTACAGGTTTACCAGGAAACTGAATTTCAAATCCGATTACCGCATCTACAGTTGCACCTGGCTTTATATCAGCATCTCCCATTTTGACCAAATCTGGTTTGTAATCATCAGGGAATCGACCATTTGCCCCAGTTAATGTTTCAACAGTAACATCTGTTTCTTGCTCTGCGAATAATCCCATAGACATCCAAGGACTTTTAGGTTTATCAGTGTTATTAGTAAATGCTAGTTCTACTGCTAAAATCTGAACATCTCCAAATTTGTCTGTGATTTGTTCAATCTCTTTTATTTCATATACATACTTTCCATTGTCAAAACCAGTATCACTTACTCCCTGTCCTTTAGCATCTTCTTCAACATTATTTTCCTGTTCTTTGGACTCTTCTTGATTATTACTATTTTCTTCTACATCGTTTTGTTCATTAACATTATTGCTGGTATCATTTGAATCATCATTTCCACATGCTACTAACAGACTCAATAACAAAGTACTCATTAGAAAGAATAACTTTTTCATTATTAGCCTCCTTAAACTGTACAATAATTAATGGTATGACCTTTAATATGTACAACCTGAAAGCTATTATTACAAAATTACCAAAATGAAAGAACAACGCACACTTTCTTACAACATAATGCTCTCATACCTGGGGAATATAATATGCAAATCAATTAGAAAGTGAGGAGGTTCTTTTTGTTTTGCAGCGAATGTGGATATAAGATAGAAGACCAGTCCAAGTACTGCTCTAATTGTGGTTACAAAGTGAGAGAATTTGAAGCGCTCAAGCCTCATCATTATTCTAATTACACTAAAGAAATTTCCAATAATGCTACCATTACCAAAACAGAACTTGGCCACTTTCTTAACAACGATAAGGATTACTATTTTAAAAAATGGAAAATAAATCAAAATAGTAAGGTACCACTAATTAGTTGGAACTTATTTGCTGCATTTTTTGGATCGTTATGGTTAGGTTATCGAAAAATGTATTTGTATGTTGTAATAATGTCCGTGATTCCAATTCTGGCTCAGGTAGTTTTCTACGTTAACGGAAAGATTTACTATGGTGAAATGGATCCATTGCACATCATTTTTAGAATTATTTCCTTTTTTATCTTAGGAATAATAGGGAACAAGTTGTATTTTATTCATGCTACAAACAAAATATTAAAACTAAAAAATAAAAAACAATCCATTAATAGTGTTGATTTACAATTTACCGGCGGAAAAAGTCTAAAAGGCATCCTTTATGCAATATTAATTACTTTTGGACTCAACTTTTTAGCTTTTATCATATTTCCTTATTATGCAGCCGATCCAGTAGATTTTATTAAGAATAGCTATTTTACTGCCCATGATCAAAGAACAATTGGAGAACAGCTGGATAAAAATTTTCTTGATACTGAATGGGATTTCTTTAAGACTGAACAGGAGAATATTATTGTTGAGTTTAACGGAAGAATCCCTCATAACAATAAAGAAGTAATGGTCCAGTTTGAATTATTTTATGAGAGTCATCAATTTAACGTAGTTTTCATTTCAGTTAGCGGACAACCACTAAATCGATGGGAATATTTTTATGAATATATAAATAGTAAGAAGTAGTCAGTAGTCATAGGAGATGACGTACAAACTACCTTCACCTTAATCCCTATCGCATTTAGAGATTGGTTCATGTTTATGCATAGGAATCACCATCATTATTCAAAGGTACAATATCACCATTTGGATATTCCTTTACCAACTTACCATTTTTCTCATACACGATACTTTTGCATCAATTCTTGCTCGTTCACCTGTCATCTTAATCCATTTATCTGCCCAAGCAAATTTTCTCTTTGGTGCATTTTCTCTTTCTTCTAACATAAGTAACACCACCTTATTATAAAAATTATATCAGATTACAGTCGCAACAACATCTCGGGTAAGGCAGTTTATTTTCTTTTAATATATATTTGTATTGAAAATTTATAATGTCGTTTTAATGGAGTCAACATCCTAAGTATATAAAAAAAGGCTTGTATCTTCCCTTTACAATATGTTACATTGTATTGAACTATATGAGGTGAGAATTATGCTTTCTTTAGCAGATACAATTATATCGCTCTCACAACTACATCATCATATTCACTAGCCGTGCTATTAGATTTTTTAAAAAATCATTAATAGGATGGCTATTTATCATTAAACCGTATTTGATTAAGTTTTTTTCACTTAATTCAAGTGCGGTTTTTTATTTTTATTTACATATGGAGGAATGGAAAATGAGAAAAATGAATTATCAAAATGTAAAAGGTACTCAAGATTACTTACCGAATGAAGAAGTTGTAAGAAGAGACATTAAAAGAACGATAGTAGATGTATTCATTCAATACGGTTATAAACCACTAGAAACACCGATTCTAAATTATACTGAATTACTTGCTTCGAAGTACGGTGGTGGAGCTGAAATATTAGAAGAAATGTACACATTAACGGATAGAGGTGAAAGAGACTTAGCATTGCGCTATGATCTTACTATTCCGTTTGCAAAAGTGGTTGCGATGAATCCAACACTTAAAATGCCTTTCAAGCGATATGAAATCGGCAAAGTTTTCAGAGATGGACCAATTAAAACAGGAAGACTTCGAGAATTTACTCAATGTGATGTTGATATCGTAGGTGTAGAATCACAATTAGCTGAGGCTGAATTAATGTTGATGGCTTTTGATGCATTTAAAAAGCTTCAATTACAGGTGACTATCCAATACAACAATCGCAAATTACTTACTGGGATGCTCCGTGTATTTGGGACAGAATCAGAGAAGATAAATAAAGTAGTTTTAATTCTTGATAAACTAGAAAAAGTTGGTAAAGACGCGGTCTTATCTGAGCTTAATGATCAAGGTTTATCAAATGCAACATTAATGTTAATCGAACATTTTTTAACAGATGATGATAACTCAAGTCTCTCCTATTTCAATTCATATGCAGAGAAAAATGAAGAAGTAAGACAGGGTTTACATGAATTACGTGAACTTGAATCATATTTGGAATTTCTAAATATTAAGGAGCAGTGTGTATTTAATCCTTTCTTAGCAAGAGGATTAGAGATATACACGGGTACCATTTATGAAATATTCTTATCCGATCAATCTATTAAATCCAGTATCGGTAGTGGTGGGAGATATGATAATGCAATTGGTGGTCTGATTGGTAATAATGAAAACATTTCAACAGTAGGAATATCATTTGGCTTGGATGTAATTTTTACCGCAATCAGTTCATCCAAGGAAGAAATATATGAGAACCACAATGTAGATTATTATGTAGTTCCATTAGGTACACAAAAAGAAGCATTATTAGTAGCAAATGATTTAAGAAATAAAGGCTATAAAGTTGAATATGAAATGAGTAATAAGAAATTATCAAAAGCGCTTGATAAAGCAAAC
Source organism: Lederbergia graminis (assembly GCF_042655485.1). Classification (NCBI taxonomy): domain Bacteria; kingdom Bacillati; phylum Bacillota; class Bacilli; order Caryophanales; family Bacillaceae; genus Lederbergia; species Lederbergia graminis. The sequence continues at coordinate 92,220 of NZ_JBHSMC010000020.1, forward strand.
AAAGAGAAGATTCGCAACGTTGTAATCATTGGAGAGAATGAAGTGAAAAATGAACAATTTAAAGTGAAAGATATGTTTTCTGGAGAAGAAAGAATGGAATCATTTCAGTATAAATAAGTTTTAAAATGGCTCTGTTATGAAAAAAATCAGAACTTCGATGTTCTGATTTTTTTTATGTCTTCTTCAACTAAAGCACACTATAGTTAAAGAAAAGTTCAAACTAATAACTTGTAATAACGATATTCATTCCCGTTAAAATTTTTCACCTGTCAAGATTTCAAATATAATTTCAGAAGATGCTTTAGATAAAGTTCCATAATTTGCTTGTCCTTGAGTTATAAGTTCCAATCTTTCATATTCTTCATTTATCCAAACACTGTGTTCGTAAGAATTCAAAGTGAAACTATAATCTGGGGGAAGTATATCTACATAGACATTCCATTTCCAGTCCGCATTTCCCAAAGCCTCTATAACTTTTTTTACTTCTTCACTATCATTTATTTCATTAACTATTTCGTAATCACCATCGAAGTTTTTTTGTTTTACAATTACGGGATTACCGTCCCATGAAGTGCTAAAAACATTGCCTTTTGTTGCATTGTTTTTTTCGTGATTACTAATTGATACATCTTGACTGCATCCAACTAAACTAAGTCCAATTGCGAGAATTAAAACAAACAGCCCTTTCATCAAATTCACCTCAATTATAAGACGGATTGACTAACAGGATTGTTACAATTCTTTGTTTAACTATTCTGCACCCGCAATAGATCGGTTCCAGTCAATCTTGATACAGTCATACCTCGATTAAATATTCGCGTAATCGATGTTTCTCTGCTGGATTAGTTTTTGAATAGCTTTAAGAATTTCAGTCGCTCTCACAATCATCACCAACTCAAATATAAAAAGACCGACTTCATTATGTCGGTCCACTTTTTCTCTTTATTTATAAAAAACCTTCTCCACATTATACTTCGCTTTACGTTCGTTAATAATATACGTTTCGTAAATTTCGCGTTCCATTGGGTCTTCTACTACGCAAACTTGGATTTTGTAGACTTCGTTTCTGTGGTTTTTCATTGGTGAAACATTGTCTTCAAAATGTTTTTTGATTCTTTGGCGGATTTTGCGTGCTTTTCCAACAAAGAGCAGCTCGTCGTTTTTATTAAAAAACAAGAAGATGCCACCTTTGTCTCGTGGTATTTTGTGAAAATCAATGAAGCCATAAATATCTTTGATTTCGACTTCATTTTCTTTCGGTGTTTGTTTCCTTTGTGTGATGGTTATATCTGGTGTTGGTATCGTAATTTTTATCATGCTTGTCCACGTCCTTTTTTGTATAGAGATACATGCTATCATATGTAGCAATAAAATGCGATTTAACAGTTAATTCGCTTCCTGGCTCCTATTTTCTACTTTCTCTACTAGTGTAAATAAAAAGCGATAAATTAACCGATACGCTTCCTCTAATGACATTTCCGCTTGGAACCCGTCCACATAATCCAATGGGAAATTCAAGTCCCATACGCCATCATTTTGATTAAACATCAGTTCAAATCTCACTTCGTCACCTTGTAATTCACTGCGCAAGTTTTCTTTAAGTGTAGCGTCAAACTTCTTCTGCAACTTCAATCCTACCATGACGTCATACGTTCCAAATACATCATTCACTTCAAACGTAATCCCATCGACGCCGATGACTTCCAACCAGTTCGATTCTAAGTAGAGAAATTCATTTTTATGTTTTTGCAGGTAGTCAATTGGCTGTTGTAAAAATGCGAATGATTCTTCCGAAAGTGTTTCTTCTGTTTCTTTATCACATCTCTCTATGTAAGCATCTTGAAAACGAGTAGTCGGATCTTTTTCGATTAATGTCACGTCATTTGCAAGACCTTGTTTCTCGATATATGCTTTTTCCTCTGCATATACTTCCAGCTCTTTTCCTTCATTCACTTGTTTTGAAATGTATTGTTGTATTTGTTTTTGCAACAAAGTGTTCTCCTCCTTTTTTAGCGCGAACGTTTTTTATTTCTTGTTGGATTAGATCTTGGTCGGTTATATTTTTTACCTGTAATAGGTGTTGTGTGTTTGCGGTCTTCCGAGCGTTTTCCAGAATGCTTCTTCGTCCCCATTCTCTCATAATCCTCGCGATCAGGAATACTAACTCCTTTGATCACTTGTATCTCCAATTTTTGCTGAATCCCTTTTTCAATCATTCGAAGGAAATCAAGATCCTTTGGAGCTACTAATGTATAGGCAACACCATCGCCACCAGCACGGCCTGTTCGTCCAATTCGGTGCACATAACTCTCCACATCTTGAGGTATATCATAGTTGTAGACATGTGTCACCCCTTTTACATCCAGTCCACGAGCAGCCACGTCTGTCGCCACTAAAAACTGCGTCTTCGCTTCACGGAATCGTTTCATCGCTTTTTCACGTTTTGCTTGAGATAAATCACCATGCAACTCGTCAGAATTGTAGCCATTCAAAATCAACGCTTCGTGCAGTTTGCTGGCACGGAGTTTCGTACGACAAAAGATAATTGCTAAAAATGGCCGATGTTCGTCGAGCAAGCGGAATAATGTTTGTTGTTTCCTGCGGTCCGTTGTTTCAATCACAACCTGTTTAATCACTTCCACCGTTACTTTTTTCGCTTTCACTTCAATGATCTCTGGCTCCACCAAGTATTTTTGAGCAAGCGTTGTAATTTCATGTGGCATCGTCGCAGAGAATAGCATTGTTTGCGGAGAAGAAAGTGCTTCATCAATAATTTTATTTACCTCTGGAAGAAAGCCCATCAGTAACATTTGGTCCGCTTCATCGATTACGAACATTTTTACCGATAAAAGATCAATCGTTCCACGACGAATATGATCTAATAAACGTCCAGGTGTGGCCACGACAATATGCTGTGCACCTCTTAGCTTTTTCAATTGGTGCTCGACATCTTGTCCACCGTACACCGCTAGTACATTTATACCCTCTACGTTCTCGATCATTCTCTTAATTTCTTTAGAGATTTGCTGCGCCAATTCTCTTGTTGGCGTTAAAATAAGGGCTTGTACATCCGAACTTTGCACATCAATTTTCTCTAAAATAGGCAGCACAAAAGCCAACGTCTTTCCTGTCCCCGTTTGCGCTTTGGCAATGACATCCTTCCCCTCCAGAACGGCAGGAATCGTCCGTTCTTGAATTGGGGTAGGAGTTACCATTCCTAATGACTTTAATGTATAGTTAATTTCTTTTCGAATACCAAGTTGTAAAAAATCAGGCAAGATCATCACGTCTCTTTTCTTATATACCGTTTTAATTGTGTAAAGGCTTATTTACTATAGCATATTGGTTAGTATTTACAGAGTGATTTGGAATATTTATTTTGAAATTGAACTTAATGATTACTCATTATAACCATTTCACTTTTTCAACATATCCAAACACAAAAAAAGAACTTCCGTAAGTTTGAAGTTCTTTAAATGTTGATTTCTTTTCTTATTGTTTCTTTCCACAAATGGATGTTATGAATCGCATTACTTTCTCCACCACTATAAATATCTTCAATGGTCATGGTCCACCTTCTAAGTACACGATTTCTTTGCTTGCTAGGTAGTGGATTTGTTATTTTAGCAATATTGGAAACGAGTGCTTTATTTTTCTTCAGTATATAATCGATACTCCAATGATTGTCATATGCATCTTTAAATAAGCTTATCATAGCCTCATATCCGTTCTTTGTGTAGTTGGATGGATGTTGAATCATATAACAAGAAACAAGCCAAAAATGTAAATCGTATAATCTTGGATCGTTATGTTCCCACACTAAAGGAAATTGAAACATTTCGTAGCAGGTATATCCATCTTTTTCACTAGCTCCACATTCCACGCATTTTCCAGACTCCATTACTGTATTATTATCAACCATAGCCAACAAACCCTCCACTAAAATAAGTAAGTGAATTTTCATTTTAACCTTTTACGTTACGTAAAGGTCAATAATTTTCATGTAGCCATTTTTAACTTGACCACATGCTTCCCATATAAAAGTTCCTTCCATCTACTATCCCTGTGAAAAACCAATTCCCAAAACGGAAATGGAAAGTAAGCTTGACATTTTTCCATATAACGTTACTAAACATAAAAAACGGAAAAATAAAAAAAGGATTTTTGCTCCACAATGACGAATGTGCTAGGTTAAAAGAAATGGAGAGGATGGTTCATTTGTATCATCAGAACAGAATTGCTAAAGTAATATTCAACATGGGTATCATCGTTATTATTGCAGGTGCTGTAATCGGTTATATACTAGGAAGCCAGTCATATGAAACAGAATGGATTATCGTGTTACAATGGTGGATGACTGGCTTTTTATCTGGTCTGTTGTTTATCGGATTCTCTGAATTGATAGAAATACAATACAAAACTGCGATGAAGTTAGGTGTTAAACATCCGATTAGGTTTGAAAACGCTCTCGAAGAACAACCTATAAAAAATGATATAGATACTAATTGATGAATTACGTCCGCCCCCTTGTGACTTTAGATCTGAGTCAGGGTGTCAGTTTGTTATCTTTGAAAATTAAAATGCTTTTAATAGAAGGGTGATGTAAAAATTTAAAAACTTTATTTTCAGGATTAGGAACTTTAGTAAAAATACAACCCGACGAGGTTAGTTTCCAAATAGAACACCAAGCTGATTCTACTGCCACTACCCTACCCGATGTAGTAGCAGACTTTAACAAGCTATTAGCAAAACTTCAAGAAGCAGGGATAATGAAGAAGGAGTAGTTCTGTCGCAATGGGTTTATATACTAGTGAAAGTCCTCCTCCCATCTATTTATCGAATATTCCCGCCTCTTTATTACATACTAAACAGTAATAAAGGGGTGATAATAATGAGAAAAGATGAATCTATGAACTCAGCGAACGCAAACATTGAATTGAACGAAATCATGAATAGCGACAATAAAATCCCGTACAAAAAGGGTGCTAACACTACAGAAGAGGCGAATCTTGCCCTTCAAGAAGATTTTAATTCTACTAATAACCCAGAGGAAGTAGCGCCAACATACATTAGCAATGGTACTCAAGCAACGAAAATCACTGGTGAAAATAATTAACCAATCAGCAAAAGGGATATCAATAGCGATGTCCCTTTTTTGTTTATACCATATTAAGTTACTCAAACAGTTTTTAGACTTTAGCTGTAACCAAATTTCCATCCATTGGGAGTTCATAACAATTTCCATTCCTCTTGTAAGAGCGCATAATAATACTCATCCCACCACTCGTTTCCGTTTGGTATACATTTTTTAAAGTACCCTTCTCTTCTCATACCTATCTTCTCCATCACTCTCCATGATGGAGTATTCTCAGGTTGACACGTTGCGATTATTCGATGTAGATTCATTGTTTCAAAACCATGTTTTAACACGGAATAAGCCGCTTCCGATGCATATCCTTTATTTTGATAAGCAGGATTGAACACCCAACCAATCTCATATGTATGATTGCCAAAATACGGATGGAACACAATATGACCAATCAACGTTTGTTCTTCTCGTAGCAACACAGCGTAATTTTTCGCATCATCACCGCTGTTTTCCTCTACAAATTTCTTTGCCATTTCTTTGGTAAAAACACCTTCCGGAATGTATTCCATTACGTTACGATTACTTGTGTAACTATATACACTTTGCCAATCGTCAAATGTAAATCTTCTTATTAACAACCTGTCTGTAGTGATATTCAATTGGTTTCCCCCATATAATCTTTCATTTTTTTATTTTATCTCATTTAGTAAAAAAGGTATAAATTGGATTGAAGGTTTTCAATGGATAGTTTAGCCAAAATTAATGGTCTAAAAGGAAAAATTTGAGACTTTTTCAAATTAAAATCGTCTAATGTTGAAGGAGGAGATATCCTTGAAAAATGTTAAATACTTAATTGCTTTTATTGGGATAATTTCAATTTTTATATTTGGTTGTACAAAAGTAAATGAAGAACAATTTATAAAAGTACAAAAGCGTATTGGTGTTGAATATAATTATGAAGACTTTAAAGAAATCACAGAAAGTGAGCAAGTTCAAAAAGTGAAAGATATTATAAAGGATATTAACTGGAGAAATGCTCAAGTAGATATGGTGCGCCCTGCTGATTACAGATTTGTTTTTCAATTTAAAAACCCTGATATAGATGCAAAAGCAGTAACATATGAACTTTGGATAAGTCCGAACAAAGATAAAGTGGAACTCGTTAAAGACACTGAGGGTAAATATACTCAATTAGATACGGATAAGTCAGCAGAACTATTTGAAATACTTACGGGTGAAAAATTGTCAGACCTAAAATAACGACTTATAGGGAAAAAATTAGAACTTCCGATTATCTGGAAGTTCTATTTTTGCGTATACTTGTGCAATTATTCATTGACGCGATCCTTCGGTTTTTTATTATAGTTCATTATTCCTGATACAATCAGTATTCCTATAATACCACCTATAATTAAACTAATCATAAGCAGCCAATCTACTTCTTTATCCCCCAACCAACTCATTGCAAGTATTCCGATAATGATCCCCAAAATATGTCCGATAGCAATTTTTAAAGTATTATTCACTATTCCCCCTCCAACCATTGAATTAGTTTGTATATTAGTTAATCCAATTATAACAAAAATTTCCGAATTTTGTATCATATTCTCATTAAGAATCAATTAGTTATTTGAATGACTGAGTATTGGTACAGTTTGAGCCATGAATAGGATTGACACATTTAAAATTATGTTATATATTTCTAATATATTGTTATATATTTCTAATATTATGTTGTATATTTCTAACGTTGGGTGGTCATTTATTTTGAACATTAAAATATTACTTTTAGTAGTTACTTCTCTTGGTGTTGTATTCGGAATGTTATATCAAGCTGTTTCATTATTTCGAAATAATGACAGTTTATCAGCATCACTTTTATTAATTGGATTAGTAAGTTTTATTGGATTGATATCAATCATTTTAAAAAGACTTTTCTCTGAACTAAAACAAGGTATCACATTTGAAGATGAACGTTCTAAAAAAATTAAGTTACATTCAGCAGGAACAGCATACTTTTATTCCTTATTTATATGGATTGCTTTACTTGCTTTTCAAAAATACTTCAACAAAGATGACATTTTATTATTAGGATTAATTGGGATGGTTTCCACCCTATTTATATCTTGGGTTTTTACCAAGAATAAGAAAGGCTTAGAATAATGAAGACAAAGATTAAAGAATACAGAGCAAAGCATAATATGACTCAATTAGATCTTGCAAAAGCAGTTGGAGTAAGAAGAGAAACCATTAGCTTTTTAGAAAAAGGTGAGTATAATCCTTCTTTAAAATTAGCTGTTAAAATCGCTCACCAGTTCCACACAACTGTAGAAGATTTATTTATTTTTGAAGAAAGTGATTTCCAATAACTGCTCGTTTAAGGAAGGAGGTAATATAGATGTTCGTATATTTGTACCGCAAAATGAATAAAACTCAACAAATAATAACTTTAGGAATAACGGTTACAATGTTAATCACTGGTTCGCTAATGCTCTTCGTTTAATACAGGACAGTTTTTTGTAACAAATTAAAAGTGACATAAAGAAAAGAAAGTGCTTGGAATTGGAACTAAATTCATGCACTTTCTCATTTTTTAGTTTCATCTCTATTCTTACTAGCATTCGTTTCTGCCCTTATCAGCTCTTCATAAGATGCTATCGCCACTTCTAAATGCTGGATGGATGGCTTTGAAGTAAATAAAGTATATTGGAAAAAAGCACCTATCCAATAAAAAGGTGCCATCCATCTTGATTGAATAAGAAAAACTTCATAACTCAAACAAACACTAAGTATCATTAATACCGTAATTTGTGAAATAAAAAGAGATAGTATCAAATTTATAACAAAGAAAAAGACGACAAAATTAGTTCCGCAATGATGGTGTATTCTTGACTGTTTCATTACATCTGATATTTGAAGACTAGACAGTGTACTATAAGATGTATCTGTCATATGCTCAGCCGCATGATACTTGCCAAGATTACTCAGTTTGATAATTATTCCAAAAATAAACAATATGATTGCTACTAGTAATAAAAAGGAATGTTGAATCCATTCGGCAATAATGGGTAAAAAAGATATGGAGGTCCCACCATCACGACTTCCTAGTACAAGAAAAACGAAAATTGTAAGAAGAATTAAATGGATCTTCCACATCATAATTACAGGCTTTACAAATAAGAATAATCCCCGAATGAATGGTATTTTTCCAATCAATCTATCCAACTTTGGAGCAAGCTTTCGTTTAAAAATATTTATTTCTATTGTTCCATCTTTGCTTCTTATTGCTTTTGATCCATAATTCTCGGAATAGAAAACGACATGATTAAATCCCGCGGAACCACCTTTAATCATTGACATGTTACCTCCCTCCAAAAACTGTAATTATCCTTTTTCTGAGTTCGGAATGTATACGCTTAATAGCATAATAGCATGTAAGAATATGTGTTGACATGTTTCATACTTTATTTTCGTTGCTTCATAGAATTTATTGAGTTCTCTAAGCAATATAGTCAACTTTTTAATAAGTGGATTATTTTTTGATGCAGTATCATATTTAATCCCCATTACTACACACATAAAAAACTCATCTATCTTTTCAGTAATTAGGTTCCTATTTGGGATAAAGGTGAAAATATGTGTTACATACCCGTCCACAACATCTGAATCCCAAAATTCCTGTTCAGGTTCTAGCTCAAGTTTGGAAAGATTAAGGACCGTATCAATTACGTTGGCTTGATATAAAAAATATTGATATAGGGATTGCAAATTTTCATTTTCATCTGGATATTTATTTTTATCCTCTGTTATCTCCTCAAGTAACTCCCTTTTCTCATCTGATAACCCGATAACCGTATTACAAGATATATAAAATAACTTAATCGCATGAATATAATTCGCAGTACAATCATAATTTACTAAAATATCATATATCTTTTGAATACTTTCAGCTCTAGAGGAAACATTTTCAATAATATGTTCTAGTTTATTTAGATCTTTATATGTTATCTTCACATTACTAATCAAATCTACATACATTTTTATCATGTTTAGTGAATCATCATCAATGATATAATGTCCTTGTTCATTTGTATCTAGATTCATTCCCATGTAACCTATGATTCTATTAACCTTATTCCTATGATCTAATTCTAATACCTTTGCCGCTTGACCCGTTGTATATGCATTGGACATAACTATCCCCTCCTATTAATAATTTGTTTAAATTCATGTTAACCGTGACAGTGGTGTAACCGTCAAGACCTTACATTCACGATTTTTTAAAATCACTAAAAACAATTAAATCTGTTGCTGCATAGACACTTCCATAGCTGTACGTTACTTTTCCCCCTTCGAAAAAAGTGCCTGGCACCGGAACAATTCTGAATTGTTCCGGTGCCAGGCACGCTTCTCTATAGTCTAGACTTACATTTAGTTTAGTGGCAATTCCTTCCTTACTTAACCATCTCGATAGTTCACTGTCCTACCCCATGTCAATAAAAAAGGAGAGCAAGGATTTGGTGACAGTCCCTCATCACCCTAAAGCATTAACGCGATGGGGGATTGACCCAAACCCCCACTTCCAACCCCATTTAATTTTTCCTAACAAAGTAAATATTCTAAATCTATTTCAAATCCTTCTAAGATCTTCGAAGAAACGATTCCAACATTAGTTTTAATATCATGCTGTTCATACATGTTTTCTTTATTCAATGAATATACCGTGACCGTATTTAGCATAGGATTAACGATCCAGTATTCTTTGACTCTATAATTCATATATAGATTTAATTTTGTAATTAAGTCATGGGATTGATTTGATGGGCTAAGGATTTCGACAATTAATTCAGGAACTCCTACATATCGTTGGTCTGTAAATCCATCCTTATTGCAAATTACACTAATATCTGGGATTACAATTTTTGTTCCTTCTATCTCTTCATTTTTTAATTCAATATCAAATGGAGCATGAAATACCTCACAATGCTTCCTTTCAAGAAAATTACCAAATTTGATATGAAGTCTACTTGAAATACGTTGATGCTTAGTTGATGGTGAGGGCGACATATATACAGCACCATCAATATACTCTAATAATTCCTCACTACTTTCACGGATTTTAAAGTACTCATCTACTGAAATATAGGCCTTCCGATAAAGATTCATAACACCACTCCTTAAGCTCGAGCTCGATATCATTTGCTATATTTTAACACATTCCCAAAACACGATATAGTATTTACAGATTTTCCGTGTGAAAATGTGTAAGATGAATTCAATTCTTACCTAATTCAAGCTTTTTCCTCAAAACAAAAACACTTGCAAATATTTATTTATCAACATTTGCAAGTGTTATATCGTTACTAGTAGTCTTCATTTTCCATTTAGTTCAACAGTCGTTTTCTCTCAGCGACTTATACACATATATTATGCAGATTTCTTCTTAAGCTTCTAATTGCCGGTTCGCATCATAAGGAGAAACTTTTTTAATACCGCGGTAATATTGATATAACATGAAACAAACAATTGGTAATAATATGATATATATAATAGATTCAATGTTTATAGAATGTTGTAATTCTGCTGCAGACGAAAAATTTTGCTTAGCCGTAAAGATAGTTACAGTTGAAATTAAATTACTTACCGCATGTAAAATAATTGGTACGATCAATTTCTTCGTTTTTACATATACTAGACTGAAAAATACCCCTACTAAAAAGTAAGTTAAGTATAAACTTGAGTTAAAATGAAAGACTGAAAAAGTCATAGAACTCAAAACGATAGCCTTTCCTACCCCATACTTCGCGCTCCACTTATTTAATAGATACCCTCTAAACAGCAGTTCTTCGAAAATAGGTCCTAATGTGAAACTGAGTACTCTCATCATGATCAAATTAATATTTACAACTACTGCTCCATCTAAATAATCAGCATATAATCTTTCATATATTCCGGAGTTGAAAACGGAAGCGATTTGTACACCGATACTCTGTGAAAAATATGAAGCCAACTTCATAACGATTACAAATCCAAATAATAATAACCAAGGTTCGTTACGTAATGAAAAAGTACCAGTTACTTGCAACATGGATACGTCATTCCTGCGCAAGGTTCGAACTACTATGTAAATGGATAATACGTGATACGTTGCAACCATTAAAAATTCTAATTCAATTCCTATAATAGATTCAACGACTGTAAAGATAATGATAGACACAACATGAACAAGAACCAACTGCCATACAATACCCCATGAATTAATATTTGTTAGATAAGACTCTCCCTTGATGATAATTCCCCCTGTGATGTTTTTATAACCCCCAAGTTCAATAATACTTATAAATACTTAATCATAAAGTCCACATCATAATACATGTTATTTTTCAGCTTTAAACCTTTTCTCTCTGAACCAAATAATTCAAAATCCAAGGAGGAATAAAGTTTTTTTGCTGATTCATTCGTGGAAACAACAGCTAAATATAACTGTTCCAACCCTTCTATTTGTTTTGCTTTCTCTATTGCTACTTCCATTAAGGCCTTTCCAACTCCTAAACCTCTTATGGAATCCGAAACATACATGGCTCCAATATGCGCCCGATGCCTTAATTTATATAACTGTTCTTTATATAAAGTAATGATTCCAACCAGTTCGCCCTTCACAAAAGCTCCATATGTAAAAGAGTCGTTCGATTGAAACTGATTAAAATATTTATCTATCGAACAGTCTATTTCTTCTTCATAACTGGAAGCAAATGCTTCTGGAACTCTTTTTAAAGATTCAAGTCTAATGCGACGATACATTTCTGCATCTTCTAATGATGATAACATTCTAATTTCCACTGTTCTTCCCCTTTTTGCGATTAATCTTATTGAAGTTAAACTAGCCCTGTTAATATATTCATATCATACCACTCTTTTATGTAAGTTTTCATAAAATTCATATATTCGTAAAAATAGATTTCCAGCTACTCTTTTAGGATCTTTTTTATTCTGATTGATTCTTCTTTCTTGTCTATGTATTCAAACAAACCGATTCGATTTCCCCAAGGATCAGAAAAGGTGCACCATTTTACCGGAACTTCTTCACGGGAAAATATCTCAAAATCCTCAACCTTCAATTCATCTATCAACCTCGCTTTTTCTGCTGCTAGATCTTTTACAGCTAAGCGAAGTGGTCCACTCCCCGATGAAGGTTCTCCTTCTGCTACTTGTAACCAACATCCAGGTACTACCTCCCATTCTACAAACCCATCGTGCGGGATAAAATCGGCTTCCTTTTGTAAGAATGTTTGGTACCACTTATGGCCCTCATCTATATTAGTAACACGAACCTGATAAGTCATTTCAAAAAACATTTACATCGCCGCCTGACATCTTTTAATGTAAGAATTTTCATTTCTTTAGATTCATTTGATATTTACTATGTCCATCCGTTATACCAACAAGATCAAATCTATTATCCTTATAAAAGTTATTTAACTTTATGTTTTCCGCAACACAGTCTAATCTAAGATATTCTTGATCCCTATTGTTCTGTATCCAAGAAAGGATTCCTCTACCGATACCTTTATTCATATATGTTGGAATGATGGCAAGCCTATGCAAATAAAGCAATTTAGAGGAATTATCTTTACCCCAAATAGCCCTATCCCATTCCGTTTGTTTAGATGCTAATGTAAAAGTAGCCACCATTTCGTAATCTTTCAAAACAATATATGTTTCTTGATTACATACAGCTTGTTCAATCTCTTCATCATCACCTCCATCTAAAAGATAACGCCATTGGTCTATATCATTATCCTTCATCCACTGAGCGATTTGTTTTAACATTTTAATAAGATTACTAGTATCCTCTTTTGTAGCAAGTTTTATTTGATAACCTTCTAAGTGGTCAAAGCTCATTTCTTACCTCCAGTGAGTTTTTAAATGGCAATCTTAAATTTGAATTTTTTCATCCTTTATCGATCCATGCTTAACATATTTAATGATTTTTTCTGCCTCCGTTCTAACACGGATCCTTCCTTTTTCACTTAAATGCCAATTGTCTTGTCGGGTTACACCATCCTCCGCTGCGCATAATGTAAACTTAATCCAGCTTGGCATGTAAGTCCTTAATGTCATAGCTAGCCTCTTCATATGAAAGGTGTTTGTTACTACTAAGATTCTATTTATGTTTTGAAGCTGAAATTCTCTTTGTAATACCATTAAAGAAGCTAATACATTTTCTACGGTATTTAATGATCTTTCTTCCGTCAGTATATCTTTCTCTGGAACTCCTAAAATCAATGCTTCCTTTTTTAATAAGGCAGCTTCTGTCATCCCACTGTCCTCAAATACCATTCCACCTGAAAACAATATCTTTTTTGCTCTACCTTGTTTATACAATTCAATTGCAGCTGGCAGTCTGTAGCGAACTGCTGTTTTACTTCCTACAACCAATATGCAATCACCATTATGACCGTCATCTTCCGTATCCGAAAATATGAGTTTGGTTATTTGCTCCCTTGTCAATTCTTCAAAATTCAATTGAGTAATGTACATTCGTCACCTCTTTCTAAGAAATAAAAACTTCTCTCCTCATTCAAGTAAAGATGTGCTGTTTGTGTTTTTGGATCAAACAGATTTGTTATATTTCTTTATCTGAAAAAAGATATAATTTTTCCTCAAGTTTAAAATCATTTTTGTTATAAAATTGTAGGGCAACATCTTCATCTGCATCAACCATAAGAATTATATTTTCAACATCTTTTAAATAATCGATTTGACTATGTAATAACATCGTTCCAATTCCTGCTCTTCTATAGTTTTCATTCACTTCTATCCATTCAACATATCTCCAGTTCTGAAGTCTATTGATGTGTTTTGTGATATATGGCGGCATCTCCCCTAACCAACATTCACCAATTAATTCACCATTCTTTAGTCTACATTCTGTAATAAGTTCTAAAGTTTGCTCATTTTTCTTATGATGAATTTTATAGTCCAAATTAATATTTTTATGTACAAAACCTGAAGATGTAGATTTAGTCATCAGCATTGCGTAATCACGAATAGAAAAGCCACAATCAGTTAATCCGTCTATTATGTGATCCCAAGATTCAGGTATTCCCATCCAACCTACACCAAAATGAAACCTTGCTGGTACCCTTAATTGTTTACAACCTATTTTCTTGGATACGATTCCAATATGATCAATTAACAGTTGTAAGCACCTCTTATTTTCTGGATAAGTAAAAACCCAATTAATACAACAATCTTCTCTAGAAATAGGATAATCAATATCAAAACTTTCATATTGTGCCCACTCGATTGCAGCAATCAGTTTACCATCTTCTATTACACAACTAATATTCTTATTTAATTGCTTATATGGACGTTTAATATTGCACCACCATTCACCAGCGTTTTCCAATACATCTTCTACTTGGGACTCGGTTAATTCTATAAAAGGTGGGATATTTCGAATATGAAAATTGACCATTTTCGTTAGTTCAGGCAATAAGCCCTCGTGATATTCAATTACTTTCAGCTGTCTTCTCTCCTTTTTTTAAGAATAGGCATTATGTTAACCATTTCTTCAATTAACTGTAATCCCTTACAATTTGTTGAACAAAAAACCATAGCATTGTCTAAGACAGTAATCTTATTCAACTTAAGCTCTATTTTCTTGGACAAAAATCAAATAAAATCATCCGTAAATATCAAGTCCAACAACATTCATATCCTTAACATCAACAACTAAAACAATTTGTTTTGCAAATGAGCTCATAGCGCGGATCGTCACTTAATCCTTTAAATTATCATTTAATTTCCAACCTGTTGGTTGAAGTGATATTGAACCTCTATCAGGAAAGAAAGAACTCATTAAAAACTCACGTATCTTCTCTGTCTCCTCAAAATGCAATAAATCGATCATGTCTTTTTTAACCAGAAAATGTTTTAATTCTCTTGGTCCAGTAGCTAAATTAAGATTCTTTGTACGATATAGATCTGGTATTACTGGATAAATATCATTTGAAAGTAGGTGCTGCACAATCCTTTTAGAGTCCTTTTTAAGACCTCTAACATTTATTTCTTTTAGCTTTCCCTCAATGAAAATCTGCTTTACATCTAAATAATGAGGAACAATTTCATTCATTATTGTATTTAATGCATCTTGATTTGGGGTTGGCAATGATGTGAGGAAATCACGTTCAAACATTACATCAAAAGAGGCAAAAAACTGGCAAACTGGATTCATTTCCTTTAATTCAATTGTTGAATCTATTTTTTCAATTCTTAATTCCCTTTTACCAACATTAATTTCGAATGATGGTCTTTCAATTTCTGTAACCCACTTAAACAATGTGACATCCCCTAACTATAGATATGTAAGTTGCAGACTGTTTTCTTTCTCAACCATTATGCCAGTTACTTTAAGTGACCTCTTACAAGTTAATAGATTCTTATATTGAAATAATACCATAAATTTAATATTGCAAATAATTAACAGACTGCTATTCAAAATAGTTATTCACTTCTTTAACAGTACTCTTCAAATGCACAAGGCGAACCTCATCGTGACCACCTTCATCCCTTTTCCCTTCAACCGGGCACGTTACAAGCACCAACGTGACCGCCTTCATCACTTTTCCCTTCAACCGGGCACGATATGAGCTCCTGCGTGACCTCCTTCATCCTTTTCTCCTTCAACTGGGCACGCAGCAACCTCCTGCGTGACCTCCTTCATCCTTTTCTCCTTCATCTGGGCACGCAGCAACCTCCTGCGTGACCACCTACAGCTCATTCTCCTTCAACTGGGCACGCAGTAACCTCTAACGTGACCACCTACTGCTCATTCCCCTTCCACTGGGTACGATACAAGCTCCAGCGTGACCTCCTTCATCAGTTTCTTCATCTCTTCTTGCCCGTACCATTTAGACCGGTCACTAATTCTCCAAAACCACTTCTTTACTACCTTATTCCTAATAAGGCTTTTTTTCATTGTTAATTAGTTTAGGGCAACTGCCCAATCACTTAGGCTTTTTAAGCATATTCTTAATTGATATCAAAAAAGAGGAGGAGAATTTGTCTTGATAAATGATTATCAACGTATACGTCCTGGATTTGGAAGACCAGGATTTGGATTTGGGAGGCCGGGATTTGGTTTTGGAAGACCAGGATTCGGATTAGGATTAGGGTTCTTAGGTGGTCTTGCCACAGGAGCATTATTGGCTCCAGGCCCTGGATTTGGATATAACTACCCACCATACCCTTACTATCCGCCTTATCCGCCGTATCCATATCCATATCCTTACGATTTAAATTATAATATTCCATACTCTCCATACTAAAACGTAAATAATATTAAAGAATACGTTTTTTACTTTGGTATGACTTACATCACTTGATATTCAAAGCTAACTAATAAGGAATGGAATAAAAAAGCAGTTAATCCATCAACCTACTTTCTTTCCAACAGGCTGATATAGTGCGAAAGGATTCGTTGATTTAAACCACATAACAGTGGTTCCTTTTTATTTTATAAGTACCTATATAACGAGTGCCCATCTGTGGCCGTTAATATTAGAATGACCATTCATTCTCTAAAAGCTATTTTATGTTTTAATGCCCCAGATATATTTCCTATAACTCTTTACAACTATTAATAATCCAATTTATATACTATCTCCCCATCAATAACTCTACCATCTGCTTCGAATCCTAAGCTTTCATATAAATGTTTTGCTCGATGATTATTAGGCTCGAAACTTAAATAAATCACATGGTGCTCTGTATCTTGTTTGATCCGCTCAATCAGCTTTTCCATCGCTGCTTTCCCATACCCTTTTGACTGGTACCGCGTGTCTATCATTAACCGATATATCCAATACTCTTTATCTTCGTAATCCATACAGTACATCGTAAATCCTACTAAAATTTCACCCTTGTATATTGCTAAACACACACATTCTGGAAATGCTTTTGCTTGAGCTAAGGAAAATACATTCGTTGCCACAAATCCTTTTTGTTCTTCTGCTACACTCAAATCAATAACATCAAAAAAGTTATTTCTATCAATATCCCTAAACGTGATCATTCATATCACTCCTACCATTATGTTTTGCAGTGTCATTCTACCATACAGTTCATCGCTTATATAGAAATTTTTTGAAAATAAAAAAAGCCGCACATAGGCGACTTAAATGAGCGTGTTTCTTGTGAGATTTTTTACTTCAAAACCTTACAATAGCTACTATAACGACCCATGTGATAATTTTTTACTTGTAATGCAATAGCTGAATCAAGATTGTCTATTTTATCAGGCTCAACAAAAGAATTACCAGTACCGGGCAAATTTCTATATTATGAGAAGTTTGGTTTTTTGTTAGATTTTTTGAGTAAAAGTAGCTTAACAGGCTAAGTAAGATGAAAATGTTCAATATCACTTTCCATTTTTTCATTGAGTCCCCCATATTATCCCTACTTTTCAAAAAACACTTCACTCATTTCTAAGGTAAAGCGCTCCCACATTACACTCTATTATTCATCCAAAAAACTATCTATTATTTCATTCACTCGATTGGCTACCCATTCGATGTCATAGCCTACCTCTTCTCGAATGACAGTGTTATATAATTCTTCTAATCCAATCCGCAGCATATAGCAATATATTGTTTCTTTCGTTTCGTTATTTGTAATATATTTATTTTTTATTTCCTTAATGAGTGGTTGCAACTTATCTTCGTTCCAGAAAAGGAAATTTGCTTTATCATACAAATGGTCTCCATAAACGGACAAGGTCCAATCAATGATCCCTGTGATTTCATTATCCTTCGCCAATAAATTATACGAACCTAAATCTCCATGAACTAGATTTTTCTTGCCTAAACGAATGCAATGAATATGCTTCTTCAACTCGTTTATTGCTTTATTAACAACCTCTGAATCTAGACCTTTCTTTTCTATTGGATCCCAGTTATAAATATCATCATTGTAAACGGCCGTTATAAAATCCAGCCACGTAGGAAATGAAGCATTACCTGTACTGTCTAAATACCCGAATCCCTGTTTATCATCCGGCACTTCTACTGATTCCAACGTATCTAACAAGTTTAATACATTTGGAACAACGTCGTAAAACTGTTGGCTATTTAGATCAAACAACTTATCACCGTTTATAAATTTGGATATAGAATAAGCTAACTGATCATCCGTCTTGTGGACCTCTAATACACGACGAACTGGCAATTTTCCATTGAACTCTTTATCAATGAAACTTTCCTTTTTATAGTTTTCAACATACCCACCTACTTGAAAAATATATCGCTGTTCCCCTGCCTCAAAAAAGTAAGTTTGTGAAACCAATCCACCATTTAGTTCTCTCACATTAACTGCATCTGGATAATGCTTTTTCAACAAACGTTCGATTTCTTCAAAGGATAATTTCTTCGTCATTACAGACTCTCCTTTAAATAAGATTTTTCCTAACAATAATTCATCTAAGGAGAGTTTATAAATTTGACTTAAACGAATAATGGAATCAATATCAGGGTAGTTCTTCCCAACTTCCCAATTGGATAATGTTTGTCTCGTAATATTCATTTTTTCTGCAACTTGTTCTTGAGTAAGACCTGCTTTTTTTCTCTTGAGTTTTAATTTCTCGCCAATATTCATCACTATCTTCTCCTTGATTAAATTTTCTCATAAACAAAGGAAAAACATAGCAAGGATTCCTTGCACATCTTTAGTTTAAATAGAAAAGAGCTTATTCCTTTTTGAAGTAATGCACTCGTTAGTTGAAGAAGATTGAATTAATCTTAGACTATTTTTATCAAATCAGTATAAATAGTAATAAAGTATGTTTCTAATAATTCCTCTAGCTTCTGATTAAGTTTGTGGTATTCCTCGTCCGCTTTTCCAATGACACTATAGAATTCATCTTCTTCAACCTCGTCATTTTCTAAAGCAACGTACAATCCCCACATTTCCTGACCATACTTTTTCTCAATAATTACATAATCGTGAGCACCAATTTTCTCAAGTATATTTATTAGTTCATTCAAATAATTATGTATTCCTACTTCTTCGATATACGATTCAAACCACGTAAATAAGCTTTCATGCCCACCGCTTTCAAGCTCAGAATAGTATTGAAAAACAATAAATGCTTCATGTAAATTTTTATTTTCAGTTGATATATCATACTCACTTAACATAGCAATAACGGCGTTCCAAATATCGTCATTATTCATTAAATCATCCCTATTCATTTTTTTAGGCTTTACTACAACATTACCTCCAGCTCAGTTAATTTACAATCCAATATTATTGTTTTATCCAAACTTCTTCTTTGAGATATCTGCTTCGTTACTTACACAATCTACTTCCAAACCTCATCTAATTTATCTGCATAAAAGCGAATTGCTTTTTCATATTTTAATATTTCCTCATCGCTTGTTGTTTCTATTAAACAATTCAGCAGTACTTCCATCGCCTTGCTATGTTCATTCAAGTTATATAAGGTCATTGCATAAAAAGTCTGGATTGCTCTGTTTTCCGGAAATGCTTCAAGCCCTTTTAAAAATACACTTTTTGACTTTTCATATTCACCTAATGTTCGATATGTACTCCCTAATCCTAATATTGCTCCTTCTAATTCACTTGGCGGCAACCCTAATTCAATTGCTTTTTCATAAAAGAAAACAGCTTTCGCTTCTTCCCCTAACAAATCTAAACTCCATGCACATTGATAGTTAATGGATGCATCATCAGGATACTCCTGCACCAGTTTCATTAGTAATTCATTCGATTCCTTATGCCTTCCATGCTTCCTAAATTCAAGTGCTTTATTTAATTGTATGTTCATTATCTCAACTCCATTTTTCCTATTTCGGAAATTTCCAACTAATGGTACTATTAAATTATCATTATACTACAAAAGGAGAGATTCTTTTGACACGTACTACAAATGACACAGCTATTAAAAAAGAGATTACTATTAACGCACCCATCAATTTAGTTTGGCTAGCTTGGACCATTTCTGAAAGAGTTTCGGAATGGTTTGCGCCTGAAACAGTTATTGAAGCTAAAGAAGGTGGAGCCTACGAACTTTACTTCATACCCGGAAATCATGAGAATATGAATACGAAGGGTTGTAAAATTACAAAACTTGTTCATGAAAAAGAGCTTCATTTTAACTGGAAAGGACCAGACCAATTTGAGTCACTCATGAACAAAGAAAATGAATTAACAAATGTTAAAGTAAGTTTCGACTCCATCAATGAGGATTCTACTAAAGTGATCCTTGATCATACTGAATTTAAAGATAGTGAGGATTGGAACGAAGCAATTAAGTGGCACGAAATGGCCTGGTCAGGAGTTCTTGACAGCCTAAAATCTGCCCTCGAAAGTGGCAAAGGAAATGTATGTTGCCAACCTTAATTTTTACAAAAGCCATCTATACAGATGGTTTTTTATTTACTTTTGGTTTAATAGTATATCAGCTAACGGATTGGTTTCTTGAATAAGTTTGGTAGTAAAAAGGGAGTGAATTATCTGGATATCAAAATCTTGTATTATAAGAAATTTAAAGGAACTGAAAAGGCTATTGACTATGTTCATTGGGCATATCATATGTTGGAAAATGAAATTTCAACAATATACTTAAATATCCTTGCTTCCTTGAGAGAGCCTTTAAATATATTTGAAGTAGAAGACTATTTTAATAGAGCTTTAGATGAATTAGGTATAGAGGAGCCCTTGTTTGAAGAATGTGCAAAATGCTATATACGTTTTTTATTAATGCAAATAGTAGATGACAATAATAAAGCAATCGACCTTGCATATGAAATATACGAAGTGATTCGTGAACACTTTACTAACGAGGAATTAGATAAATGGTTTGAAATAAGTGAATTGATCGATGACTATCGTTACGGTGATAATATAGATAATCTTACTAAGGATTTCATCATAACGATTATTGTACAAGAAGCAAAGAAACAATTAAGTAACAAGTTCTTATTGAGCTAACAGGTGCTTTGATCCAAAAAGGATTAAAGCACTTTCTGTTGAACTTATTATACTAACGCGCAAGTTAGTTAAAAAAGATCACTAAGATGTTTACTAGAATACATAATAAGTCAGACTTTTAGGAGATAGAAATGTGTAATAAAATTGAGCAAGTGAATTCTTTTCCAGTTATTGCTTCTGTTTTATCACCTACAGCTTTAGCAATGGAGATTAGCCAGCAGTATCCTATTGGAGAAGTAATAGATTGTACTCTATTGCGCGCTTATGTAAATGATGTCTATATGTTAAAAACTCAATCAGGGAAATATATTATAAAAGTTTATCGTGCAAGCTGGCGGACAGAATCAAAAATTAGGTACGAGCTGGAATTTTTATTTCACTTACATAAAAATGGCGTAGGAGTTTCATTACCTGTACATAAAACGGATGGAAGGCTTATTCATCCAGTAGTAGCACCAGAAGGTAAAAGATATATCGTTTTATTTCACTTTGCAGAAGGGGAAAAACCTAGTCCTCCATTTTCTGATAACAAATATTTTCTTTTAGGGAGAGAGTTAGCAAAATTACACAAAGCCTCGAAAACTTTTAATACAAATTATCAACGCTTTGAACTCAATATTCAATACCTACTTGATAAGCCTTTGGATGCGATTAGACCCTTTTTACAAGAGGATATCGGCAACTTAACCTTTTTAGAGAACCTCTCCAATACTGTACGGGAACAAATCAGTTGTTTGGAATCAAAAGGTTTAAGCAAAGCGATTTGTCATGGGGATGTATCAATGGACAATCTTCATTATGCTAAAAATGGTCAAATTACTTTCTATGACTTTGATTCAGGTGGTCCTGGTTGGTCCTCATATGACCTTCTCGGTGTATATATGTTTACCAAATATGATAAGCGGCAATCTCGTTGGGATGCTCACGTAAAAGGCTATCAAGAAGTTATGAAATTAAACGAATGCGACATAGAAGCTCTTCCTTATTTGCATGTGATGAATAGTATTTGGGCATTGGGGTGCGATGCAACGATTTGGGTACAAACAAGTGGTTTATGGCGGATAAGTAAGGAACATTTGGATAACAGAATAAACAGTTTAAAGAATTGGGTTGAAACTGAAATAGATAGATAGATTTCTATATCATTTGTACAAAAAACAGGGCTTTACTCCTTTTCAAAGTAAAGCCCTGGATTTCCACTCTTCTTTTTCAAGTCTATAATGATTATGTAGTTGATTTTCAATTTCAACGTCTCCATTGTAATGAAATCCACATTTTTCGATGACCTTTATGGAAGCTTCATTACGTGGAACGACAACGGCATTTAGTATTTCCACATCCGTATTTTCAAACAGGTACTTTACTAATCCTCTTACTGCTTGTGTTGTATATCCCTTGTTTCTATGATGTTTAGAAATTGCATAAGAAACTTCTCGATTTGGTTCGCTTAGTTCGTCTTTAATTCCCGTATTGCAAAAACCAATGAATTCATCCGTTTCCTTTAACACGATTCCTAACTTCAACCAATTTTCACATATATTAGGTACTGCAGCTAAAAAATCCTTGTTTTCAGGTATTTCATATTTTGTAACCCAGTCTAATCGCTGTTCTCTTGTCGATCGCCAATCAGGCAAAAATTCATACACTTCAGGCTGCGATGTAAGTTCATAAATTGCATCTACGTCTTCCACTCTAAACTCTCTAAGCACTATATCACCACAGTCTATTGTAAAATAATTGTTCATATCCATTACCCCCGATACATTGCAAAACCTAATGATTCTTTCAAATATGGGCTTATCCTCAATCACCGGTTTTTAATCTTCAAAATATTTAATAGTCTAATTCTATTGTACCGTAAAGAAAGTATCTTTTGTAATCTTATAAGGAACAACTTGCCTCTTCAGTAAGCAAAAAAAGCTTCATTCCCACAAAGAAGTAAAGCTTTCCATAAGATTTTGTTTATTTTTCAATACTCCTTACATACTGATCTTCGCCTTTATCATATGTATTGATGTAGTCAAAATAATTTGCAGCCAACCTGAATCATAAAACTGGCTTATTTCTGTAAAAAAAGGACTTTGTTCTATATATGTGGAAGTCTATCATACAAATAAAAAATCAAATTAGAAGGCGGATAAGATGAAATTTTTTAAGGCTTTTATTATTAGTTTACTCTACTTTATTTCCACGTTTTTACTTATATTTATGTATCATAATGGTACGAAGGAAATTATCTCTGCACTAATTTTTCAAATCGTATATGTAACTCCCTTTGTTCTATTACTTTGTGCCATTTTAAACAGTTATTTAAAAATAGAAAATAACAAAAAATCGACTGTAGTATTCATAGGGTTTCTGTATGGGATCATCATATCCATACTTTTTTCCGCTACTGTAGCGAGTACCGAGATTATGCTTCATATCATGTACGGCTGTATTTTCAGTTTTGGTTCCTTCCTATTTACGATGATAAGAG
This sequence comes from Lederbergia graminis, assembly GCF_042655485.1. Lineage (NCBI taxonomy): Bacteria > Bacillati > Bacillota > Bacilli > Caryophanales > Bacillaceae > Lederbergia > Lederbergia graminis. The sequence continues at coordinate 115,802 of NZ_JBHSMC010000020.1, forward strand.
TAAAACGAAATCCGCAAATCCCAATGTAAGGATTTGCGGATTTTTCACCTAAAATAATTATTTTGCTCTTTTGTTAACTTCCATCTCAATGAACTCCGGTAAATAGTTAGGAGTACATCCTTTCGATACCATTTCACCTTTATATAGACCCGTTTTCTCACCAATTTTAATGCAACGCTCGCGATACTTTTCATCATAAACGCCTATCCAGCCAGCGGTAAAATTCATTGCCCATTGAACTTCTGGTTCTTCCTGTGCAATATTAGCTTCAATTGCAGTTACTAAGTCTTCTGTGTTATCAGGAGGAGTTTGTCCTGTCCATCTCAAACGCGCTTGATAATACCAGAAAACTCGTCTTTGAAGAGCAGAAGGACTATTTTGCCATGACTCCATCAATGTAATTAACTTCTTGCTTTTAGTAAGCTGATTAGCCATTAACCAATCCATTATGTTATTTCGTTCATCTACAGTGTGAGTCTGCATATCGTTATCAAGTTCATTTAGCACATCTTCTGTAAGCAGCTTTTTGTCCATAATTAAGACGGCTAATAGTCTCGGCAAGTATTTTTCACTTGACCATAGTTCCATTGCTAGTTCATGATCTCGTTTAATCTCCTTCGCGATTTTCCGTAAGTCGCCCAGCTTCGTATCACTATTGATCTGAGATAGAACCTCTTCTGCTTTGGAAGAAAGTTTTATTTCTGTACTCATCATGTATAACTCCTTTATTAAAAGATGTTTCGTATGTAGTTATCTTATATTCAATTTCGTTATAAGTCTTCTTGCAGTGATGTGACTACAATGTTTACCTGCTAATATTGTAGCATATCTCTTATTAGAGCTTACTCTACCTGACTTTCTTCTAAAAGTGCAATTTCAATCCTTCATGCGATGCTTTAAAACCTAACTTTTCATAAAAATGAAGTGCTTCCGGTCTCTTTTTATCTGTTGTTAATTGTACCATATGACATCCTCGATCTTTAGCTCGTTGGATTGCCCATTGAATCAACATCGACCCTATACCCTTTCCACGTACTAAAGAAGCAGTACGGACACCTTCAATTGTCGCTCTCCATCCTCCCTGATACGTAATGAATGAAGTAAAAGTAATCTGTTGTACACCAACTATCTCTTCTCCATAACAAGCAACAATCAATTCATTATTGGGGTCAGAATTAATTGATTGAAATGCTTTTATGTAACTTTCTGGTAAAGGTTGCTTATATTGTTCTCTTTTATTCCCTAACACGTCGTCTGAAAGCAAATACACAATCCTATCAAGGTCTTCTATTGTTGCTTCTCTAAAGATAAGTTGATTTTTATTCATTTAATATCCTCTCCATGGAACCTTATTTGACATACTATATCCCCTTTAACCGTTTTATATTATCATCTATATCACTCTAATATAGAAATATCATAGGTTCCTAATCCTCCTTTCTGAATGTTTTCTAAGTAGATTTTAATATCAGGTAAAATTTGTTGGGAAACTCGTTCGCCATTGTCCAGGTTATATTTTTCTAATGTATACTCGTCTTTTCCGGTATTAAATCGAAAAAAATACATGAAGTTATTACTTATATCAACCAATTCTTCATGTAGACTATTTGGACTCGCCTTCTCATATTCAAGAAACTGAAAGAAAGGCTCTGCTGTTTTTTCACTTGTATTAAACTTATAAACGTGGCCCAATCCATCAACATAATACAAATTATCATCGTATATATACAAATTTTCACTAGTCATAAAAGGAGTTTTAGCTGACTGATCCTCACTACTCTCAAATTCATCTATAAAAAAATCTTCTCTTTCAAAAGTTTGTTTATCCATTTGAACGAGGTATGCTTTATTTCTTTTTGTAGCAACGAAGTAAATGAAGTTTTCATCTGCAACGATATTGGAGAAGTAGCGAAAATAAGTATATTCTCCCCAGCTTGTAAGATTTTCATATGTCATTTCTTTATTCAAACTAACTTTATCAAGTCTTACAGATTTATCATCTTCATATATAGTATAAATATGGTCATCACCCTGCCCGGAGGATTTTATAAAATAAGGTAGAACGTCATTATGTAATTCATTATCATTAATCCAATATATATCTGACCCATATCCTCCATCACTGGTAAATCCAGAATTAAAGATGGTATAAAAAATATTGTTTTTATGTAAATAACCAGATTGTTCCCCAGTATGTTGGTCGTTTTCTAAATCAAACTTTTTACTTTGTTCTCCAAGAAGTAATAGTTTTTCGCTATCTGAGACTAATAAATTTTTATTATGACTCGCCAAAGTGCCAACTTCCAATCTATTAGTTTTTAAGAAAGATGCATCACCCTTATCATCGACGAAGGTGACAAGTCCACTTCCTTTACCGAACATATTTTGATCTATAGTCATTGAAAAAAATACTGCAATACTCTTATCATTCAAAAAATCTTTTTCTTTCACATCATTTTCATCTAGTATAGTTAATTCTAAATTATCAATCTGTACTTCAATAGAACGTGTTATCGCATATTTAATAACGAATATCAGGATAACTGTTAATACACATGAACCCATAATAAGTATCCATTTTTTCTTCAAACTCATCACTCCTTCATATAAAGTAAGCGCTTCCTTTTTAATAGACTACTAATACAATAGCACATATATGTATGTTTGTAAGAAAATTACAGGAGATAATTTCACATCCTCTCCACAGTCCCCTTATATTTCCCATTCATGTTCCAAAACACTGTATAGCAATGAATCCCGCCAGCCATCTCTAATCAACAAATCTTCACGAATTCTGCCTTCCTTTGTCATTCCTACTTTCTCCAAAACTTTTGATGACCCTATATTCCTTGGATCACAGGTTGCAAATATTCGATGGAGATTTAATTGCTTAAACCCAAAATCAATTAATAGAGTTGCCACTTCTGTTGCTATTCCTTTCCCCCAGAAATCAGGATGAACCACATAAGCAACTTCCCCTACTTTATTTGTTTCATCGCGAATGTTAAGCTCCCCTGTCCCAATCATCGATTCATTATAGACAATTGCCAGAGCAAACCTTGTCCTTGGTTCTTTTGCTGCATCTTGTATCACTTGATACACAAAATCCTTCGAGTCTGATTCTGTATTAGGTCCCCAAGGTTGAAATTGACAGACTATCTCTTGTGATGCGTACAAATGTAGATCAATCCAATCACTTTCTGTAAATTCTCTTAACAATAACCTATTATTTGAAAGACTAATATTTTTATATTCGATGATTAATCACTCACCTTCGTTTTCCTCATATACAAACAGCAAGAATGATCTATAACTATTGCACTACATTCCATAACAGGAAGTAGTATTAAATTCACTTCTTAGGAAATGCTAACCTCTAGGGTGATATAAATGGTTCGTAAAACGCTAATTTTATTGGGTATTTTGTTGCTTCAATTTAATTTATGTATGGTGAAGGCTCAAAACCAAAATCTTGTTTTAGTGCTAGATATTGAAACTAATAAGATAATTAAAACAACACCTCCAAACCCTAACGTACAACTAGAAACTGTAAAAATCATGAAAGCAATTGACGGTATCGTAAAAAAAATAAATCCTATTCCTAACAAAGGTTTAATGGTGAAGATCCCTTTAGAGCCATCGTTTCACTTAGAAAATAAATGGGTGAATGCTCTAATTGATGAAGTAATCATAATTATTCCAGAAGATGAATTGCCCTATTTACTCCTATTTGATGATGAAAATAATTCATATTTTTTTACCTTTGAAACTAAAATCGATATGTTGATTAACAATATAGATATTCCCAGAACCAGTAAGGATTCCACTTAACAAGACATGATTTAAAAACTATATATTATTCAAATATTTTTCATAACAAACACATTCATGAATTCGTTGGTTGGAATTTTTAAATTGCTCTATGTCTTCTCCAACATAATGTGCGAATGAACTAACTAAGTAGAGTTTCGGATGGCTACTTTGAATTATATTTTTCATTTCATTTCCTTCAAAGTAAATATGGTAATATGAGTCAACTTTATTAAACGACATTTTTTCATACCAACTCTGTACCCAAGCGTCGTCTCTCGTCCATGCTTCAAAACGATTTAAACCTAAATTGATTGCTCGCTTTTCCGCTTCTTGAAGTAGCTGCTCACCAATTCCTTGTCGATAATAATCTGGATGAACTGCAATATGCCAGATCATTCCCCCTAAACCTTCTCCTCTTGAACAAACAGTCTTTTCTTCCACTTCATACTCTACATCCATGAGACCAACAATTTGTCCTTCTAATTCTGCAACTAGTTCGATTGCAGGGTTTTCATAGCTTTCCTTTCTATTTAAAACATTATCGTAGTAAGCTGTATTTAAAAACGATAGCGTTCTACATCGAACCCAGCCTATTTCATCAGTATCTTTATAGTCACGAATAATCAATTTACATCTTCTCCCTTTGATACAACATTTATGAATTTATTGGTTAAGTTAAGACCTTCCAGACGATCCCTTACTTGATTAAAAAAAGCAATCCTTCGTAATTGAAGCATTGCATCAACTAGAACTTCTCATTACTTTCAATCATAAAATTCGCTGGAATATATTGATTATACTTATTCGGTTCTTCATTTAACTTCTATACTACCAATCCACTTTTTTATTTTATGAGCAACTTCATTAGGGCTGGATTGAGTCGTATGAACAGTAGGCATTGGTGGGTTATATGCTATATCACTATTCTCTAATAACCACTTCGCAAATTTCTTATGATCCGCAATGAGTTCCTCAGCCCAACCTCTTTCACGCAAACGTGCTTCACGAGTTTCATCATCACAATGAAGGTTTAAATAATAAATAGCACTGAAATCAATATAGCTATCACATTTTTCAACATCCCATGGCATCATCGTTCCACAAAGGACTGTCATTCGGTTACTCTTCGCTATATTACTAGCAACTTTCAACCATACATTTTTCAACTTTTGCCAATCACCAATATCAGCATAAATATTATCAATATCAAACACATCAAAATCAGGCAAGATCTCGCGAAGGTATGGGACAACTGTACTTTTACCTGTCCCACTTGCCCCAGTTAAAATAAATAAAGGCAACTTTTTATCATCTAACAAAATGGCCATCTCCTCTATCTATATACGTTATTTTATACCAAATATCTATAACTACATTCCACATATTACTTACAATATCCTTTGTTCTTTGCTATCTTGTTCCATAAAAAAGACGTCTTCCTTTTACAGAAGACGTCGCTTGAAGGGCTTATTTATTTAGTATCATTTTCTTTCTTATAAAGAAAACTACAAATATCAAAAATAATAAAGCTAGCACTACGTACACTATATTGGAGTATACATCCATATAACCAACGATAGTTTCCCATGATTCTCCAACAGAGGCTCCTACACTAACTAGTACTACATTCCAAATTAACGTTCCTAAAGTTGTTAATACTAGAAACACTCCAAAATTCATGTGTGCCATTCCAGCAGGTAAGGATATTAAACTTCTAATCAATGGAATAAAGCGGCAGAAGAATACTGTCCATACGCCATACTTAGAAAACCATTCATTTGCTTTATGAATATCTTTTTTTGTAAGTCTAAGAATATGTCCCCACTTTTCAACAATTTTTTCTATTCGATTGATATCAATAAGTACCCCAATTCCATAAAGTACGATTGCCCCTGCAACTGATCCAATTGTTGAAGCTACAACCACTCCAAATACACTCATCGATGTATGGGTAGTCATGAATCCTCCAAAAGTAAGAATGACTTCCGACGGTATCGGTGGGAATAGGTTCTCTACTGTAATTAATAAAAAAATACCTATATATCCGAATTGCTCCATTATATCTGTAATCCAATTTTCCATTTCAAATTCCCTTTCTACTATTAAAATATATCATGAAACTTCTTATATATAGTGACGTCAATAATCTTATACAAGAAAAACATTCCAAAAAGCCCTATGGCATAAACTATAAAAATACTTTCAATTGTGAGCATCATGGATGGATAAGGTAAAATAGTAGCTTCTAGTACCCAGACCAAAATAGCAGCTACTATGGATACCATCATCCAACCAAATAAATAGTAATGGGCATGCAAATTAAAGAACATTGTATTTTTTGATAGTGATAAAAATTCTTTTACCTTGAATTGATTGATTGCATCTCTTATAGCTTCTTCTTCGCTATTCCCTTGCTGTATCAAATCTTGCACATAATCTTCTAAATAAGTTTGTAACTCTAACTTATCTTCCTGACTCATCGCTAACTGGTTAACATACAACCGTATGTCATCTTGTTTCTTATACATACTGTTCAAACGAATATGACTAATATAATTTAGCGCTCCCCAAAGAACTGCAATGGAAAACGAAATCCAATAACTAATAAGTATCCAAAGTGGATCATCTGAATACAATCGATCGATAAAATTTGTGATTCCAAAGAGAATGGAAGAGGATAGTAAGACCCAGCTATATTTGATATCTCTGAGGCTAAATATTTTCCATATGTATTGACTCATTATTTGTCCTCCTATTAAATAAACCTTTTAACGATTTCCGTAACCTTTTTCCAATCACTTGTAAGACTAGCCAATAATTGAACACCTTCATCTGTTATGGCATAGTATTTACGCCTACCTCCATGGCTTTCTGTCCCCCAAGAAGATGATAATGCCCCCTGCTTTTCTAATCTTTTCAGTGATAAATATAGAGTAGCTTCTTGAATTTCGAATTCTCCATCGGTTTTTTCCTTTATAGTTTTAGAGATTTCAAAGCCGTAACTCTCTTTTTCTTCCACTACCGAAAGAATAAGAAGATCGATATTTCCCTTTAGTAGCTCTTTGTTCAACACATATATCCTCCCCACCAACTACTTAACATTATTAAGTACTTTGTTAGTATAAGTTAAAGTACTTAAAATAACAAGGTACTTTTTTATCTAATGTAAAAAAACCAGCACTAATTTGCTGGTTTTAATCATTCTAATATACCTCCAACAAAAATAAGCAATCCATTTTATATGCTAATTGGATTGCTAGAGGTTTGTAATTTTTAAAGTTCATTGTTGTTAACAACTTAGTTGATTGTAGCGGATGTACACGAGACTCCTGCGGGAACAGCACGAGCCGAAGATCCACTTGGCAAAGCGGTTTACTTTGCCAAGTTAGCTGAGGCCGTGCCCGCGGAAAGCGAGTGTACTGGAGCGCAAATCAACAACAGAGTTTAACAGAGCTAATTTTAAAATTAACAGTTCATTCTTCTGCAGTATGATGACATTCATTTAGAATGAAGTAACAATTGATCTAAATCGATTATTTTAATTTCCCTTTTCGGTAACTGTTTAATTAATCCCAGTTCTTCGAAAGTGGTAAATTTACGGCTGATTGTTTCTGGTGTGGTTCCTAGATACGAAGCTAAATCCTTTTTCGACATTGGTAAGGTAACGGTTGGACTATCGCCGCTCCCCATTTCAATATTTTCAGCTAAAAAGGATATAATGCGGGATTCTACATTTTCAATCGCTACTTGTGTCGTTTGTTTTTCAGAATCCTTCAAGCGTAACGTTACTTCTGACAGTATTTTTAATGCAATCTGCGGATATTCCAACAAATACTTCTGTAAGTCCTCTCGTTTTATTAAACAAATCGATGTATGTTGGAGAGCTTCTGCATAACTTTCATGTATACTTCCAGGTTGAAAAATGGCCACTTCACCTGTAAAATCACCAGGATTTAATATGCGAATTAGTTGTTCTTTTCCAGACTCCGATAAGCGGTAAATCCGTGCCTTACCAGAATTGATAATATATAAAGTATCATCTTCTTCACCTGCACGGAATAACATTTCCCCTTTTTGTAGATGAAGTGTCTTGGCAGATTCAGCAATCAAATCCATTTGTGCGTCTTCTAGATGATTGAATATGGGAACGATACGAATACATTCTGCATGTCCATGCTGGTGATGACAACATTGGTTTTGTTCCAAAACAACCTCTCCTTTATATAACAAGCTTAAGAGAGCACCTTAGGCTTCCATTCTATTTACTCCATTATACAGATTTCACTTTTGATTTGATAACAGGATATCCTAAGTCTTCGATTGCTTTTTCAATATCGTTAATAGCAACTACTTCTGAATCAAAATCTACTTTTACCTTACTGGCATTGAATAATACTTTTAAACTATCTTGATGAACACCGTTTATTCCTTTCACACCATTTTCAATCTTTTGCATACAAGATGGACAAGATAGGCTGTCTAATTGAATAACTGCTTTTTGCATAATTTATTTCTCCTTTCATTTTTTAGTTTTTCTTATTCTTCTATACAATTTAAGTATAGCTCATGTACAACGAAACGAAATTGACGCAAATCAAGTTTTAAGAAAAAATGATTCGTCGTGTCTTTAAAATTTATCCTCTGAAACGGTATCGAAGCAATCTCATGCCATTCAAGATGACGATCAATATACTAGCTTCATGCACTAACATTCCAATGGACATATTCATCCATTCACTAAATAGGAGGCTGGCAAGTAAGACTAATACGACACCGACTGCTATCGCGATGTTTTGTTTCATGTTTCTTGCTGTTGATTTTGTTAAGCCTAATGCATGTGGTAAACGACTAAAGTCTGAATTCATTAAAACGACATCCGATGTTTCGATTGCAACATCTGTTCCACTTCCCATGGCGATTCCGATATCCGCTATTGCTAAGGAAGGACTATCATTCACACCGTCACCGACAAAGGCAATCATTTGACCTGTTGCTTGCATTTTTTCAATATATGCGGATTTTTCTTCTGGAAGCATATGACCATGTGCTTCTGTTAATCCAAGTTCTCGAGCAACTACATCTACAGTTCCTTGGTTATCCCCTGAAAGAACGACTAGGTTTTGGACTCCAAGTTTTTTTAGATTTTGAAGCACTTTTTTTACACCTGGACGAATTTGATCTCGAATCCCCATCAGAGCTTTTAATTCTCCGTCAACCGCTGTTAGCACAAGCGAATTACCATTATTCTCAAAGCGCTTGACGTCCTTTTTAGCTTTTTCGCTTAATGTCACATTTTCTTTTTCCATCAAAGCTATGTTTCCAACGGCTATGCGATGAATACCTATTTTTGCTACAATTCCAGCCCCTTTCACGACTTCGGTTTCTTCAACAGTAGAGAAAGTTGTCTCCCCAATATCCTGTAAGACAGCTTTTGCTAGCGGGTGATCTGATTCACGCTCCACACTTGCTAAGTAGCCTAGAATTTCTTCCCTATTGTTGCCGTAAAATTCTTTTTCAGCAACTTCCGGGTTTCCGACTGTCAATGTACCTGTTTTATCAAAAACGATTGTATCAACGATGCTAAAGTCATTGATTACTTCACTCCCTTTTAGGAGAATACCATGACGTGCACCATTTCCAATACCGGCAACATTAGATACAGGAACCCCGATAACTAATGCACCTGGACATCCTAAAACAAGAATCGTGATTGCTAGTTCCATATCTTTTGAGAATAGCAAAACAATAAAACCGAGGACTAAAACAGCAGGGGTATAATATTTAGAGAATCGATCAATGAACCGCTCCGCTTCTGATTTTGAATCCTGCGCTTCTTCTACTAACTCGATAATCCTACCGAATGTTGTATCTTCCCCAACACGGTCAGCTTGAATGCGAATCGTTCCATTTTCTAAAATAGTTCCAGCAAATACTTTCGAATCTATCTTTTTACTCACTGGAACAGACTCCCCGGTAATACTTGCTTCATTGATGTGACCTTCCCCTGCCAAAACGGTTCCATCTACAGGGACTTTTGCACCCGTTTTTACTAATAAAATGTCACCTTCATCTACATCGTCGACATCAACCTCTACAAATTCTCCATCTTCTATTTGCTTTAAAGCACTCTCTGGTGCCAGCTCTGTTAATTCCTTAATGGCAGAACGTGTTTTGTTCAAGGTTCGTTGCTCCAAGTAAGAACCAAATAAGAATAAGAAAGTCACGATAGCTGATTCCTCATAATTTTGTATCAAAACAGCCCCAATTACTGCAATGGTAACTAAAACATCAATACTAACAACTTTTACTTTTAATGCCTGATAGGCTTGAATCACAATGGGTGCAACACCAAGAATAGATGCAACGATGAGCGCCCAATTAAAAATGAACATGTTGTTTAAGAAAAATCGTCCAAAGAATGCAAGTGCAATCAAAATGGCACTAAGCAGTGTAATGGGATTCTTTTGACTTAATATATATCTTTGAATTTTGATTCCCTCCAAGTCATTTGTTTTTCTTCTGGATGACTTTAGTATAGGAGGTTTCTGTGAATTAAAAATTGATTCGTATCAAGTAATAAAAGAATCGTAAACAAAAAAACGCTCCGAAAATATTCAGAGCGTTTTTAGTTATTACTTTATTATATTTTTTTCATCTTATCGTTCTTAGAAGTATTCACCTTGCTTCTCCCCTCACTTTTATTTCCAATTTCCGCTTATATATAATTTCGTCATAAAAACACTAATACCTTTTAATTATTGGGTTACATTGCTACTTGACCTTTTTCATTTTGCGTATTAAAATATTACACAATTAAATTCGTAAATGTAATGAAGCTATGAAAAGGACATGAATCATTCTTCATTTTCTTATCAGAGAACAGGGCCATTGGCTGGGAGCCTTGAAGAAAAGTGAATGATTTACCACCTTAGAGCTATTATGGGGAAATGACTTAACGTCAGAGTATCTATAATCGGATAATCCGTTATCTTTCTTGAGCATAAAACAGAATGTTCTGTTTTTTGGAATCAGGGTGGAACCACGACCGCACTCGTCCCTATTGTTGGGATAAGTGCGGTCTTTTTTTTATAAAATCAAATAGTTTGGCGTTGAAAAGGACATGAATCATTCATGTATTTCTTTACAGAGAACAGGGTCTTTGGCTGCGAGCCCTGAAGAAAAGTGAATGATTTACCACCTTAGAGCTATTATGGGGAAATGACTTAACGTCAGAGTATCTATAATCGGATAATCCGTTATCTTTTTTGAGCATAAAACAGCTTGTTCTGTTTTATGGAATCAGGGTGGAACCACGACCGCACTCGTCCCTATTGTTGGGATAAGTGCGGTCTTTTTTTTATAAAATCAAATAGTTTGGCGTTGAAAAGGACATGAATCATTCTTCATTTTCTTATCAGAGAACAGGGTCTTTGGCTGCGAGCCCTGAAGAAAAAGGAGTGATTTACCACCTTGGAGCTATTATGGGGAAATGACTTTAAGTCAGAGTATCTATAATCGGATAATCCGTTATCTTTCTTGAGCATAAAACATTTTATTTTTGTTTTATGGAATCAGGGTGGAACCACGACCGTACTCGTCCCTATTGCTGGGATAAGTGCGGTCTTTTTTATATTCAATAAAAATTAGGAGGAATGAAAATGGTTCATCAATTAGAAGCAGAAAAAAGAAATCATCGAAAGTTAGGTCAAGAATTAGAACTTTTCACTTCGATGGAAGAGGCTCCAGGAATGCCTTTCTTCTTGCCAAATGGAATGGTAATTCGCAATGAGCTTGAAATTCTTTGGAGAAAAAAACACCAAAAGGCAGGCTATCAGGAAATTAAAACACCAATCATGATGAAACAGGAACTTTGGGAACAATCCGGTCATTGGGATCACTATCAGGAGAATATGTACTTCTCTAATGTAGATGATCAAAATTATGCGATTAAACCAATGAACTGCCCAGGTGCAATTTTAATTTTTAACAGCAAAAGAAGGAGTTATCGAGAATTACCCATCCGATTTGCAGAGCTTGGATTAGTTCATAGACACGAACTTTCAGGGTCCTTAAATGGACTTTTAAGAGTTCGTTCCTTTACTCAAGATGACGCACATTTATTTGTTCGTGTTGATCAAATTGAATCCGAAATTGATAAAGTTCTTTCACTCATTGATGAGTTCTATTCACACTTTGGTTTTGACTATAAGGTAGAACTCTCCACAAGACCTGAAGAATTCATGGGTTCTGAGGAAATTTGGGATAAAGGAGAACTAGCGTTGGAATCTGTATTACAGAACAAGGGTGTTGATTATCAAGTTAATCCAGGTGATGGAGCTTTTTACGGTCCAAAAATTGACTTTCACATATTAGATTCCCTTGGGAGAAGCTGGCAATGCGGGACTGTTCAATTAGATTTTCAAATGCCTGAAAAGTTTAATTGTGTGTATATCGACAATGATAACAAACTGCAACGCCCAGTAATGATTCATCGAGCTATTTTTGGTTCTGTAGAACGTTTTATGGCAATTCTAATTGAGCATTTTGCTGGAGACTTTCCACTTTGGCTGGCACCAATACAAGCAAAAATTATTCCTATTTCTGATTCACACGCAAATTTCGCAAGTGATGTTAAGTCCCAACTCGAATCAGCAGGATTACGTGTGGAAGTCGATTACAGGGTGGAGAAAATGGGATTAAAAATAAGAGAAGCTGAAAAACAAAAGATTCCTTATATGATTGTGATTGGGGATAAAGAGATGGAACAACAGTCTTTATCATTAAGAAAAAGAAAAGAAGGAAACCTCGGAATGATGAGCATACAAGGAATAATGGAAAAGCTCATTAACGAAATTAACCAAAGTATTTAAATGTTAAAGCCCAAAAAAGATTAAGTTCCTTTTGGGCTTTCTTTAAAATCCCTTTAATCACTATTCTGTCCTACTTCTGTTAGTTCATAGTTTATACATTCGAAATATTCCACCTTGACAAACTGTATATACCCGTTATTTGAAGAAGGATGAAGTATTACTATATAAGTAAAATTCTAGACACGATAATAGTTTATCACTGTCCATGATAAAGTAGTGGTTAGCTGTCCCTCTATCCATTTTTTGTATAAATTAATTGTTTTTACAGACACTATTAAAAACGGTTGAAGGATATGTTAAGAATGACAGATCGTCATAATAATGATAACTTTCCACGCTATGAAAAAATTAAATTGATTCTTAATGAATCGCCCGACTTGAATTGTCGAAAGATGGAAGCAGGTCAAGAGGGGATTCATATTATATACATGAAAAATTTAATTAAACCAGAGATTCTAAATGAATATGTCATAAAATACATAGAAAATCTTCCTAGAAAATTCTTACGTTACACCTATTTAATGAAAAACATACCTATAGAAGAAATAAAGGTAAATATAGGGGAACAAGAGGTAATCTCTTCCCTCTTAGATGGATTTGCTTATATTTATTTCTTAGACGAGAAAAAGGGATTCATTGTGAATTGTGCTAATCCCATTGAACGCTCTATTGAAAAAGCAGAAACAGAATCGTTAGTATATGGACCTAAAATTTCGTTTACAGAATCATTAACTTCTAACGTTAAGATAATAAGACAAAATCTAAAAGATAATAATTTGTGCACGGATGAAATGAAAATCGGGGAACGAGTTCAAAAGCAAGTAAGAATTGTATATATAAAAGATATCGCAAACGATGACACACTTCAGCTACTCAAGGATAGGATTAGTCAGTTAAAAACGGAAAATATAATTGACAGTTCCGTTCTGGCTCAATGCTTAGAAGATAATCATTACTCTTTATTTCCACATTTTATTTTAACAGAGCTTCCCGATCGGTTCATCTATTCGATTTTAAACGGCAGAATTGGAGTTTTAATAGATGGTAGCCCAGTAGGTATAATTGGGCCTGCTAATTTTTTCTCATTTTTCGAATCAACAGAAGATATCTATTTGAGATGGTCTTTAAGTACTTTTATTCGTTTAATCCGAATTATTGCTATGATAGGATCTCTTTTTTTAACAGCCATATATGTGGCTACCATGACTTATCATTTTGAACTTATACCATCTAAATTGTTAATTATCATTGGACAATCACGTTCACAAGTTCCTTTTCCACCCTTATTAGAAGCACTCTTACTAGAAATTTTAATTGAGTTACTTAGAGAAGCTGGGGCTCGTCTACCTTCAAAAGTTGGACAAACAATGGGAATTGTAGGAGGAATTGTTATTGGCCAAGCAACGGTTGAGGCAGGGTTAACTAGCAATATTTTAATTATTATTGTGGCATTTAGTGCATTAGGAGCATTTTCCGCTCCTATTTATGAAATGGGCACTGCTATCAGAATTGCTAGATTTCCAATCATTATTTTAGCGGGTGTTTGGGGATTAAATGGAATCATAGTCGGTATATGTATTCTCATGGTTCACTTGTTAAAATTAACTTCTTTAAATAAACCATATCTTGCACCTCTATATCCGCTAATAATGAAAGACTTGCAATATTTTTTAATACGTCTCCCCCACCATCTTTATATGAGACGACCGTTAGTAAATCGTCCAAAAGACTCCATTCGCCTTAAGAAGCGATTAAAAAATTCTACAGATTTTGATGAATCTTGAGGTGCAGAATGAAATCAAATACACGTATTATTAACGCTTTTATGGTTTTTTTCATCATACACACTTCGCAAATAGGTATGGGGATTCTTGGAGTTCCAAGAATTATATTTCTAGAATCAAAACAAGATGCTTGGATATCCATTTTACTTTCTGGGCTATTTATTAGCTTAATTACATGGCTAATGATAGCTATTCTAAATAAAAATGAAGGTGATACACTATTTGAAATTCATGTTCATATTTTTGGGCGCTTGATTGGTAGTATTTTCAACTTCCTTATTGTCATTTACTTTATTGCCGTATATTATTCCATTACGATTAGTTATGTCGAGGTATCACTAATATGGGGATATGAAGGAGTCTATGAATGGGTCGGGATTTTGGCTTTATTAATGTTAACCATTTATGCTGTATCAGGTGGATTCAGAGTAGTGACCGGTGTATGCTTCTTATCCTTTTTAATGACTATATGGCTATTATTTGTTGTTTACCAACCACTTCAATCCATAAACTTAACTAGGATTTTACCTATAATGACGGCAACACCTTCAGAAATTATGAAAGGAATTTTTAAGAGCAGTTTTACAATGATAGGTTTCGAAACATTGCTTTTTATTTTTCCATATATAAAGGAAAAAAATAAACTTCAACTTTTTAGTCAAATAGCAGTCTGGTTTACGACCATTCTTGTTTTAATAGTAACTGTAGTCTCTATATTATTTTTTAGCGCTAAAGAATTAGAAAAGAATATATGGCCAGTTGTCAGTATGATTAGTACTGTCCGTTTTCCGTTTATTGAACGTTTTGAATTTGTTGCGGTTCCCTTATGGATTTTAGTTATCTTTCCAAACCTATGTATTACTCTATATATTTCTTCCAAGGGTATTAAACAAATTTTTCATATAGAACAAAAATATGGGATATTGATCATCTCTATTGTCATTTTTATCTGCAGTTTTTTTATTACTAAAAGAGTAGATAATAATTATTTATTTGATCAAATTGGCAAAACTGGATTTTTCCTTTGGTTTATCTATCCGATTTTCTTGTATGGAATCACCGTTATAAGATCAAAATTCAATACTCGTACTAGACGGAGTTGAGGAAATGAAAAAAATTCTTATTCTGCTGTGTTCTCTTCTTTGTACTGCATGCATGGCACCTGAAAAAATAATAGAAATGCAAGGGATTTCAACGATTATTGGTTATGACTTGCTTGATGACGATACATACAAAGGCACTATCAGTTTGTTACAATTTGACCGAAAAGAAGAAAAGACCAGTGTAACCCTTTCAGCTGACGGAACGACTAGTAAACAAATCAGACAAAAACTAGAGGAACAGACAAGCCATGACATTACGTATGGTCAATTAAGGACCATACTGTTTAATAAAAATATGGCAGAAACAGTGGGAATTGCTTCTTTTCTGGATACATTGCAACGAGATAGTAGTATCGGTTCATTAATCTTTTTGGCCCTTACTGATAATGCTGAGAAAACGATTAACAATACAAACTATGAAGAATATCCCGAAATGGGATCCTATATCTATCAACTATTGGATAAACACGAAAAGAAAGAAATGTTAGTCAACTCCAACTTACATGACTTTATCACTACACTATATGAAATTGGTATCGATCCTACACTACCCATGATTACAAATGCAAATGGTGATGCACCTTCTATAGGTGGTGTTGCATTATTCAAAGATGATAAAATTGTCGGGTCTATTTCGTTGATAAACACCTTTTACCTAAAACTATTTACAAATAATAATGCTTTTTTAGGTGATATAACTTTAGAGATACCTGCTGTTGAACTAGAGATAAGAGGTATGGCAAAACTCAACCATCCTAAAAGTGATATTTATAAGATCACACTTCATCCGATAAAGTATAAAGGAAACATTGAAATAAAGAACGAAGAATTTGTTAATTTAAATGCAACGATATCCGTTTCAACATTAGAATTTCAACCCTCTATTTCTTTGAAAAACAAAGATTCACTAAACAGTATGGAGCAACTAATTGGTGAAGTCCTAAGCAAAGAATTTGGTTATATACTTGAGGAATTAAAAAATTTAAATACGGATCCCATTGGCATCGGAAGAAAAATAAGAAGTGTTAGAGAATATTCCCATTTGACTGAGGAAGATTTAAGACAAAAATATTCAGCACTAAACATAACGCCAAATATAAAAGTGGAAATTATGCGAACTGGAGCAGTTGATTAACATGTTTTTAGGAACAAAATCGGCAAGTGCAACATAACCACGACCCAAAATTCTGCATCAAGCGATAACAAAACAAAAACTCACAAAGTAAGGATTGATAGATATCTATCAACTTTAAGAGTCACGATTCTTAAGTGACAAGTCATCGAGCAGGTATCAATAAGAAAATTCATCAATAGGAGGGCGCCACAGTTATGCAGCACTCCTATTGATGTTATTCAGAGCTTGCTAGGACACTAAAAAAACGAGATCACTAGCTCACCAAACAATGATGTTTCAATAGTAAAGATAGGTACTTACAAAAAGAAGTACCTATTCCGCCCTAACCATTTGTAATCGATTCTTTTTGTTGGGACAGTGAACCTGACCCCATGTCCCAATCGATTTCGAAGCCAAGGTCTTCGAGCATTTTGTGGTCTGCGGTGCTTTCTTGGCCACTTGTTGTGAGGTAATCACCTACGAAGATGGAGTTTGCTGCAAAGAGGCCTAGTGGTTGTAAGCTTCGTAAGTTTACTTCCCTTCCTCCTGAGATTCGTATTTCCTTCGTTGGATTGATAAAACGCATGAGGCACAGTACCTTCAGACAGTAACGTGGATTAAGCTCGTTAGTCCCCTCCAAAGGTGTTCCATCAATGGCATGCAGGAAATTGACTGGTATGGAGTCTGCATCTAAGGCGCGTAAGCTTGTTGCCATGTCTACCACATCTTGCTTTGTTTCTCTCATTCCCACAATTACTCCAGAACAAGGTGAAATTCCTTGTTCTTTAATAAGTTCCACTGTGTTCACTCGATCTTGATACGTATGTGAGGTTGTAATGCTATCGTGATGATTTTCGGACGTATTGATGTTGTGATTATAGCGATCCACACCTGCTTCTTTTAATTTTTTTGCTTGCTCTTCTTTTAAGATTCCTAGACAGGCGCAAATTTTCAAATCATATTGTTCCTTAATTTCTTTTACTGCTGAAACGACATGGTCTATTTCCCTATTACTAGGTCCACGTCCACTCGCCACGATACAATAAGTCCCAATCTTCAATTGATGAGCTTTTTCCGCTCCTTTCAAAATCTCTTCCTTATCCATCATTCGATATTTTTTAATTGGCGCAGTTGAAATACTAGATTGCGAGCAGTAGCCACAATTTTCCGGACAAAGTCCTGACTTTGTATTGATAATCATATTTAACTTCACTTTATTCCCATAGTAATGATGACGAATGACGTATGCACCCCGTAGCAGCTCTAGTAATTCTTCATCCGGAGAGTGTAAAATATCCAACGCCTCATCATTACTTAATTCATATCCGTCTATTACTTGTAAAGCTAATTCCTTCCATCTACTCATCAGTTTTCCCCATCCTATCTATTTAAACGTTTTTTTCAAACTCGCAAAATACCCCCGACTTACAAACGTCCGCTCAAAGCGATGAGCAAATATCGCTGCTCCAACCGCGAGCGCAATATCTTTTGGTAACGGGACAATCATCCACAACCATGCCAGTGAATACGTAAATCCTTCTGGCGCTTCCGCCCAAAATTTATAAGAAAAATACATCCAGTTTGTTCCGAAAAGGTAATTAATCGACATCCCAAGGAGCGATGCAATGATATATGTATGAAGTCCTCTATTTTTCCCGATGATTAATCCTGTTACATATGCCGTAAAAATAAATGAAACGATAAAACCAAAAGTCGGACTAAATAAATGAGTAAACCCTCCGCTGAATTTTGCAAATACAGGGACACCTACTAAGCCAACAAATGCATACACACACATACTAATTGCACCAAGTCGTTTACCTAAAATGGAACCAGCCAAAATCGCGAAAAAAGTTTGCAATGTGATCGGAACCCCACCAACAACCATAAAAGGTGCAATCGAGGTAATATTTGCGCCGATTGCCATTAACGCAACAAACATTCCTACTAAACTAATATCAACCGTTGATAACTTCCTCTTCAATACCCTTAACCTCCTTTCAACATACAATAAGAATAATGAGAAAACTGATTATATGTCAACCTATTTTTATTTATAGGTTGACACATTTTGCGAAAAAATTGGAGCCTCTTTAGAAGAGACCCCTTAAAGATACTCATTTTCTCCTATTCAATAAAAAACTTTACTTCTTTTTGAAGTAAAGCCCAGTTAATGAAAATATCTAGTTTTTATACACGATTCAGATGATTGTCTTTAAAATCCGTTGGGTATTTTAATCCATATCCAAACATTCTATCCATACCAATATGAGCTGACCATATTAAACCGATTGCTAAAACCGTTTGATTCTCAAATAATACTCCACAGAAAATAACAATTATCACTATGGTGTATGTATGAAAAAGATTATAAACCCTTGCACCAATCTTATTATTAATTAAATAACCAAGCATAGAAATATCAGGAGCTAATAATAAGACAAAAAACAATAGCCAACTAAATTCCCCGTAACCGTAAAAATAAAGACTTAACACTAAGACCGCAAGACCTTCTATATGCAACAGAATTTTATTCAAACAAATCCCCCAAAAATATTATTTAATTAATTTCTTCTTCACTCCATTGAAAATCTCCTGTTATTTTTTAATAACGAATAAACATATGTATCATATGCATCTCCATTTTGATACATATAATCCCTTAGAATGCCTTCTTGTTGAAATCCCACTTTGAGGAGCAAATTAGAAGAAGCTTCATTATCTTTAAAAACTACAGCCCCAATACGGGTAAGACCTAAGTTATCAAAACCATACTCCATCACTTTTAATACAGCTTCCGATACATAACCCTTTCTCCAATGTTCGGGATCAAGTTCATATCCTATTTCTGCTCGTTTGTGTTTTGGTGCCCAAGCATTGAAACCAATCGTTCCAATAATTCCTTGAGTTCCTTTTCTTTCAATTCCCCAACGGATTCCTCTTTTTTCTTTATAGCTATTTGCAAAGAAATCAACAAAAGATTCCGCTTGTTCTATACTGTGTAGAGTCTCTTGACCATAATATCTAGTTACTTTTTCATTAGAAAAACAAGCGAATATGCCCTCAGCATCTTCCTTCGTTATTTCTCTTAAAAGCAACCGATTGGTTTCTAATGTTGGAAACAATTTTTTCTCCTCATCTCTTCATA
The DNA here is from genome assembly GCF_042655485.1 of Lederbergia graminis. Classification (NCBI taxonomy): domain Bacteria; kingdom Bacillati; phylum Bacillota; class Bacilli; order Caryophanales; family Bacillaceae; genus Lederbergia; species Lederbergia graminis. Next base: position 135,634 of record NZ_JBHSMC010000020.1, read on the forward strand.
ATCTTATTCAAGTTACTAGCCCGTTTGTTCCATACATATGAAACGATTCATACGTTTACTTTTTCACTATTACTCTTTCTTAATTTAACAATTAGCCACACAACCTGAATAGCCAATGGGATCATAAACGCCATTAATAAAACGATAAATGCCACCAATTTAAGCAACGGGGTTTGCGTAACACCTGCACCATCGACATCTCTGACCCAAACAAAAACGGTCCCTATTACAAAAAGCACAAACCAAAAAATAGTCGCAATCCACCATGCTCCCCAACCTTTTTTCACGTCTTCATTCCTTTCATTTACTTATCTAAATTTTTCAATGACTTAGGTACGTTTTAGAAAAATTAAGGTTTCATTATTATACAGTTATGTCACTTTAAATCTAAAAGACTACATATCCCTTAAGAAAAAAGCTTTACTTCTTCTTGAAGTAAAGCATTTCACTCATTTGGACTATATAATTGGTTATGCCATTGTTTCAGAAAATCCGCAATACTTGTCCTCAACTCTGGAAACTCACCTCTATACATCAGACGGAAATATAACCCTCTCAAGAAAGTTATCATGTTGGACTTTTTCCAGAAAAAATTCAAACTATATCCTTCATTTCTTTTTAATTCTTCAAGAGTATCCGAGACATCTACAATCCAATTTTCTAATTCACTAATTGGAAGACCTTTGTCTATGAGTGCTTCCAAGACAAATAGTAGTCTTTCTTCCTCATCATCCACATAAGGAGTATTAGTTGTAGTCTCTTTAAATAGACATTGTTTAACGGCTGCAAGACAATCAACAAATAAATCATTATTAAAACTTGGATGTCTGACAGCCGCAGCTAATAAATCTGCTCCGTGTGCAATACTATGTGCCCAACCTTTTCCTTCCACATAGCCACGGATATCTTTTTCAAGGTTCAAATACTCCATACTTTCCTCTATTACCTTAATGGTAATGTCCCTCGGAAGAAATGGACTTTGTCTATCCTTTTCTAAGATGAGTGCAATAACCAAAGAGGAAAAAGAACGGGTAAAAACGAAATCACTTTCCTTTTCTTCAATCCCCAAAAACAAATTTTTGCGGCACACTTCGATGATATGTTCCATTTGATTGTCTGTTAAATAATCCTCTATAATCAATTTTCCAAGTGTATTAAAAATCAGTGTATCTCTCAACTCGGGGTCAGTAGAACCTATATGATCCAACATTCGTTCAATTAAATCATTATTTACATTATGTTTTCCTACAGCATTATAATCGATTGCTTTTAGTTCTGATTTTAGCATCCATATCCTCACTTTTTTCTATTTATATCTTTTGAATGAACGTGCACTTTATTTACATATGCTAGTTTACATGATTGCTATTATATTAACATATATGTATCCCTTTTATTATGTTGGCCACAAAACAAGCAGTCCGAAATTAATTGGACTGCTTGTGAAGGTATATTCAACTCTTCTAATCGTTTTTTTGTTAGGCAAACACTAAATCGCCAACCGAAACGCTTTAACGACAATCCCATCGTCTGCAGGGACAAAATCATACTGTGGTAAGCGCTCGAAGCCGTGTTTTGTATAAAGCTGTATTGCCTGCTCCATAAACTCGCCTGTATGTAATCCGATGTATTGGTAATTTTTTGCTTTGGACCGTTTAATGCATTCTGCAATTAAAGCGGAAGCGATGCCTTTTCCACGATTTTCAGGAGTGACGGCAAGCATTCTAATTTCTGGGTAATCTAACTCCTCTACTTGGCCTTCATATGCATCCGTTTTTGCTGGAAACAACACAACACTCCCGACGATTTCCCCTTCCACTTCACACACTATCAATTCCACACCAGGTTGACGATCCGCTTCGGAAGAGATTGCCTGCTTTAGTGCTTCCCAATGTGCATCTGGAATAACTGCAGCATGCTCTACATATGCCGCTACGCGTTGTTCGCGGATAAAATCCAGTTCCTTTATTTTTGCATCACGAATAATCATTTTTGCTGTCCCCTATCCTTTTATTAAAAACTTTTCTTTATGATTGCTCAGCTTTTCGCGATTGTGTTCTGTTAACCATACAGATGTATCAGGTCCTTTCGGAAGTATCATCACTTCCCCTTTTCCAGGATCAATCGTAATCGAGAGGTGGTAATGGCGTTTTATCGAGTCAAAATCAGTCGTTTCACCAAACCCAATTGTTTGATACAAATCACGCGCATAGCCCCATAAGTTCGTAAACTCTCGAATTAAGTTTCGGTTCGTTCGGAATGCCGTATAGTAAGCAGCATCGAAGCGAACCAATGTTGTATATAGACGCACATCGGAATCAGTAATAATATCCCCGAATAAGAAACGACGCGTTGATAAGCGTTCCTCTAATTCATCTAATCTAGCAAACAATGTATCATATGCTAATTCATATGCTTCTTGCGATTGGGCAAATCCACATTTGTACACGCCATTGTTTACATCATGAAAAATCATTTCATTCAATGTATCAATGTCCTCACGCAGATCTTCTGGATATAAGTCTGGTGCATTTTCCTTATGGAATGGAGACCATACTGTTTCGAAATAGTTTGTCAGCTTAAAATAATCATTGTTTACTGCTTTTTTCGTTTCAAGATCGACCATTACTGGAACTGTTGGTCTACCTGCATAGTCCGAATCAGCATTCAAATAAACTTCACTTACATACTGAACACCTAATACAGGATCTACACTATCTTTATCTAAGGAAAATTCCCAATCAACCCGCTCTATTCTTGGCCTTAGGGGACTTACTTTCCCTACACTAATCGTGTTTTCCAATCCCAGAATTTTTCGAACAATAACAGCGCGATGTGCCCACGGACATGCAGCCGACCAAAGCAACCGATAACGTCCTGCCTCAACAGGTAACTCACCAAGATTATTGCCAAACGGAGTTGTAAATCGATTCGTTTGCCGGTTAAACGAACCGTCTGCTTTTATTTCTGCTGGCTTCTCGGATGAATCATTGCTAGATTCATTGGGAATCGCACAGCTAATGGACGAATCTTTTTCTGTCATGTAACTCTCCCCCTTAATACAAAGTAACTCAATCTGTTTAATGTAATTTAGCCATTCTATACAGCATACGTCAAGGGATAATGCTTAAGACATAATATTTTCGCTAAAAAAAATCCCCTGTTAACAGGAGATCATTATGGTGGGATATCCTTTTGTAAAATAAAGCCTAATTTAATTCTTTCCCCATGATCACATATGGCTCTTTCGAATTTCCTGGATAAAAAGGGGCTTTTAATACTTTCCATTGCAAAGATTCATATAGGGAACGTGCGGAAGTGTTATCCATTTGTGTTGTTAATATGGTAGTTTTATTGTTAACGTCTTCTAATAGTTTTGTAATTAGCATTTTTCCATAGCCCTCTTTTCTAAATGACGGATGGACTGCTAATTCCACAAATTCAAAACAATCTTGTAGCCAAAGCTTGTATTCTTCTTCATTCAATTCCTTTGCAAGTAACTCGTGATAAAACTGGCCGGGTAATGAAGTATAGCCATATGCAAAGCCTATAACCCTATCTTCTTCAGTCATAATTATAAAGCCTCGAAAACCCTCATATGTACTATGTTTTAAAATCCGTTCTTTTATGGATAAATCTTCACTCTTCCAAACTTGCATATAAAGTTCGGATACTTGTTGTACTATTTCGTTGCTAGCTAATTCTAGTATTTTTACCATCCTACTCCCTCCAAAACAACGTACTATTTCAATAAGAAGGGTAGCTGCCCTCTAGCTTAATCATAGTTTTTTCGAATTTTAATATGTGATATATTATTGCTATTCTCCACCACAACGTCCAAAATTCCTTCTGGATAAAATGGCCTTTCACTTAATTGAGAAATTGTCCGCCAAACAAGTTTTACATTCGGATTCTCATTATGGATTAAATCATGCTCTATTTTCTCATGAATGGAACACCAATGAATTAACGTGCAGTGATGTTGCTTCCTACCATCATATTGAATAATGCTTTCATTCACACAGGCAAGTTCTCCGATATCAACAGATAGTTCGAATTCCTCTATCAGCTCTCGTTTTATCGCTTCCTCCGCTGTTTCTTCCAATTCAATCGTTCCACCAGGAAGACGATAAAATCTTTCATCTACATCACATTGCACCAGAATTTCTGTCCTATTTTCATTTATGATAATCCCTTCTGCCCTCAGCAAAGGCCTACTCATATAACCAACTCCATTATCGATTTACATGATTATTTCTACCTACTAATGATGAACTCCTGCATCAAAAAAAGATCCACTTGGGAAGTAGATCCGATACCTGCAACTTTTCCATTATCCAAAAAAATTTTTAATAGCTTCATAACGTATTTTATTATTACAATCTTCGCAACAATAAGTTTTAGTCCTATTTTTCTTAGCTAGTTGATAAGATGGTGAACCTTCATATGCTTTATAAGTTTTTTTACAAACATAACAAGTTAACGTAAAATAAAACATTTTCTTATCTTCATCATAAAACATATAAACCTCCAAAGAGTACATTACTTTTTAGTAATTGTGTCTCTTTATTATTTTAGTACAGGCGCACTAAAAATCGAATAAAAAATTCCATTTTGACAAAAATTATCCAAATCTTTTTTTACATACGACCTAAACAAATAAAAAAAGACCGCCGTATTGGCGATCTTATTGTTGTATTAATCCTCCCTAAGTTAAATAAAATGGAGAAACTTATTATGAAGGCTAACGAATTATAAGTTTTTAATTTTTTCCACATCTTCTGGAGTTAATTCGAAATCGAAAATATCTAAATTAGCAGCTTGGTTATCACGGTTGTGTGATTTCGGAATAACGACGATACCACGTTGGATTTGGTATCTTAATAAGACTTGGGAACCAGTTTTGTTATAAACTTTCCCGATTTCATCCAACACTTCTTTTTGGTGAGCTTCCGTTTTCATCGGTCCCCACGCAACAGGTGTAATACCTTCATCTTCTAATACAGCTAGGAGTTCATGGTTAGGTTCTTTTAAGTTAATTTGTATTTGATTCACAGCTGGCTTCACTTTAGCGAATTCTTTCAATTGATCGAGATGATGTTTTTGAAAGTTTGAAACGCCGATTGCTTTTAGTTTACCTGCCTCGTAATATTCTTCAAAAACTTCCCACGTATTTTTTAGTAGCTCTTTGTCTTCAATCGGGGAGTGAATAAGAAGCAAGTCGAGATAGTCTGTTTGAAAGTTTTTCAGACTGTTATCAATTGCTGCACGAGTAGCTTCCTTTGATGAAGTATACTCTTCAGCAGCTGGAACCTTCGTCGTAATGAATAGCTCTTCACGAGGCACATTGCTTTCTGCTAACACTCTTCCGACAAGCGCTTCGTTTCGATACGAAATGGCACCATCTATTGATCGGTATCCTAACTCAAGCGCTGAAACAAGTTCAGGAATATCATTTTTTATAGCACCGTTATATTCATTATTTTCTTTCCCATACGTATTTGTGCCCGTACCTACAATTGGCATTTCCAACCCATTATTCAGTGTTATGTATTCCATTTTTTATCCACTCCCTCTGCTAATTAACTTCCTTACCAAGTACATCATAACAAAATATTGAAATTTTAAAAAATGATAAAGACTATGGGAACAGAAAAAAATTCCAGTTTCTCGTTTTGGAAACTGGAACTATTTTTATTGACTCATCTTAACTTAAAACTCAACCCTAACTGTAGGACCCATTGCTTCTAAATAAATTACATTGTATTCTTCTACATACCCTCCATCGGTACTCATTCCACCTAGATCTAACTCTATCCAAGATAAATCATCGGCTGTATCATATTCTAGGAGTGAAATAATATTGGATACATAATCACTACCTACAATAGTAGCACTACTTTCAAAATTATCTGGTTCTTCCCACATCGTCTCATCTGTTGAATCTGGTACGTATTGAATGATTTCTTGACCTTCACTCGTTACTATTTTAGATATTCCCGGATACGAAATTGGAGAAAGATCCGATGCGGACGGGCGTACATCTTCCGCAACATATGTAATCTCAATACCGTATAAAGGTTTTCCTTCTTCTACCTTTACTTTTGAATATTTATCAATACCAATTTGCGGGTCAATGAATTTAATAATATTCACATTCTTTATTTCTACACGTAGTCCACCGAATTCATGGCTTTCATTTACGTTTACTTGCTTCACCAATTGAATTGTTTGATTCGCATCACGTGAATCGGTAACTTTCCATTGCCCAATATTCGTGAATTCTGCATTCTCTTCAATTTGATGCTCTTCCGGAAGTATCTGTATTTCCTTTTCCTCATTACCTTCCGCCGTCTGTGAATCTATTGATGACGATTCTTCCACTTCTGTTACCTCTTCACCTGAATGTACTTCAGTTGGTTTATTTGCTTCTGCGTCATTTTCATTACTGCATCCAATGATTAAAAGCAGCATAGCAATACCAATGAAAAGCATTATTCCTTTTTTAAGCATATTCTGTTCCCCCTTTGAAGCTATACACTATTAATTTCGGTATAAAATCTCCATTGTTAAGTAGCAATTATTTCCTTTCATAATAACAACTATATACATGGCGGTGACTCTCTATATACCCCGAGCTCAAAAGAAAAAGAGTTGCCTCAGCAACCCCTATATGACCTAATATTCATCCAGATTAACTTGCTATATTCCAATCGATTATTTTCCACCCGATTGCAAATTGATCCCTTGAATGAAGTACTTTTGGAAAAAGAAGAACAACAGTATGACCGGCAATAAGACTAGCAGAGACCCAGCCATCAAGTAGTTCCACTGTGTACTCATTTCACCTTTAAACACCTGAAGTCCAAGCTGCAATGTATACAGATTCTCATCATTCACGTAAAGAAGTGGTCCGAGAAAATCATTCCATGCTCCATTGAAAGAAAAAATCGCAACCGTTGCTAGTGCCGGCTTCGTCAATGAAATACCGATCTTTCGCCAAATATAAAAATGGCTCGCACCTTCTATTCTTGCTGCTTCAATCAATTCATTCGGAATGGTCAAGTAAAACTGCCGTAACAAAAAGATGTTGAATGCACTCCCGAAAAATGCTGGCACTACGAGAGGGTAATATGTATTAAGCCAGCCCAGGTTGGCAAAAACCACATATTGCGGTATAAGCGTGACGAATCCCGGGATCATCATCGTCGAAAGTACGATAGCAAACAGGACGTTACGCCCTCTAAATGGGATTTTCGCGAAACCATATGCTACAAAAGAATTAACAAATACTTGTCCTAACACAACCAAGATAGTGATAGTTAATGTATTCATTGTATACGTGACAAACGGGGCAGCTTCCCACGTTCGGATGTAGTTGTCCCACTTCCATTCTTCCGGGAAGAACGTCGGTGGAAAACTCATCACTTCCTTCATTGTTTTCAATGAAGTTGAAATCATCCACCATAAAGGGGACAGGAATAGAAGACTCCCGAAACAAAGCAGGACGAAGATGCCTACCTTAAACAGCTTTTCCCGATTTTTCATACTGTCGAAGTAAGATATTTTCATCGTTTCGCCTCCCCTTCGTAATGCACCCAACGTGGAGCAAGTTTAAGATTAATCATCGTCAGGATGAAGACGATAATGAATAGAATCCATGACATAGCCATTGCATAGCCCATATCAAACACCTTGAATGCTTTATTCCACATGTAATAGTTATAGAATAGTAAGGAGTTTACAGGCCCTCCAGTTCCGTTCGACATGACATATGCTTCCTGGAAAATTTGAAAGCCGCCAATCAAGCTTGTTACAACATCGAAAAAGATGACAGGAGTAATCATCGGGAGCGTAATATAGCGGAATTGTTGCCACTTCCTCGCCCCATCGATTTGCGCTGCCTCATAGAGAGATTTCGAAACCCCTTGGAGACTCGCCAAGTAAAGGAGCATTCCCCCGCCTACTCCCCAAAGCTTCATGAAAATAAGTGATGGTTTCGTCCATTCCGGATCGAATAGCCAGTTCGGACCTTCGATGCCTAACCACCCTAATACCAAATTGACTAATCCCGTACTCGGATCTAACAGCTGCATCCATAAGAGATATACTCCGACACCAGAAAGCACTGCCGGCAAGTAATAGATCGTTCGAAAAAAACGAAGACCCGGTATGTCCTGATTAAGAAGAACGGAAAGGAAAATAGCTCCAATTGTCGTGAAAGGAACAGAGAACGCCACGTAGTAAAGGGTATTCCAAAGGGATGTCCAAAAGAGTTGGTCATCAAATAGTAATTTCTCGTAATTTTGCGTTCCGACAAAGTCCATCTGAGATGTAATATTGTAATTGGTAAAACTTGCGACTAAAGAAAATAGGAGCGGTCCAGCCGTAAATAGTAGGAAGCCGATGATCCACGGAAGGACGAACACGTAACCTGCAAGCCCTTCCTGTCGCTTATAATTGAACTTTTTCCTTTTCATTTCTCAAACTCCCCTACATATTTCTGGTTGTCTTTTTTGTACTTACCATTAGAGTTTTACGCTTAACTAAGTATAAAGTTAGAGAGCAACACGGCCCTCCGGATATGCCCGGAGGAGTACTACTCTCCTTTTCTTTTACTTATTTTCTTCCACTAACTTCTCAACCGCAGCTTGGGCATCCTTCAAAGCCTGCTCTGGTTTCTTCTTACCTAAGAGGGCATTATCGATTTCTGGATTCAACAAATTCGGAAAATCAGGTGCCAATAGCGGGTATGGAGTAAGCAATGTGTTTTGCATATTATCAACGGCCATCTGGTATACAACCTGATCCTTCTCAGGCATTTCTGAACTTTTCGCCGCCGCTTCTGCTGCTTCCATATTTGCTACATTGTCATAGTTTTTGACAGCCCAGTATTCCTGCGCTTCTTTATCCGTCAAATACTTGATGAACTCCCATGCCTCTTCTGGATGACTGGAGCCTTCGGGAATCTCGGCTACAAAACCGCCGCCCCAGCTCGTGTGTCCGTTGCCTTCCTCTTTTTCAGGAAGCATCGCTACACCGAAATCGAGATCTGGTGCATAATCTCGGATTTGCGTATAGAACGTTGGTGTGTTGATGAACATAGCTAATTTGCCTGTGAAGAACGGGTTTGCTTGTTGACTGTCGATTTGAGACTTTACGGAATTAACAACATTCTCACCATATTGATTTTTCCAGTCCACCAACCAGTTCAATGTTTCAAGGTTAGTCTCTGTATCAATTTGTACTTCACCTTCAGGACTTACAAAGTTTTGACCGCTTCCGTTCAGCATCCAGACGTCATAGCTAATACCGAAAAGCGGATAGAATCCTACTCGTTCATATGTATCGCCATTCTTCTTGTCCAACTTCGCTGCATACTCTTTAAGCTCTTCCCAGGTTGTCGGCGGTTGTTCCGGATCTAAGCCTACTTCTTTAAACGCTTCTTTGTTGTAATAGAGAATTCGTGTATCGGTATTAAATGGAATTCCATATGAATCTCCATCATGTAATGTTGCTTCCCAAAGCCCCGGATAGAAGCGTTCAGAAATATCGTCCTTCTCCAAGAACTGCGATAAGTTCATCGCTTGTTTCTTTTGACCACGGACAGCAGTTGCATTAATGTCATTGATGACGACATCAGGTGGATCTCCCGCTGCTATCGCTGCAAGTTCTTTCGTCCAAATATCTCCCCAAGGTACAAATGTATGCTTAACGACAATATTGTCTTGAGAATTGTTGAAATCATCGACAATTTTCTCAATTACTGGTCGTCTAATTTCCGACCCCCAAAACGTCCAAAAATCAACGACTACCTTGCCCTCTGCATCCACTTCCGTAGTGTTATCAGTCTGGAAGCCGGCACAGCCTGAAAGGATGAGCAAACTAGCCAACAATGAAAATAGCAATCTCTTTTTCAACAATTCATTCTCCTCCTTAAGAAGTTCAATTCAAATATCAATGCATTTCCATATTCCCTCCACTTCTAAAAACAAAACTCTTTTTTCGGTAAATATCGACAAACGAAGAGAAGGTCCTACTAATTTAGTAAGTTATAAACAAAAAGGCCTATTCCTCTACTAAGGAATAGGCATTGGTTCATGAAGTATGCAATTAAGATAACAGTCGTGATAGCGGTACTCTCGACCTTTCCCACCACTTCTTACATTCAAATTGGGTGTGACAACCTGTCTCATGTCCGATATCATTGCTAGTTTGATATATATCGGTCGTGATAACGTGCCTCTCGACCTTTCTCACCACACTATTCATTCAAATTGGGTGTGACAACCTGTCTCATGTCCGATATCATTGCTAGTTTGATATATAACGGTCGTGATAACGTGCCTCTCGTCCTTTCTCACCACACTCTTCATCCAAATTGGGTGTGACAACCTGTCTCATGACCGATATCATTACTAGTTTGATATATATCGGTCGTGATAACGTGCCTCTCGTCCTTTCTCACCACACTCTTCATTCAAATTGACATGTATTTTAATATTGGAAATCCACTTCGTTTACCCAATTGGAATAAGTGCAAGTGTGAGTAAAGATTGCGCCTCTGTTAGCGAAATTGACTAATTATAAGAAAACAAATATTCCAACTATCGCAACTAAGATACCACCAACTCGATTTGCAATTAATGCGAACTCACTTGGTTCCGCATCACGTAGTTTCCAACCAATTTCTAGATACCAAGTAGCATGCGGGAAGATTGCCCCTAATAAACCAATTAAAAATAATACGATGCCTAACAGATATTTAGATGCATTATTACTAGGTATGGTAGCATCTCCATTTATTTCCTCATATTTATCGATAGCCTCTCTTGCCAACATCATCTCTTCACCTGTTAATTCATAAGTGCCACCACCATAACCAGCATCTTCTGATTGTTCATAAAAGTATCTATGACCATTCTCAAATTCAACTTCATATCGGTAACCTTTAGCGCGTTGTTCAAAGAATACCTTCACTATTTCTCCATTCGACACTTCAATTTCTTCTGGAGAGTTTGCAGATGTATTCATTGTGAAGAAAAGGCTTAAAAAAATCATTACAATTAATTGAATGGCAAGCCTCATTGAGTCACATCCTTTAGTGTGTCAAAAGTAAAACTTAATTTAAAAACACCTTCTAATTACAGATCTAATTTACACATTAACTTTATAATTTAGTGTAAGTTCATCTCCTGGTACTCCTCTAATTCCCCAATTATGTTTTGGTGTTTCAAATAAAGTGATTTCAACATCTTGATTAGATATATTTAACTCGTTGTTAATTCGTTCAAATAATAGATTTATTAATTTCTTCTTACTATCTATTGTCCTACCTTCAAAAATACTAATTTCAATGATGATATAAGCCTCTGTTCTATCATTAGGATACATAAAGTCTTCTTTGTTCATCGGAAAGAAGCGATGGAACTTCTTTTCCGCTGGATACTCGAATGCATCCATTACACAAGAATGAATTACCTCTGATAACTCTTGCCTTATTGGGGTTAAACTTTCTTTAAGACCATACACTTTGATTTGTGCCATTCGTAACTCATCCTTTCTATCCTTTTTAGATATTAAATGCCTTTACCAATGTATTATTGTTTTGTTATTTTTTTCTCTCAGCAAAACCCATTCTACACATGGACCAATCAAAACTGGTGTTTTGAATTTTATTGCATAAGTCCCATAGATTATCAATAATTCTTACTTCTACATTTCTATTTATAAGTTCCTTAAATAAGTCATCTATAATAATTTTATTAATCGGAACTTGAGCCTTCTCGCTTACATAATAACCAGCACACCTATCTTGCAAATAAAAATCGGTAGTCTCAAATTCATATAGATATAATGTAGTATTTTTCATCCTGTCAAACCATTTATGTTCAATAGCAATCACATGATTGATTGTTTCTGATGAAAGATACGTCTTTTTATCATACTCAGTGGTGTTTTCATTACAATTGAATGTAACTCTTGGACAATTACGTGGTGTTAAATAATTGGGTAAACATTGTTCATTAATAGCCCACACCAATCCTTTTTGCTGATCTAAATCATTTCTTTTGGGTATTCGTGGTGTAAAAATAGGAATATCATCCTCTTCACTCACATGAAATAACCTCATATTAACCTCCCTCTAAAAGTCAAAGTAAAAATTTTAATATTACGTTCTTTTAATAAATTAATAGCTTCCATCGTATAAGGATATAGATTAAAATCCCTAGGATGAATGAAATGGCCAGTTCCTCCCATTGTTCCATCTCTGTCTATGAATACTGCTTTGATATTATGTTTCATTTAACTAATCCCCTTCCAATGATCCTTTTTAATAGCTCCACCAAGGAGACGGTAAAATTGCACCTAAATCATACTCCTCAAGAATACCAGTCCTATCTTATTTACAATATTTCCTTCGCCTCTCAGCAAAAGCATATACGACATAATCAACTCCTAAAGGTATACTAAACATCTTCTACCTTTCGATGCATAACTCCTTCTTCAATGTAAGATTATTAAGAAATTCATACCCGTAGAAATAAAAAAGATCCCCTTGTGTAAAGTGAACCGGTACCTGTGGATATTCAATTAAAGCACCCGTTAGTTGAAGTAATCTTTTAGACATATTCTAATATCTGTATATCTACTGAATCAAAATAGCCTATTTCTTCACATAGGTCCCAGAGTTTAATCTCCAATGTTTCTTCGTTTACTTTAAATGGTTGTAGTTTTTCTATAGTAGTAAAATAAACTGGATTAAATTTAATGTTTCCATTCATTGTATTTTTTACCTTTAATAAACCTTTAAATTCTAAATCCGTTACTGCTTGTCCTGTTTCTTCATAAAGTTCCCTTATGGCACATTCCTTAGGAGTCTCGTCCCCTTCTCTACGACCAGCGGGTAATTCCCATTGTTTACGCCAAATGTTATAACAAATAAGGTACTTTCCTTCACACTTGAGTACCGCAAATGAACCTGCTAATGGTTGATAACTATTTATTTCCTTCTCTTCTATGCTTATAAAATTAATAAATTCAAAACCATTGTTTTTTATGATATTCAAATATTTCATCCCCTACGATTAGATAGATATTTACTTTTGAAACATCACAATCGCACGCGTTAGTTTAAAAAAGCACCCCTCTATAAAATAACTCTGCAAGTATATAAATAATCGGTGATATCACGAAGAATGTATATACCGTACCAAGTATCATTTGGTTACGCGAATCTCTATTTTCCTTGATGTTTTTTATGAGAGTTACTAAATTTAGAAACCATAAAACAGCTGCTACTATTGGAATAGCAAACAATACGAATAACCCCATTTCCTCCCTCTCCTCCTAAATTATTGTGAAAAATTACATTCTACATCCATTTCCTTCTTCAACTATCCTGCCCCGTTACTTCAACAACTGTTACCTCAATACCAACATAATTTTACGAAAAGAAAATCGGATATTCTGAATGAAAAAGACGATCAATTTTGATCGTCCTCTTTAACTCATGCACCCGAGAGCTTAAGTAATTGTATTTGTTCTCACTAGTGTTGATTTGAATGAAAGTTAGATCAAAAACACCTCACAAATCCGTATTTCATGAGATTCTATGTGAAGTATTGTTCACTTTTTATATAAAAGTTTTATCAATTCTTTTCTTAGTTTCCACAATCGCGCCCTTTAAGCTCCAATAAAATTCTATTTAAGTACTTTATAAAATCGTACTTCTTCACTTACGATCTTAAATCCAACTGATTGGTATAAAATTAATGCATTTTCATTTGTCGCATCGACAGTTAATTTTACTTTTTTCAAACCACGTTCTTTTAAATAGATCATAGCCTTTGTTAATAAGCATTTTGCAATGCCCTGTTTACGCCATTGTTCTCTTACGAATAAATCTTCGATAACTCCAATATCGTTATTGTCTTCATTTTCTTTCCACACCATTACACTGCCTAAAATAATTCCATTTTCTTTTACAATTATGGAAGTCCATAAAGCATTTTCCTTGTATTCTTTAAGTCTTTTTAATCCGAGGGATGCATCTGGCCATATTTCAGCTTCAATCTTAAGGTACATTTCTTCTTCTATAGTTGTTTCCATATTCCAATAGTTCACTTCGAATGTATTACTTTTCATTTCTACATTTGCAATATCTTTCCTTAAATCTGCTTCCATTGAATATTGACTATTTTTATATTTAAAACCTTTTTCTTGTGTGAAAAATAGATTGTTTTCTGTTTCATTTTTAAAATTACCTACGCATAGATTAGTTTTATAATCTGGATTTAACGTTTCTTTTAGTTCTAATGCTCGTTCATACAATTGTTCGTACACTTTATTTAATACTTCTTTATTAACGTCTGGCAAGCTCTTTAAATTAAGGTAAATTGAATGTTTGCTTGTTTTGGGACGTCCTTTTGGTATTACGCTAATAATATTTACTTGGCCCTTTACAACCATAGTATTGTTTTCAAATGCACAAAAGACATTAATCCAATTTTCTTTATCGCCTATCCACCAGAAAACGACTTGTTCCTTGGTAACTTGGTGATAAAAATCTCCTAATAATGGCAAGTCTGATTCCGTAAAATTTCTTATTTCCAAATTACTCATTTGCAAATCCCCAATTCTCTTTTTATTCAATTCCTGGGTTATTATTTGCTTGCAAGCAAGCACCCATCGGACAATTCGTCTTTTATCCACCAATTCAAAGAATTTTCAGAACCTCATATAAAGATTAGCTTTTTATTCGCTAAATTCCTCTTTTTGGAATGTCAATTTTCTTTAACTAAAGCTACCCATTACTTGAAGAAGGTTTGAATTGATATCTAATTATACTTGGGAATATCTCCAATTTTTTCATATAAACTACTATTGTTTTATTCTTGAGTAATGTCTACAATAATTTCATCGAAAAATTTATCGTCAATATAAACCTTTAACTTCCATAGCCCTGATGATGTAAACAATACTGCTGAACGAGCGTGTCCGTTTATTTCTTCACCACGAGGAATTAAATGTTCATCTTTAAATGTTATTGGATTTATACCTTCTTCTTCTCCTTGTTTAAAGGCTTTTACTTCCCATTCTTTGTTGGATATATCTTCGGTTCCCCAAAAATGCCACATCCACTTTTGTCCATTTTCTGTAACAGTTTTAGGACCAATTATTCCAATACTACCTTCCTTACCAAACATATCTCCAATCTCATTAGTAAAAATCGGGCTATTATCTTCCCATTTTTCTTCTTTAACCGTTTCTTCCGGTTTACAACCTACCATAATAAAAAACATACTAATTAGAATCACAATCAACAGTTTTTTTCTCAAAATAATCCCCCCTTCTTCAACTATCCTGCCTCGTTACTTTAACAACAACCCCTCAAATACTATATTAAACGTATAAAGCTATTTCCCTTTATTCTTTTTCATTGAAGCTACAAAAACCCTATCCACATAGGATAGGGCGCTCGTACTTTAATCTAAATCCGATTTAAATAACAAACTCGTCTTAAGCAATCGATTCGAGTGTCAATAACTCATTTAACGTTACTTTGTTAATTTTATTGCATTATCTGCTTTTTCCAAATCATGTTCCAATTGTTCGTCTAAATCATATGCATGATACATTTCATTTTTAATCATATATTGGGCAATCTTGTCATGCGTGTCGATTGCATTATCTAATTCACGTCGTAACAGTTTTTTCACAGAAGGGGTAGCTGTTTCAGTAATTGCGATAGCTAGATTTCTAACACCAGATTTGGCACTAAGAAGTAAATCAGTAGCGATTGCTAAGTCATCAATCATATCCAAGTCTTGTTGTTCAACTTTTGTTTCCTCCGATTTTTTTGTAGCCATCTTATCGTCCTCCTGTTCTATTATTTACTTGCATCCGCAAGAACTTTTCTTAAATCTTTAATTGCCTTTGTGGATAGCTCTATATCTTCCTCAACAATTTCTTTTAGCTTCTCATCTTGAACTAAATCTACAAATAGTGAACTTTTTGTCAAACAAGATGTCTTAAAAATTAGCACTTCATGGACTTCTAATTGTTCGTGTAATGCTAGTTCTTTTGAAGCCATTCTATTACCTCCTAAATCATAGTATGTTTCCCTCCATCTTTACCCAGGCAAAACTATGTTTAATCACTAGAATAATAGAATCCTCCAAAATTTATCGAAAAAAAGAACAAGGTTCAGTATCTATCAATAGATAGACTGAACCTTGTTTCTCATTCCATACTATTTGAGCTGATTTTTTAAAATGCTGGAATAGCGGATTCTGGATAATTTTCCTCTAAAAAGTCTTTTACTGCTTGGCTCGTCATCGCCTCTGCCAATTTTTGAATCGGTTCTGAGTCGACATTATCTTCTCTTGCCACTAATGAAATCGCAAATTCATCAATAGGATTTTCTGTTAGTAGTGCATCACGGCTCGGTAACAAATCAAGCGGTGCTGCATAAGACGGATACATAACAGATGCATCGGCATCGTCATACATTCTTGCAAGCATGAGCAAATCTACTTCCTGGAACTCATAGTTGTTTGGGTTTTCTTCAATATCTTGGACTGTTCCATAAATTCCTGCACTTTCTGTTAACTGAATTACTCCCTGCTCATGAAGGAAAGCTAACGAACGTCCACGATTCGTAGGATCATTTGGAATTGCAATTGTTGCACCTTCAGGTAATTCCTCTATAGAGTCATAGTTTTTCGAATAAAGGCCAAGTGTAGCATGATAAATCGGTTTTACAACAACTAAATTTCCATCACTGTTTTCGTTGTACATTTCCATCCACAAACCATGCCCGAAGAAGTTGGCATCTACTTCCCCTGCATCTACAGCATTATTCGGTTGAATATTATCACTGACGCTAACAATTTCCAGCTTAATTCCTTCTTCTTCCAATATAGGAGCAGCAATTTCAAGTATTTCGGTCATAGGCGGATTAATGGATGCCACTTTTAATACATTTTCATCCTCATCCTTACCACAAGCTGCTAAAGTAATAAGTAAAACTGTTAATAACATAAGAAGTCTTTTCACGTATATTGCCTCCAAATAATAATTATCTTTTATCTATTGCCTTAGAAATAGTTGTACCAGTAAATTGAATGGCCTGAACGAGAATGATCATGATTAGAATCATGTAAAACATAAGCTCGGTTTCAAATTGCTGATAGCCGTATCGGATGGCAAAGTCACCAATCCCTCCACCACCAACAACTCCGACAATCGTTGAGTAGGAGATGAAACTAATTGTAGAAGTCGTTAACCCTAAGACGAGGCCAGAACGAGCTTCCACTATTAAAAACTTAAACACAATTTTAGGGATGGAAGCTCCCATAGATACCGCAGCTTCAATGACACCTTTTGGCACATCAACTAGTGACTGTTCCACTAGTCTAGAGTAGTAAGCAATGGCCATGATCGCTAGAGGAACGGTCGCCGCAGCTGTACCAATCGCAGTCCCAATCAACCATCTTGTAAAGGGAATGAGAAATACAACAAATAATAAAAATGGAAATGAACGCACGACGTTAACAAACAAGTTCAATGCCGAGAACACGATGCGATTTTCCATCAGTTGACCTTTCCTCGTTAAAAAAAGCAAGGTCCCAACAGGCAAACCTAAAAAGATGGCGAACAACAACGACACACCTGTCATCGTAAATGTTTCACCAATAGATTGCCATATTTCTGCTTGATATTGGACTAAAACTTCAGGCACGACTTCCATCCTCTCTCAATTGCTTTAAAAACCATTCAGGTGTGTGATCTGAATCGCCAATTCCTTCCGGTTTCAGTCCAATCGTTTCATACACTTTACCATTGTCCATAATGGTGACCAAATTACAGATGCTTTTGATCACATCCATTTCATGGCTGACGATAACAATCGTGACACCGAGTTCTTGATTGATTTTTCTTAGCACGCTAAGTATTTCTCGGGTTGTATTCGGATCTAGTGAAGAGGTCGGTTCATCACATAATAATAGTTTCGGTTTATTGGCAATAGCTCTTGCAATGGCAACCCGCTGTTTTTGACCACCACTAAGCTGACTAGGATATTTTGCAGCATGATCTTCTAAGCCGACAAAACGTAATACTTCGAGAGCCCGTTCCATTCGCTCTTTCTTCGGATAATTGGCTAACTCTAATGCAACAAGCACATTATCCAAAATCGTTTTATTGGAAACAAGGTTAAAATGCTGAAAAATCATACCAATCGACTGCCGGGCAAGCCGTAATTGTTTTCCTGTTAATTGTGTTAAGTCTTGTCCATCGACAACGACCGAACCCTTTGTTGGGATTTCTAATAAATTGATCATCCGCAGTAACGTAGACTTTCCTGCTCCACTCCTGCCGATCACTCCATAAATATCCCCATTCTTGACGGAGATTGTTACATTGTCAACAGCATGGAATTTCGTTTTATGTTGTATGTACGTTTTCGTAACATTTGTTAACTCAATCATAGCTGCTCACCCTTTCCTCCAAAAACATGACTGCGGACTTAAACTATTATAAAGAAAAATCGATTATTTTGCCGTTAATAAGCCTAGCAACATAATACTAGTATGGTAGACATATGTAAAAGAAGAAGGAGAGGTCAGCGATTAATAAATCCGTTTGTTGCCTCCAATTCACCTTTAATCAGTTTGACTGGAAAATCTTGTCCATTCCGCCACTTATCAAAATCTAGTATGAGCGGCAATCGCTTCCCACCAAACGCGATCCAGGCTTGCTGTTTGGATGGCAAATACGCAGCGGTATGAATCGTCCCTGCCCAAGCTCCGTATTTATGGGAAAAAACCTCGTGTTCCGGGTCGTTCAATAACTGAAATGCATCATAAGGGGTTTGAATGCTAGATTGCTTCCTATCAATAGCTTCATACCTGTTCAGTGAATCATCCATTCGATTTCGGTTTTCCTTTGTTAATGATTGAAAATGATTCGTGCAAATCGTCCCACTTCTAGTCACTACTTCACTCGCCGAAGCCTCAACAACCAGCTGCTTACCTGTTGCATCTACTAAACAATAACTAAAGGAAATTCGGTGGGGAAGTTCCTTCAGCATTGATACAGCTTCATCCACCGTTGCACAATTCTCCAAGACAAGCCTACCGATCATATTGCAGACAAATCCGTCATTAGAACGGAGGCGGTTAATAAAGTTATAGCCCATCGCCAGTCCTTTTTCATTCATTCCATCTGTCCGCCCGGTAATCTGCATGGACGGCCCGATAGTCGCGTACCCGCCATCACTTGGAGCGTAAACGACATACCGACCTTCATAGGTGATTGGATCACTGTCGTAGTTGCGAATCATGAAGGAATTTCCCATTAAGATGGAACAACCGCTTTGTCCATATTCAAAATAGTAGCCGCCAAAGTTGCGGAGAGCAGTTTCCTCATCCATTTTTAATGCATCAGCAAGTCCTGTGATCTCCTCCCATATACCGGGACTGAAGTGTTGAATTATCGATTTCACTTTTTCAACGTCGACAATCAAATGCCGATGCGCTGAGCGACTCCATAGTTCCTTCCTGGCATCAAGAATAGGTGAATCTATTAACAGCTCTCCCTGATACAGTCCAAAATCGTAATGACTCCCGCGAAACTGGACAACATCACTAACTACTTTTTTCAATATGATTCCTCATTTCACTGGATTGTTTATAGGTCGTTCTCTTATTTCAAAAGATTAAGTTTCACTTCTTTTCTTTGCTCTTTAACAAATAAGTTGGAACCAATACGACAGATATATCCTACTACCCAAGGAGCACCATCTCTATTATTGTACAAACACCCTCTCAGTTTATCATGAAAGTCTCATATCATCATCGGATTGCTCTTTTAGCATTAAAAGCAGAAGATTACTGTTATGTATCTGGTCATACTCAGGTAAGATTTGTATGTTAACTGTACGAGCTATTTGGTAGCCACTCCATTAGCATTAATCTAAGCTAAAAAAAATGCCCCTTCACACATGACGGGGCATTTTTTACTCTTTATTCGATTTATTAAATAAATAATATAATGTTAAAGCTGACGAGCAGAAATCTTTAACCTTTTTAAAGTCCATTCTATATTTATCCAAGTTTCTCCGCCAATTCTAAAATAATCCCCTCTGGACCACGAACATAGCATAACTTATAACTTTCTTCATATTGTTCTATCTCACTAAAAATTTCCGTACCCCGCTTCTTCAGTTTTGCAATAATAGCATCAAGATCTTCAACAGCAAAACAAATATGTATGATACCTAGCGTATTAGGAGAAGGTTGCTGGTGAGCAGTTTCATTTAATGGCGAATGATATTTGACTAACTCTATCCATGTCTCTCCGTCAGGCATCCCCAATCCGACACATTCCGTTTTAACACCTTTAAGCCCAACAATTCTATCCAACTGCTCGCCACCCAATTCCCATTCCGCATGCACTTGGAGCCCTAAATCAAGAAAAAACTCTTTAGTCCCTGCAAGATCGTTTACGTTTATACTGACATGGTCCATTCTATGGATGTTCATTTTAGATACCTCCATGATCAATATCACAACAAACCTACATCAATGTTTTATGTGATGTGACAAATTCAATTAGCTCATCAATTGTTCCAATACATCTTTGCACTTCTGGTACATGATAAAACGTACTAGTAGTATCAACATTATTTACTTCATTATTTGGAGAATGGAGGTATATTCTTTTACCTTGACCAAGCGCAATACCTAATTCAATATGACTACCTTTACCTGCAGGTAATAAGACAATAATAAAATCTGCTTCCTTAACTGCATTTAATTCTTGTATGCCTATATCTCTTAAATCCTCTATTGTTGACGCCCTCTCATTTCTGGTCCAATCATACGTCTGGATAAAACCTTTCTCTTTTAACAGATTACTAACTAAACGAACTTCATTGATGTTTTTAAAACTCGATGCAACATAAAACTTATTCATCTTTTTCACCCTTTATCTCTACTCCACCATGTTATGTCCGTATTTCTTGTTAATGAGGTCAGCTATTGTCCTTAAAAATTCGTTAACAGTCATTTGTTCCACATCTCTTGTATACCATGCTAGTTTCGCATCTTTATGTTGCCCATCATAGCTAACTTCTAATGGCCAATATGTTTTTGTAGTCCGTGAATAATCGAAATGAATATAAAGCTCCTTTGCATTTGGACATTCTAAAATGACTTTATATACTGGATTTTTCCCGTTCGTATTGAGATTCACCTTTCTAATTCTAGACCGCATCCTCCCACACCCCTTTATCCATTTAAAGAACCATATCTATTATTCTTTGCAAATGTTCTTCATTTGCTTCGATATTCACTTGTTCGCTCAAGGATTTGTTCAAGCGAATGATTTCTGGAACCAGATCACACATCGTTTTCATTATTTGATTTGGATGCCGACCACAATCCCAACTTTCTAAATCAGATAATTGCTGCGCATTTAACTTACTTCTTTTGCCTTCGAGTTTTGACCAAACACCGTAAGGACTATCTAAATGTTGCTCCATTTCCATATACCAACCTGAAACGACGAGCCAACGGATTCTATCTAAATTTGATAAAGCATAGTATAGTTCATCCCGCATAACAGCGCGGTACGTTTCGTGAATGAATGCAAGGATTTTCCCTCTCCAAAATTCAACTTCTTCTATGGATGTCTTATAATCTTTAGCGGATGACTGCTGTATGATGGAACTTATGATGGAATGGGGGTCATATAAAACTTTATATCCTTTTAACCAAATGGACGCTGTTATTTCATCAGGGGATTGATACCAACTATCTACTTTTACAAAAGAATCGTAGTGCGTAACGACAACTGGAGAAGCAGGATTAAAATCTTCGTAAAATAACACATTGCCCCATTTACTTGCCCTCTGTCTTTTGTTTTTAATAAAATCAGCTTTCGTTTCTGGAGTAACAATCGTGTGCAAATCAATATCCGAATAATGGTCAAAATTACCTTTTGCCAATGAACCAGCTTGATATATCGCCAGGACATTCGGATCCGATGTTAAATCGGTTAATGCTTTTTCCAAAAGAATATCGCGTTGCTTTGGTAAAGATAAATCTCTTTCTGCATGTTTACTTACAAATCCCACACATACATAACCATCTCCTTAGAAATTTAATGAACCAGTTCCAATACATATTCTCTGTATGGGGAAAATATCCTCTTTTCAACAGTGAAGTATTTTACTCTACAATTTCCCCGGTAGTTTATAAATAAAAGCACTTCATTTGTGAAATATACAAATGAGGTGATTAACTTGAGGCTGAAAAAATATATAGGTTCTTTAATAATAATCTTATTACTTGCTTCCTTTGCCAATAATGTAAAAGCAGACAAACAGCAACTGAACGATAATTCTAACGGTTTTAATATTGATTTAACAGGCTATGAAGTTTATTCATTTGGTGATTTTAATCAAATTGGCTATAAGATCACTCCACTTTTACAATTATTTTTAGGAATAATTCAAACAGAACAAGAGTGGATTGATAAACCACGTTTTTATATTAAAGGGAATAAGGGATACTTCCATCTTTGGAAAAAAGATGGAACAAATGTATTGTACACAATTGAAAAGCAAACAAGTGGGGATTTAATAGGAACTTGGCAAATTGTAGATGTCAAAAGAAAAAAAATAAACAGAATTCCTGTTCCAAAGAAATTGCTTAAAGAAGCATTAATTGAACGATTAGTTGACTCAATTAGTAAGGCAATTGAAAGTCATTTTGGTGAATCTAAACTTTGGTATAGAGGCGATGAAAAGGTACTTAAAATTGAAAAAGATGAAGATGGTATCATCCTGACAGTACAAGTAATGACTTTCGAAGGAGCTCATAATCCTCCTTATGGAGAAGAAACAATAACCTTCCAGATTTCAAGTGGTGGTACTGTTAAAGATGTTCATTATGAACATAGAGACATCCCAGAAAAAGAGTGGACTAAGTTACAAATGAGATAAAAGAGCAACGCTTTTAATATGCGTTGCTCTTTAATATTCTAAAAAGGCTCTTATAAGACAGGTGTCCCGATCAATAATAGATGCGTTAAATAACTGTGAATTAATATTACTTTTTACCGCGTTTAAATTAAATGATTATTTAAACAATTCAGATGAATCGGATGGGATTTAATGTTAATATGAAACTACTAATTAACATAAAGCAGGAAAGTTATTATATCTGGTCAGGAGGTATGAATTTGTATATTGCATATGGTGCAATTTTAAGTGGATTTCTATTGTATATTGTTACGATGAAACTTATAAAACAGATTTTAAATAAACATGATGATACCGGTCCACTTACTTTTCTTGGTGCTGTTTTATTAGGGTTTATTGTGTTTTCTATCATTACCCTGTGCGGAAATTGATACTTTTCTTGTACTATTAGTAACTTGCTGGATAATCAAATTTTAAACAACAAAGGGAGAAAAAATATGGAGTCATTGATTATTATTTTCTTTAATATTGGTTTCTTGTTTATGCCCATTTTATGTATTATCTTTTGTTTGAATTTAGTATCTATTATAAAAAAAGTAAAAAATAATGATAACACTAAAACAAATACAATATGGTTGACTATTTCATTTACACTTATTATGTGGAGTATTGCAATGCTTGGTGTGGCTGGAACTTATTAAATCATATCAACTATATAATAAAGAAGCAGGATAAGTGTGGTTCCCTCCAAAGTTAAAGTCTGTAAAAGCCAATACAAATGAGTGATCCATTTGTATTGGCCTTTTGCAAACAGATACCTTTTCTAATTTCTCCCATTCAATTTCACTTCTTATCTTAAAACCTACTTGAATCTTTTCAATATTTTTTTCCAATCACTATTACAGATTACACCTCCAGACTGATATAAAAATCGAACTGAGGGACCAAGTTACGATACACGGAAATGATACATTTGAATTAAAGATTGGAAGATTTGAAAAGGAGATTTACTAGATGAAAAAAGCAAGACAGTCATTAACAGATTCAAGTGCAACGAGAAAGCTTCAAATTACCATCTTTTTATGTTCCGTTATTTTTACCATCGGCACCACTATCCACAATTTTGTTATTATAGATTCGTCTTTAATTGAATCGATGATGCAAATGGCAGGTGTAGCTGACCCAGCAAGTGAAGCTTCTGGATTTACATTGGATTTTAGAATCGTTGGATGTGTATATATTTTAGGAAATGCATTAGGATTATTAGCACTAAATAGCCGTTCCAATATTTTATGGTGGGTTATATTACTCGTAAATATTACACAAGCTACTGGACCAATCATGATTCCCTCATCCATGTGGACTGCTGTATATGACGCTTATGGGGTATTAGGTATTTTACCTAGTGCTATTACAGATGGTGGAGCCATTATCTTATCATTCATCATGATTATTTCTATGATCAAGTATCGTACAACTTGGGCAAAGAAAGCAGCTTAACCAACTATAAAATTTTAGTACACCCTAAGTGATATTGTTTTTTACAAAAGAACTTCTATATTATTGGAAGTTCTTTTTTGTTTTTCATTTCAACAAATCCCTTTAACAGCTCCTTAAACAATTCTAATATGCACCTATAATTTGTCTATTACATATGGATAATGGAGCTAAACTTATTAGAGGAGGAAAAAATTCCAATGTTTGAAAATTATTTTCATTATAACCAAGCACCAATGTATAGACAAAGAATTACGAAGCAACAAGCTCAAGACATTGCCCTGAAACGTGTGCCTGGGACTGTTCTACACGTAGATATGGATCTAGAAAATGGTGTTTTAGTGTATGAAGTGTTCATTTTAACCCCAGATAACAGAATCTTTGAGGTGGAGATTCTTGCAAAATCAGGAAGAATCATTAAAGTCGAACAAGAAAATGATTTTGACTAATACTTTAACTTTAAATTGTGGAAGGATTGAGTGCGGTGTTTAGGAAAACATCGCTTTTTTTATATTACTTCAGTCTGTAAAAATTCAAGCTATATAACGGTTAAAGTTTCCATACTACTAGTGTTTTTGATGATTTCAATTTTTGATAGACTCAAACTTTCATATGTATTTCCTCCTAAAACAGAACAAAAAATAAAGGCTTGAGGAGAGTGCCTCGAGCCCTTACATGATTTTTCATTTCTAACAACATTATTAGCAAAAGCTGTAACAAACTGCACCTACTATGATAAGTAATATAAACAATATTACAATTAGAACAAAATCGTTCCTTTCAGGAGGACATGCATAACTGTAAACTGGACAGCCATAATCATAAGCAGGAGCTGTATACGTAGGCATAGGAGCAACATTTGGAGCGACATTTGGTGGCATATTAGCCCCAACATAAGGTGCTGCGTTTAGATTTGGTTCCATTATCACACTTCCCTTCATCAAAGAAATATCTATATATAGTACTCCAGGAATTGGGTTTTGAGCCCGTCTATAAAAAAATGGGTAAATGTCAGGATGTGTGTGATACTGGGTGTTTAAATTCGATACTGTACAGTCAGCTACTACATTTTATTATTTCCATTGTTTGTATACCAACTTGTCACTCTGTATAAATAATTAAAATTTGGTCTTGTTACTAATTGTGTTAAATAAGCGGATTGCTGACTGTCCTCTTCTCTTTTTTCATTAAGAATTTTAATCATTTCTTCTGTTGTTACAATACTAAATCCATGTCCAAATAATGTATCATCATGAAGGAGAACAGCATTTACGCCTCTATACTGTGGTTTCTTTCGATCAAAGCCAGGATTATTCACGTACAAGACATCTCCAGGTAAAAAATTATCGGAATAAAAGGTATGGATACCTAGATCTGTATCTGTATGCCAACTGTAAAGATATAGATTCTGAAACAATGAATTAAATAATTTGCTACCAATACTATGCAATACAGCATGATAATAGATGATTGGTATCGATGTTGCACATTCAAATGCATAAAGTGAACTGTTCCGATAAATATCCACAATCGCATCAGACGGTCGTACATCGTTTCTTAAAAGAAACCCGCCAGCTCTTGTTAAGTGCCAGAACCTTGGGTTGCACTTCGCATTTGCAAAGTTTGTAAATGCTGCTTCACCGTTGTTCATTTCTTTCGCACTTTCGATAATATTCTCGCGCACTTTCAGTTCAAACAATAATTCATACTCGGAATAATAACTATATAAAACAGGGTCCTTCTGCATCTGTTGAATAATTGTTTTCTCCACATCCCCAAGCTGCCAATTTTCATTCTCTTGAAACTCGACACCTGAAATTTGAAGCATACAATCCCCACCCTATTCGGCATTTCACTGCATTCAATATCTAACATATTCTGATTTTAATGAAGCATGTTAATTATTTTTGTAGGTCAAGGGTTAAAAAAAGAACTCCATTAATTTAGAAGTTCTGAAATTCAGTTTCATTTTTAACAGATGCTTTTTATGAAATCCTTAAATATTTATATACTTATAAGCTTGGCCTTCTTCTCTTTTTTTGTTTATCATGTTCTGATCAAGTCCATTACAGATGGAAAAATAGCCATTGTTCAAGTGAAATCCTATCCCAACTAAAGAATCCTTAGTGTTTATTTCGCGTTTTTCTATAATCTCGATCCCAGTGACCCTTTTATCAATGGCAAAATGAAGGTCTTCTAACCTATTTTTTTCCCATTTAAGGTCTAAATCAGTTCCATACCAACAAAGTTCTCCAGGAACAGTAATCTCATCAAAAGAAACAGCGTATTCGTCCCATTTAAACGCACATAATTCAATTTGACAATCTTCAAATCTTATAATCACAGAACCGTCATTAAACCATTTATCTTCATCTTGATCCCACGCAACCCATATTTCTTCTACATTCTTACCAATCAGAGCTTCAAATCTAGTTCCATAGTCTTCTATTATATTGGATGCATTACTATATATTTTAGGTTTGTAATTATTAATTCCAAACATAGAAAAATCACCCCTATCTCTCTTCAAATGAAAAAGTAATCTTTAAATTACCTAGAGTTCGTTTCTCTTCATCATCGTCATAAATTCAGCCAACTCCGTACTAAATTCGCCTTGTTTAATAAAACCAAGCTTTTCATATAGACGAATCGCTCTTTGATTGAACTTTGCCACTGTCAGTCTAATTGGAATGCCTTTATAATCTTTTCCAATATAACGCAGAATAAAAGAGCAAAATTCAAATCCATTCCCTTTCCCTACATTTCTAGGGTTCATCCCTAGTCCCATATCAATGGCTTCTTCTAAATAAACACCCATTTTTCTCCCAAAAGGAACCTGAGCATTTTCACCAGTACAAAAAAATCCAAATAATTCTTTATGATTATTCACAAGTGCATAATATGATCCATCCAGCAATTCCTTCATACCATCATCTGATACTTCATTATTATAGAAATCATATGGTTGCTCATATTTCCAGCTAAGTATTTCTTTTGCCATTTCTTCATTCATTTTTTCTGTAAATAACTTCATCATCTACTACCTTTCCACAAAGAGTGAATTCAATCTTACAATTAAATATGTACCCGAAATAATATTCTAAATTTTAAGTCAAGTCAAGATTCAAATTAATTCCAGCAATTCCCAATAAAAAGTTGACAACGCTACCATTTGTCTATACTATTTTGAGTGTAATTTTACCTTTGTAAATTACAATAATAACTAATGAGGTGATAAATCGTGACATTGCAATCAAGTATGACATTTATCAATCTTCCTGTTAAAGATTTACAGAAGACAATGGATTTTTTCACACACATTGGATTTGCATTTAACCCACAATTCACCGATGAAAATGCAGCTAGCATGATTATAAATGACAACACGTATGCCCACTTTCTTATAGAATCGTACTTTAAGACCTTCATCACAAAGGAAATTTCCGATGCTAAGAAGAGCACCGAAGTATTAATCGCTCTTGCTGCAGAAAGTAAGGAACAAGTAGATGAAATCGTAAATAAAGCAATTGCGTCTGGGGGTAGCCCTGCATCCGACCCGAAAGATCTCGGTTTTATGTATCAATGGAGCTTTCAAGATTTAGACGGTCACATTTGGGAAGTAGCTTATATGGACCCATCCGCTATGCAAGAAGGCTAATATTTTTCACAATCAAAAGGACGGTCTTTCTTCTCCTATTTTGGAGATAGAAAACCGTCCTTTTTTATTATGGATACTTATGCCCCAGGGTCTTTTAAGTTCCCTGAATTTCGTATATTTACTTCAATCTTCAAATCTAAGTCTAAGTTAGGTAGATATGTTGATCTCCAATCTTTTAATTTTGATCTGGGTATTTCTTTTCTAAATAGTTGGCCTACTCCAAGAATGTCTGCCTCGTTCTCCTTCATTTTGGTTAGCATATTTTCGAAACGGGACTTCAATAGCTTTTCTAGTTCATTTTTTATTTTTTCCTTCGTTGGTTCCCCTTTTACTTCTAAAATCATCACATCCAAATCAAGATCTAATGTTAACAACGGTACATCGTTTTCCAGCTGATAATGATAATTTAATTTATTATCTAGAATTATTACACTGCCTTTATCTAGAACCTCTATTTTTCCATGCGCACTCTCACCTTGATAGGCATTATATAACAGAGTTTCATCCGACGTAATCTTATCTACCATCACACCATTTTTTATAATCGCTGACCCTGCAAATTCTATTAAAGTAGATTCACCTAAGTGAATGATAGGGATGGCCACATCTAATGTATAGGAATGAATACTTCTATAGACATGCCATACTCTTGTTAAGGCAATTTGTGGATTCCAGCCAGCATTCTTTTCGAAATACTCCAATAGTGCACTTCCATCGGCTATTTTTACTTGCTTCATCGTCTCGAAAAATTGTTCAAAATCTTTATCACATATTGCTACTAGAGCTTTAGAAGGGACATCTCGGGACCTCATAATACCAGAAATAATGTCCTTTACACCCTCTTCCGCGAGTTCGCTATCTATTACAATCACTTTTATATGTAATAAATCGATATTGCTATCTAGGTTTGTGCTCAATTTGTCTATTACTTCATTAATCGTTCTTCCATTACCTGTGATAACTTGTGATCTAACCGTTTCTTCTTCCAAGATTGGAATTTGTAAGTAAAGCTTGTATTCGTCTGACTCCTTTGATACTCCTAAAACTACAGGCATTACTCGATTATTTATATCCTTATTGTCCCAGCACCCACTATTGATGAAAACTAACATGAGAAGTACAACAGAAAGTATTAGTCTCTTACCATTCATTTGCCGGCCACCTTTAACCTTAATCCAAGCAGGATGATTGATATAGGAACTACAATAATCACATAAAATTCTAATATAGTAGTCCATACAAACAATTTTTCAAGATCTTCCCAATTAGGAATAGACAAACAGATAGAATAGATCAAAATGGAAACAGGTAAGACGATATAAATAGGTTGTGTTTTGGATGGAAAGCATCTACTTAATATCCTTACAACTATCCAAAATACTAAGGACAAAAATAATAAAATAAAAATGAAGATACTCAGTAAAAAAAACACGGTTATGCGATCGAACATGACCCATGTCAAATTTACCGCATCAATTGTTACAACAAAGGGAAATAAAAATGTGGAAGCTGTTGCTTGTCCAAAGGTTAAGATTGGGATATATACAGCAATGAGGAATAAGGGGATAATCGCAACAACTGTGTACAAAATCTTCTTACTTTGAAATGCTACAAAGGGACGTATAAATCCAAGAAATAAAAAGCCTCCACCTACAGCAAAATAACTTATATAGTAAGATTTATTTGTCAAAAAAGAAAAATCCTCCACCCATAACGGATAAATATAATGCCAATCGACATTTTGAAATGATACAACGAGACTAAATGTAATAAGAGGAAACAAAAGGATAAACACTAGCAAACCTGTGCGAAAAATCGATTCTACTCCCTTAACTGCTAAATAACTAGCGATTCCAAGTACTAACGCCATGATCGCCCATAATGGTGTCTGAGATAAAAAGACAATCGTAATGATTTCTGAGTAACTTCGCACCTTTAAAATCATAACGAAAAGATAATAAAGTAACATTGGCAATAACATTAAAATTGCTATCATTTTACCTGCTTTTGTATAGATTGAAATAATATCCTCTTCCGTCGGGAAATATTGGAGCGCTTTTATAAACAAGACAAATATGATGAGATGAAATGCAACTTGCATCATGATCGGTAGCCAATGACCTTGAGAAGTACTTTCAATAATATTTTCAGGATACAAAAACAAAATAAAACCTGTATGGATTAAAATATACATAATGATGACATAAAAACTTTTATCCACTATTGATGTCTCCTTTAGTACTTATATAAGGTACTCCTAAAGTGGTTTTACTCGCAATATAAGCACATACGAGAAATAATCCTGTAAATACTCCAAAAACACCAAAGATAGATGCAAAAATTAGAACGAGATATTTGAACACCCGAATAGTATTGGTGTTTTGAGTCCCGACTATTGTAGAACTCGCAATTGTTGTTGCAGCTAATATAATGATAAGAAGATTACTTACTAACTTTGCTTCTACAACAGCTTGACCTAAAATAATTCCACCTACCATTGTGATCGAAGGACCAATACTTTTTGGTAACCTTTTGAGAGATTCTAGTATCAATTCCAGAACAATAAGCATAAATATTACTTCGATCAGTGCTGGATAAGGTACTCCTTCACGGGTTTTCGCAACAGATAACGCTAACTCTATCTTCAACATTTCCGGATTTATCGAGACAAGTGCAACATATAATCCTGGTAGAATAAGCCCTAATAACGCACCAATCACTCTCAATAATCTCACTACAGTCATTACCATATAGGATGCATTTTCATCATTTTTAATCGCAAACATATCCCATAAAGTACTTGGCGTGATAAGTGCATATGGTAGTCTATCAAGAAATAATACAACTCTACCTCTTTCCAAGTTACTGCACACTTCATGTGGTGATTCGGTTGTATGAAACGGGGAAATCAAATGATACTTTGGTAAGCCTAACATCCTTGTAGCATCTTGCATTGTGTGTACACTCTTATCTAAATTAGACTCCATTTGATTGATAACATTGTCCAATAATTTCGTATGCACCCGATTTTTACAATACAATAATGACACTTTTTTCTGGCCATTTCCTACAGTATAGGATTTGACTCGCAAGTTTTCAGACACATATTGTTTCCGAAGCAGACCAACATTTGTATCGAGGTCTTCATTAAACGCACTCAATGGACCAAGGTAATCATTATCACCGGATGGAGTCTCAATTGCTCGGCTTAGTGTTCGTGCAAAAGGTTCTACACTTAATACGAGTTTTAGCTTATGGATAAATATGATTAATTTACCATCGAAGATAGCTTTCAAGATTTCGTTTTTTTCTTCCTTACATTCTCCTATTTTGTCTACATGTCCGGGATCTCCATCACTAATCAACTGCTCTTCCAAAAACTCTAGTGTCTTTGGAAAGTCAATTAAGGAATTCAGACCTACTAACACAACTTCGATATTTTCATATTCTCTACTCAACTTTTGCACATCATCATTATCCTCTAAAGCATCCATGACTTCAGATAATATAGATTTCATGATAGTCGTCCTCATTTGCCAATACTTTTATCATTTAATATCTACCTATTTATAGAAATTATGTAATGCGGAAAATGAAGATATAGCTATTTTATGGAGATGTAGGAATTTGATCATACTGGAAAAAGAAAAAAACTCCGCCACTTCCAGCATGAAGCGGCGGAGTTTCTTGTAGAAAATCAAGAAATAGCAAAACGAACCTCACCAAATCTCTTTTGCTTTTTCTATTCCATTCAGGCTTATTGGGTATTTTTGCATTTGAAATGGACATATTTTATTATATTTTTTTATCTTTTTATTAATTATTTTAATATCTTCTTCTGTTTTACAAGCATGCACTAATTCAGATATTTCTTTTTGTAATTTTAACCAAGGCGGCAAATATCCTGCATCTTTTGCTATCCGTTGAAAGTGTTGATACGTATCCATTTGTAAATATTCTTTCGAGATTGGTTTGCCTTTCCCTTTAAAATTATCCTTTTCACCAGAAGCTTCTAAAATATCGCCAATTAGGTCATTATATTTTCTTTCCATAAAAACTCTCCTTCGTGGAAGTGATTGTCGAACTTCACTTGCTCTTCTTTGATTCATGGAGATGCGGACTATTTCATCTTCTCTAAAAGTAAGTAATCCTTTTTTTTATTCATTGGAATCTCATATCTACTAGCGAATACCATTAATTCATCATAAATATTCTGTGGCGTGAAGTTTAAAATTCTAAAGTTAAAACCTTTATCATGTTTTACAATCACACATTTCTGTGCCCAACCAGCACGTTTAAATGTCATCATCTTAATTTGTTGATGACTCACTGTTTTATGATAAATAGTGAATGTGAATACATTGATTTTAAATGTCAAACAGCCATCGTCTACTTCCAATCTAAAATCCAAAAAAAGGCTGATTAAAACAAACAGCGCAAATGGAATTAGATAATACAACATCCATAGTTCACCATCGATGCTTGGAAATACGGTAATTAGCATCATTAATATCATAACATATGCCAACCTCATCGTCTTTGCTTGATAAATCAACGATTCACCCCCAGCTGAACTGCCCATTTAGTTCGAAAAGAGCGCACTTGGCTAGTAAACTATCGAGTAGCAATATAAATTTCAATTCGACCATCCGGATAATATTTTTCATAATCATATGTATAAGCTCTCTTTACATTACCGTTCTCTTCACTTTCCCATATTTGCTTCCAACTGTTCAGTATCCCATTTTCAACTGATGTATCTACTTCAAAAACCTTATATTTAATTGTGTTCGGAATTTGAATGGAAGATACTTTATCTTCACTTTGTATTGCTACACTTAATGTATAATCCCCTTTAAAATCACTCTCGTAATCATGATAGAGTCCATATGTAACTCCGCCGTGATTTTCTAACACACTTGATGCCTCTTTCCATACATCTGTAATCTTTTGCATGACGGATTCGTCTTTAATATTATTAGTTCTTACACTTTTTATAATCTTTAAGTTCATCGAAAATACTCCTCCTCATGTTTTAAAATCAAGGATTTACAGAATACTTCTTTCGTTTCCAATAAACGCCTAACAATAACAGAACTAAACTATAGATGCTAAAACCAACTAGCATTACGGTAGCTTCACTTGTAAAACTAATTGGCTCTAATCCGCTATGACTGTTCATATGTTCCTCTTCCGATTTATAGAAATTCCAAATCATCGTAGAAATAAAAACATATAAAAATAGTAGGAATGCCGATTTTATATAAAGTACTGTTTTCTTTTTAGAAGAAATAGATAGCATAATATAAAAGAAAAGAGCCCCATATACAATCATCATGATGATTACTTCAGAAATACTGATTTTCAGATCCAATTTACTTCCTCCTGTTTAGACAAAGCTGTCCCTTCGTTTTAAAAATGAGTTAAGATTATGATTTGTTGCTTGTTCTAAATACCTTTTTAATTAGATGAGTAAATCCATATCCAAGAAATCCAATAAGCAAATATGCAAATATATAGAAAATCGCGCTGCTGTTCATCCATATAAGGAGAACAATAATGTAAGACGCAATCGAAATTCCTAATGATACGAAAATATTTCCCCTAACGAGTGAACAAGCTGAACCTTGCAGAAAAAATAATGTCGGGTAAAAAATCATTAAGGAAGAAAATGCCCAACTTCCAGATGCCAAATCGTCAGAAATAACAAAGGTGATACAGGCAAGCATAAAGATGAACAAGACTGGTACAGCAATATGAATAACACGAAGCATTTTTTTCAAATAGTTTCACCCCTAAATAATTGTAAACTAGAAATACCAAGCACTAGTTTAAAGCAGCTTCCCAAGATTGGAACAACTCTTTTACAGAGTTAAATCTGTCTTTCTTATTAGGTTGTATTGCCTTCATTGCGATATCATAAAGTTCTGGACCAGCATCCCATTTTTCATAGGAACGGTCGAGTTCGCCGCCAAATAAGCCAAATGCGATTGCACCCATATTAAATACATTTGTTTTTTCATCAATTTCAGCACCTTGTTGAAATTCTTCTGGTGACATAAATCTCGATGAACCCCATAGTCTTCCCATTGTATTGATAAATGGTTTTATCTGATAAAAATCAATATCACAAATTTTGGTGACGTTATTTTTAAAGTCATATAAAATGCTGCCATCATAAAAGTCGACCGCAACATAATTCTTTTTTTCCACGTGCACATGGAACTCCAATATCGTTTTATATGATTTCAAGCGTTGTTCTATCGGCAAATTTTTAAAACGAAAAAATGGAGAATCAGGATGTGTATATTTATGTGGAGGGGGAAATGACCAATGAGGATGAAGACATTGTCCATCAAACCAATCAAAAACTACTGCATAACCGTTGTCGGTCGCAAAATGTTCGCGTAGGTTTACTAAGTGCTTATGTTGTAAATCCTCATAAACAGGGATTGATTCCTTTAACCTGGATATAGCATCTTCTGGCTTCCCTTTATATTCCGTCGTTTTTGCACCGGCATATTTTACAAACTTTCTAACCCCATCCTTCTCAATTCCAAAGGATATATTTCCCGAATCTTGTTTATCGAACGCGGTGAATACTGTTCCCATCGATTCAAGCCATTCAAAGTCATGTTTTTCTTTTAATTGGAATGTGATCCTATCTAACTTTATGTCATGCAATTTGTCCATGAAAACCTCCCATTCTTGTTCTCTAATAAAACCTATTCTCCTTTTAAGCTAGATAATCCTCCTAACACCCCATTTTAATCATATAAAAAAGCATTAATCCTGCACGATTAATGCCACCAGTTCTTTCATATTTTCTTATGGTGTTGCCCATATCAAGTATAAGCTACCTGCCATAAAACGTTCTTCCTTCACTATTTGTAAATTAGACTCTTTTACTATTTCACTTATGTTCCTATCCTGGTGGCACCCTACTAATTTAAAAGCCAATGGATCTACTGTTTTTTGGAGCCAGGATAATGGCTTGTTCGTACTAATTCCATGCTCCATCATCAGTATTTTTCCATTTGGCTTACACCATTTTTGAAATTTATTTAAGACTTGGACAGGGTTTTGATAAGCACACAATGTTCCAGAAGTTACAATTGTATCGAAGCTATGTGCATCAAATGTAACAGCCTCAACATCTGCTTGAATAAACGCAGCTTTAAATGGATATTCCTTTGCGGCATCGTGTGCTACATCCAACATTTCACCGCTGAAATCTACTCCAGTTAATGATACCCCTTCATTGTAGAAAGGAAAATTCAGGCCAGAACCTACTCCAACTTCTAGCACCTTCCCTTCTATTCCTTGAAAAATTCGCTCCCGAAACTTATAGGCACCATCTTTGTTACGACGTCGCTTATATTTTTTGGCTTGCTTATCAAACTTTTGAATAATCGTTGTTCGCTCCAATTCCCTACTCCTTTCAAAATATAAATGGCTCTTGTTTAGTGAATTTAATAGAAGCTTTTATTGCACGATCTTTTACTTATAAAAAAATGAGTATTAAAAAGGACCATATGTTAATTTAGTATATGGTCGGTAGATTACTTGTATTAGTTTTATTTCGTTTTTTACTTGGAAAAAGGATAGTTAATATATTCGTTATACATTATATAAAGTCCTTCTTAGACAATGAATCTAGTAATTCGGAGGTAGTCCTGTCTGTTTCATTGGTTCTCACTTTCATATTACTCTGATGAATGAATTTTGCCCTTACGAATGATCACCAACATCGTTTCCTTATTTATAAACTATCATATTAAATAGTTCATACAGCGATAAAAAAACCTGATTTTTAATATTGTTTTTAATTATTTTCGTTTAGATGCATTTATTTTCAACTATTTAGTTTAACTATCATCCAAACGGGGTATATATATTTCGTTACATATCTATCAATTGCTACAAGGAGGGGGAAAAGAAGAAATGGCGATAAAAAAGATTTTAAAAAAAGATATAGAAACATATTTAAACGAGAACTGGTCGGAGCTTGAAGATAAATTACTTTCGGAAGCAGTAAATGTTTCTGGGAAAATCAATGATATCCTTGCACAAGGGAATATCGATTTATTGAAAAATGCAAGGAAGGTCATTTCCTATGTATTGAACAGAAACGAAAGTGAATTGATTGCTTTTGCCAAGCAGGAAGGGATTGCTTGGGCGGAGTATTCCTTAACACTTGCTTTGAAATTAGAATGGGTTCAAGCTATTAGAAGAACCGTTTGGCAGATAATTTCAGAAATCAACGAGGGCCAGCATGTATATTATGACCCATCCGAATTTCTTGATTTAGAAAAAACGATTAATGACCAAATTGACCAATTTCTTAATAACTTCTTCCTCAGCTACTCGAAATATAAAGATGGAATGCTCTTAAAACAAAGGGAAATGGTAGAACACTTATCTGTTCCGATAATCCCTGTAAGCGAAACTGTTTCGGTTTTACCGTTAATTGGTACAATAGATCCTTATCGAATGAAAATAATAGAAGAAAAAGTGTTAAGCGAAATAGCTGTTACACGCTTCGAAACACTTGTTGTCGATTTATCCGGAATCGCAATGATGGAAAACGATGTATTGGATGATTTCGAAAAAATCCTAACCGCAGTCGCGATGATGGGATCGAAAGCCATCATCACAGGACTAAGACCCGACCTAGTCAAAAAAATGGTCCATACCGGCATCCGCATAGGAAAAGACGCCGAAACAAAAGGCACCCTCCAAAAAACACTAAAAAAATATCTTTAGGTGCCAGGCACCCGAAAAATTCCGAATAGTCCCGGAGTTGTTTGGGTGCCTGGCACCGTGAATATTCCGAATTGTGTTGGTGCCTGGCACCGGAACAAAAAAAAGCATTAATCTACAACGATTAACGCACTACTTACTTTCACAAATTTTCTTTTTACCATTTTACATTCAACTTTTATCCCTGATTAGGGGTAATACTATTTGTTCTCAAAGTATTTGTTCGCCAATTTTTTATAAAATGAACAGATGCAACAATCACTGTACTTAGCCAAACGAGTAAGAAAATTCCGGAAATTATGGGTAGTGTCGTTAGTTCAAATACCGTTCGACCTAATGCAGTTTGGATAGCAATTACGATAATCGACAGCATCCAAGCTATACTACCATAATGAATCAGCCTATTTTTCATTTGGTCTTGTAATTGTATTTTTTCCAAAAGCCATCCTGGAAATACTAATGTTTGTAACGCATGAAAGCCTATTCCATGAAGGACGATTATATTCCCCATATCACCTGTAAATCGATCTTGAAGCAAAATCATCCATATTCCAGCAAAATTGGCTACTAGAATAGATATAAATGCATAACGAATCCCTATTAATAGCAATGGACGTTCAAAAGGGAATTTTATTCGAAGAAACTGTATAGTAAGCAGTACAGCTAGAATCACTAATATTAGTGAAAAAACTCCAAATAACATCCCGCCTATCATATCGACAACGGATCCTTCGCGAGAAAACCTAGGATTGAATCCTCGAAAATTCTGGATTGTTTCGATTGCATAGGCATATAAGCTCGAAATGATAAAAAGCCATCTGATGGTCTTTCTTTTTTTATCCCCAAGTCTAGCTAAAGGTAAAATGGCAGCTATTGAAAGGATAAAAATGCCGATTGCAGCATTAAAGGAAAAAGCATCTCCTAAATTGCCTTCAGGTAAGATAATACTCCCTTGAAAAAAGATATAAACAGCGATACCTGCAGCAAGAATAAATCCGAGAATACCAGTAATGACAAGCCATCTTTCTCCTTCAAATAGCTTCACAGACGGTTCCACAACATCTTTACGAATTGACAAGAGTAATCCCTTCTTTCCATAATAGTTTTTTTATTTATCAATCAATAAATAATAATGTAAAAAAAATTTCATCTCCTTTTTTAAAACCCCCTCACTACATCCTTTTTCCATCAATCAATTGTGGCAAATTCAATACTTCTGCAACTGTAATAAGTAAACCTGTGCCAATAAAATGAGCTGCTGTCGCTTTTGCATTAGGAATTCCTGCTCTTTCAAATTTCAGTGTTAAGGAGTCAAAAATTTTAAGAAACAAATTACGAACATGTTCGCGAATGCCATATTCTGATATTGAATGAGCTTGCATGACCATCAACACCTCATCACGATGAGTTTGAATGATTTGACTAAACTCTCTTCCCATAGTTTCAATTAATTGATCAGCAGGTGCTTCAACTTCAGCAAACGTATCATAAATACGGCTAAACGCACGGTCAATAACTGTCTTAAATAATTCCTCCTTGTTTTCGAAAAAGTGGAAAACATATGGCTGTGTTACTCCTGCAGCCTTCGCTACCATCGCAGTCGTTGCTCTATAGTATCCCTTCTCAGCGAAAACCACCAAAGCATTTTCAATAATTAGTTCTCTTTTATCTTTACGAACAGCCAAGACCATCATCCTTTTAATTTATTTATTGACCAATAAATAAATTATATAATGTACTGTAATATATTGTCAATTACTTTTGTAAAATTTTCCTTTTTAAAATCAAGAAGTGTCTTCTCGATCTAGTTATTAACCCTACAGAACTGAAAATTAGAACCACTTAAATCTATATGCTTCAGCTTGTTAAGAAGCCAAAACAGACACTAAAATGTAGATTCAAGTGTCTGTTTGCATTAATTGTAGCTCTCCACCCCGTATAGCGGAATTTACTATTTTTCCATTACAGCAAAATAATTTTCTTCATTATCCGCAAAGTTAAATACTCTACCAGATGGCAAATTTACCATTTCACCGACTTTAACTTTTTTATTTAACAAATCGCTATGTAACTGTTCAAGATTTTCTGTAAAAAACATTAAAGAAGGAGTACCAAGATTTACTCCTGGAGATATTTTAGCAACGAGATCTTTATTATGGAGAATGAGGCTTGTCTCTACCCCTTTCTTTGGAGCAATTTCAATCCATCTCATTCCCTGATCATTATTCTCCTCAGCAATTACAGTAAAACCTAATATTTCTGTCCAGAACTTCACTGCCTCATCTTGATTATTCACATACAACATAATTTGACCAACTTTACTAAACAAAAACCTCTCACCCCCTATTGAAAACAGTGCCTTGAAAACAGTGCCAGGCACCAAGAGAATTCTGAATTGTATTAAAGTTGCACCGGTGCCTGGCACCCGAAAAATTCCGAATTGTATCAGAGTTGCACCGGTGCCTGGCACCCAAAACATTCCGAATTGTACCGGAGTTGTGCCGGTGCCTGGCACCCAAACAGCAACACCCCAATCACGGTTGGACTTCGTCTTCCATTGCTTGGAGGTTGATGAGCGCTCTTTCCATGTGCCCTACTGCTTCTTCTACGCGTAAATGTGCATCAAATAGAGGCTCTCCTGGTGTATGGTTTCTTTCGATTTCTTTTCCTTGTGCGTTTAGTATGCGTTCCTGTAGTTCGTGTAATTGTTGTTTTACTTGTTTAACAGCTTCAAGATCTGCTTCGTTTCTAGCTTCCCTTGCTTCTCGTTCTAGTTGTTGAGAAAGTTCGATGAGTTCCCAGTTCTCTCTAGCGTTCGCCATACTACATTCCTCCCAATATATTCTCCACCATATCTTTTGCTAATTTTCATTTTTGTAGACTCTTTTCTGAACGAAATATCATTGTAAAATAAAGGTATTTATCACCTTAAATGTGTGTGTATAAAAGTCTAAAAAATGGAGAAACGTATGGATTCAATCTTTTTGGCAGAAAAAAAGACACATCCGCCTAATATGGGACATGTCAATACGTTATTTTAGCTATTGGAATTGAAGTAGTTACTGATTTATTTTTCGGTCAATTTTCTTGCGTCGACGCCATCAAAACTGATTTCTACCGGCTTAATTGTCCCATCCTCATTAAAAATCATCTTGTCTATGCAAACAACTCGATGATTCCTGTCTGTTTCGGGAAGCGGTCTGCGGTGATAAACGATGTAATATTCATCGGTTCCTGGCACTTGAATATAGCCATGATGTCCAGCACCTGTCGCAACATCGGGATTCTGTTGCAGAATGGTTTCAATGCGCTCGAATGGTCCTAATGGAGAGTCAGAAATAGCATAGGCTACCCGATAATCAGGCCCTGTCCATCCCCCTTCTGCCCACATAAAGACATATTTTCCGTTCCGTTTAATCATACATGGCCCTTCCACATAGTCAGTCGGTGTTATTTCCTTATACAAGCTGCCATCATCAAAAGGTTCAATACTAATCATATCCTCTCCTAAACGAGCAACATTACAGTGTCGCCAACCACCATAATAAAGGTAAGCTTGACCATCATCATCAAGGAATACATGAGGATCGATTGGTTGTGCACCATTGTAGAACCTATCAATAAGTGGTTTCCCTAGAGCATCCTTGAACGGTCCTTCTGGTCTGGTGGATACACCGACCCCAATACCACCAATTTCGTCGTTATTCTGAATGTCATTAGCAGAGAAATATATATAATATAGGCCGTTACGCTCAATTGGTGATGGCGCCCAAACTGCTTTATGGGCCCATTCAAAGTCCTCCATGCTTAAAATTCTTTCAACCTTTGTCCAATTAACCAAATCCTCGGAATGAAATGCATCAAAAAATGTTTGTTCCTTATAAATAGCTGAGTATGTAGGATAAATCCAGTAACGCCCTTCAAAAATCCTAGCTTCTGGATCAGCATACCAACCGGGAAACACAGGATTTCCTGATTTTATTTTCATCAATAGCTCCTCCTTTTATAAACCTAAAATCATTGAAGTAATTCCCGGTTGCCATTACCAATAATGCTTAATTACCTCATAAGATTTCGGCTTCATTTTGTCATTCGCTCTACTGCACTGATAACGTATTTTGTAATAGAGTGTCAAAAGCGCAGATATAATAACGCTTACATATGAATATATCAAACTATCATTGGTATAGCACTAAAAAACTAATCAAAGTTTAGTCCGATTCCTCAAAATAAAAAGCCATGCCTCCTCGACATGACTTCTCTTCTTACTCGTTTTCTTCTTCAAAATCATCTGGGTAAACCGTAGAATCAAATACATCCCCAGTGCTTTCATCTTTATAGTTAATTTTGACTTTGTTCTTATCTTCGTCGACGCCATCTAAAAATTGATACATCATTCCGCTTAGACCTAATGCAAATGATGCGAATGTGTCAAAGCTATTTTCAAAATCCTCTTTTTTCACTACAACAGTGAATTCTGAGTATTTATCATTATGCTTAATATCTTTAATGGAAGCAAAGTCATCGCCGGATTTCATTTCCTCGATGCTAGTGTCTATTTCCTTCTTCATTTCGTCCATCATTTCTTTATGCCTTTCTTTCGTCAACTTATAAGTGATGGATCCATCATCGTTCTTTGTTACCTCTTTAACTCCTTCTTCTTCTTTTGCCTCTGTAATCATTTCATCGATATTTTCCCCTTCAAAGAAAGAAGCCGGTAACGTAATCTCCACATCTTTACTACCACATGCAGCTAATGCAAAAACAAAAACGACCATCATTAACATAAAACTAAACTTTTTCAAAAAATTTGCCCCCATTCTTTTTCATAAACATCTACGATGATACACAAATTTCCTTCCAATGTACATAAAACTGCACTCTGCTACTAGCCAATATAATTGTTGTAAAACTCTTTCATGTCCAGTAATAGTGGAATTGAAAACTTCTTCATTATTACATTATCTTTTGCAACACACGTAAAAATATTACCACCATCCATACATCAGAAAGTGAATTTTCAAAAAACTTAGTACTTCGCGAAAAAACAGCACACCTTCCTAATCTATTCTTCATCGTTTTTAACATGCATGAAAATTTCTTCAAAAATTCACTCATGAATATGGTAAAATAGTAGGTAAACGTTTCCATACTGGTGGTTTGTAGGTTGCGTAGAAAAAAATAACATTTTGGGAGAGGGTTGAGGAGATTGAAAGATAAGCAACCAAACATCATTTTGATTAATTGTGATGACTTGGGTTATGGGGATTTGAGTTGTTATGGATCAACTGTCCATGATACGCCAAACTTGGATAAGATGGCAGAGGAAGGCATTCGATTTACGGATTTTTACATGGCATCATCTGTTTGTACACCATCTAGAGGAGCGATGTTGACGGGCTGTTATCCAAAACGGATTGGTTTCGGTTCGTTCGAGGATGGACATTGGGTGTTGTTCCCTGGTTATCGAAATGGATTAAATCCGAATGAATGGACAATCGCAAAAATGTTAAAGGATGTCGGCTATAATACGAAAATGGTTGGGAAATGGCATTGCGGTGATCAACCTGAGTTTTTACCAACGAGACACGGATTTGATGAGTATTATGGCCTTCCATATAGTAATGATATGGGACGGCAGACTGGTGCACCAAGAAGTCTTCCTCCACTACCGCTCCTACATAATGAAGAAGTATTGCAGGAACAACCAGACCAAACAGGCTTAACCGAACGTTATGCAGAACAGTCTGTCCGTTTTATTAGAGAAAATGCCAAAGAAAATAAACCTTTCTTCCTTTATTTAGCCCATATGCATGTACACTTACCACTGTACGTTGCGGAACGCTTCCGTAAAGAATCGCGAAATGGTGATTATGGTGCGGCAGTTGCATGTATTGATTGGGTAACAGGCGTCCTAATGGATGAGTTGAAGCACCAAGGAATCGATGAGAATACGTTAATGATTTTCACATCCGATAATGGTTCGAGAAATGATTTTGGTGATAGTAATGGCCCATTGCGCGGTAAAAAAACAACGAGCTGGGAAGGTGGATTCAGAGTACCATGTATCATGCGTTGGCCAGGTAATATTGAGGGTGGAATTGTTTCTGATGAAATTGTAACATCGATGGACTTCCTCCCTACTCTTGCAAAATTTGCAGGTGGCTCTATTCCAACAGATCGTATTATTGATGGTTTGGACCTATCTGATTATATTTTAAATCCAAAAGAAGAAGCATCACCACGTGACACATTCTTCTATTTTGTGGCGGAGAACCTCACTGCGGTGCGTTCAGGAAAATGGAAATTACACGTATGGCGCCATAAAAACGCAGTTTGGGAACTGTACGATTTGGAAAAAGATGTTAGTGAAACAAACAATGTTATCGATGAATACCCAGATGTAGCAGAGAGATTGAATCGACTTATTGAGGAGTGTCGTGTGGACCTTGGGGACGGCGCAACCGATACAATCGGGAAAAACTGTCGCCCTGTAGGAGAAGTCGACAATCCCGACACCCTCACCCACTTTGACCCAGACCACCCATACATCATGGCAGAATACGACCTACCTCAAAGAGGATAAAATCGGTGCCAGGCACCCGGACAATTCTGAATTGTTCCGGTGCCTGGCACCTATGTTATTTATCTTCTCTTAATATATATTCATTTTCTTGCATTTTCATATGCTGATTCAATATCTGTCGTACTGAAAAGGATGGAAGGATGTGCCACTTTAGCAGGTTGTTGCTTTTCCATTGCAGATTTAGAATAAAGAACTAACGTAGTAAACTCATCCTCGCTTGGTCCTACCTCAATCCAGGCAGCATTTGGTCCCATCTGTTTTTCAAATTTTATTACAAAACCAAGTTTATTTAACCAGAAATCTTTTGCTAGTTGTTGGTCTTCCACATAAACTGTGATTTTTCCAATTTTATTGATCATCTAATCACCTTTTCTTAATAGTCATCATGCATTTTATCAAATCATGACTGAGCTTCGCCATTTTTAGAGAATGTTCCTTAGGAAGCATCGTGCTTATCGAATCTGTCCTCATCCTCCCAACGAGAATTAAAAATGAGTGTCAAAAGTATTTGACACCCCTCCCTTGTTCCTTTATACTTAAGGTGTAAAAGATGTTTTACAGGTAAAGGGTGGTATTTTAGTGCGAAATAAAATTAAACAATATCGAGAAAAGAAAAATATATCTCAAGGAAAGTTAGCTGATTTATGTAATGTCAGCAGGCAAACCATTAATGCAATTGAAAACAATAAATATGATCCAAGTCTACAATTAGCTTTTGATATAGCGAAAACGTTAGGTGTCACGGTTGATCATTTATTTTTAAGTGAAGGAGAGATGGAGGAATGACAAAGAAATCGCAAATTGCAGTTTTTGGCGTGGCTACACTCGTAATGTTGGCAAACATTTTGTATAAAATGTTTGCTGAAAAAGAAGTTGATTTTTATGAAATGATTGCTCTCGGAGTTTTCTCTACTTTTTTACTACAGGCAATCACTTGGGGAACAAGAAAAGAAAATAATGGTATCTTACAAGACGAAGAACTAGGTCAAAAGATTGTGGAGCAAAGTTCGAAAATAAGTTACACGGTCGTATACTTCCTACTTCTCGCAGCCATTCTCACAGACAAACTTGTAAACGGCACAAGCAACATCTTCCTACTTGCAACATTCATCCTAGCAATGATCACCTTCCCAATCGTTCAGTTTATGGTTTCTAGAAGATATCAATAAAAAAATGGTGCCAGGCACCGGAACTATTCAGAATAGTTCCGGTGCCTGGCACTCCATTTTATCCCCAAATTTCTTTGGAAATGTCTACGATATATTTAAGTTTCGCCCATTGTTCTTCTTCTGTTAGGATGTTTCCGTGATGTGTAGATGCAAAGCCACATTGTGGGCTGATACATAATTGCTCTAGTGGTACATATTTTGTTGCTTCTTCGACACGTGCTAAAATATTTTCCTTGTCTTCTAGTTGTCCATGTTTAGATGTGAATACTCCTAGTACA
Organism: Lederbergia graminis; assembly: GCF_042655485.1. Taxonomy (NCBI): domain Bacteria; kingdom Bacillati; phylum Bacillota; class Bacilli; order Caryophanales; family Bacillaceae; genus Lederbergia; species Lederbergia graminis. The sequence continues at coordinate 180,578 of NZ_JBHSMC010000020.1, forward strand.
ACGAGTGGACCGCCATTTGGAATGTGTTCTAATGGTCCAAAATCACCTGAACGATCATCATCATACTCTAGGAAAAAGCCGTCTACTTTTTCTTTCGCAAATAAAGTAGGCGCGATTTTTGCGTAGCTACCTTCAAATGCCCATTTAGAACGATAGTTTCCACGGCAAAGGTGCGTTGTAACCACTAAGTCTTCTGGTTTACCTTCTAATACACCATTTGCTACACGTAGAGCTAATTCGATTAATTCTTCACGTGCATAACCGCTGTCGTTAAAAGGAATTTCAGGAGCATTTAACCCAGCAATATACACATCATCTAATTGTAAGTAACGGCAACCAGCATCATAAAATGCTTTAATCGCATCACGATATGTTTGGATAATATCATTCGCATATTCTTCAATATCTGGATAAATTTCTAAGTTACGAATACCAGCATTAAACATTTGATTCGGACTAGGAATCGTTTGTTTCGCAACAGCACGATCACCAACAATTTCTTTAAATTCGATAAAATCTTTTATATGTGGATGATCAGGGTTAAAGGAAATTTTTCCTGTTACACGCACATCATATCTTTCCGTCTCTTCTCCTTTGAACGCAAAACCATGATCTGGCACATAACCTTCTACCCCATTCAAATGCTCTAGGAAATCAGTATGCCAAAATCTACGACGGAATTCACCATCTGTTACTGCTTGAAGTCCTACTTCAATTTGTTTATCGACAATTTTTGTAATTTCTTCTGTTTCGATTTGATGTAGTTCTTGAGCAGTAATATTCCCAGCTTGGAAATCTTTTCTCGCTTGATGAATTCTTTCTGGTCTTAATAGACTCCCAACATGATCGGCTCTAAAAGGTGCTTTCACTAGTGTCTTTGTCATAATAATCTCCCACTCCCTATTATCTTTTGATGTAACGTAAGTGTAGCATAGGAAAATGATTATAAGGTAACACCTAAAATCTATTCGTGGTTATAGCTTTTAACTATAGCAAAAATACTTTTATGGTCATTTTTAACTTTACTTAAAAATGACCGATTGTGCTTCTAGTTCTTTTCTCAAATTATAGAAATCCGTATGTTCAATCCACTCATTTTTCAGATTGTATGTACGTCCATTGTATAAATGTAGAATAATATCTTTTCCTAATACTTCTACTGCCATGATCTCCTCAACCCTAATCTTCTTTTTCCGATGAAAGAGCCGCAAGTGAATGATTAGGATCTCATCACGCAAAGTTACATAGGTTTGATTTTTTCGATTTAAAAAGGAAATACCTAATACAATAAAAGAAATTGCCGAATAGGGAAATCCTGTGTAATAAAAATGCGTATATCTTGACCAGATTTCATATGCAGCACATGCAAACCAAAAAATAGCAATTCCTTTCCACAGCGGCCTATCTACAATTTTAATTTCCATTGTAAACCTCCCGATTAGTTCATATGACTATGTGAGGAAGCTGCTGCCTCATCTGCCTTTACACAATCAATCGCAATCACGAGAGCGATGATGATTTCTTCCATATCATCCTTTTCTATTTGGACTTGGTAGCTGTCTCCCCAAGTGAACCACTTCTTATTTACTTTACCAACAACTTTCCCATGTTGGTACACTTCAAATTCCATATCCCACCAATTACCGCGCACTTCTATCCCGGCCGCATCAATATTGTATCGAGCTTTAAAGAAGGAAAACTCTTTCTTAATCATTAGAACTTCTCGTCCATGCACTTCTACAAAAAACTTTGGTAAAAAGCTGAACATTTTCTTCGTAATTCGTGCAACTTCATTTCTATTTGAATTCATGATGGAATAGGATTTTGGTATTTTCATAAAACTACCTTCTACATAATACACATCATTTTCCTGCTCATCTTTTACTGTGAATTTACCACTAAGACTAAAAACCTTTTGTTTAATATAGAGCTGCTTCATCCTTTCCCTCCTTACCACCTAATTATATTCATAGTATTATTTTACCATAACTTTAATTGAAATTTCAGAAATATCAAATGATATTTTAACGAAAAATTATGAAATTGAAATTCGCATGATAAAAATAAAACCCCAGTTAGCTTAAGAATGCACCTTAAAATAACTCGGGATTTTTACGAGAACATATTTTTTAGTCCACATTTGAGTGGTGGCAACTAAAGTTTCTCCGTCTTTTTCAAAGATCAGACCAGCACCAGCTTTATCTTTAAATTCCCATCCATTTGCGGCAACCAATTGTTTAATATTCTCATCAGCAAAATCAATACCTTTATTCTTACTACTTATGATATACCAAATAAAATCCCCTTCTATTGCAATCTCAGCTAATTTACTATCGGATTCTTTTAGTTTATGAATTGCTTCTTTTGCTGTTACATTCTCTATTGGAAGAGTGGGATAGTATAATTTATTTACAAAGATGAACACACCAATCATAACTATTACAATAGCAAGAATAAGTCCAACCTTCTTCATCTAACTATCCCCCTGTATTCGTTTTTTAAAAACTTTCTTCCATAGATGAATCCATCACTAAAATAATTTTTCAAATGCTATTCTCTCATGCAGACCATCAATATAGACGATTCCGCAATACTGGAAGCCATTTTTCAAAATAACCTTTTGCATTGGGATATTTTCTTTATGTGTATCAATCTTAATACTATGAACGTTGTGTTCTAAGCAAAGTTTTTCTACATGCTTAAGGATTTCCGTCGACAACCCTAATCCTTTATGATCTCTACTTACGGCTACTCTGTGAACTGCTGCATATTTTTCATTACTAAGCCACTGCCCTTCGTGTATCAAATTATAGGCAGGATCCCCTCTAAAAGTGACCATTGCGGTTGCGACCACTTCCCCTTTTTTCACGAGAACATAGCTTTCTCCATGTTTAATATCCGTTTGAATTGACTCTTCATTCGGATATCCATTTTGCCATTGGTCTACTCCTTGCTCTTTTAAAAACACTTTAGCTTCACTTATGACCTTCATTATGCTCTGTATATCACTGCTGTTCGATTTTCTAAACTCCATTACTGTCCCCCAGTTATTTATATTTTCCTACCTTTAAAATCAAAACCTTCATCCAAAACTGAGATTTTCATCAAATGGGAATACGTAGACGTCAAAATCTATATATTCTGTTTGGATTTGATGCGCAAATTCGATAACCTTTTTATCCAGTGTCATTACCGGTGATTTTCCATAATGAACATGGAGCACAACTTGAAGATGCGATTTTAATCCATATGTATCTCGCAACTCATTAATGACAGGAACCTTACTGCGTAGCTTTCCAATAATTTGGCTCATTTGTACTTCCAAATCCATCGATTCTTCGTCATCTGTTGAGAGTTCCCAATCCGTTACGTGATAAAATGACTCAGGGTAAGGATGGTTTGTTGGAATTGGCGGAATTATTGGATTCCCATCTTTATCTAAATTCGTCGGCTGTAATCCTAATTTTTCTGAAACTGCATCTAACGGAAAATTATTCCCGTAAAGACTAAAATAAACGCGGATGGTCGTTTTTTCCTCAATAAGCTCTATTTTCTGATGTTGAATAAACTGTTTGATTGTTGCTGCTATTGAAGCCATTGTTTCTATATTAATTTCAATCGAAACGGACTCAAAAAGGGCATTTCCACCAACTTGAGCAATAATTAAATGCTCCTTCTCCTCTATCAAACGAGCCCCTTCTTCATGAACTAATTCACTTTCATCTCCTAAAAAGACAAGTCCTTTACATGGACGGTTTAGGAGCGCATCGAGCACACTGTCTTGATGAATATACGGTGAATACCATACGCACTGTACGTTGGAAAATACGTCTTGCTTAAGAGAATAGGCAACAATCGTAGATCCCAAACCTAATGAGACAAAATGGATGGAATCATACTCATGTTGTTGTAAAAAAGATTCGATCATTCCATGGACAAGCTTTGGTAACTTATCCTCCTCAATATCCATAAAAGGATATTGAAACTGTAATGTATCAAAATTTTGCTCCAAATACACTTGATTTGCATACCAAAACATCGGTCCCTGGGTCGTATACTCCTTACCCGGTAACAAAATCGCAAGCTTCTTCGTTGACCTACCTAACTTCGTATAAAAATAAGGAATCGAAACCCCTTCCTCCTCCAAAACTCCCTTCACATACTCCAACACAAAACCTCCTTTTTTAATCGGTGCCTGGCACCCACACAATTCCGGAACTATTCCGAATTTATGCAATTGTTCCGGTGCCAGGCACCTAAACAACTGTCTTGAATATTTTATTGCAGATGATGCTTATTGGGGGAATTGTTTTGGGGTATTTTGTTTCCGTTGAAGAAGATGTTAATTTGTTTGTAGAAGATTTGAATCCTAATGGCGAGAAAACGATCTTATTCATCCACGGCTGGCCACTAAGTCATAAGCAGTTTGAATATCAGTTTGATGTTTTGCCAGCAAAAGGCTATCGCTGTATCGGTGTCGACTGGAGAGGATTTGGACAGTCCGATAAACCATTAGACGGTTATAATTTCGATCGATTAGCGGATGATATTCGCGTGATTATCGATGTTCTTCAATTAGAAAATGTCACACTTGTTGGCCATTCCACCGGAGGCGCCATTGCGATTCGCTATATTACTCGTCATCATGCACATGGTGTTGAAAAACTTGTTCTTGTAGACGCAGCAGCACCAAGAGGTTTCACAAAAGAAACAGCACAGAGTTTCCTACATGATGCCCTTAATGATCGGCCAAACATGATGCAGAAAGTAACCGATACATTCTTTTTCCAAAATATTACGAAGCCTTTTTCCGACTGGTTCCTTCATCTAGGATTTCAAGCTGCTGGCTGGTCCACTGCTGCTATAATTGTAACGTTAAGAGATGAAAAATTAGACTTAGATTTACCTAAAATCAATGTTCCAACCTTGATTGTTCATGGAGTTCATGACAAAGTAATCCCTTTCACACAAGCCCAAGAAATGAACCGAGCCATAAAAAACTCACAACTCGTACCATTTCATTATAGTGGACACGGACCATTCTGGGAAGAACGCGACAAATTCAACAAACTGCTCGAACAATTTGTTTAGGTGCCTGGCACCCAAACAACTCTGGTTCAATTAGGAATTTTCCGAATTGGATTAGAATTGTTCCGGTGCCTGGCACTCCTGCTTCAACACTGAATACATATATAAATCATCGAATTTCCCACATGTATATTCATAGCTTCTCAATAATCCTTCTCTTACGAACCCTAGTCTTTCTACTAACTTTTGTGATGCTAGATTACGAGGTTCAATTAATGCTTCTATACGTTGAAAATTCATCTGTTGGAATCCTTGTCTTATAATTGCTTCCACTGCCTCTGCAGCTATACCTTTTCCCCACTGCTCTTTACTCAGCTCAAAACCAATTTCTGCACGGAAATGTTGAGCCACAATGTTATGAAAACCACAACTACCAATTACAACATCATGTTCCTTTAATGTAATTCCCCATCGAATTCCAGTTCTTTTACTTCGTATCGACTTATACCAAGAAATCTCATCTAGGGCATCATTGATGGAAGTAAAAGGTTCCAAACCATAATACTTCATTACCTCATCATCTGACAGGTATTCCAAAATGCTACTCGCATCCTCATCCGTAATCTCTCTTAACAATAACCTATCCGTCTCAATCACAGGAAAACTATTCATCTCTTAAAATCCCCTCAATTTTCCGGTGCCTGGCACCCAAACAACTCTGAAACAATTCAAAACTATCATAATTGTTCCGAAGTTGTGCGGGTGCCAGGCACCAACATATAGTCCATTACACGTTCGTCTTCTAGCATTTCGTCCGTTTCTATGAAGCCTACGCTTTTATAGAAATGAATGGCGGCTTCGTTTTCTGGGACTACAGAAAGGCGAATTCGTTCACAATCTTCCTGTGCTGATATCATTTCGATTACTTTTTTCATCGCTTTTTTTCCGTATCCTCGCCCTTGGAATTGTTCTCCAATCATGAATCTCGGAACCCAGTGACGATCATATGGCTCATTTTCTGGAATATATTCAACTGCCAATAAACCTATCACCGTATCTCCATCACAAATTGCATACGGAGTAAATTTTGGATCTACATACGCCCATGCAATCGTCGCCAAATTCCGAGCCACAAATTGCTTTTGATTTTCAGCTACTTCTAATTTTGCACATACTCTAATATTTTCTTGTGTTACCGGTCTAATTTCTATTTTATTTTCCATATAAAACTCCTCTCGATGGCAGTGCGCTCTCTCTTATTTCATATATTGCGCTACAAGCGTGAAGCATCTTTCTCTTGTCAGTTCTGCTTGCGTAGCGACATATTCTAATGCCTCTGTTGAACCGCCTTTGTATTTTTCAGATGACTCTTTTGCTATCTCGTCTCTCTCTTTTATCCAGCTGCGTTGCTCTTCTCTTAATTGTTCCATCTCATCGCTACTAAGCTGTTCTTCTAACAATCTGTAAATCTCATTCAACTCAGCGTCCCATTTTTCATATCTCTTCGCTTCCTGCTCTTCTAACTCGGCGACGGTTGTCCCTACTTCTGAATTTCTATCTACTTCTTGCATTTCATTCAACTTCTTTAAATATTCTTCCCTCTTACTTTCCACAACCTCTGTTTCGCTCTGTTCAGAAGCATCAGCGTCACTTTGTTCCGTTTCCTGTTGCTCTGCAAGCTCATCACTAACATCATTTTCAGCATTGCTTTCTTCTGAAGTCTCCTCTACCTCTGCAACGCCATCATTTTTCACTTCACTTTCTTGCGTTACACTATCGCTAGTATTATCGGGCTCAGCATTTGATTCTTTCGTTTTGTCACCACAGGCAGCTAATAAAACAACAATTATTATTATTGGTAAAAATGCGAACTTTTTCTTCATGTTCATCCTCCTTATGTTTTAAATCAATGATGTTCAGTCATAAAATTCTTAGGCATGTTTGAGCAGTTATCGAGCACTTTGATTCCCATTTACATTCGTTTTAAGTCGTGGTGGGAATCATTCACCACTTTTGATTCCCATCCTCATTCTTTTTCAGATAACACAGGAATCATACGCCATCTTTGACCCTTCCACACCCTTTTTCGAATCACTCAGGAATCATACGCACCCTTTGATTCCCTTCCACACCCTTTTTCAACCCACTCAGGAATCATTCGCACCCTTTTGATTCCCTTCCACATCCTTTTTCAACTCACTCAGGAATCATATGTTCTCTTCGTTTCCCCACGCAAATCTGCAATCAGAATCTTCCTCACACAATGCTCCCAATCGCAACCACACCCACTTCCCACAAAAAAAATAACAGCCTGCACTTAAATCCACTGCTATTCCAATAAAACGAACTTCATCCACCCTAAATTATCTCAAATTCTCTCCATTCCATTGGTAGCAATGCCTGATATTTCGGTGTCAAAAAGCGATCATCCACTAAAACAATCACCCCTGTATCTGTTTCAGACCTGATTAATCTTCCACCTGCTTGCAGGACTTTGTTAATACCTGGATATGTATAGGCATAATCATAGCCGTTTTTGCCGATGGATTGGAAATATTCTTTTATAATATTCCGCTCTAATCCAAGCTGCGGGAGTCCAACGCCAACCACAATGACCCCATTCAGCCGATTCCCTTTCAGGTCCACCCCTTCCGAGAATACACCACCGAGAACGGCAAACCCAAGCAATCCCTCAGTACTATCTTCCTTAAACTCTGCTAAAAATTGTTCACGTTCGTCCTCATCCATTGCATTATGTTGTATGATCGTACGTATGCTAGGATGTGCTGTTATAAAATCCTCATATACACTTTTCATATATTGATAGGATGGGAAGAAGATGAGAAAGTTTCCTTGCTTCTCTTTCACTAACTTACTTAACATGTCGATAATTTGTTTTTTCGTCCGTTCTCTTGCATGAAAGCGCGTCGATACTGGTTGAATAAAAACTTCTGTTTGTTCCTTCGCGAATGGGGACGGAATAGCTAACGTATAATCCTCCGTCGTTCCACCAAGCATGTCCATAAAATACTGCAGTGGTAATAATGTCGCAGAAAAGTAAATTGTGGAACGAAACTTCTTGCGAATCTGCTGTAATAAATGAGAAGGATCCAAACAAAACATTTTCAGCTGTACCTCACTCTTTCCAGCTTCCACATATGTGACATACCGTTCATCATAGAGCTTGGCGATGCGCACAAATCCCGTCGCCGCAAAATACGTATCCAATAGTAATTGCTGCTCGCTAGTCGATTGCAATAACTCTTTTTCGGCCTGCTCTACGAATGCTTCTAGCAATTCAACTAGATCCTCTTCCAAATCCTTCACAACAAGCTGCCCATTCTCTGAACACTTTTTCTTTAATTCAATAAAATACTTATTAATTTTGTTCACAGAATCATACAGTGGAGCGCCCTTATATTCCCTTTTTAAAGACAAAAACGTCGACTTCGTTAATTCGGCCGAAAACATTTCGCGTGCTCGATCCACTAAGTTATGAGCTTCGTCTATTAATAAAACAGATTGGCTTTTATGTTCATCGAAAAATCGCTTTAAAGACACTTTTGGGTCAAAAATATAGTTATAATCACATATAATCGCATCCGCTACATAGGCCAAATCCAACGAAAACTCAAAAGGACACAGTGTATGTTTGCGTGCATACTCCTCAATCACCGCTCTACTAATGAATGTTTCATTAGAAAAAATATCCAATATCGCATCATTAATTCTATCATAATAGCCATTCGCAAACTCGCAATAATCTTTCTGGCAGCGCGTTTCTTCTTTAAAACAGACCTTATCTTTTGCCGTAATCGTTACCGCACTCATACAAAGACCTTTATTTTTCAAATGAGCAAAAGCTTCCTCAGCGTTTTGCCTCGTAATCGTTTTGGCTGTTAAGTAAAACATCCGTTTCATTTTGCCTTCCCCAAGTGCTTTTACAGCTGGAAAAATACTCGAAATTGTTTTACCAATTCCAGTTGGTGCATTGGCAAAAATATTCTTTTCCTCGGAAATAGTTTTATAAATGGCACCTGCCAGCTTTCTTTGCCCTTCTCGATATTGTTCAAACGGAAACGGTAATGATTCAATACTTTGATCTCTCCGTAATTGATGTTTCTGCATTAGCTGCGCATATGGTGCATAGTTTTTCACCAGGTCATGAACAAACAGCGCAAGTTCCTCAAACGTACACCGTTTTTGAAACTTCTTGATTTCGTCTGTCACCACATGGATATACGTTAATTGCACAGTCATCTCCGCAAGTTCATGATCTTTTGCATAAATATAGGCGTACACCTTTGCTTGAGCCCAGTGAACAGGATAACGATCCTCTTCAATTGAAGCCAAATCCTTGGAAGTTGACTTAATTTCGTCAATGAGGATTTCATCATCACGAATAATTAACCCGTCACAACGGCCGTCAATGAGAAAATTCAAATTTTCATATTCCATTTCCGTCTTTAGAAAAACTTCTTTAAAATCAGTTTCTTCATATGTACTTTGAATCGCTTTATGAGCTTTTGTTCCATCCGTCATCGTGGTTGCTGTACGAAACTTATTATCAATACTTCCGCTCCGATACACATATTCCACTAATGCCCGAACAGATAGCCTTACTTCAGGTAGCATAATATCACATCCATACCACCATTTTACAAGATACCTCCCCAAGTGGAAAGTTGGACATAGGTGCCTGGCACCCACACAATTCCGGAACAATTCTGAAAAAGGGACATGGGGTCAGGTCCCACGTCCCAGTACCGTGTCCATTAAGCAATAAAAAAGCATGGTACATGGGAGTCACGTCACAACATCGAATCCACTAAAAAAGCCAGCTTACATACTCAAAAGCTGGCTCTAGATATCTATCTAATTTTCCGATGAACTTTATATTTATTCCCTTCAAATTCAAACGATCGTTTTTTCGCTGATTGTTTAACTACTTGGGTTACGTTTTGTTGTGAAACTTGAAGATCCTTTTCAATATGTACGAGTTCAGCTGAAGTATCTCCTACTAGTAAATAATATGCTCCTGTGGAAGATAATCCGTCTGCTGCAACCAACACATTGTCGAACATCATATCGACAAAACGAAGGAAACCACTTCTAATCGGACGCCGAATCAGTTCATGAATACTTCCATTATTCGGAGCTATTTCTAGTATTTTTTTATCATATTTATTCATCAAAATACCCCAATTCTTCTAATCTTTTATTATATCTTTTTACCTTCCATTCATCGAGCACGTAAGCTATTGCATAAAAGATAATGATACTCAACAAAAACTCCAGCGATAGTGAAGCGGTTATATTGATGCTCTCACTTGCTTCTGGAAATACGCTAAAATGATCCCATTGTTTTTGAATGAACAATGAATCGATAATCGTAAAAAGCAAAAATATGAAGGCTAAACCGATTGCGTCGATAAAATAATGTTTTTTTCTCTTTTTTACGGACTTCTCATCTGTTCCAGTAGGAATTTCTTTTCTCGTCGTAGACATCGTTGGTATAATTAGACTTTCATCCTTCCGTGCAAACCAAGCAATCGCACCAGGAATCATGACGATCAAAATTAATTCCAACGTACTATTCGTAATATCCTTTGTTGTCACATATTTCCAAATACATGAAACAAAGAGGACAACATACAATAGACCAAGCGTTACTGCCATTCCCCTAGCAACCAACTGCTCGCTTCTTTCATCCATTTTTACTCCTCCTCCACATATTCAAAAATCTCTTCAATTGAGACGTTAAAAACTTTTGCGATATCCCATGCTAATTTTAGAGAAGGATTATACGTTCCACGTTCCAAATGTCCGATTGTTTCCCGCCTAACCCCCACTAATTCCGCCAATGTTTGTTGATTCATATCGTGCTTTACCCTAAACTCCTTCAGCTTTGTTCGCCACACATGTAATCACCTTCATTCACTTTTATGTTATAAATACATCTCATTGCGTTATAAATATATCTCATATAGTACACACTGTCAACTGAATTGTCAGAAAAAAAAGGACACGGGGTCAGGTCCCGCGTCCCAGTTATCAAACTGGTCCAAGGAAACTGACCCCATGTCCCGTTATTGTTTTTAATTCAGTTCAATTGTTTGATTGATGTCCGTATCTCTCGAACTTTGCCCTGTCATCCGTTTATAGTAATAAACAATATTCTTTATGAGATTTCCGGATTCCCAATATTCGGCTGCTTCCACATTCACCTTGATTAAAATTACATTTGGATCATCATAAGAAGTTTGCATGATTTTCTCATACATTTTGCTCCATAATTCTTTTTTCTTGTTCACATCTTCCACAATTTCCGCTTTGCCACGAACAGAAACATAGGATTTACCAGCATATGCAACATTCACATCTTGATCATGCATTATTTCTTCATATTTTTCAGTATCCTTTTTCGAAAAAAACCATAAGTCTCCATCAAACTCAACTTCTTGCGTTTTCATCGGACGAGAGACTAGCCCTTCTTCCGTAGCCGTTGTTAACATCGCAACATCTATGCCTTTTATTAAATCTCTTAATGTTTCGATCTCATCCTGCTTCATCATGTTGCATCACCTCTTTCATCGTTATAGTATCCTCTATACCAACCTTCTATGCAGGCTAAACGTAGTAAAACAATAGGAATGAATTAAGGATGTAATCCTTTTGATAGTTTTCGCCTTCAAAGAGGAACTATATATGATCGAGGCTATAATTAGAGAAAATAAAAACCCGCAAATGCCGTCTAAGCAACATTTACGGGTTCATTCATTAAGCTGTATGTTTTTTAATTAAATCTACAAATGCATTTACGAATCCTTGTAAGAATTCAACTGTATCTTCTCTTGTAATTTTTCCATTTTCGTCTACTAAGTCTTGAGAATTTGCTAAGTATGCTTCCGGTTGTTGAACTGTTGGCATATTTAGAAACGCTAGAGTTTGACGTAAATGATGGTTTGCACCAAATCCACTTAAACCACTAATAGATTGACTAATGATTGCAGCTGGTTTGCCATCCCAAACACTTTGTCCCCAAGGACGAGATGCAACATCAAGTGCATTTTTCAATGCAGCTGGTACACTACGGTTATGTTCAGGAGTTACAAATAAAACAGCATCTACGCTTTTTACTTTTTCGCGGAATGCAGTATACTCTGCAGGAGAATTTTCATCATAGTCCTGGTTGTACAATGGTAAATTTGCGATTTCGATAAATTCTGTCTCAAAACCTTCTGGGAATAATGGTGCTACATTTTTAGCGATTTGCTCTGAAAAAGAATTGTTTCTAATACTTCCTACAATAATACCTACTTTTGTCATGTTGATACTTCCTTTCTTTTAGTGTGATACTATCATTTTAATAGCTTCTATCATAATTGTACAATTATTTGCTCTTCTCACATTATTAGAACATGTACCAAACTACTTTTTCCCATAACATTAGCCTGTATCCATGTGGGACATGGGGTCAGGTTCCTTGTCCCATTTCAATACTTCCCCTTCATATCTCGATTATCTATAGTAAAGATAAGGAGTAGATATAAAATATATACCCCAAGATAACTACCAGTAATTAAGAAAAATGGATTTAAGAAAATAGCATGAATCTTCGTCATAAAAACTGTGTTATCTACCAAAATGTTATAAATTGAGATCGAGGCAATATTACCGAAAATAAGTGCAGAAATAATAGCGAGTAAATTAAAAGTCAAATGAAGCTTCCCCCACTTTTTTCGCAATATAAACATTACAATTGGAATGACAATACTTCCTAATACTAATAGAATTTTCATATTCATCACCACGCGATAAAATTTGTATCCTATTTAATTTGCCCACGATAATCGATGGTTATGAAAAAACGGGTATAAAACGCTAGCAAAACGAAATCGAAAAATCTATAAATATTTGTCCTGCCTTGTAAATAAAAAGATAGATTTGAATTATAAATCGAAAGGTGGTGAAAAAAATGGAGCATCAACCACTTATTGTTGTGATGAAACTTGTTTTTGAAGAAAATAGTGAGAAGTTAATGAAATTAATGCAGTCAGAAATGGAAGAGTTAAGAGGAGGAACACATTTGATGAGGTTCATGGGTTCAGAGGGTCACGGGGTCAGGTCCACCGTCCCATCTGCACTACCTTGGGACATGAAAGCTGACCCTATGTCCCTTCATGTAACCGGGACATGAATCCTGACCCCCTGTACCACCTCTAACTGGGACACCTATCCTGACCCCTTGTCCCTCCCTTGTTCTCCTCTATTTCAAAAATTTTCGTACGAGTCGGTCGTTTTTGTGTTTGTATGGTGGGAAGAGTAGTCTTATATTAATTTTGGAACTTGTTTTCAGTACACTTTTTTCATGGGAGAATGTTCGGAAGCTGTATTCGCCATGATATGCGCCAATTCCGGAATTCCCGACGCCGCCAAAAGGTAGATCAGGATTTCCTAAGTGTGTGAGTGTATTATTAATACACACTCCTCCAGAAGAAATTTCCATTAAAACTCTATCCTCCACTGCTTTGTCTTCTGTAAAGAGATATAGTGCTAATGGTTTGGCAAATTTCTTAATCGCCACAATTGCTTCATTCAGGTGTTGATAGGATAAAATCGGTAAAATTGGACCAAAAATTTCTTCCTGCATCGCAGCCGAATCCCAGTTAGCGTCTAGTAGTGTTGGTTCAATAAATCGGGTCGATGCATCCACCCCACCGCCAACAATAATCTGATCCCTATCTTGTTCCAAGATTCCCATTAACCGATTGAAATGGCGGTCGTTGACGATGCGACCGAAATCCTTACTATCTTTTATTACCTCACCAAAAAATCGCTGCAACACTTGCTTCATTTCTGTTATGAGCTCATCTCTCCTAGACTCTTCCACAAGCACATAATCTGGTGCTACACAAGTCTGTCCAGCATTTACGATCTTCCCCCATATAATTCTTTCTGCTGCCACTTTTCAATCAGCTGACTTATCAACAATGACAGGGCTTTTTCCGCCTAATTCCAATGTGACTGGTATTAGATTTTTTGCAGCAGCTTCCATGACAATTTTTCCAACCGTCACACTTCCTGTGAAAAAAATGTAATCAAATGGGGAATGAATAAGCGATGTAGTCGTTTCGACCCCACCTGGAACCGAACGAATATAAGACGGATCAAACGTATCAGCAATCATTTCCGTCACTACAGAGGATACATTTGGGACTAATTCTGATGGCTTGATGACCGCTGTATTTCCAGCCGCAATCACACCAATTAAAGGTTCGATTAGGAGTTGAAATGGGTAGTTAAACGGACCAATAATTAACACCGTTCCATATGGCTCGTACACCACCATACTCTTCGCCGGAAACAAAGCGATGGGTGTATCGACTTTTTTCGGTTTCGCCCACTTTTTCAACAGCTTCTTCGTGTGGGTAATACTGTTTAATGTGAAACCAACCTCTGTCGCAAAAGCCTCGAATGAATGTTTTCCTAAATCTTTTTCAAGTGCTTCTAATATATTCGTCTCATATTTCTTAATTGCAGCTCGCAATTTTTGCAACTGTTGTAAGCGAAAATCGAGATCCTTCGTTTTATTCGTAGCAAAAAAACGATGGTGCTCCTCCAGAATTTCCGCCGCTTTTTCGTTCGTTAGTTCTAACATAGGTACCTCCTAGACCAGACACCCAGTTTGCCGGTATCATTTTCAATAGACAATAAGATTAGCTACAAAACTACCTTATTCCAGTAACAAAGCTTCTATTATTTCACTTTCGTCTTTATAAATTTTCCACATTAAAAACATTAAGACTGTGACAGCAAATATAAGCGAATTCTCTTTTACAAAGTATATCAAATCATACAACTTCATCCAGCATCACCTTTGATTTAGTATGGCTAAAAATACGTACAGTACCAGCAAAAAGTTTCATTGAACACACCAAAACCATGGCATGGAAATCACTCCACGCCATGGTTTTATCGTTCACGAAACTTCAAAGTATATGGGTCATTCTTTTTTACATTGCTCCATACTGCAACAGGGTATTATTTATGAATTATCATTCTTGAATCTGGATGTGAGGACAACGTTTCTTAAGTTCATCCATAAACTCTTTTCTATTACTTGGTGATATTTTTATGCTTCCCATAAATGTTGTTTTATTAAAGATTTCAATCGCATCTCTCGAGGACAATATTCGATGACCTGTAAAGACGGCGTTTGTAGGTGATACCCTTGTTATATTTTCGTATGGAATACGACTTTTAAACGGACCACCTTTTATAAATAAATAATCTTCATGAAAGACATACTTCACTACAAATACAGTCCATAAGATAAAACCTGTTGAAAGAAGAAAGATTGAAGTCATTATGATCACTGCTGGTATAAAAACATTTGCTGGTTCATTTCGAACTTCTTCAATGAAAAAAGGAAAAAAGGAACCCAAAGCAAGAACAAGTACAACAATCAACGCCAAATTAATAAAAAACGCATCTACTTTTGAACGAAAAACCATTTAATCACCACACCTCCATCTAATTTTCTATACGGGTATAGGTTATAAAGGTTTCAATAACTTTTTCAATATTAGTAATAAAATTTTTCACAAAGTTTGCAGTATTCAGGTGAGAGGAAATAATAAAAAAGGCTAAAAAGCACACAGAATGTGAATGTGGATAGAATTAAAAGGCCAAACTATTGCTTGAATTTTCTCAAGATAGTTTGGCATGGTAAAAACTAATTAAAAGCTATCATAATCAGCGGAGGAAATACACGGAGACTCCTGCGGGATGTACGGTAGCCGGAAGACCCTACAGATAGAAAAGCGAAGGCGACTGATCAGCGGCGTACGAACGGGAGACAATCCTGCACTGAGATAAAGGAAACACGGCGAGGAACGAGCCGATGTTGACTTATCGTAGGGAAAGGAATGACTCGTTCGCTAGCTGCTAGGAGCCTGAGCTAGACAGGCGCATATTGCGCCGAGGAGGCTTCCGAACCGCCCGCGGAAAGCGTAGTGTATTTCCGTAGCGGCATAACTAATCTATAACTTTGCTCAAATTTACATTTAGGATATTTTTGTTTTTTACCTTCCCATCAATCCAACTTATACAACACCCACATCTGCGCTGGTCCACCTGGGATGTCTTCCCACGTGCCGACATTTGCGCCACTGTCAATGTTGGCACCACCTACATCAAGTGATTTACCACTCGCAACATTAAACAATTTATAATATCCACCCCCAACATGGACAACTCTCCACTTTTGGATGTCAGTATTATTCCATGCTTGCACGTTCACATTTGCCCACGGTGTTTGTGGATCACCTTCAATCGCCAAAACCATATTCGTCGCAGGATTTACCACTTTATAACTTCCATCCTCCAACGCTACCATTTCCCAGCGCTGAGAATCTCCTCCTTCGGAATCATCCCAAGTGAGAACATTATTCCATTCATCCACATGTAATGCTTTATTCCCATGTGGATTTACAAGCTTATATTCCGCACCTGATTCCACGGAAGCGGTAACTTTCCCAGAGATCTCAATATAATCGATTTCGAGTTGATGTTTTTTCTTCGTAAACTCGATCATATTGTTGTAGCCTTTTCGAAGCTCTACATCCATCGTGACAGTACTAAAATTATTTTTCCCAGTACTAGGATAAGAGAGAACGGTCGCCGGCTTGCCATTAACAGATACATAGCTTGTCGCATCTGGACCAGCATAATTAGAGTACTTCACCGTCATTGTATACGTTCCCGCTTCTGGAACATTAATATCCTCGATTAACAGTGAACTATTGACATTATTAAGAGATACTGTTTGGTTCGTAGAATTCTTTACATTATTTAGCTTCACTTTATGCAATGTTCCATGCTCTGCCTCAATGCGATATTCACCGGATGGAACTGCTAAAGGACCATTCGTTGGAATACCGAAATCTGGTGTAGCATCAGCGTTCCAGTTTACTTCCTGCATGCGTGTCGGTCGTGCACCACAACCTTCTCCTGGATTGTTATTGCCATGATACACAATCCAATCCTGTGTTCCATCCTTTGATTTTACAAAGTAATTATGTCCAGGCCCATATACGCCATTTTCAGGAGAACTTTTAAATAATGGTTCAGCTGATTTTGTCCAAGCATTAGGATCTAATAGATTGCTATCTTCTGAGGTCGATAACATTCCAATGGCATATTGATCCATCCAGCATGCACTTGCAGAATAAACTAGATGCACTTTGTCTTCTCTTTTCAAGATAACAGCGCCTTCATTTACATGCATCCCATACTTTTCCCAAGCATATTCTGGGTATGTTAAAATTTCATTTTCACCGGTTAATGTCCACGGGTTCACCATTTTGGCAATGGCAATCGCACTACCATGCTGCCCAGACCAGTTACCATAGGCCGCATATAAGAAGTATTTTTCACCGTTATGTTCAAAAACCGTTCCATCAAGACCAGAATATTGTGTGTTGATTCTTCCTTTATCTACCCATTCCCCTTCTAACGGATTGGCAGAATCATTTTCAAGTACATACACACCTCGACATGCATCTCCACAGCCTGTATTCGCAGTATAGTAGATATACCATTTTCCGTCGATATGATGTATTTCAGGCGCCCAAATATCATGTAAGTTTGCAGGTCTAGTCCAAACTGTTTTCCGCTCCCCAAGATCAATTCCTGTTAAGGTACGCGATCTCCAAATATCGAGACGATGTCCAAGTGTCCGCATGAAATAATAATAACCATCATCATGAAGCATTACATACGGATCCGCTCCTGCTGTATTCACCGGATTTGAAAATTCTTCGGTAGACACTGTTACTGCTGTCGTATCGGAAAGATTTTCTGCATAAAAAGATGAAGTAAGTACAAGTGAAAACATAATAAACAATAACGCTACCCTAAAAATCCTCCTACCCTTTACATCCATTTCATCCACCAACCTTTCTGGGACATGGGGTCAGTTTCCTCGTCCCATTATGCATTTGAAATACTACTTTTGTCTCACGCCCTAACACTCTGCTGGCCAATGCTAAAATGCTTTTCCCCCCTACTTTTCAAATTAGCCAACAACAATTTAATTTCCATCTTACATTCATAATTACCTTTAATTTTCTGAATTTTAGGTATATGTATCTAATAAAGAACACCTCAGGTAGGTAATAAGAACGATACGGTCCAATAATTGATTTTCGAATCTGAAAGAAAGTTATGTCATAATAAAAAAAGAATAAAAGGAGGAGAGTCTATGTATGTAACAATCGCCGATTTTATTAGAGAGTGGAAATGGGAGGCATCACTAACAGAAAAAGTGTTAGATGGTCTTACTGATGATTCATTGCAACAAAAAGTATATCCAGAAGGACGCACTTTAGGACGAATAGCGTGGCATTTTACTACCAATATCCCAGAGTATTTGACCCACTTTGGTTTTAAAATTGATACAGACTATGATGGAGAAAATGTTCCAACATCTGCTGTAGACATTGCAAATACATTTAAAGATATTAGCGCTCTAGTACCAAAACTCTTAGAACAACAGTGGACAGACGAATCTTTACTGGAAGTTCAAATCGCTTTTGGCAGGGAAGAAACAAATACTCAAATATTAATGGGACTCATAAAGCATATTATTCACCACCGTGGCCAAGTTACTGTTCTAATGCGCCAGGCAGGACTAAAACCTTTCGGAGTTTACGGGCCTCCTAAAGAAGATTGGATTCATTTAGGTGTGGAAAATCCACCACTATAATAAAATATAGCAAATAAAAGGACAGTGGTATGTGTACCTCTGCCCTTTCTCCAACCATTATGGCGCAATCGCATCATTAGCTTCTTTATATTGATTATTTGCCAAATCGTTTATTTGCGTAATGTAGTCTTCTATCTTAATCGTCCCTTTTACAGCTGCTTCCAATAGTTGACTAATATTAGCATTCAAATTGTCCTCAATTGCTACACCAGTTGGGGCTTCCCATCTGGATTGAACATAGCCAGGCACTGTCTTCACTGGTTCTACTACCGCTTTGTCTAAGTTTTCGTATGCCTTCCTTAATCCTGGAAGAGATTGAAGTTCGAAATACGCATCTAATATTTCTTGATCTGTTGTAACTGGTAAACTATCTAATCCAAACCCTTCCTCTTGTGCAATTTCTAATCGTTTTAAATAGCCTTTTTTCCCAAAACTCATCCATTTCGCAAATAAATAAGCTTCTTCTGGGTGTTCGGTTGTCTTAGATATTCCCATATAATCATTCGCTACAACAGTTCGGCCACCTGGAATGCTAACGAAGTCCCAGTCGAATTCAGCATTTTCCTCAAAAAATGGAATTGCCCATGTTCCATCCCATGTTAGTCCGATACCACCGTTAACGAAAACCTCTCCACCCCATTCACCTGAAAAATTAGCCTTTTGCTCATCTGTCAGTCCTTCATATGCGTTACCGCCTAGCATAAGATTACTAGCCAAATTCAATCCATTGATAAATTCCTTGCTATCTAAGTGGTAGCCTTCATCTGTCAATGTATACCAACCAAGGTTGTCGGTCACTGCCGTAGGATACCAGTCTAGTATTGCCATAGCATTTGCAAACCCAACCTTGCCCTCATTAATATTTGTTATATCTCGAACAGACGAGACAAAATCATCGATACTCATTCCGTGTTCAGGAACATCTAAATTCGCTTGATTATATAAATCTTTGTTCACATAGTACCCTAAGAATTGTTGTCCTGCTGGAACCGCATAAATAATATTATTGTAAGTTGCAGCATCGCGAACAGCTTGTGGTACATTAGCAAATTCTGGATCATTTGAAGCTATTACTGTAATATCTAATAGCCATTCATTTGCTACACCAGGGGGAACCTCTGCCAGCATAAAGACGTCTGGCATTTGCTTTGCACTTGCTGCCGTAGCCAATCCATCTGTCCATCGATCATTTGGAATCGATTGATCCAACTCTATTTTTATATGTGGATATTCTGCTTCAAATGCCTTAATTAGTGATCTCTCTAGATTCGGCTCATCTTCCGTCCCTTTATTCCATGTTCCAAACGAAATCGTAATTTGTTCTTTATCTCCTTTTTTCTCAGTATCTTTCTTATCATCAGAAGATGTTTGATCACTGCTGCACCCGATAAGCAAGATGATGATGGTTGTTATAATCATGAAAAACTTAAACCGTTTCATCAAATCCACCTCACATTTTTTCTTATAAGGCCAGTGTGTCATAACGACTTGGCAAACGCTTTCATTTCTTTATCGAATCTTCATTACGGAAAAATGAAATGTCCGTTATTGATTGATACTTATTAATGACTGAGATTGTGAATTATCAATAAC
This sequence comes from Lederbergia graminis, assembly GCF_042655485.1. Classification (NCBI taxonomy): domain Bacteria; kingdom Bacillati; phylum Bacillota; class Bacilli; order Caryophanales; family Bacillaceae; genus Lederbergia; species Lederbergia graminis. The sequence continues at coordinate 200,970 of NZ_JBHSMC010000020.1, forward strand.
TTCCTCCGCAGTTACCTCTCTCTCTAATTTGTTGGATAAATAGATTCCTTCACTTATAAGCATTGTTTGCAGAGCAAGTTCTGCTGTCGGCAATAATTCCACCCTGCCTTGCAGTGCTGCGATCCAATGATGTTGTGATGAATCGTAGGCATCTGTATTTTCTTCTAATTGATGCCATCTATAATTTGCGCTACCTAAATCAAAGGTTCCATCCATATCCATTCCATTTACAGATGTATAGTAACTAAAAGGAGTATTCACCCCATTCGTGTATCCAGGAAATTGGATTCCACCTTGATTTCCTACAATATAACTACCTTCAAAACCTCCAAGATGGATGGCCCAAGATTCGATGATATCCATTGTTAACCCTTGTTCAAATCGGACAAAACCCATCCCAAGTTCTTCAACATCAATACCACTTATTTGTTTCCGTTTTTCATCCATATCTAGTTCCTGATATGTTTTACCAGAAACCGTTTTCATTTTTGGCATATTTAATAAGTATAGTAACTGCGATATGCGGTACACTCCCATATCAAATAATGCGCCACCTGAAGCTACTTTTTTCTGGAGAAATTCCTTTGTTCCGTAACCATCTACATAAGGACGCCCTTTTCGCCTAAAACCAGTGGAACGAGCGTGATAGATGGTTCCTAGATTTCCTCCATCTATTAATTTTTTCGCTGCTTTCGTTTCTGTGGCGTATAGGAAACTTAAATGGATGTGTAACTTCTTCCCATATTCCTTTGCAGCCTCTAGCATTCTCTTTCCATCGATATATGATCCTGCGATTGGTTTTTCACAATACACATGTTTTCCAGCTTGCAATGCCGCAATGGTGATCGGTGCGTGAAGGTTATTATGAAGACACACATCAATCGCATCCAAATCATCCCGCTTCAGCATTTCTCTATAATCCGTGTACGTATGAGGGATATTGTACTTTTCCGCAACATATGCTAACTCTGCTTCGTTAATATCACATGCTGCAACTATTTCCACACCTGCTATTTCAGCATAGTTATCTAAATGGGTCTTCCCTATAATTCCAACACCTATAATACCAATCCGAATCGTATTCAAATGTCATATACCTACCTTTTTCTTGGTTTGCATATTAATCCAAGTATTTTTAGCAGTAGCAAATTGCCATTCCACTTGACTAAACTCATTTATGCCAGAGTGATGTTCAATTCCAAGGTGTCCCTTATAACCAACATCCTCCAAGATTTGTAGTTTCTCTTCACAATTCGGTATAACCCATGCAGCTAAGTGAGTATGAAATGCATATTTTGCACATAGACGATCGCCATTCTCTTTGTCTACATCCCAATTGTCAAAGTGTAATAGAATTCCAAATGATGGATGATCGACTGCTTCATACACTTTTCTAATATTTTCAGGTACTCTGGAAGCTCCCCAATGATTTTCAGGCCCTACCATAAATCCAGATTCTTGAGCAATATGAGCATATTCTTGATAACGTTTCACCGTATATTCAAACTGTTCGTCGGTCATCTCCAAATCTCTTCCACCCATATCAATCCGAACAGTTTGTGCACCGAGAATTTCTGCAGCACGTAGGTTCTTCAACCCATTCTCATACCATTGCTTTCTAGCATCCGGGTCAACATCCCAAACTTCCGCAGCATCTACACATAGATTTGCTAGATACATATCTTTCTCGTCCATTGCTTCTCTTACTTTCTTTAAATAATCTTCATCATAACTATCGAGCATCATGTTCCAAATATCTGCTGAGTTGAGATGGTAGCGATACTTCACCGTTTCTAAATAATGAAAAATGTCCATTTTCCCTTCTCGGTGTAATCCATTAAATGAGTAAGACGCAATTGTATATTTCATTTTACCCCTCCTATTGGTATTGGATTTGTATCATCTGTCAGCTAACGCTTCAAACTAGAATCATACACTCCTCTGTTTAAAAGCTTGGTATTTATCTGACTAATTTGATAATATCAAGAGAATAAGAGATGTGAAATATACAAAACTATTCAAATTTGTATATTTCAATACTAAATTTCTAAGCGGTGGTGATATAGATGATGAATATTCAAGGAGTCTATCATGATGTGAATCCGACTTGGAGTATAAAGAATGACCAAGGTTGTGACACTCTTGTCTTTGTATGTGAAGGAAAAGTAGTCTACTGGATTAATAACGAACGCTTGGAATTAAAGAAAGGAGATATTCTTTACATTCCATTTAGTATGGAACGAGCCTGGGAGAACCATCCTGAGGAATTACACCAGAAATATACGGTTGTCTTCTTCTGGGAAGATCTAGAACTAAAAAACGCACTGAATTTCACGAAGCAAAATAATATTTTTCACTTTAACACACATAATGCCGCATACGTTGAACAGCGTTTCTCCAAATTGTTTACACAGTTTTTAGCAAAAAGGGTCTATTATGAACAAATGTCCAGTCACATCTTAAGTGAATTGCTAACATTACTTGCTCAAGAATCATCCGAACAACGTACCTCACCCGCAAGAGAACTGATTGCAAGGAAAATACAAGAATATATATTAGCGAATTTCCGTAAAAACATCACCATAGAAGAACTAGCAGATTTAGCTGGTGTAACACCAAACTATATATCCGTTATCTTTAAAGAAGTCGTCGGATATACTCCAATCCAATACCTTCATCAACTTAGAATCAACACAGCCATCAATCTATTAAAAAATACATCCATGACCATACACGAAATAGCTGAATACCTAGGATACTACGACCAATCCTACTTCAACCGCATGTTCAAAAAATGGATGGGCACCAACCCTAGCCATTTTGTATAAGGGACAGGGGGGTCAAGGGACAGGGGGTCAGGTTCCTTGTCCCAGTTTTCTCGCAAGGACGGCGCGTCCGGTTCTCGAAGATGCGGGACAGCTTTCCTGACCCCGCGTCCCACTCCCGAAAACGGGACAGCTTTCCTGACCCCGCGTCCCACTCTCTACCCCCGATTCTTGACGGAATCTCTAAGGACGATGGATGTTTCGAATGTATGATGGACAATGTTTCCGTCTGGGTTTTGGATGCGGTGCATTAACATTTCACTTGCTTTTTGCCCCATGAGTTCCTTGTTAATATCCATCGTTGTTAATGCGGGAATGGCATGCTCCGAAATAATCGACTGTTCATACCCGATGATGGAAATGTCTTCCGGTATCCGTATTTTTTGTTCATATAAATACCTCATAGCCCCGACCGCAATCCCATCACTTGCTGCAATGACAGCGTCTGGATGTTTGCCACTATCCCATAGTTCCCTCATTGCACGAAAACCTGCATTTCCAGTATAGTCCGTAAATACAACAGCACTATCGACATCACGCTCGAATTCCGCTAACGCCTTATTAAAACCTGTTAACTTCCCTTTCGATGCTTGAGCTTTTTCTGGTCCATTAATAAATACAATATTACGATGTCCTGTTTCTAGTAAATGCTTCGTTCCTAGATAGATGGCATTCGTCACATTAGGTGCAACCGAGTCAACCCCAGGAACTAGTCGCCCTACAATAACAGCCGGAATCTTTTGTTCTTGCAATTGTTGAATGAACTCGTCATGAAAAAGCCCGCCGATGATAAATACGCCATCCACTCGTTTGTTTTTGATCAAATTTGGAAGATTTTCGGAACCATCTGCAGCATAGCGTTCACTTAACAATCCATAGTCCGTATCTTTTAAGTGTGATGAAATTCCGGTGAAAATATCATAAAATAAGGTTTCCGTCACCGAATCAAACGAATACGACTTTTGTGTTGCTTCATTTACGAGAAAAACCATCCCAAGAATGTTTTTCACCTTCGTTTGTAGTTCCCTCGCCGCCATGTTCGGGACATACCCCAACTTTTTAATCGATTCCAACACTTTCAATTTAGTCTCTAACTTCACAGCATCACTATTATTAATAACCAATGAAACTGTACTTTTTGATACATTACAATCTTTTGCCACGTCCCAAATTGTTACCATATCTTCACTGCCTTTTAATACGTGATGTATATTTTTTTAAAAGGCTCTGTTAAATTTCATTGTTGTTAACTACTTAGTTGATTGTAGCGGATGTACACGAGACTCCTGCGGGAACAGCACGAGCCGAAGATCCACTTGGCAAAGCAGTTTTCTTTGCCAAGTTAGCTGAGGCCGTGCCCGCGGAAAGCGAGTGTACTGGAGCGAAAATCAACAACAGAGTTTAACAGAGCTTTTTTCAAAAAACTCCTCCAGCAATTACTAGAGGAGTTACATGTTTGACCACATTACTTCTTATTAGCTTTTAATGTGTCATACCCATCTTGATAAATTTGAGTGAATTCTGCAAGTCCCATTTTATTTAAGTTTTCTACATAACTATCCCAATCTTTATCAATATCTGATCCTCCCGTAATCCATTTCGCAGCCATTTCATCTGTGTACGCAATAATATCTGTTTGATATCTAGAAATGTTATCATACTGCTCTTTTGTAAATAAAATTTTCGGGTAAACCCAATCAACTAGTTTTGGTTCAGATAGTTCAAACCATTCATCTTTATCCGGGTCTAATACACCTGGCTTCAAGTTAGATAAATCAACACTTTCGCGCATCTCTTGTGTATATCCATACGGGAAATTGTTATAAGGTGTCTCTTTTACACGCCACTCCCCTGCTGTATATCCTTCAGGTGGTGAAACAATCCCATACAGTCCATTATCTTGCATTTTTATACGATTCGGTCCTTCACGAAGCATTAACGACATTTCCGGTTCAAATGCTCTATCAATCCATCGAATCGTTGCTTCTGGATATTCATTTTCAACCGTAATCGCAAACGCAGCTTGATTCAATTGTGGATTCAGTAACCCACGAATTTGGTGTCCCTCAGGACCTTTTAGTGCCAGGAGTGGGGAACCATAATCCCATTTATAATCTGGATTCGTAATTTGGTCCGGACTCCATCCAAAGAAGGCACCAACATTTGCAGTGTCATCAGCTGACAACTTAGCAATCAGATCAGATGATTCTAACGTAAAAATCTCTTGATCGATCAACCCTTCTTGATAAAGAGAGCTAATGTATTTGATTACCTCTTTATATTCAGGTGATGTACGAACAAACTTTACTTTGTCATCTTTTAAAATAAAAGTTTCATCCAATGTATTAAAGGAACCAAACAAGAAACCTAAACCATGAAGACTATCCCCATAAATTCCAGCAAGAGGAATTTCATCATTTGGATCACCATTGCCGTTCATATCTTCTTTCTTAAAAGCTTCGAGAGCCGCTTTAAATTCTTCTGTTGTCTCCGGCATGTCCATTCCTACTTTTTCCAACCACTTCTCGTTAATCCATAATGTGTTTCCACTCACTAGTTTATATTTTGACATGTTTGCGTATGGAATCGAGTAAATATGACCATCAGGAGCTGTAATTGCGTCCCGAACTTCCGGATGTTTATTTAAAAAATCCGTTAAGTTCGGTGCATATTTTTCAATCATATCCTCTAGAGGAACAAATACACCTTGTGCACCATTTACCACAACATCTGACGGGCTTAAGCTCAAGATCACATCAGGTAAGTCGCCACTAGCAAGCATTAAATTTCGTTTCGTTGTCCAATCCGAGCTTGGAGTCAATTGCCAATCAATATTCATATTCGTTCCTTCATTGATTTTCTTAATCGTCTCTAAATTATTATAATCGGATCCCGTTCTCGCATCATATTTACCTGCAATCGAAATGGTAATTTCCTCTTCCATGATTGGTAATCCAGTTTCGTTAAAATTTTCATCTGGCCCCGACGATTTCCCACTCGTTTTGATGCCACAACCTGCGACTAGGAGCGAAAGTGATAAAGCTAATCCAGACACTGCCATGAACCTTTTTTTCATTGTCATGTAAAATCCCTCCAAAATATTAGTAGATTCATTACCCTTTAATAGATCCAATCATTACCCCTTTTACAAAATAGCGTTGTAAAAATGGATAGATTATAAGAACCGGTAAACTAGAAACAATGATTAATGAATATTTAACTAACTCTTTATAATGTTGGGCCTCTGCGATCATTTCTGGATCAACCGCACCATCGCCAACTTGTGCAGCATCTTGGCTCGCAATTAAAATACTGCGTAGTATTAACTGCAACGGGTATAACGCTTGGTCATATAAGTAGATTAAAGCTGGGAAATACGAATTCCACTCACTGACCGCACTAAACAAAGCAATAACAGCAATAATTGGTGTCGATAATGGCACGACAATTTTAAAGAAAAACTTCGTTGTTGAGCACCCATCCATTTTTGCGGCTTCCATTAATTCTTCTGGTATCGTTGATTGAAAAAAGGTTTTAGCTACAATGATATGAAAAGCTGATACTGCTGATGGGATAATGACAGCCCAAATCGTGTTCATCATCTGTAAGTCTTTCACTAATAGATAAGAAGGAATTAACCCACCGCTAAAAAACATCGTAAACACAATCATAAACATGAAAAAGTTTCTTCCAACTAAATCTTTTCGTGATAACGCATATCCAGCTGTCAATACTAAACTCCCACCGATAAGGACGGATAAAATCGTATATAAAAATGAATTGACATATCCCTTCCAAACTTCTGCGTTTTCTAGTAGAATCTCATATCCTTTTAACGTAAAATCTTTTGGCCATAGCCACACTTTTCCAGCATTGACCACGATAGGATCACTAAAGGATGAAATAACGATTAAATACAGTGGGTACAAAATTAAAATCAGAATGATGCTAAGTAACCCATAGTTTACGAAATCAAACAGCTTATCCTTTCTGGACCTTGGAATTTTTCCTAAATTATCCATATCCTCACCACCTAGAACAGACTTTGTTGTTTTAACTTTTTCGCTAATTGATTCATCATGATGAGTAAAATAAAATTCAACACATTTTCAAATAAACCAATTGCCGCTGCATAGCTGAACTGTGAACCTAGTAAACCAGTTTTATACACATATGTTTGAATGACTTCCGAGGAAGCAATGTTTAATGAATTTTGCATGAGCAATACTTTTTGATACCCTAATGTGACAAAGTTGCCAATTTCGAGAATAAACATGATCATAATAACGGGCAAAATGCCTGGTATATCAATGTGACGAACCCGTTGAAATTTACTGGCACCATCGACAATTGCCGCCTCATGCAAATGTGGATCCACGGAAGTTAAAGCAGCAAGATAAATAATTGCACTCCAACCAGTTGTCTGCCATATTTCTGATCCGACAAAAACTGTTTTAAACCATTCATTACTCCCCATAAAATAAATAGGTTCGCCGCCGAATAATTGAATGATATTATTCACAAATCCATTTGATGGTGATAAGAAAATAAAAATCATCCCCACGAGCACAACTACGGATATAAAATGCGGTGCATAAGTTACCGTTTGGACGAGCTTTTTAAAACGTGTCCGTGTCACCTGATTAAGCATCAAGGCAAATATAATCGGTAATGGAAATGCGAATAGTAATTGATACAAGTTAATTTGCAACGAGTTTTTCAATAGATTCCAAAATTGATAGGATTCAAAAAATCGTATAAAATGTTCAAAACCTACCCATGGGCTTCCCCAAATTCCATAAAAAGCAATAAAATCTTTAAACGCAATTTGCAGTCCATACATAGGGATGTACTTGAAAATAACAAAGTAAATAATAGTTGGTAAAAGAAATAAGTAGAGTTCCCAGTTTCTTGCTATTCTCTTGAAGATGGAAAGTCCTTTACTTTTCTTCTTTACTACCTTTTCAACTTGAAGTTGTGTAACTGTATCCATCGTTCCCCTCCATTCTTGGAGTTGTTATTATTCAGTTGCATTAAAAATGTAAAACTAGTCCATCGTAGGCACATTGCACCCCGAAATTTTTTAGAATAGCGCTTAATTCCTCATGGTTCGGACAATGTTGATGTGTGAAATGTGTCGCACAAATTGCTGTCTTCTCTGTAATCGCGCCAATTTCTTTCATTTTAGAGATCATCTCTTCGACCCCATTTATACTTAAATGCCGCGTCTGACCTGGAAGATTTGCGATATTAGTCCCAACTGTGCACTCGATAATTAATTGGTCAAGTGCGATCCCTTCTAAGTGAGGCCAAACCTCATCCTTATATACCGCTGTATCGGATGCGATTAATACTCTAGATGTGCCATCATCAATGATGTAATTCACTGCGTCCCCGACTTGTGGATAATGGGTTGCTTTCACTGCTTTTATTTGATAACCCGCTAGAGTGATAGAATCATAAGGTAAAATTGGGATGCGACGAATTCCCATCGCCTTATCTGTTACTCCAGTTCCATTCAATAGTGTCATCACCGAAGGCGGTGCTATAAAATCCATTTGTGGTTTCTCTTCACGATTTGGAAACCCTTGTTTACGCACGACAAGATTTGCTGCATCAAAATGATCACGATGACTATGTGTGATAAGTGCATGTTTCACATCCATCAGATGAACATCATGCATATTACAAGCTACTAATAAATCTGGACCCATCTCGACTAACAGATCGTCGTTAATGAGATAATTGCAACGTTTGCGCAAGTCCTTGCCACGATTTTCTCGGGCATACTCACACCTTGGACAATCACAATACGGAGACGGGATTTGATCAGCTGCTGCTGTTCCTAAAAAGGTAATCTTCATTCGTAATTGCTCCTTTTCAGCTATGTATTATTGTGTTACTTCTTCTTTTTCTAAATGGCGAGTGCAATTGTATAACTCATATTCCCATCCATTCGCGGACTTTTTAATAATCGTTATCGATGTATTATGAAGCGAATCGTTATGATCTGTTTCAAGAGGGATTAGTTCATATAATGTTTCGATCATAAACTTTCCGTGAGATACGACTAAAATAGTCTTACCAGGGTATCGCTCATGCATCTCCTCCACAAAATGCCTACCTCGAATGCGCATGGATTGATTACTTTCCTGCCAAAGCTTAAGACTACGCCAATCTTCCCCCCATATCCTAATGCGATCCTCTTCAATCGTTCCTTGAATCTCCCCACGATTTTGCTCCCTCAAACGCTGATCAAAATGAATCGGTAAATGAAGCTGCGAAGAGATGATTTCAGCTGTTTGCTTCGTTCGTAGAAGATCACTAGAATAAAAGAAATCATATTCCCCTTCTGCTAATCGCCTCGCTACTATCTCTGCCTGTTTAAAACCTCTCTCATTCAAAGGATTAGCTGCATGACCCTGTGCTCGCTTCTCAATATTCCAATCCGTATTGCCATGTCGAACAAAAACAATTCTCGTCATCTACTAAACTCCTTTACATCTATTTGGAACGTTCCAAATACAGAATAAGCTATCAACATTAACCCGAAGTTAACATCACGTAAAATCAATATTAATTGTTGGTAAAGGCTGGGACATGGGGTCAGGAAAGGTGTCCCGTTTGGTGGTGGTTGCGTGGGACGCGGGGTCAGGAACTGTGTCCCATTTGGCGGTGGTTGCGTGGGACGCGGGGTCAGGAAAGGTGTCCCGTTTGGCGGTGGTTGCGTGGGACGCGGGGTCAGGAACTGTGTCCCATTTAGGAGGGATTGGGATTGATTGTTTCAACGTGACTGCTTCACGAGGATTTGATTTTAGAAGGGCACGATGCGACTTCTTGCGTGACCTCTTCCCACAGATCTGACTTTACCTAGGAACGATGAAGCCCCCAACATGACCACCTTACGAAGTTTCAACTCTAGCTGGGCACGTTGAACCTCCTTGCGTGACCACTTCACCAAGATTTAACCCTAACCGGGAACGGTGAACCTTCCAGCGTGACCACCGCACGAAGTTTCAACTCTAGCTGGGCACGTTGAACCTCCTTGCGTGACCACTTCACCAAGATTTAACCCTAACCGGGAACGGTGAACCTTCCAGCGTGAACACCGCACGAAGTTTCAACTCTAGCCGGGCACGTTGAACCTCCTTGCGTGACCACTTCACCAAGATTTAACCCTAACCGGGAACGGTGAACCTTCCAGCGTGACCACCTCACGAAGTTTCAACTCTACCCGGGCACGATGAACCTTCCAGCGTGCCCTCATCACGAAGTTTCAACTCTAGCAGGGCACGATGAACCTTCCAACGTGACCACCTCACGAAAATTCAGCTCCAGCTGGGTACGATGAACCTTCCATCGTGCCCACCTCACGAAGATTCAGCTCCAGCTGGGCACGATGACACTCACCGCATATCTACTTTACAAACTTTTCATCATCACAGACATGAGTAGCTACAGAACATCCCTCCAGAACACAAAAAAATAGAGCCACCTCTAAAAAAGGCAACTCTATTTATTCTAGGACGAGGTGGATGAGCTCTTGTCTTACATATGCTCTCCTCTATTTACCAAGAGTCATGCATTATCTTTTATTAGTGGGACAAGGAACCTGACCCCCTGTCCCATGTGACCCCGTGTCCCATGTCCCAAAGAGCCTGCCCCCTGTCCCACCACACCCCAGCTCAATTTAAAGAGGGACAACTCTCCTGACCCCTTGTCCCACCTGCCCCCATGTCCCACCAATCATTCCGGGAATAAGTCCGTTGATAGGTAACGTTCTCCCGTATCAGGTGCAAGGCAGAGTACTCGTGCATCACGTGGAAGTGTTTTTGCGATTTCCAGTGCGAAGTGGGCAGAAGCAGCTCCAGAAGCTCCGACGAAAATTCCTTCTTCTGCAGCAAGTTGTCTAGCCATTGTTTGTGCATCTTCATCCTTAATATGTAAGATTTCATCATATATATGTTGATTCAATATTGCCGGGATAAATCCTGGTCCTGTACCTGGAATTTTATGTGGACCTGGTTCCCCACCAGATAATACAGGTGATCCATGTGGTTCTACTACATAGATTTTTAAATCAGGGATTTCCTTCTTCAATTCTTCCCCTGTTCCAGTAACCGTTCCGCCTGTTCCCGCAGTTAATACGAAAGCATCTAGCTTCCCATCAAATGCTTCCAAAATTTCTACAGCTGTCGTATGGCGATGCGCATCAGAATTTGCTTCATTTTCGAATTGCATCGGAATAAAGCTATGTGGAATTTCACTTGCTAGTCGATTCGCCTCTTCGATAGCACCTGCCATTCGCTTGCTAGCTGGTGTTAAAATCACTTCTGCACCATACGCCTTCATAATTCTTACCCGTTCTTTTGTCGCGTTATCCGGCATTGTTACAATCCGACGATAGCCTTTTATCGCAGCAACCATGCAAATTCCAATCCCCGTATTCCCAGAAGTCGGCTCAATAATCGTGCTTTTACCCGGGATCAACTTTCCTTCTTTTTCCGCTTGCTCAATCATATTTAAAGCAGCACGATCCTTTACACTTCCACCTGGGTTAAACGATTCCAGCTTCATAAAAACTTGAGCACCATTCTCATCCGGTAACTTATTCAACTTTACAATCGGTGTTTTACCAATCAAATCAATTAACGAATTAAATATTTTCATCCATCTCTTCCTCTCTAAAAATAAATACTAACACAAATTTTCTTAATTTATAATTAAAAGTTATTGACTTTATTGCATATGTATATATAATAAATGTTATTATTCCGATTCATTAACTTTGATTTAATTATACATCGCTCATTTTAGATGCGCAATGACCAATTGGTTTTAGACATAAAGGGGTGACAAACATGTTCTTAACAATACAAGATGTTCAAAAAAACTTCGGAAATACGGAACAAGTGTTAAAAGATATAAATCTATCCATAGAGGAAGGCGAATTTGTTTCCTTATTAGGTCCTTCTGGTTGTGGTAAATCGACACTACTTAACATCGTTGCTGGGCTCCTTTCTCCTAGTGAAGGGCAAATAACGTTGGACAATCAAAAAATCATCAAGCCAGGTAAAGATCGTGGCATGGTCTTTCAACAAGCAGCTCTTTTCCCATGGCTTACTGTTGAAGAAAATGTCATGTTTCCATTAAAAAAAGAAATGAAAAAAGCAGAGGCACGAGAAATTGCTCATAAATACTTAAAACTTGTGCAATTAAGCAACTATGCAAAACACTCACCACATGAATTATCCGGTGGGATGCAACAAAGAGTGGCGATTGCACGGGCTTTAGCAGTTAATCCTCGAGTTCTATTAATGGATGAACCGTTCGGAGCACTTGATGAACAAACGCGCTCTCGCCTCCATCATGAACTTGAAAAAATCTGGATAGAAACAAAGAAAACAATTCTTTTTGTAACACATAGTATTCATGAAGCTATTAAACTATCAGACAGAATTATCGTCATGGGTACACACCCAGGCAGGATTTTAAAGGAAATCCGCGTGGATATCGAAAGACCACGGGAGCAGCACTTAGAGAAGATGGCAGAATATGAAAAAGAGATTTTGAACTTATTAAAAGTAGAATTAGATAAAGTAGAAAATGAGGAATTACAGTATGCATCTAGCTATTAAACGTATCAGCTTTTATGTTCTATTAGTAATACTTTGGGACGTATCCATTCGCATTTTTGACGTTCCAAAAATCATTCTGCCTGGCCCATTAGATGTTTTCAAAAGTTTACGAGATAGCATAGGCGATGGATCCTTATTTTCCGATTTAGGTGCAAGTTTTACTAGACTATCCATCGGTCTAGCAATTGCTTTAACAATCGGAGTTTTACTTGGAGTATTTTTAGCAAAAGTAAAAACTGCTGATGAAACAATTGGTTCTTTAATTATTGCACTACAAAGTATTCCAAGTATTGTTTGGCTTCCATTAGCGATTATGTGGTTTGGCTTAAATGAAAAATCGGTAATTTTCATCGTTGTTTTGGGCGCCGCAATTGTGATGACCATCAACATGAGAACTGGAATAAAAAATGTTACGCCACTTTATATAAAAGCAGCGCAAACAATGGGATCACGTGGAATTGACTTGTTTTTCCGGGTCATCTTCCCTGCATCCATTCCCTACGCCGTTACAGGACTTCGACTCGCTTGGGCATTTGCATGGCGTGCGCTTATGGCTGGTGAACTTTTAAGTACAGGTCCAGGATTAGGCTATACATTAAGATATGCGTCTGATTTTGGACGAATGGATATGGTAATTGCCATTATGGTTGTTATAGGAATTATTGGAGTAACAGTAGATTTATTAATATTCCAACGAATTGAAAAACGCGTCATGATTAAATGGGGACTTGAAGAGAAAAAAGCCGCATAAGGAGGATATAAAAAATGAAAAAGTGGATTTTATCATTATTTGTTTTACTAGTTGTAGGTGTTTTAGCTGCATGTGGAGATGATTCCGATGCGAATAAAGTAAAAATCGGGTATTTCCCAAATATTGACCATGCTCCTGCAATGGTCGCAAAGGAAAAAGGTTATTTCCAAGAGGCACTTGGTGAAGATGTAGAAATTGAATATGTGACATTCCCAGATGGTGGAACATTTATGACTGCTTTAAATTCTGGAGAAATTGATGCAGGATTAGTAGGACCTGCTCCAGTATTAAACAACTATTCTAATGGTGCTGATGTTAAAATCATAGGTGGAGCTTCATCTGGTGGTACAGTAGTTGTTGCAAGTAAAGAAAGTGGAATTAATAGTTTAGAAGATATCGAAGGTAAGACTTTTATCACACCTGGTATCGGTTGTACACATGATGTCCAATTTGAAAAGTTCTTATTGGAAAAAGGTATTGATAAATTAGCTTCAGACCGTATTGGTGGTAGTTTGAAACATACAACTGGAAAACCAGCAACATATCAAGGATTATTTGAATCTGGTCAAGTCGACCTCGCTGCAGTACCTGAGCCTTGGGCATCGATCCTTGTCGACAAAGGTGCAAAAGTAGTCGTAAGCACAGAGGAAATCGCTTATGGAGAAACACTTCCTAACGTTGTATTAGCTGCAAGTGGTTCACTTCTTGAAGATAGACCAGAAATTGCAAAAGCAATTTTAGAAGCGGAAGAACGTGCAGTAGAGTACATTAACAACAATAAAGAAGAAGCACTAGACATTACCATTAAAGCAATCAAAGATATTACAAAACAAGAGTTAGATAAAGACTTAATGGCAAAAGCAATGGAACGTATTACGTACACAACAGAAATCGATGAAGACTTACTAAAAGAATTCGGTCATGCTTCATTTGAACTTGAATTCCTAAAAGAAAAACCAAACTTCGACGGAATCGTCGTTTCAAACATCAACTAGACGCGTGGGTTACCCCCGCGTCTTTTTTTATGGGTCACGGGGTCAGGAACCTCGTCCCACCACCGAAACACCGCCCTCTCCCTTGGGACATGGGGTCAGGAACCTCGTCCCAAGGAAGGGACAATGTTCCTGACCCCACGTCCCTAGAAATAACTTTGAAATATGAATGCCATTTATGTAAACAAAATAAAATCTCCCTGTTCTTTGTCTATGAAAATTCTATGATACGATTATTTTAAATTAGCAATTAAAGAATAGGGAGTGTAAATGATGCTGAAAAAGATCATGCCGATTTTGGCAGGTACAGTTCTTACTTTAACAGTAAGTGCAAATGTACAAGCCGCAACCATTACAGTTGAAAAAGGAGATACTCTTTGGGGCATTTCACGGGAAAATAATATAACTGTTTCCGACATTAAAATGCTGAATGATCTTACAACAGACCTCATTCACCCTGGAGATAAACTAACAGTAGCTCCTAAAAAACAATATACAGTGAAAAAAGGCGATACTTTATGGGGCATTGCAAGAAGTCATGGAACTACCGTTTCACAAGTGAAAGAATGGAACAACTTACATACAAATTTGATTCATCCAGGACTAAAACTAGTAGTCTATGAAGGCGTACAAGCTAAGAAAGCTCCAACCGCTACAAAATCACAGCCGGCTACTACGAAACAAGCTCCAAAGAAACCAGCTGCACCAGCGGCAAAAAATACGAATTCTACTTCACAAACACCTGCAACAGCGGTGAAAAGTGAAAAAGAATTTATCATGACTGCTACTGCTTATACAGCTACATGCAAAGGATGTTCAGGCATTACAGCTACAGGTATCAATCTATTAGAAAACCCTGACTTAAAAGTGATTTCAGTAGATCCTTCTGTCATTCCACTAGGAAGTAAAGTATATGTAGAAGGCTATGGAGAAGCAATTGCTGGAGATACTGGTGGAGCAATTAAAGGAAATAAAATTGATGTATTTATCCCATCAAAACAAGACGCCATTAATTTTGGAGTCAAAAAAGTAAAAGTAACAGTTCTAGACTAAATAACTAGGAATGAGGGTTTCCCTCGTTCCTTTTTTGTATTTTTAAGACTTTATTTCATATAAACTCAAACTATAATAGAAGCATACATATCATAAGGGGATGAAAAGAATGAAACAAAATAAATATGATGATCCAAACTTCTTTTCTGCATATGAAAAGATGGAACGATCGATCAACGGTCTTGAAGGTGCTGGAGAATGGCATGTTTTTAAAAAAATGCTCCCTGATTTACAAGGTAAACGTGTGCTTGATTTAGGCTGTGGATTTGGCTGGCATTGTCGCTATGCACGGGAACAGCAAGCTAGTTCTGTTATTGGAGTAGATATTTCCGAAAATATGTTGGAAAAAGCAAGAAAAATGACAGATGATACCGCCATCTCATATAAGAAAATCCCAATAGAAGATATTAATTTTTCCAAAGAGCAATTTGATGTTGTCATCAGTTCATTGGCATTTCATTATATACAATCATTTAAAACGATATGTGAAAAAGTCCACTATTCCTTAAAACCTGGTGGTACATTCATCTTTTCAGTGGAGCACCCGATTTTCACATCACGAAACGAACAAGATTGGTGGTATGATGACGAAGGTAACCCTCTGCATTGGCCTGTTGATCATTATCAAGCAGAGGGGTTACGTGATACAACCTTCCTTACAAATAATGTTGTAAAATATCACCGGACTCTTTCCACTTATATCAATGACTTAATACAAGTTGGTTTTACCATAAAACAAGTTGAAGAACCCCTTCCATCCGAAGAAACGCTCCATAATATCCCTGAAATGAAAGATGAATTGCGAAGACCAATGTTTTTAATCATTTCCACAGAAAAAAGTACGGATAGATAACTTTAAGACGAATTGAATATGTAGCTACCAATTGGAACATATTATGTATACGTATGTTTTTCAAAGGTGGTAGATAGGATGAGTAATGCACAAGAAAGATTGAAAGAATTAATGGGTGATACATTACAGATTCTCGATCATATGAAGGTAGATTCTGAACATGAACAGTTGCTTCACCAGATTATTAATGGTTTAAATGAGCAAAAAGAAAAAGTCGATAAGCTAACAAATCAGCAAGAAGCAACTTCCATGAGCAGACAGCTAAGTGAGATTGAAGATATGTGTATTCAACTAGAGGCAAAGCTTTTAGAAGAATATCAACAATCAACAGACAATAATATTGACCAATATCAACAATTATCCATGGAAGAACAAACAGCCCAAGTTGACACCTACCATGACAAAATCGACTACCTCAGCACAGTCAAAATAAGAGAAAACATAAACAGATTAAAAGAAGCATTACTAAACATTTAGGGACGTGGGGTCAGTTTCCTCGTCCCATTTTTCAGTGGGACATGGGGTCAGGAACACTGTCCCAAATCTCTAAACAAAAAAAGACAAGGAATTTCCCCTTGTCCTCTAAGTTCCATAAAAATTACTTAGCATTCTCGTCTGGTTGGTGGATACCAAATATATTTCCTTCTGTGTCAATATAGTATCCTTGCCACGCCATGCCAGGGAGAGCGTATTTTGGTAATGCTACCTTCCCACCATTTTCGAGTATTTTTGCTTCAGTGGAATCATAATCTGCGACTCCCATCGTACAAGCATAGCCATTTAATGCTTGACCTGGTTCTGGTGGCGGACTTTGCCTTTGCATCAATGCACCATCAATTCCATGTTCACCTGCATCACCAGTGACAGCTCCGAAATAAGGCATTCCAGCATATTCGCTCCAATCCTCGAATTTCCAGCCAAATACCTCACCATAAAAACGTTTGGCACGTTCCATATCATCGACATGTACTTCAAAATGAACGATTCTTCCCATTCTACTACCTCCAATTTATTTCATAGAATTGGATCCTAAACAAATCCATACCAACATACATTCTACATGCTTGTTCGAAACCCTCTTTTATTATTGGAAAAAATATACAAAACTAAACAAACAGGACGTATGGATCAGGAAATTTGTTCCAATATATGACAAATTCTCCTTTCCCATACGTCCCTACTTTTTATTTTTCCAAATAGTTTTTTAATGCATCTAAATCTTTTTCACATGCTTTCTTGAATGTCCCTGCCATCATTTTACCGAATAATTTTGTTATTCCTAACAATCCATTAATTTCTCCTTGTAATGTAACTTCAGAAAAATCATCTGTAGACGGTTCGATTATGTAGGTGAAAATAAATTCACCTTTACCAGTGGTACCTTTCGTTCCATCACAGCGTAATACAATTTTATTTGGTTCATGAAGGTCGACCACTTCAAAATGCTCTGTCGCTTCTTTCCCATACATTTTTCTCGTTTCTAACCATTGACTTCCTACTTTCATAGAGCCTTCATCTAAACGTTCAATTTTAACAAGCCCTTGCATCCATTGCTCGGCAGCTTCGAGATCCAACAAACTATTGTACGCATTTTCCTTTGGTACATGAAACGTCTTCTGAACTTCAAATTGAATACTCATATGAACACCTCTTTACTTTTTGATTTAGAACATAATGGGACGAGGTTGCTGACCCCTTGTCCTTCCTTCTCCTGAAAAATGGGACAGGGTTCCTGACCCCATGTCCCTCCCTTGTCCCTCCTTCTTCTGAAAAAGCGGGACGAGGTTCCTGACCCCGCGTCCCTCTTCTGAAAAAGCGGGACGAGGTTCCTGACCCCGCGTCCCTCTTCTGAAAAAGCGGGACGAGGTTCCTGACCCCGCGTCCCTACTTGATTACTTGGATCATGATTTTGGTGACGTAGTTTTCTTTTTGATTTTGGACAATTGTGTCATATATATACTCTTCAAATACATGTTCACCTAGTGTTAGTTGCAAACGGTCCATCTCCGCAAACATTTTTTCATATGTATGATGGATTGTTTTATCTTCGCCGATATGATATCCGATTAGAAAATCACCTTTTACTGCTTTAAAGTAAGGATATCCTTCCTTTGGAGTTGGTTGCTCAATATACAAGTAACTGTAATTCGAATATTCTCCTTTTAACACTTGCTCCCGCTTTGTAATCCCACCAATGGGATAGCCTGAATCTAGCTGTGATTCACTTAATTCCTCAATGAACTCGGAAATCACATTACCGAATTCTTCATCACTGACATTCTCAATGTTTTTACTCAAATAAAGAGTCGCTTCCGGCAATTCCTCTAAGGAAATTTGATTAAAATCAATTTTAGATGCTTCTTCCATGAGCGTTATTTTCGCATCAATAATTTTTTCCTTCATTTCTATTTCTTGGCGTTTTCGAACGATTTCTTCCTTCTTTTGATACATTAACGACAAGAATTTTTCTGGAGACTTATTTTCTGTGTATTGCTGTATATCTTGAAGCGACATATCGAGATCTTTCAATAAATCGATAACATAAAATAGCTCCAATTGGTTAATCGAATAGTATCTGTATCCTTTTTCATTTTTGAAAACTGGTGTTAACAAACCAATTTGGTCATAATAAAATAAAGTCTGCTTATTCACCTTACAAAGCTTAGCAAATTCACCTGTCGTTAAGTACTTTACACTTTTTTTACTCATTTTTTACATGATCACCTCTTGACTATATAGTTACTATATACTCTAGGATATAGTCTGTAAACAATCGAAAGAGATATTAATTTGTTTCGATAAGGAGATTGTAAAAGATGAAAAATTATAAAATCACTCTAGGATTATTATTATTGAATTTGTTCATTGCCTTTTTAGGTATCGGGCTTGTCATTCCGGTTTTACCGACGCTAATGAATGAATTAGGTATAAATGGAACAACGGTTGGTTATTTAACAGCTGCTTTTGCGATAGCGCAATTAATTGCATCTCCTTTCTCAGGAAAAGCAGTAGATAAATTTGGAAGAAAGATTATGATCGTCATAGGACTTTTTATTTTCGGCCTATCTGAATTATTATTTGGACTAGGAAAAGAAATAGAAGTCCTATTCATTTCTCGTATTTTAGGTGGTATTAGTGCAGCTTTCATTATGCCCGCTGTTACTGCCTTTATCGCAGATATTACCGACATGGATACACGTCCGAAAGCGTTAGGTTACATGTCAGCAGCAATTAGTACAGGTTTTATTATCGGGCCAGGAATCGGTGGATTTTTAGCAGAATTCGGTACGAGAACACCATTCTTCTTTGCAGGTGCACTAGGAACAATCGCGGCAATCCTAACGATAATTCTTATTACAGAACCGGAACGTAATGCTGATCATACCGAGGATACAGTTGAAAGTAAAAATGGCATTAGACGGATATTGGAACCAAAATATTTTATAGCATTTATTCTCATTTTTATTGCATCATTTGGCTTAGCTGCCTTTGAATCATTCTTTAGTTTATTTGTAGACCACAAATTCCAATTTAAACCATCCGATATAGCGATTGTCATTACTGGCGGAGCGATATTTGGTGCCATTTCCCAAGTATTACTTTTTGATCGCTTAACAAAGTTATGGGGAGAAATTAAGGTAATACGTTACAGTTTGGTCCTTTCTGCTCTCCTTGTCTTTTTAATGACTGTTGTACATTCTTATTTTGCAATTTTACTCGTTACATTTATCGTTTTCGTTGGATTTGATTTATTCCGTCCAGCTGTTACTTCTTACCTTTCCAATATCGCTGGGAAGGAACAAGGCTTTGTTGGTGGCATGAACTCCATGTTTACGAGCCTTGCAAACATTAGCGGACCCATCATCGGCGGCATGTTATTTGATATCGACATCAACTACCCTTACTACTTCTCAACAGTAGTATTAGCAGCAGGAATAACCCTCACCTTCTTCTGGAAAAAACCCGCTGCAAAGGGACACGGGGTCAGCAACATCGTCCCAGTTCACAATAAAAACAAAGCAGGCTCCGCAACGTAAAATGTTGCCTGTATTATTAAAAACAGCTACTAATCCATTACTAGATTAGTAGCTGTTTTTTCCTTCGCTACATCTTCTCCTGATCCCTATTCTAACGGTTAACATCAAATGATATAATTAATATATCAATTACATAAACAAGGGTAAATACTCCTTTACACTCAATACCCTTATAAGCAATAGTACCTAACTTTACTTCCAATCCACTAAATCATATTGACTCAAATGAATTGATTGCTATAATAATATAAGTTATGACAAATAGATACATTGTTTCATATTTCGTCTACAGTTATCCTCCACCCAGAAACATCTTCATGAATTTACTCTAGCAAAAGCAGAATATATCCTACCTAATAATTAAAGCGTTTTCATTAAAAGATGTATTGCTTAGAATTCTAACAATGTTCTACCCCATCAATGGGATTATCATTACTCCCTTGAAATATAGCTTAGCCAACAGGAGGTGAATGGAATAGAAAGGAACCTAGTTCAAGAAAGATATCATGCACACTAACTACCATCATGTCAGTCATGAAAAATCCACGCTGAAAAAATGCTGAGGGGGCATACTAATGAAAAAGAAGTATTCGTTTATGGTGATGATGTTATTTTTTGTAATTCTATTTGCTGCCTGTTCCAATAAAGGAGCTAGTACAGGTGATAACAATAACGATGGAGAAAAAGAAAAGAAAAATGAAAGGTTATTTGAAATTGACGCAAGTCTTGAAGGAGAAATTACCTTCTGGACCTTTACTCCTGATATCTATATCGATATTGTAAAAGGATTTAATAAGGATTATCCAAATATAAAAGTTAAGGTAGTCGGGATGGAAGGACTTGAGAATCAATTACAAACTACGTTAGCAGCAGGGACAGGTGCACCCGATGTGTCGCAAGTAGAGCAAGGATCATTTGCGAGATTTTCCACCAATTACTTACTGGAAGACTTACTTCAACCT
Organism: Lederbergia graminis; assembly: GCF_042655485.1. Lineage (NCBI taxonomy): Bacteria > Bacillati > Bacillota > Bacilli > Caryophanales > Bacillaceae > Lederbergia > Lederbergia graminis. Next base: position 222,081 of record NZ_JBHSMC010000020.1, read on the forward strand.
CCATACAACGCGGGTCAATATAAAGAGTATTTAACTGACTACAACTGGGAACGCTGGCACTCTGTTGACGGAAAAAGACTTTTAGGGATGCCTTGGGATGTCACACCTGGAATATTCTATTATCGGGAAGATATTTACGAACAAATGGGATTACCTAGTGACCCAGAAGAGTTAGTAGAATTTCTTCAAAGCGAAGAGAATGTATTAGATGCTGCCCAAACATTAGCAGCAAACGATATTTATATGTGGGATTGGCGTGATTTACCAGCCGTTCAATATGGTGATTCTCTCGGATATTTTGACTCCGATTATAATTGGACAAGAAATACAGATCGCATGGCAGAACTATTTGATCTAGTAAAAAGCGGGATTCAACTTGGATGGGCTCCACAGATATGTGGTCTATGCTCAGATGAAGGTAGACAATTAATGATGCAAGGCAAGATTGCATCACTTGCTGGTGGTAGTTTCCTAGCACGAGAGTTAGCAAATGTTTTACCAGAACAATCTGGACAATGGCGCGCTACTAGACTTCCTTTAGATGTAAATGCTGGACTTGGTGGTTCATCCTTCGTTATCCCTGCACAAGGAAAAAATAAAGAATTAGCATGGGCTTTCGTACAGTGGATGACGCTATCAGAAGAAGCGTGGAAAGTATTTGTAGAGCATTCTGTCCAACCTTCCTATACTCATATTACTGCTTTACCTTGGTATCAAGAGCTCACAAATGAATATTTAGGTGGTCAGCAAGATTATAAACTTTATAGTTCATTAGAAGGTAATATACCTGTAAAACGTATGACACCACTAGATGGTAGTGCATGGACGATTTTCATCGATAGTCTCAATGAATCTATCAATAATAATATTGATTCGAAGACAATATTAAATCAAATCGAAACAGATGTGATGAAGGAACTTGGATCAGAAATCGAAAAACTAAAAGAAGAATTATCAAAATACTAACACGGCAAGGGGATCCACTTCCCCTTGTTCTTTTCCACAGCACTCCTATATACTAATGACATACATACATGGAAAGGGAGTTATTTGATGAAATTAGGAGCATTTTCCGTAAGCTTAAATGTAAAAGACATTCACAAATCAAAAGAATTTTATTCTAAACTCGGCTTTGAGGAATTAGGTGGAGATATCTCACAAAATTGGCTGATTTTAAAGAATGAAAATTGTATTATCGGACTTTTCCAAGGAATGTTCGATAAGAATATCCTAACCTTTAATCCAGGTTGGAATGAAAATGCCGAAAATATCCAAAGTTTTACGGATGTCCGTGATTTACAAAAGCAATTGAAAGCAAATGGAATTAAGTTAACAACCGAAGCAAATGAAGAAACAGAAGGTCCAGCTTACTTTACACTAGAAGATCCTGATGGCAATCAAATTCTTATTGATCAACACCGCTAATTGAAAAACACCCGATGCTGTGAAAAAATCCATAGCATCGGGTTTTACTTCGCATTTATACAGCTTTTGTATCTTTTTTGTGTTTATTAGCTGTTTTCTTATTTTCAATTACCTTAAATTGACCGATTCCAAATTCTTTCGCTTCTTCATTTAACGATTTAAATAAGCTCCATAACATGAGTAGCATAATAACAGAGAACGGTAACGCACCTATTATCATCGTATTTTGTAATGCTTGTAATCCACCAGTATAAAGTAGTGCAAAAGCAGTTAAGGCTAGAAATACTCCCCATACCACTTTAATTTTATTACTTGGGTTTTGTGTGCCGTTTGCCGTCATCATCCCTAAAACAAATGTCCCGGAGTCAGCCGATGTAATAAAGAACGTTCCAATTAATATAATCGCTAATATCGATAAAGCCATACTATATGGAAAACTTTCAAATACACCAAACAATGTCTCCTCCGGTAGCAAGGATGTTAGAGAAGCTCCTCCTCCCATTTCCGTTATGAAAGCTGCACTTCCAAAATTCGTAAACCACACAATAGCAATTAGTGTTGGAATTAATAGAACATACAGCACGAATTCACGTATAGTTCTTCCCTTTGATACTCTCGCGATAAAAACTCCGACAAATGGAGCCCAAGAGATCCACCATGCCCAATAAAATAACGTCCAACCATTTATCCAACTTCGTGAATCTTCATTAAGCGGAGATATTCTAAAGCCCATGTTAATAAAGTTTTGTAAATAGGCTCCGACGGAATCAACAAAAAGATTTAAAGTGAAAACTGTGGATCCTAAAAGGAACACAATTAAGAAAAGAGCAGCAGCAAGGCCCATATTAAGATTACTCAAGATTTTAATCCCTTTGCTCAAACCGGTTAATGCAGAAATCATAAATAAGATTGTAACGACAAAAATAATAATGGATTGAATAGTAAAATTACTAGGTATACCAAACAAGTAGGATAATCCACCGTTAATTTGCATGGCACCAAATCCGAGTGATGTCGCAACCCCTAAAACAGTGGAAACCACAGCAATAATATCAATTACCTTACCCACCAATCCATCTGCATGCTTCCCAATAATCGGTCTTAGTGTCCTACTAATTAACGTTAGTTCCCCTTTTCTAAATGCAAAGTAGGCTAGCACTAATGATACAACTCCATAGACCGCCCATCCATGGATCCCATAATGAAAGAATGTAAATCTTAACGCATCCTTCATCCCTTGGTCCGTGCCAAGTTCTCCTGTTGGTGAACTAATTGCGTAGTGACTAAGTGGTTCATATGTGCCGTAAAAAATTAAGCTAATTCCCACACCTGCACTAAAAAGCATCGCAAGCCAAGTCGGTTTTGAAAACTCTGGTTCATCCTCCTGTTTACCAAGTTTTATTCGACCTAAAGGACTAACAAATAAGTAAGCGCACGCAACAACAAATACCATAACTAGCACTAAATAATACCAACCAAAAGAATTCGTAATAAAATTTTGTGCTACACTAGTAACCTTTTCTAACGTTGTAGGCATGAGAATCCCCATCAATACTAAACTTCCTACAATCGCTAACGAAACATAAAAAACAAGTGAAGCTTTTTTCATATTAAATTGACAACTCCCAGTTAAGATTTGAATAAAGCGGGTTTTACTTCGAATGGAGAATACATAAAAATGTAAAACCAAAATAAAAGGATTTTTTTGAAGCAAATATCGTTCACCCAATAATTGTTACAAACAACTTTTTTAACTAGCAAAAGTATTCTCGAGGAATTTCTACAAATATGAATGCGTGGGATGACTTTTTACAGGATATAGAGAAGGCTAGATTACTAGTTATTTTGTAACACTTATTAGTCTAGCGAACTATAAGTTAGAAAGCACACTCGATATTTTAGCATTATCTAGACTATAATCGGATTATTTCCTCTTAGGTGAGTATATAACTATGCATTCTCAATAATCTCCTTATATACTCCGAATAATGTATGAATATAAAATAATCAGTTTATTAAGGATAGATAAGTGTCGTGTTATTGTTATTGTGAAACTTATACCCTAACTTCCACTATCGAAACATGACAATATTTTTTCTGAAATACCCAATATTAATTCCCTCAATCCCCTTACTCTTTTGAAAGAAAAAGCCTTGTATCAGCTTAGGTAATACAAGGCTTTCTTGTTTTCTATTTGATTTATACAGCCTTTGAAGTTTTTCCTTCACTTCTGTTAGGCATTGATTTCTTACTTTCCTTCATTTTTAATTGTCCTATTCCCAGCTCTTTCGCTTCTTTATTTAATGCTTTAAAGAGACTTGCTAACATAATGATCATAATAACCGAGAATGGTAAAGCGGCTATAATCATTGTATTTTGGAGAGCTTGCAATCCTCCCGAATACAGCAATGCTGCAGAAGTTAATGAAAGTAGTACACCCCAAATAACTTTAATTTTATTGCTAGGGTTTAGAGTTCCATTGGCCGTCATCATCCCTAACACAAACGTACCTGAGTCAGCTGATGTGATGAAAAATGTACCAATTAAAATCATCGCTAGAATCGATAACGCCATACTAAATGGAAAGGTTTCAAACATTCCAAATAATGTTTCTTCTGGTGCCAACGATGACAGTGAGATTGCACCAGCCATTTCGGTTGTAATTGCAGCACTTCCAAAGTTTGTGAACCATAAAAACGCGATAATCGACGGAACAACTAATACACAAAAAACAAATTCTCTAATTGTTCTTCCTTTTGATACCCTAGCGATAAATACACCAACAAACGGTGCCCAAGCTATCCACCATGCCCAATAGAAAATCGTCCAGTCATTAATCCAGCCACGAATTTCTTCGTTAAGCGGTGCGATTCGTAATCCCATATTAATAAAGTTTTGGAAATACGCCCCTAAAGAATCAGTAAATAAATTTAATGTGAATACTGACGATCCCAGAAGAAATACAGCTAAGAAAAGAACAGCAGCAAGGCCCATATTCACGTTACTCAAGATTTTAATCCCTTTGCTTAATCCAGTTAGCGCAGAAATCATGAATAACACAGTAACTACAAAAATAATGATTGCTTGAATCGTAAAATTACTCGGCACATCAAATAAATAAGAAAGTCCCCCATTTATTTGCATCGCTCCGAAGCCAAGTGATGTCGCAACACCTAGAACAGTAGAAACGACGGCAACAACGTCAATGATTTTACCAACTAATCCATCTGCATGTTTTCCGATAATTGGTCTTAATGTTCTACTTATTAAGCTTAATTCACCTTTTCTAAAAGTGAAATATGCAAGTACTAAACCAATGACACCATATATTGCCCATCCGTGGATACCATAATGGAAGAATGTATACCTTAACGCATCCTTCGCACCTTGATCCGTTCCGAGCTCGCCAGTTGGAGAACTTACAGCATAGTGACTAAGCGGTTCATATGCACCATAAAATATTAATCCAATTCCCATACCAGCACTAAATAACATCGCAATCCAAGTTGGTCGCGAAAATTCTGGTTTTGCATCTTGTTTACCTAGCTTTATCCGTCCTATTGGACTGATAAATAAATACACACAGGCAACGACAAATACCATAATTAACACTAAGTAATACCATCCAAATGAATTGGTAATAAAGCTTTGTGCAACACTAGTAATCCTTTCTAGCGAAGAAGGCATAGCAATTCCCATTAATACTAAGCCTGCTACGATCGCTAACGAAACGTAAAAAACAAGTGTAGCTTTTTTCATATTAAATTGACAACTCCCATTTTAGATTTGTTCAGAGAGGGCTTTACTTCGATTGGAGAATACATTTTCATGCAAAACCAATTAAGAAATTCGAGGATTTTTATTGAAGCAATAGTAGACAACCCAAATAAAAAGTTTTTACTGAACTTAATTATTCACCTAATAAAGAAACCAGAAGGGGTAATACAATCTACTAAACTATCGAGATTGAAAAGGTTATCTTATTAGGAATTTTTAACACTTTATAAGTGTAGCGCAAAAAAAGATCTGGAGCACACGGGAGAATCATGGATTATTCACGCTAGAACGTGGTGATTCCAGCTGAGCGGAAAATACAACCATGTATTCTTACATATAACCCGATTTACGCCAAATACTGTACAAACTTAATAAATTGTACATATTAATTGGAAATATTTAGGGTGATACAATAGGGTTCAATTTTCATGAAAATAACATATAAAAACTAAAAAGGCATCTGAGCACCATTTGGATAGTAAAACCCATCGTACTGTGCAGATACCCTTTTTTATGGGGAAATCCCCTTATTTCATATAGCTCTGTAAAAGTTCATTGTTGTTAACAATTTAGTTGATTGTAGCGGATGTACACAAGACTCCTGCGGGAACAGCACGAGCCGAAGATCCACTTGGCAAAGCGGTTTTCTTTGCCAAGTTAGCTGAGGCCGTGACCGCGGAAAGCGAGTGTACAGGAGCGAAAATCAACAACAGAGTTTAACAGAGCTATTTCATATAGCTATATTCAAGCAAGCTCTTGAGGATTTGGATTTCTTGGAGTAGTTTTTCGCCAATGTTCGTTTCTAGTACTTTTTTTCTTTCAAGTTCTTTATCTACTAATCTTTTTACCGATAAGACATCAGTACCGTTTAATAGGACGTCTTGTTTGGATGTGAATTTTTTGTGAGCAACGAGTTGCATACCATATGAGTTATATAAAAGTGTATAACCGGCAATTCCTGTTGTGGACTGATATGCTTTTGAAAATCCGCCATCAATGACGATCATTTTTCCATTAGCCTTAATTGGATTTTCTCCGGCAATCTCCTTCACAGGGGTATGGCCATTAATAATTCGTCCTTGTTCCGGATCTAAGGAAAACTCTCGTAAAATCTCCTTGCAAACCTCCTCATTTTCACGTAAATAATAGTATGGATTTTTTATCTCTTTATGTGCTTCCTTATCTTCAATAAAATATCTTTCAAAAGTGGTCATTTCCCTTTTTCCAAACAGCGATGAGAATTCTCCTGTCCACAAATACCATACCATGTCAGTAGCCAAGTCTTCCGTTCGTTCCGGATGAGCAAAGCTATGGCGTAAATATTGTTCAAAAACATCTAATAATTCTCGACCTGCATATGCTTTGTCTTCAATTACCATTTTCTCCATGTTTCCATTTTTATCGATAGGTATGCAACCATGTAATAATAAATTTCCGTTATAGCGCAAATACAGACTACCTTTATTCATAAGGAAGTTCATATGCCTCGCTAGTTTTTCCGAATGTTGAACGGAAAATAAAAGTTTCTCTATTACTTGCTCTTCTTCGGTTGTTAATTGTTCCGGTTTCTCCTGATTTACCGTCATAAAACAAGTGTTTTTTAATTGATATGTCTTCCCATGAATCGTTACTTCATTCTTTTTATAATCTATCTTTTCTAGTAACAGTCTCTCCATCATATTAAAATATGGTCGCCTTTTGATAATCGGTATTTCTAGTTTGAATTGAATCATTGCAATTGCTTGGTGAATCTTCGTAATTTGTAATTCTTCATGATCTGTCAACTTTTTCCCAGAATGTTGCTTCGGACGAAATGCAGGATTATCCTCATAATACTTCTCTGCAAGGTTAAGTAGCGGCCGTAAATTGATTCCATATACGTCTTCAATAATATCCAAATTATTATAACGAGCACAGATGCGAATGATGTTAGCGAGACAAACCTTAGACCCGGCAAATGCGCCTATCCACAGTACATCATGGTTTCCCCACTGAATATCAACAGAATGATAACGGATGAGGGTATCCATAATTTTATCAGGATCGGGACCACGGTCATAAATATCACCAACGACATGTAGATGGTCCACAACTAATCTTTGCGTTGTATAAGCAAGGCCAATGATAAGCTTATCCGCTTGTCTGAGCGAAATGATTTGCTGAACAATTTTTGTATAGTAATGTTTTTTATTTGTAAATTCATCTGTTTTGTAAAGCAATTCCTCAATAATGTATACAAACTGTTTCGGCAAGGCCTTTCTTAGTTTAGAACGTGTATATTTTGAAGATGCATACGAAATCAGCTTAATCAGGTGAGCTATTATGTCGGTATACCAATCTGACAATTCCTGCTCTGATTGAAAATTGTTCTTGATTAATTGCAGTTTTTCCTCTGGGTAATAAACAAGAGTCGCTAGTTCATTTATTTCACTCTCTGATAAAACATCTAGGAAAAGATCACGAATTTTTTCTTTGACTTTACCTGAACCATTCCGTAACACATGCTGAAAAGCCTGAAATTCCCCATGTAAGTCACTAACAAAATGCTCTGTTCCCTTTGGTAAATTTAAAATTGCTTCTAAGTTAATAATTTCAGTCGCTACCTTTTCCTCAGAATCATATTTTTGAGCAAGTAAGTCGAAATATTTAGTATTGGTCATTTTTCTTTCCCCTTTTTCTCTTTAACTACATCTTGGTTCCATACTAAAAATTTATAGAATCTACTTCTCACTAGTCGGGCAGTAAGATGTAGATTCTATATAAACGCATATTATATAGTTTTTATGACTTAGATATTCGTGATAGTCGGGTAAAGTAGTCTTCTTAGTTTCAATAGCGTAGATTTACTATATATTAACAGATACCTCCATAATTTCAATATATATTTCAAATTTTTAGAATATGCTCCCACTTACATCAATATGTTTACAATTAGAAAAGGCAACAAGTATTATACTTGTTACCTCCCCTCATCTTTAAAAGCATCCTTAATTTTAATAAATTCTTTTACATTGTCTAAAAATATATCGACTAACCTCGGGTCAAAGTGTTTCCCCTTTTCTAATCGAAAGTATGCCAGTATATCCTCCATATTCCATGCTTTTTTATAAATTCTGTCTGTACTTAACGCGTCAAAGACATCCGAAATAGCTACAATTCTTCCATACAAGGGGATATCTTCTCCTTGCAATCCCTTTGGATAACCGCTGCCATCATATTTCTCATGATGGGTTAAAGCAATCAGAGAACCTGCTTTTAATAAACTTCCATTTGTGTGCTTCAACATTTGATGTCCGATCGTTGTATGTTTTTTTATCACTCCATATTCTTCTTCCGTTAATTTTCCAGGTTTGTTTAATATCGAATCAGGGATGCCGATTTTCCCCACATCATGTAATGTAGACGCTGCTTTAATTAATTCAGCTTCTTTTTTAGACAGGCCATATTTCAATGCTAACAAATAGGAGTAATTTGCTACCCTTTTTACATGATTCCCTGTTTCCTTGGAACGAGTTTCTGTAATTTCCCCAAGTGTAAATAATAACTCTCTTTGTGTGTTTTCAAGTTCCTTAGAAAGAAATTCAATTTCAGAAAATGAACCTGCAAACCTTTTGGAAATCGTAAATGATTGTGCACCTATAAATAGCAGAAGCCCATATGGAGTTAAGACAGTTGTTTTCAAAATTTGTGCATCATACGCAAGGTCATTGATAATGGTAGCAATTAATACTATTAGAGCAAAAACAACAATATTAATACCGACTTGCTTTTTCTTTATACCTTTCACAATCAAAAACAAAAGGTATGAAAATGTAATGAAGAATAAGAAATATAATACAATATGTAAATTTGTAAAAAACTTAGGATCAGATAGGATAATCAGAACAATACAAAGAAGAGATGTAATGATGACAAAATTTACGATGAAGTTACTTTTCCCAGTAGTTATCATTAAATGAAAATATTTAATAAATAGTAATAAACAAGCAAATATGCAAATGTAATTTAACTTTAATACGAAAATCATACTGAAGTCCGGAAAGAAATAGAAAATTGATGCTTGACCAATCAATAACATTCTAATTCCATAAAGTAAGCAAAATAGCGCAAAATATAATGACAAACGTTCTTTTTTTCTGTTAATATAAATCAACATATGATTAATCCCAAATATGATAAATGCCCCAATGCTAAACCACTCTTGAATAGTACTTCCAATCAATTTGTCTTCAATTGCGGTTGGGTTACCAACATAAACCTTTCCTAAAATACCAGGTTGACGATAATAAAAGTTGGAAACTTGCATTCGTAATATCATTTTTTCTTGAGAGACATTAAAGTATACTCGCTTAGGAATTCCTCTAGGAACGGACTCTTTTTTTGAAGTTGCCACCTTCCCATTCTCCACCATGAGTTCATCATTTAACCATAGTTTATATGCACTGAAAACTTGAGGAATATAAATAGCTTTCGGTTCTCCGATGTCACTTTCAGAAAACTGCATAACTAATTCGATAGTTCCATATTCCGTATCACTATCCCAGTAACCAGGGACTTTTATTTGATCAAAAGAAAGATGATTGGTTGAATCCATAGGATCCAATAAGCGTTCTTGATAAACATTCCAATATCCAGATAGACGAACTATTTCTTCATTTGGCTGAATGCTTACTTGGCCTTCATGTATCGCTTTGTCCTGATTTTGTTGACAACCTGTTAATAATATAATGAAAAAGGAAGATAACAAAAGGAAATAATATGTTCGGTGCATTTGCCTACTCCATTTATGTTAAATTTGCACAGATGTCTTAACTGGCACTTGAACTGGATATTTGCCTTTATTCTTCCTTTAATACTTTTTATTTATCCTTGAAATGGTACATCTTATAGATGAAAATAAAAAAACTGTCATGAAAACGACAGTCCCTTCAATATATATTGATTTTATTTGTATATACGAGAACTTTCATGGAAGCATCATCCTAGCCAATGGTTGTTATACGCGATAATCCCCAATATCGCTCCAACTGCTGCACCGAACAAAGCACCTGCTGCCGCTTTTATTTTCTTATCCACAATGATTAACCTCCTTTTGTGACGGAACCAATTGCATTTACTAATTCATCAGGCTTTTGTGTACCAATAATGACTTTCTTATTATTTTTCAAAAGCAATCTTACCGCTTTTTTCCCCTGCATACTATAAGCTTTTTCACCTTTAAAATTTTCACGTATTCCATACCCGCCGAAATCCATTGCGCGATATTCACTAACCTCATAATCGTCTATTTCGTTGAACAAAAATACTCGATAATGAAGATGAAATGGTAAAAAGCGCAAATAAATTCCATCTTTTCGTACTTCAACGGTTAGTTTTATATAAAAAATTAGTACAAGTGGAAACACAATACCAAATATGAGCCAAATAATGATTAACATAAGATCAGGTGCTGGTTTATCACCAAACGGTACTCTGAATACGATTTGGTGGATAAAACCATACCACATTATTGCTGCGATAATCATGATGATTAGCCATATCCATATTTGCCGTGGTTTTTGAATTTCTCGATATATATACTTTCCCAATTCCATCCCCCCTTCCACTCATTTTGTTATACGGATTCCCAATAAAAAAGATTCAATTTTACTTTTACAAACATCATTTTTGATTGTAAAAACATCGGATTTGGAGATAGTAAAAGGTAAATGGAGGGTGATTCCCATGAGACCTTTTATGAATTATAAAATCATTGAATCCGAAGATGGCATTGAAGTTGTATTATATTTGGATCAGAACTTAAGCGAGTTTTCTGATGATCTAGGTACTATTTCCAAAGCAAATGAAACTACTATAAAACAGGATGCCGTTAGTTTTGTAAAAAAAATGTTTCCTACCTTGAAGGTAAAATCCATTAAAGTAATGGCAGGTGCTATGTTATTAACTAGTATTGGACTAGCAAGCCTCCCATCCTTTCAGGCTTCAGCAGCCGAACCTATTTCATCCTATACCGTATCCGCTGGCGACACTCTATATAATATTGCCCAACGGAATAGTACAACTGTGGATGCACTCAAGCAGGCAAATCAATTAACATCAAATGTCATTCACATCGGAGATACCATCATCATACCAGGGGAAAATGTATCAACACCGACTCAAACTACAACATACCGAGTAGTTTCGGGTGATACTCTTTACAGCATTGCATCTCGTCATGGCACAACGGTTGACGCAATTAAATCAGCGAATAACTTATCTTCCAATTTACTTCAAATTGGACAAACATTAACGATTCCTTCTGGTGGAGAGACTACCGCTCCTATACAGAATAATACAACGACACATTACGTTGTTTCTGGTGATACTTTATACAGCATTGCCAAAAACCATAACACAACAGTTGATGCAATTAAAAACGCGAATGGTCTTACATCCAATATACTTAATATCGGACAAAAGTTAACAATACCTACGAGTGGAACTGCAACACCTGCACCAACAGCTAAACCAAGTAATCAAACGACATACCGAGTTGTATCAGGTGATACTTTATACAGTATTGCCACAAGATATGGCACATCCGTTAACGCACTTAAGCAGACAAATAATCTTACTTCTAACGTGTTAACAATCGGGCAAAATTTAACGATTCCAGCAACAGGAACATCGTCTTCTGCTGTTATTAATCAAGAAGATGTGGAATGGTTAGCTAAAATGATATGGAGTGAAGGCAGAGGCGAACCATTAGAAGGACAAATAGCAATCGGTGCAGTCATTATGAATCGTGTAAAAAGCCCATTATTCCCTAATACCGTTAAGGAAGTCTTATTTGAAAAAAGCTATGGATACTATCAATTCACACCTGCCCAAACGGGAATCATTCATGTAGCAACTCCAAACGCCCAAAATAAAGAAGCTGCATTAAGAGCAATAAACGGGGAAGATCCAACCAACGGAGCACTATTTTTCTACAATCCACAAAAAGCATCCAGCCCCTACCTAGAAAGCCGAACCGTATCCACAGTCATCGGCAACCACACATTTTCATTTTAAAGGGACATGGGGTCAGGTCCCGCGTCCCAGTTGAGCTGCAAAACTAAAAATGGGACAAAGAATCTGACCCCCATTTTAAAGGACATAGGGTTTACCCCTATGTCCTTTTCTATTCCCCACAATAAGATGCTACTGCCGCAGCCATTGCTTTCGCGCTGATGATAAGGCTGTTTTCATTTATATCAAATTTTGGATGGTGGTGTGGGTAGGCCTCTCCTGACTCCGGAGCAGCTCCTACGTAAAAGAAACATCCTGGTACTTTTTCCAAATAGTAAGCAAAATCTTCTGATGGTGGTTGTGGCGGTGTTTCCAATATTGACTCCACATCTGGAATGGATGCTTGCTCTAATGCTTGCCGCACTTGTTCCGTTACATCCGGATCATTATATAGAACAGGATAATCGTTTTTATATTCAAGCTTAGATTCTACTCCATATGAAGTCTCTAATCCATTTGCAAAAGCTTGGATTTGCTTTTCTACAAGTTCGCGCGTCTCCGGTGTCATCGTACGCACATCCCCTTCAATAGTCACCGCATCTTTGATCACATTGAAAGTTCCCTTGCCATCGAAATTACCAATGGTAATGGATGCTGTATCAAACGGATTTATTCGTCTGCTGACGATGGTTTGTACATTTAATACGAAGGCACTAGCTGCCACAATCGCATCATTGGCCAAATGCGGGGATGACCCATGTCCACCCTTTCCTTGTACAACTAATTTAAAATAAGATCTTCCCGTTTGTGTATTACCACTTCGATAATAAATATGTCCCGTTTTCATTGTAGACATGACATGAATCCCAATAATGGCATCGACACCCTCCAGGACACCTGCTTCGATCATACCTAGCGCTCCTCCAGGAGGTGTTTCTTCTGCAGGCTGATGGATGATACGAATTGTCCCTTTTATATGATTTTTCACTTCTGCCAACGTTTCCGCTAACACCAACATATAGGCAGTGTGACCATCATGACCACAAGCATGCATAACACCTTCATTTTTGGAAGCAAAAGGAAGCCCTGTTTCCTCTTGAATCGGCAAAGCATCGAAATCTGCTCGAATGGCGATTGTTTTTCCTGGATGCGAGCCTTTAATCGTTACCACAACACCACGCTGTCCACCGAAATTCGTTTCTACCGAATCTACAGGAACATCTTTATAAAAATCACTAATATATTTTGCCGTTTCTTCCTCTTGAAATGACAGCTCTGGATGTTCATGAAGATAACGGCGAATTTCAATGATTCTCTCCTTTTTATCTTCTAGCCTTTTCATTAATTCATCTAGTAACATGGGAACATCTCCTAAAACTCACTGTAATTTAATGAATCGGTTCAGGTTCTTTACGTTTTGTATTTAGAGCTTTCGCCTTTTGAGCTACTGTTTTTTCCTTGCCCGCATTATTCGGAACCATAAAGACAATCGAAATAATCGAGAGAACTCCGAAAATGACATTGACAATAATCCCCCAAGTAGCTGCTGTATTCAAGCTACTCACTGCTGCAATCGTACTATAAACAGTTGCTGAAATTGCAACTCCAAATGCTCCACCTAAGGAACTTGCCATTTTATATATACCAGCTGCCTCTCCTACTTTATTAGAAGGTGCATTCGAGACAGACGTATCTGTCGAAGGTGTGGCATAAATTCCTAACCCTAACCCAAATAAAGCAAATCCAACAAATACAACAACTGTATAGATCATTCCTTGCAAGAATGTTAAACCCATCATCGCAACACCAACAGTTGTGATAAGCGCTCCCCAAATCATCGGTGATTTCGCGCCTGCTCTTTGTAAAATTTTCTCTCCGACACGAATCATTGCTAGTACAGCAACTAAATACCCTAATGATAACATACCTGATTGGAAGGAACTAAACCCTCTGTCTACCTGAACATACGTATTTGCAACAACTAACGTACCTGCAATCGCATTTAACAAGAAGTTTGAAAAAGTAGCCCCAGAATACGGCTTATTCTTAAATAAAGAAAAGTCAATGAGAACAATTTCTTTACTTTTTTCTACCTTCACAAACACGATGATACCGATAACGGTTGCTACTGCAAGACCAATTGTTAATATACTCGTCCAACCAAAATCAGATCCAAATGTAATCAACACATTTAACGCTAACATCGTTACAACGAAAATACCTAAACCAGTATAGTCGAATTTAAATTTCCCTGTAGATTCCGCTTTACTTTCCGGTGTGTCTTTTATCAACCACATTCCCAGTAACGTAAAGATAATCGAGAAAATAAAAATCCACTTCCACCCTAAATAAGTCGCAATCGCACCTCCTGCAAATGACGCAACTCCTGATCCTCCCCACGATCCAATCGACCAATAACTTAAAGCTCGTTGTCTTTCTTTTCCTTCAAAATACTCCTTCATCAAAGCAATAGTTGCTGGCATAATACACGCTGCTGATATACCTTGGATTACGCGACCAATAATAAGTAACATTGACCCTTGCGCAAAAACGAGACAAAGGGATCCAACGATACTTAATATTAATCCAAAATATGTTACTTTCTTCCGACCAATTTTATCTGCAAGTCCACCAGCAGCAACAATAAACATCCCTGAAAATAAAGCAGTTAAACTAATGGCAATATTTATCGTACCCACTGATATCCCTAAGTCCTCTTGTACAGCTGGAACAACATTCACCATTGCCTGAGCAAAAAGCCAAAAGGTGATTACCCCAAAAACAATCCCGATAATCAATTTATTGGTGCCTCTATAGGTGGTAGATTCCATTATTGCACCTCCAAAATTAATAAACATCAAGTGAATCACATGAACATGATTCAATTTTAATATTTGCCAACTAGAGGATATTAGTCCGATATGAAACCAACAATAATTGGAAGATACACGTTTACAGGCAAAAAAAGACATGTCTGCTTTCACAAACATGTCCTCACTCTTTATTTCTTACCTAACACAATCACATTTACGGAATTGGCTGCTAGTGTAACAATTGCACTATCATCGTTTACTGTGATTTCTAATTCAGTTGGAACAATTAGTTCCGCATTCTTTTTATTCACATTTGGTGTATGAAGTAATGATTCATCTCCAGTCACCGTCGTCATTTTTGCAACCGAGTCAACTTGAACATTATTTAGTAGGATCTTCGTTGTTTTTTCAAATGGATCCGCATTGACTAATTTAATGTACACATGCTTATCATCTTTTGTAACAGAGCTAAAAATATCATCGTTATACGCTTCTAACTTGTAATCCAATACTTTACTTGTAAAAGTACCATCTGTATAGGAGCAAATTAAGCGATCCCCTGTTCCTGCTCCATAATTAACGGTAATCGTATAATCTTTATGATTTTCCAACTCCTCATAGCAACTTGCACGTAGGTTGCCAGCTGCAGTACTGGAAGAATAGTCACCAAGCATATAGCCTTGAACACCTTGCTTGTATACTTTTACACCTGTTGCATTCCCGTTATATCCAACCGCATATTCATGTACATCTTTTTTCTCTGGAGATATATCCGTTAATCCTACACCAACATAGAAACCATCATTTCCATAAACTTTTGAAGCAATTACTTCTACTTTGTAATCCGACCAGCTATCATTCATAATATACAAACCGTTAAGACCACCATTTTGCGCCTGTAACACGAGACCTTTTTCTGGATCTAACGTGTATCCAGCTGAACCTGGGATAACCTCCCATGCTTGGTTTAATTCCTTCGTAAAATCTTGTTCCAGTAAAATTCCTTCTGTTTTATTATCGATTACTTTCACGTATTTTACATGGACTTCTGCATTCCCTGCAGCAATTTCGATTCCACCACGAGGAGTTAGTTCTGTTAGCTTCCCTTTTTTATAAGAAGAGAAGGAAGTCCCTACTAATTTTGTTCCAAGATATTTTCCAAATAGTTGTTGTACATAATAATTCGGTGTAAACCATACCGTTTCATCATCGAACCAAATTAAGTCTGGTGTCCAACGGTATGTTCCATCTGTTAACACTTTATTGAATAATGGTGCATATGCAGCCAATCTAACAACGTCAGAATTTTTCTCAAATCCAGTCATAATTGCCGCTTCTGCAATTGCTCCTGCTAACGTGTTTTTGTCTGTGGATGCAAACTCGCCTACAAACACCTTGGATGTTTCTCTTTCATTCAAGCTGCCATCTTCATTGTAAGCACGATAATAATAGTTATATCTGTCCACATTATTTAATAAATACTCGTTGGAGCGATAGTAGTGTTCATCCGCAATCGTATCCATATAGTTCGGTTGCTTTTCATACCAATTAACTGTTTCTTCGATTTCCGATTTTCCATCTGTAAATTTGATTGTTTCCGATCCTTGCAGATTTCCACTTAAGAATTTCCAACCTTCTTGGTATGCATCATCATCCGCTTGTGCACCGACAGTCGAGATAATTTGTAAATGATGGTTCGGATAATTCTTTTCCATGTAGTCCTCAATCTTCTCTTTAAAATATTCAAAGTTCGCGAAAAACTCAGTGCCCCAGTTTTCATTACCAATCCCTAAGTAAGGAAGTTCAAATGGTGCCTCATGTCCCATTTGCTTACGTAAAGTTGCCCATTCATTGTTGTCAAAATCCGTACTAATCGCGAAATCAATTAAATCCGTAAAGCTCTTCACATAGTAATCGCGGAGCTCGCCACCTGCTGGATGAACATAATTGGAACGTGCTTGACAGAGAACTCCACACGCCATAACAGGAAGTGGAATAGCATTTAAATCTTCCGCTAATTGGAAGTACTCCATATAGCCAAGCCCCATTGTCATCATATAACCCCATACGTTAAAGTTTTCTTTACGCAATTCGATGGCACCAACAGAATCCTTCCATTCGTATACGTTCTCCCAAATGTATGATCCCTCAGAAATACAACCACCAGGGAAACGCAAGAAAGTCGGATGTAAATCTACTAATGCATTTACTAAATCCTTACGCAAACGATAATTCGGGTTACCTGTGTAGTTTGCATGTGCCGTAGCGGATCGTTCCTCTTCTTTAGCACCCCAAACATCTTGTGGTATTAAGGAAACCATATCGATAGAGATTTCAGCATGGAATGTTAATGCAAGTTGTCCTAGTTCAGTATGTGTTCCTGTTAGAACAATTTTATTCTCTACCCCATACTTTTTCCATGTGTTACCGCCTTCGACTTCTACGGTAACGGTATCACTAATTGCCAAACCTTGTTGATTTTGCAATTGCAATGTGATGCTAGCTGCTGTTTCTGCTTTTGCCCAAATCGTAAAATCATATTGGTCTTCAGCTTTAATTGCCATCGCACAATGATGGTTGGAATCAGTGAATCCTTTATTAATTAATGTACTACCATCTGAAACAGTAATATAATGCGAGTTCACATCAGGATCTGTAATTCCAAAGAATTCATTCAATCCACCACTATTTTGTACCGTAACTTTATCCACATCACCAAACCACGCATGGAGAGGTTCACGATTTCTACCTGTTGAACAACCACAAACACCTGATGTATGGTTATATGTGTCAAATACGAATGATTCAAATGAACGATTTTGTACTAGTTCAGCGTAAATACCGCCATCTGCAGCGTTATTTATATCTTCATAAAATAGTCCATATAAATTATTACTTATATCTAAAACTTCATCATTTCCATCAATGGATAATACATGTGACGGAACTCCTGCAGGTAGAACTGTTATCGTAAATTCCTTCTCCTCTTGGTGTCCAGCTCTGCTCAGCACTGCTGTTAATGTGACACCTTTTGGTTCATTTAGTTGTCCTACTTTTCCATCAGCGGATAAAGCCGTCATGTCACTTGATTTCCAGGAAACGGTTACTTTTCCACCCATCAGAGAAGTAGGCAATGTAACGTCTTTCGATACAACTGTTATTGGAAACGCCAAATATTTATCTTTTGCAAGTTGAACAATTTCTGCATCTGTTAGAGATTCACACATTAATTCAATTACTTCATCTTGTGTTAATCCCGCCTTGTAAATTCGGAAATCAGATAATGAGCCAGCAAAGTCCGGATCTACTACATGTTGTGATCTACCGATATAATTATTATTATAATTATCTTCTTCCGCGAAAGTTTCAAACCAGCTTCGAAGCCTTTTGTAATTTCCGCTAGATGTTTGACTAATAGAACCATCTGCCACTACTTCACCATTCACATAAATAACTGGCCCAGCACTACTTAATGTTCCACCTTCTGTGCCACGAACAGAAATAGCAATATGTAACCATTCACCTGAAGAGTATGTTCTTCCCGCATCTGCCACAAGATCAGACTGCAAATGGGCAACTCCTCGCAAATTACGTGTTAAAAATAAATTTGACCCACCAGCATTTTTACCAAAATCAAAAATACGCTCCCACACATTTCTGCCTTTCTTCAAATAAACCCATGTAGAAACAGAAATACCCGTTTGGTCATTAATATCCCTTAACAAGCCAGAAGGTAATTTTATATAGGATGTTCCGTTTTTGCCACCTGCAAGAGAAACAGCAGATCTGCCACCAACTGTTTCTATCGTTGGTTTTGTAATTCCCTCCACTGTCGCATCATGGTGATTGCCAGAACTATCTTGACCAATGTTATCTGGATTATCAAAATGATAATGAGCAATAAGACGATCCTTGAACGAAATGTTGTTATTCATGAAGGCTCTCCTTTACTTGTACGTATTAATTATAAAATTATCAAAACATGTACTTATAACTATTATACTTACAAACTAGCGAATTTGCTATCAAATTTCGTGAAAATTCTACAAAAGTGGAATTCCTCCTTTGATATTGTACGTACAATTAAGATGGAAAGGACATTTTTACTGTGACACTTGTATCAAGACATTTTTGCTTATCGCTTAGTATTAAAATTGACTTGAGACACTGCCTCATGACCATTTCTAGTTATTATTTATTGTAAAACTGTCGTGACAATGTTTCTCTCAACCATCTTTACTCAAAGTTTATAGAGAATCTGTCGCGAGAACTCTCATCAAAACCATTTTAATTCAAATCTTATTGAGAATCTGTCGCGAGAACTCTCATCAAAACCATTTTAATTCAAATCTTATTGAGGATCTGTCGTGAGGACCCTCCTCTCAACCATTTCAATTCAACCTTCATTACAAAACCGTCATGAGGTTGCCTCTCTCAACCATTCCAACTCAACCTTCATTACAAAACCGTCATGAGGACATTCCTCTCAACCATTTCAACTCAACCTTTATTTAAAATCCGTCTTGAGAACTCTCCTCTCGACCAGTTCAACTTAACATTCATTACAAAACCGTCGTGAGAACAGTCCTCTGCACCATTCCAACTCAATCTTTATCTCAAAAACGTCATGAAGTGCCCTATCTTAACCAGTTCAGCTCACTCTTCCCAGTGAATCCGTCATGAGGTTGCCTCTCTCAACCATTTCAACTCACTCTTCCCAGTGAATCCGTCGTGAGAATGCCTCTCTCAACCATTCCAACTCAATATTCATTACATAACTGTCATGATGACAATCCAATTATCCGTTTCAACTTAGATATGAAATAAAAAAGAGTAGTCTATCTTAACTAGACTACTCCATACGCATTAAAAATCTCTGATGAAATATCGATTTGTTCCTTCGTTCATTATTTCTTTATATAATGAGTTTGCTTCTGGTGTGCCACTTCCGTAGACGGCATTTGCTGCAGTGCGGATTGCGGATTCCAGTCTTTTCGATTCTCTTTTGTAGAACGCCCAGGATTCTTCTGCCTCCTTAGGTCCAAGTACTTCAATTAGTTCTTCTTTTGTAGCATATTTCCAAGAATTATACGTTAATCCATCAAAGTAGATTCTTTTCACGTGATCCTTACCGACTTCAACTTGAAATTCAAGATCAGTCCACCCTGTGAAATAAAAGTTATACACATTATCACCGTATTTCTTGAACAAACCGGAAGAAGTTAACATTTGATTCGCTTTATCTGCTGATTGAAATACAGTGGATGCAGGAACATTTTTCGTTCCGACCTTAACAATTTTATTAATCGGTTGTTGAACAATTACATCTTTTGAAACTACCTCTACCCTTGGTAGTAATTCGCCTTCCACTTCTGTATTTTTAAATGTTGTTTTCTGCTCGCCAATACGCCCTTCTTGGACAACCTTCCATTTCCCTTTTTCTAGAGTAGGATCCTTTTGTTCGATTACTTTAAATTTAATCACTTCTAATGTAAAGTCGTACCAAACATTTGCTGGCTCTTTCGTACCGACTTTTACAATTTTTTCAACCGGTTTTGTAGTTACCTTCGAAGACAGTTCCTTTTTACTCGTAAGCTTTCCATCGACATATGTTTCTTCGTATGTAATCGTTCTTACTCCATTTTTACCTTCTTGAGTAACTTTTTTCTTTCCTTTTTCTAATGAACTATCATTTTGTTCTATTGTTTTAAAAGGAATTGACTTTGTACTTGTTGATGTTTTAGTAGTGGTTGTTTTTGAATTACTGGTTGATTTGGAAGTAGTTTTTGAGTTAACTGTTGAATTATCGGTCTGCTTGTTCACATTTTTAGAAGCTTCGGTTGTTGTTTTTTTCGTATTTTTTTCACTAGTGTTCGCTATTTCATTTTTGCTTGTTTCTTCTTGTTGTTCTTTATCACTAGGATTAGTTGTATCATCCTTATGAGATTGATCTACTGATCCAGCTTCCTCTGCATGCCCCTCTTCAACTTGCTCCTCTTCTTCCAATATTGCATTTACGTTTTTTTGCTTTTCAGGCTGATTCTGTTCACTCATACTATTCTCTTGGTTCGCAATATTTTCTTCTTCGACTTTTCCGC
This sequence comes from Lederbergia graminis, assembly GCF_042655485.1. NCBI lineage: Bacteria > Bacillati > Bacillota > Bacilli > Caryophanales > Bacillaceae > Lederbergia > Lederbergia graminis. Next base: position 243,187 of record NZ_JBHSMC010000020.1, read on the forward strand.
GAACGAAAATAGATGTAAAGATAATTACTATGATGGCAATTGCCACACTTGCTAATATGATTATTTTCCTATTCAAAACTTACCTAACACCTTTCTAAATAGGACACTAGTACTACTTAACCGCAACAACAATAGTAATATTATCACAAAAAGAGCCAGCCCTCACACAATTTAGATTGTTCCAAAATGCGTAAGCGCTGACCCGACTTATTATAAGTATATATGGGCTAACCCAAATAATTTAAGCTACGTCGTAACCTTGATCTTCGATTGCTTCTTTCATAGCGTCTACTGTTACTATTGCTTCATCATAAGTAACTGCTACGTTTCCAGCTGCTAGATCTACTTCTGCTGCTGTGACACCATCTAGTTTTTTCAGTGCACCTTCGACAGATGCTTTGCAGTGTCCGCAAGTCATACCTTGTACGTTTAATGTTGTTTCCATCGTTTTTCACCTCCTTTAAATGGGACCGATTATTTTTATAATTTGACTCTTTTTAATCGTAGTGCGTTTGTAACAACACTTACGGAACTCAATGCCATCGCTGCACCAGCGACCCAAGGTGCGAGCAAACCTATTGCAGCAATTGGTATTCCAGCCGTATTATATCCGAATGCCCAAAATAAGTTTTGGCGGATGTTGCGAATTGTCGCATGGCTAATCTTAATTGCTTTTGGAATTAATAGCAATTCACCACCAAGAATGGTTACATCAGCTGCTTCAATCGCTACTTCTGTTCCAGTACCAATTGCAATTCCAATATCGGCTGTCACAAGTGCTGGTGCGTCATTAACACCATCTCCTACCATTGCAACTTTCTTCCCTTGCGCTTGTAACTCTTTTACTTTATCCGCTTTTTCTTCCGGTAAAACTTGTGCAATCACGTGCTCAATACCGACTTGTTTCGCAATCGCTGCGGCTGTTCTTTCGTTATCTCCCGTTAACATTACGACTTCTATGCCCATATCTTGTAATTGCTTAATTGCTTCAGGCGCAGATTCTTTAATTGTGTCAGCTACTGCTACAATGCCGCGAAATTGACCATCGACCGCGATCATCATCGCCGTTTTACCTGCAGTTTCATAATCCATTAATTTTTGCTCATGTCCAGCTGTATCGATTCCATGATCTTTCATCAATTTGCGATTTCCTACAAGTATGTGTTTCCCAGAAATCTTCGCTTCAATACCGTGCCCAGGTATGGCATTAAAATCATCGACATGTAATAAGGCAATATCTTTTTCTGTCGCATAGGCTACAATCGCCTCTGCCAGTGGATGCTCCGAACCATTTTCTGCACTAGCTAATAATTGTAATGTGTGGAAATCTCCAGTAAAATCAGTAACCTCAGGTTTCCCTTTCGTAATGGTTCCTGTTTTATCCAATACAATTGTTTGTAACTGGTGTGTCCGTTCTAAATGCTCTCCGCCTTTAAATAAAATCCCTGTTTCTGCCGCTCTCCCTGTACCAACCATGATGGATGTCGGGGTTGCTAGTCCTAAAGCACATGGACAGGCGATGACAAGAACCGCAATTGCTGCTACTAAAGCTGGTTCGATTTGACCAGGTTGAACAAAAGCTATCCATACAGTAAAGGTGACAATCGCAATCCCAATGACAATCGGCACAAAATATCCGGAAATCACATCTGCTAAACGCTGGATAGGTGCTTTCGAGCCTTGCGCTTCTTCTACTACCTTTATAATCGAGGCTAGGGCTGTATCTTTCCCTACTTTCGTAGCTTCCATTTCAATCAAACCGTTTTTGTTAATCGTAGATCCGATTAGTTTAGCACCTGCATCTTTTTCAATTGGGATTGATTCTCCTGTTAGCATCGATTCATCAACAGAAGTTCTGCCTTTCACTACAATACCGTCTACCGGTATTTTTTCACCAGGTTTTACAATTAAATGATCACCTACGATGACCTCTTCTGCAGGAATCATCATTTCTTGGCCATCACGTATGACACGTGCTTCTTTTGCTTGCAAATTTAGTAGCTCAGAAATCGCATTCGTCGTTTGACTTTTCGCACGCGCTTCTAAATACTTCCCAAATAAAATTAATGTAATTAACACTGCACTTGTTTCAAAATATAAATGTGGCATATAGCCAGGATTCCCAATGGTTTTGATTGCTTCATATAAACTATAGAAGTAGGCTGCACTAGTACCTAATGCAATTAACACATCCATATTGGCGCCACCATTGCGCAGATTTTTATAAGCACCAACGTAAAATTGCCATCCAATAATGAATTGTACTGGCGTTGCTAACGCGAATTGGAACCACGGATTCATCAGTGCATGTGGTAAATCGATGCCCAATAAATGATCCAACATCGTTAATAATAATGGTACCGATAAAATGACCGAGATAAGTAACTGTGTCTTCTTGTATTTCAGTTCTTTTTCTTTGTAAGATTGTTTTTCTTTCGCTTCCACTTTCGGTTTCGCATCATAACCAAGATGTTGGATTTTCTCAATAAGCCCGTTTACATCCAGTAAACCTGGGTTATATTCAATCGCTGCACTTTCAGTGGATAAGTTTACAGTCGCCAGTTTTACACCTGCTTGTTTATTTAACACTTTTTCAATTCTGGTCGAACAAGCTGCACATGTCATGCCAAACACATCGAGCTCTGCCTTTTCCGTAAGTACGCCATAACCGATATGTTCAATTTTCTTTGTTATATCTTCAATAGATGTTTTTTCTGGATCATAATGAACGGTTGCTTTTTCCGTCGATAAATTGACCTGCGCTTCGACCCCATCCATTTTATTTAATACTTTCTCCACACGGCTGGAACAAGCAGCACACGTCATGCCAGTAACACCTAGTGTTGCATGTTCTGCATGCTTTGCTTCATTCATTTGAATACCCCCCTTACTTTGAAAATTGCTTTAGAACACTCATTAACTCGGCAATTGTTTCTTGCCCTTCCCCTTGCTTAATCGCATCACTTACACAATGGTTAATATGACGTTCTGTAATCGAGAAACCAACTTGCTTTAATGCCGACTGAATGGCACTGATTTGCACGAGTATATCGACACAATAACGGTCTTCTTCCACCATTTTTTGTATACCTCTAACTTGCCCTTCTATTCTTTTTAAGCGATTAACAATTTTCTGCATCTCGTCTTTCGTTCTTGGATGACTTGGGTGATCATGTAAGAATTTTTTCTCCAAATGGACCACATCCTTAGCTTTGATACTTTTACTATACCCCCCTATAGTATTAATTGTCAACTAAAAAGGTTCCTACTTTTAAAAGCTTTGCAAAGCATGAAAATTATGGTACCTTAGTTATGAAAATTAAATATTTTATAAATTTTGTTTTCACACTAGGGGAACCATTGATAATGGCTGAGAGAAAAGTAGTTTACTTTGATACCCTCATTACCTGAACAGGCTTGTACCTGCGTAGGGATGTGGTAAAGGCAAATTGTTTTTTTACGTTTCTCTAACAATTCCCAACCACTTTCCTATTCGGAGAGTGGTTTTTTTATTTGCCTCTTACTTATCCATTCCTTTTTAGGCTACAGCTATACAGACTAAAAGGAGGAATCTGATGAAGCTAATGGCAGTGACTGATAATCATCACGCTGTAAAAGACATTGCAGAAAAAATAATAGCGGTAAAAGATGTGATTGATTATGTCCAAATACGGGAGAAATCCAAAACTGCTCAGGAACACGTCACCTTAATCAATTACTTGCTAACGAGTGGCGTACATAAGGAAGAAATCATCATCAATGATCGTTTAGATGTTGCTCTTTGTCTCGGCATCCCTACTGTTCACTTACCTGAACATGGCTTACCGGTACAGCTTGTGAAGCAACATTATCCACAAATACAAGTTGGTTGTAGTGTACATTCCTTACAATCTGCAAGAGAAGCGGAAGTAAACGGTGCTGATTATGTGCTTTATGGTCATTGTTTTGAGACAAATAGCAAAAAAGGGGTACCCCCCAATGGTATTAATCCAATTTTAAAAATGAAAGAAGAATTGACAATTCCTGTATATGCAATTGGCGGAATCAATATAGAAACAATTCCAATCGTTAAAGACGTAGGTGCAGATGGGATTGCAGTTATGTCTTCTATATTTGCAACGAAAAATCCTTTGGAGTCAGCAAAAAAATTACGTGAGGCGATGCAACATGAGAAGTAATTATGAAGTAGTTATCATCGGCGGCGGAATCATTGGATCCTCCATTGCCTATTACTTAGCTAAAGCACAGATGGATGTTGCCTTATTGGATGGAGGAGCGATTGGTGATAAAACGACGAAAGCTGCTGCTGGTATGCTTGGAGCTCATTCTGAATGTGAAGATGATGCATCTATCTTCTTCCCTTTCGCCAGGTCTAGTCAACAAGCATACAGAGAGTTGAAAGATGAACTCTATGAAATAAGTCAGATTGATATTGGCTATCGAGAAGGTGGAATATTAAAACTCGCCTTTGACGAAAGCGAAAAGCAAAAACTACATTATTTGCTACAGCAACCTTCTGTACAATGGCTTGATGGCCATGAAGTAAAAAAGTTGGAAACAGCGGTTGCGGATCATATCGTGGGTGCAGCTTATATTAAAGACGATGTAAATGTTATACCAACTCAAACATGTCAAGCATTCGCCAAAGGTGCCCAAGTGTTCGGTGCATCCATTTTTGAAAACACGCACGTTTATGGTGTCCAAAAGCTGAATGACAGTTACTTTGTAAAAACAACAAAAGGAACTATCGAAGCAAAACGGGTTGTTGTTGCAACAGGGGTTTATAGTAATGGCCTTTTACAAGATATAGGCGTCTCTGAACAACTAACACCTGTAAAAGGAGAAAGTATCGTAGTCCAAACGAATCAGCCTATTTTACAGCACACGTTATTTTATGAGAAATCGTATATCGTACCGAGAAACAACGGAAAACTCGTGATTGGTGCAACAATGATCGAGGATGAATGGAGCGAATCGATCAGCTTACAAAGCATGGAAGATTTAATTAACACAGCAAAAGCGATGATTCCTTCTAGCTCAGAATGGAAGATTGATGGTTTTACTTCTGGATTACGGCCAGCGACATTTGATGGCCAACCGTTTATCGGTAGACATCCAGAAGATGAAGGCATTTTTATTGCCTGTGGTCATTTCCGAAACGGGATTTTACTAGCACCTGCAACTGCTGAATTGATACGTGATCTTATGCTTGAAAAAGAAGAAAATAAGGAATGGCTGGATGCCTTTCGGATTGATCGCAGACAATTAACGAAGGTATAGGAGGTGAGACGGATGAATTTTCAACTGAATGGAAAACAAGTTCAACTACCGGAAGAGGTAAATTCAGTAGATAAATTGTTGGCTCATTATGATTTACAACATCGAATCGCTGTTGTGGAAATCAATCAAAATATCATAAAAAAAGAAGAGTACGAGAATACTAGACTTGCAAAGGGCGATGTCATAGAAATTATTCATTTTGTAGGAGGAGGATAAGCATGTTAAAAATCGCAAATCACACATTTAAATCAAGACTTTTACTCGGAACAGGAAAATACCCGTCTTTTGAAATTCAGAAACAGGCTGTTGAAGTATCGGAAACAGAGGTTTTAACTTTTGCTGTTAGAAGAATGAATATTTTTGAAGAAAGTCAGCCAAATTTCTTGGAACAATTAGACTTAAATAAATATACTCTCCTGCCAAATACTGCAGGTGCTAAAACAGCTGAAGAAGCAGTACGAATTGCTAAGCTCGCAAAGGCTTCAGGCCTCTGTGACATGATAAAAGTTGAGGTAATTGGTGACGACCGCTCCCTCCTACCTGACCCGATTGAAACATTAAAAGCATCTGAAATGTTACTGGAAGAAGGTTTCATCGTTTTACCATATACGTCAGATGATGTTGTGTTAGCAAAACGCTTGGAAGAGCTTGGTGTTCATGCGATTATGCCAGGTGCAAGCCCAATTGGTTCGGGGAGAGGAATTATTAATCCATTAAACTTAAAGTTTATTATTGAACAATCCAATGTTCCAGTTATTGTCGATGCTGGGATTGGCTCACCAAAGGATGTTGCGTATGCGATGGAACTTGGTGCAGACGGAGTTCTACTTAATACAGCTGTTTCTGGGGCTCAAGATCCAGTGAAAATGGCGCGTGCTGTCAAGTTAGCACTGGAAGCCGGAAGATTAGGATATGAAGCAGGTCGAATTGAGGAAAAAGATTATGCAGTGGCAAGTAGTCCACTAACAGGGTTGGTTGGATCTTGAACAGTCGTTATTCAAGGCAAGCATTATTTTTAGGGAAAGATAAACAAACGAAAATTTTAAACAGCAGTGTATTTATTATGGGTGCTGGTGCATTAGGCTCTAGTAGTGCAGAAATGCTAGCAAGAGCCGGAGTCGGTAAAATTACGATTGTCGACCGTGATTATGTGGAATGGAGTAATTTACAGAGACAGCAGCTCTATAGTGAAGAAGATGTAAAAAAGAGACTTCCAAAAGTAGTGGCAGCAAAAAATCGCTTGGAGCAAATTAATAGTGGTATTACGATTGTTCCACTTGTTGAGGATGTACATGGTTTAAATATCGAAGAAATGATAAAAGGCCACGATGTTATTGTCGATGCAACTGATAATTTTGAAACTCGATTAATTGTGAATGATGCAGCTGTAAAAAATGGCATCCCCTTTATCATGGGTTCCTGTGTTGCTAGTTACGGGACGATTTATCCTGTCATTCCTGGAAATGGCGCACCTTGCTTACATTGCTTGTTAAACCATTTACCTGTCGATACTATGACGTGTGAAACAGTTGGCGTCATTAGCCCAATTGTGCAAATTGTTGCCGCAACCCAAGTAGCACAAGCATTAAAAGTACTAACGGGAGAACCAGTTACGCCACTTCTACGTTCGATTGATATTTGGAAAGATGAAAATTCATCTATAAATGTCACTCGCTTGCGTAACAATGATTGTCCTACATGTGGGGAGCATGCTACATTTCCCTATTTACAATATAAGAATCAAATGAAATCTGAAATATTATGTGGTAGAAACGCTGTACAAATTCGACCTGCAACAAATGATAAATATGAGCTTGTTACTTTTATCGATAATTTAAAGGATAAAGTCGCAAAACCGATTATTAATCCATTTTTACTTTCCTGCGAGTTTGAGGACATGCGGATAGTCTTTTTCAAAGATGGTCGCGCTATTATTCACGGAACAAATGACACAAAAACGGCTCGTATTATCTATAATCGATTTTTACAATATTATTAAATTGAAATGCCTTAGAAGCTTAATTGCTTTCTATGACTGTTGATTTCCGCTCCATACACTCGCTTTCCGCGGGCGGTTCGGTAAGCCTCCTCGGCGCTAATCGCGCCTGTGGGGTCTTACCCTGACCCTTATTCCCGCAGGAGTCTCGTGTATTACGCTACAATCAACATTGAGCTTACGATTATTAATTTCTTTTTTATACAGGTTCATTTTTAGGACCAATGGCTAACTTCAATTTCTATTATTATTCCATAAACTGCAAAATGCAAAAATTAACAGTCCAATTTATACACAAATTGGACTGTTTGAAAATTTCTAATGAACAGCGAACCTACATATTAAAACAACATTTTCTCATTGTTGGTATTAATTAGTTTCTTCCGCCTCTTGTATTGGATCTTCCTTTTCCTTTGCGTTGTTCATTTGGTTTCTTCGGGTCCGTTCTTTTTTCTTTTCGTGCATTTGAGTCTTTAACCATACGACTTCCCTCCATCACTCATTTTTTGACAACATAAGCAAGTAATATCATTTCCGGAAAGGGTTATTTTATTCCGAATACACTAATTACCATTTTCATAAGTTTCTGTACTCTTTTTATGCATGGTAATTCCTTGATAACAAAAAAATTTATCGATAGAATAAAAGTGTAGAGATGAAAGATGGAGAAATAACCTTACAAATTTTATCTATCTTGGAGTGAAAAAAATGCAAATAACAATCAGTGATAATGCCATTAGTTGGTTTAAAGAATCGATGAAATTACAACAAGGCGATAAAGTTAAATTCTATAGCCAAATTTACGGTTCAAGTCCAGTTCAAGACAAACATGCACTTGCATTCACGAAAGACAATGACCCAATTGATATTGCCGTTCGTACAGAAGTAGAAGGAATTGAATTCTATGTAGAAGATACGGATGTATGGTTTTTTGACGGACACGATTTAAAAGTTGACTACGACCCAGACGAAGATGAATTAAAATTCGACTATGTAAAACCAGAATAACCTTTTTTCAATTGAACAGGATCAAAAAAAATATTGATCCAATTTAAAGCCAAACTATGCCTGAAGAATATCTTCAAGATAGTTTGGCTTTGTTATATATATGGAGTTAAAACCTTTTATCCCTGTTTTTGCTTCATTCGACTTCAATGAATGAACCAATCAACAAATACAAGTTTTCCGCTTCATTCCTACTCTATTTTTTGCTTCTACTTTTTTAATATAATCAATTGCTAGCGGTACCTTACATGCGGTATTTCCAACATCGACATGCACCTTACCAATCGCTTCTGCCACCTGCTTTGCTTCCTCGTTTAACTCTTCTACATAAGTACCTACAGCTAATACAAAGCTGTTCATGACATAACGTACTCGATTTCTTTCTTCATGAATCGTATTTCGTACTTGATTCAATAAAGATCTAATCTCTTCGACATCCAAATTCTCATCAGGTGTGATGGACAAATAATTAGCGTATGTACTCCAACCACAAACAGCAATCATTTCTTCTTCCGATTCCATCCATTCTCTCGCCAATTCAAGAGCAAAACCACTTTCAGCAGTCACCTGAGCAACTGTATATTCCGCTATCATATACCAATAAGCCTGTTTTGCCCAATTTTGTAATGTCTCTTTTGGCATAAGCTTAGGATTGACCGAAAGTCCTGCCAAATACATCGCATCATGATTACCGGATTCAAATAATTTTAAAGCTAATTCATGATCCTTCTTTACAAATCTAACAATTTTTTTGAGGTCTCCTATCTTCACGCCAAAATATGGTTCCTTTACCCCATGGTTTTGATAAATTTTCTTTGTTTGCTCGGATCCTAATTCTTCTAGTTTTATCATAATTTCTTCATAAGTCATTACGTTCTTCATCCTCTCACATTAGAATGTAACTATTTATACAATAAACGATTAGCATGTAATTTCCAATACCATCTTCTCCTATGCCCTCCAAGGACAAGGGGTCAGGAACACTGTCCCAGCAGCGCGGGACAATGTTCCTGACCCCTTGTCCCTTATTATCATATTAAAAAACGGGTTCCAAAGTTAACATTGGATACCCGCTTTTTTAATACTTATTGAATACTTACAATTTTATAATTATCATCTACAGTTGGTCGGTCAAACTCAAAATAACCAAAATGTGTTACTGTTTCAGTTTGTCCATCTGGTGTAGTTAAGTAGAAAGTCACATCTATTACTCCACCAAATCTAAAATCACTGTATTCCATTAAGGAAGATTCATCAAGAGATACTTCAGTTTCCACTGCAGTATATTCTCCATTAAATGCATCTAGATATTTAGCATAGTTTTCGTCATAGTTGGTAAATGACTCTGCAATAATTTGTTTATACTCCTCTTCCGTTTCCACTGTGTACACTTGTGCATAGTGATTAATTAGGTATTTTGCGATTCCAACCAAATCACCTGGTTGTTGCAGATCACGTTCTTGAATGTCTGATAATTCTTCCATTGATTCTTCTTCTACTTGCTCTTCTTCATTATTTAAATTCTTAATATATTCACTCGGAAGAATATCTTGAGCTTTCATTTCTTTAATATGGTTATCCCATGTTTCCACAATATCTGTATTCGGGAAAGTTTCGCCTGTTTCATCAAGTGATCCATCTTCCAATAACCAATTTTGCTTAATTGTAATTGTATTACTGAATTTCCAGCCATCCTCTGTTAATTTTAATACATGGAGAGCTGTTGCATCACTTTGAAAATTTTGATTTGGGTTAAATTCATCTGTTCTATTAGTTTGCAATACTTTTAAAACAATTTCATCGTCTTTAGCATAAATTGCTTCTCCACTAACAAATCCCATTTTTAAACCAACAGTATCATAAGTAGTAAAAGTTGTGCTCAGTTCTTCTTTAAAATTATCTGGAGCATTCAATATATGAGTTAAGTATGTATCTACATCCCGTTTATTGACTGCATCCAAGTTTTCACGAATAACCGCAATTGCATCCTGTTCCATATTAACCGCGACATCATGTTCATTTACTTCTTTCTTTTTTTCTCCACTAACTTTGATCTCATCATGTGTAGAAGTGCCTGTCCCACATGCTACTAATAGGAAAATAGGCACTAATAAAAACATGATTAATAAATTTTTCTTCACGCTGCTTCCCCCTGATGTTCAAAATATTTCTATACCCGAAATATTATACCATGATATTTGACCTATTTGTTTGTTAATTCGAATTTCCTATAGATTATGAATAAACGAAGTCACATAAAAAATGGATCTAAGTTCCATAGCTAAGACATAGATAACTCTTATTATGAAAATTACCTTTCTCCAAACAATCCAATATCAAAAACCCCCCCTATCTTGAGATCAAACAACTGCGTGAAGATTATGTATTTATTTCATACGCGTTTCCAAAGAACACCTTTGATTACTTTTTAACTACTAGTATGAATGATTAAGCCCTAAAAAATAGGTGACAATAGGAGTAAGTAACTCCGATACGCTTGTATAAAAATTTTTAAATGTTTAAGGGGAAAATTATGAGGATTCGTTTTGGTTATGTTGCAAATGCATTAGGATTATGGGATGCCAGTCCATCGAAATCATTAACATTTGCTCGTTATTCCGCGCTTCCAAAAGAGGAGCGTATGGACAAGCTTAAATTGGTGACAGCACAAAATTTGCTTCATACAAAAAGAATATTGCATTATAATATCGCCCATGAAATCGAACTATATCGCTTATCGAGTTCACTAGTACCGTTAGCAACTCATCCTGAGGTAATGTGGGATTTTATTAGCCCTTTCAAAAAAGAGTGGCAGGAACTAGGACAAATGATAAAAAAGCATCATCTTAGAGTGAGCTTTCATCCAAATCAATTTACACTCTTCACTAGCCCTCGTGAAGAAGTAACAATAAATGCTGTAAAAGACATGGAGTATCACTACAATATGCTTGCAGCTATGGATGTTCTCGATGCCGGATTAATCAACATTCATATTGGTGGTGCCTATGGTGATAAGCAAGATTCGCTCAAACGATTTCATCACAATCTAAAAAGTTTACCAACTGATATTAAGCAAAAAATGACGCTTGAGAATGATGACAAAACGTATGATGTAAGGGAAACTCTAGAGACATGCGAACAGGAAAACATTCCGATGATTTTAGATTATCACCACTATATGGCAAATAAAGGTGAGCTAGATCTTCGAGATTATGTAGAACGGATTTTTAATACGTGGGAAACATTTAACATGATACCGAAAGTACATATTTCCTCCCCTAAGTCAGAGCAAGCTTATCGTTCGCATGCTGATTTTGTCTCACTTGATTTTGTCCTTCCTTTTTTAAAAATGGCGAAAGAATTAAACAGTGATTTTGACATTATGATTGAAGCGAAACAAAAGAATATCGCGATGCACCAACTGATTGAAGATATCTCCTCCATTAGAGGAGTTAAACGTATAACAAGTTCATCTATACAATGGTAGATAGGTGGTGGATAAAATGACGATAGTCCGTTTAGGATATGTAGCAATGAGTATGAAACTAAAAAATGCCTCACCTTCCAAAACAATGACATTTAGTCAATTTGAAAAAATTCCGGATCGTGATGCCGCAATTCGCAAGTTAGAAAGAATTGCCCTTGCGAATTTAGACAATACGTTGCGCCTTTTAAAACATAATGTAGAATCAAATATTCATTTTTATCGATTAACATCCAGACTTATCCCATTAGCCAATCACGAAGAACTGCTTGATTGGAATTACATAAAACCATTAAAGGATTCGCTAAGAGCAATTGGAGATTTTACCAAAAAGCACAACTTAAGAATCGACTTTCATCCAGACCATTTCGTCTTAATTAATTCTAAAGAAAAGGACATATTGAAAAATTCGATAGCAACGTTGAAGCTACACTATCTTTTATTAAAAGAAATGGGAATTGATCATACACATCGTTGTGTTATGCATGTAGGAGGCAATTACAAGGATACCGAGAGTTCACTCGAACGTTTTATCGAAAATTGGATGCATGTTCCTAGTAAAATTCAACAAATGATTATGCTCGAAAATGATGATACTTCCTTTACAGTTGAAGATACACTTTACTTATGCGAGAAATTGGGCATCCCCCTTGTTTTCGATTACCATCATCATCTTGCCCATCACACCAATCCAAATTGGCAAGAACATTGGGAACGAATCGTACAAACTTGGAAGGCCTCCCCACTCCCAATAAAAATGCATATCTCCAGTCCGAAGAATGATAAAGCATTCCGCCACCACTCCGACTTTGTAGACAGTGATATGTTTTTTAGATTTTTAAAAGAAATTAAAGGATCCATTCCACAAATAGACTGTATGATTGAAGCCAAAAGGAAAGATGAAGCACTATTCCAGCTAATGGAGGACATAAAAAATAGAAATGATGTTGAAATGTTGGACGGCTCTACATTCTTACTGAAGTAAATACAAAAAAAGGTGAATTCATAACGATTCACCCCACGTAATAATGCCTTTCAAACAAGAATTTCAGCTTTGAAGTCACTATTCCAACCGAATAGTGACTTTATTTTTACTTTTAACTCTTTTCGGTCACTATTCCTCCAGAATAGTGACCTCCTTTACGCAACTTCATCTTTTAGGGCTCTATTCAGGTCG
>NZ_JBHSMC010000021.1:0-64613 GCF_042655485.1 Lederbergia graminis
ATTCACGATTGACAAAGGTCAAACGGAAATAACGAAAGTGATTGCTGGCAATGAATTAACAACTGGTTCTGTAGAATTAATTAAAATTGACAAAGACAATAATGAGATCTTGCTTGAAGGCGCAGAATTTGAACTTCAAGATGCCGAAGGTAATGTGCTGCAAAAGGATTTAGTAACAAATGCCGAAGGTAAACTTGTCGTAAACGACTTAAAACCAGGTGTTTACCAGTTTGTTGAAACGAAAGCTCCATTTGGTTACAACCTAGATGCAACACCAATCGTCTTTACGATTGAAAAAGGTCAAATCGAAATGGTAGTGAAGCAAGTAGAAAATGAATTAACGCAGGGATCAGTTGAACTGAAGAAGGTTGACAAGGACAATAATGAGATTGTTTTAGCCGGCGCAGTTTTTGAATTGCAATCAGCAGACGGCAAAACTATTGAAGAAGGATTATCAACAAACTCTGAAGGCAAGCTAATAGTTGAAAACTTGAAGCCAGGTACTTATCAATTTGTTGAGACAAAGGCACCAGAACATTACAAATTAGACGAAACACCAATCGTCTTTACGATTGAAAAAGGCCAAGAGATTACTCTTACTGTGAAAGCGGAGAATGAATTAATTACAGGTTCTGTTGAACTTACAAAACTAGACAACGATGATGATACGCCATTAGCTGGAGCTGTGTTTGAATTACGAGATGAAGCTGGGGAAATTATCCTTGAAGGTTTAGAAACAAATACAGAAGGCAAGCTTGTAGTTTCTAATCTAAAACCGGGTGATTACCAATTTATAGAAACAAAGGCACCGTTTGGCTATGACTTAGACCCAACGCCAATTAATTTTGTAATTGATAAAAGTCAGCTAGAATTTACGAAAGTCACTATTTATAATCAACTATCTACTGGTTCAGTTGAACTGGTTAAAGTAGATGCTGAGAATAAGAAACATAGACTTCAAGGTGCTGAGTTTAACCTTCTTGATGAGAAGGGGAATCTGCTCCTGGAAGGATTATTAACCGATATAACTGGTATATTATTTATTGGAGATTTGAAGCCAGGTAACTACCTATTTGTTGAAACAAAAGCACCAGAAGGTTTCAATCTGGACCCAACTCCAATTTCATTTACAATTGAAAAAGCGCAGAAAGACACGCTTGTAGTTGAGTTTGCGAACAAGGCAACGGAAATTGAACAGCCAGAAAAGCCAGAGCAGCCACAGGAACCCGAAACGCCTGAAATGCCAGGTGATGATGATCTTAGTAAACTTCCGCAAACAGGAGAACAGCATTTGATGTATATGATGATCATGGGCATCTTATTTTTAGCAACTAGTGGAGTATTACTGTTGGGTAGGAAAAGAAGAGTAGAACGATAGAGAGGTGGATGTCTTGTGAAAAATAAAAGGTTAATATTCGGTATTATATTTTTAGTAGCAGGACTAACATTAATCTCCGTTCCACTATATTACGAAATTCAGCATGATAAAGAGGTGAGGGCTTTAGAGGAAGCCCTCTCTCTTATTTCCAAAAGTAATGGAGATTCAGTAGACCTATCCGTTATTGAAAATCTTTCTTTTTCTGAGGAGGAAATAACGCAGATAATGGAGTTGGAAATTCCGTCTATTAATCTAAAACAAAAAATCTTAGGTGAAACAACTGAAGACAACTTAAAAGTAGCTTTAACGCAATTAAAAAAAGACCAGACTCCAGGAACTGGAAATTTCACAATTGCGGGCCATAGGGGATATCGTGGTGATAGGCACTTTAGCCGTTTGCCTCAAGTATCTATAGGAGATGAAGTTTTTCTTCATACAGGTAAGCAAACATTTATCTATCAAATTACAAAAACAAAAGTTATCGAGCCTACTTTTGTTGAAATATTAGATAATCATCAAGAGAAAAATGAAATCACTATGATTACATGTACTATATCAGGATTAGATAGAATTGCAGTTGTTGGTGAACTAATTGAAATAATAGATTAATAACAAAACATCTACTCACGTATTCTATTTGAGTAGATGTTTTGATTGTGTTTTAATAGTTATAGGGAAAATTTGGTTATCAATTACGATATTGATAATTCTAGTGTTTTGGTGGAGGGAAAGTTTCATGAAAACGATTCTTATAGACGATGAACCATTAGCACTCGCTTATTTAGAGAAACTTCTAGAGGGAATTCCAGGTATCACTATTGTTGGTAAGTATAGTAATCCAAGAAAAGCTTTAGAATCATTAAAGATGGTTACACCAAATCTTGTATTTCTAGATATCGAAATGCCTGAGACTAATGGCATAGAACTAGCAGAATATATCCAGGAAGAACTTTCAGATGTGAAGATTGTATTTATAACTGCATATGACGCATTTGCAGTGAAGGCATTTGAGCTTAATGCGGTAGATTATATTATGAAACCTGTAAAACGTGATCGTTTAATTGAAACTATCCGTCGTCTACCTAACATTGAAACGAAAATCACCGAACAATCGGATTCTATAATGGTTTGTTGTTTCCAACAATTGAGTTTTTGCATGAATAGAGATGATGAGTTACAACCTTTAGATGTTCATTGGAGGACGTTTAAGGCACGGGAACTGTTTGCATTTCTCATACAACATCGAAACCAACCTATACGGAAAGACATCATTCTAGATTTATTCTGGCCCGAAATGGATTGGAAGAAGGGGTTTTCACAGCTTTATGCAACGATTTATCAAATTCGTAAAACCTTACGGACCCTTAATATTAATATTACGATTTCTAGCGTAGAAAACAGTTATAAGCTAACTCTAAACGAAGTATTACTAGATGTAGATGTTTGGGAAAACGAATTAAATGAGTTATCCACTATATCAAATGAAACATTACCAAAATATCAAAAACTAATTGATCTTTATATTGGAGATTATTTAGCGCTAGATGATTATATATGGGCAGAAGGAGAGCGTGAAAGATTAAGGGGGATGTGGCTTCAATTAATGAAAAAAGTTACTGATTACTTAGTATTTAGAGGTAATTATTCTGGAGCAATCTCACTGTATCATCGAATCCAAGCCCTCCATCCTTATTATGAAGACAGCTATTTAATGTTAATGATATTATATGAATCGCTAGGTGATCGCCCTTCAATTGAACAACAATATAGTAATTATACCAAAATGTTCATGAATGAATATGGATTAAAGCCTACAGGCAAGATTAAAGATTGGTATGATAAATGGAAAATGGAAAATAAGTAAGAAGATGGACAATGATTTTATTTCATGTACATATTTTTATTGTAGAATGCTATAGCATTTTAAAAGATAGGCATTTTAATTGTAATAGTTGTTCCTTGATTAATTGTACTATCAATACGAATCTCATACAGAAATACTTTATAAATGATTATTGGTTTTACTTAAATTGATTTCTCCTATTTTTACCTGATCAGAAAGTAATAGCTGAATTAGGCTCATGGGAAAGACATTCCGAAGAAGAAATCCATAAAATTACAACTTTGAAAAAGTAAATTGAACAAGACAAACTGTAATATATTATTAAAAATCAAAACCACCAGTGTGAACTGGTGGTTTGCTCTGCAGCTGAAAGCCTCTATTACCGGCCACAGCCTATAAGGCTCATTGAAAGGGTTTCCCTTCTGCACCACATTCACATACCAATTCGAAAGAATTTCTTTATTTCTTCTGATTTTTCTCTCCGGTAATTGGATCAAATTCTTCGAACAACGTTAACTGATCATGCATATAGTCTTCTTATAGCTGATTTCTAAAATATTCTTGTATTTGTTTCTTATTTTTGCCCACTGTATCGACGTAGAAACCTCGAAATCAGAATTTCCGATTTCCATATCGATATTTCAAATTTGCACATCGATCAAATATCATCAGGCTACTTTTCCCTTTGAGGTAACCCATAAATTAAGATACACTTACTTAATTTGGGTGGGATACTAACTAACATGTGAATATGATCAGAACAGTTATTTGCTTCATGAATGATTACACCTTTTCTTTCATATAAATTGGTGGGTCAACACTATACTGTACATATTTTGTAAGGAATACATAACCTTTTACAGCGTCTAAAATTTTAGCGCTCAGTTTTAAAAAAGTGCGTGTTATTTGTCACTTGACCCGGAGCCTCTGGGGGCAAGAGAATGAGCCAGGCGAGGACAAATTGTAAAATGAATAGCGGCTTGTCTGATAAATCACCTTCAGATACAGTAGAAAACTTTTACAAACATGCTATTGAAGGAGAATATTCAAAAATGAATACCTTTCTCCCGAATTAATAACATGGGCTGAAAAGAAATGTGCAAGCTTACGTGAGCTTGGAGAAGAGGCTATTCAAATCAAACATTACATAAACTCAGGTAATCCAATTACTGTAAAAGAGATTCGTGAAATAAACTCAGCAAAGCGAAATCATAAATGCATACTATCGAGTTTTATTACAACCTCAGGCTATACAAACGATGCGTTAAAACAGGCAGATGTTTACAAGATGAATTGTTATGGATTGGATTGGGTGAAAAATAAAATTGTTAAGTGGCAAGAACAGGAACAGAGGAAATTCGTGTGAAACAGCAGTAAGAATTTTTTGCTATCAATGGTAGAAAGAAATGTGGTTTTTTACAAAAAACTAAAATTAACTGAATGACCTCTAGTATTATACTGGAGGTTTATACCACTTTTTCTAATTGAATAACCCAATTATAGAAATAAGACAAACTCTGAAATTCCCCAATCATATAGGAATCTCAGAGTCTGTCTATTCTATTTTAGTCGGGGTGTTACGTCAAAATGTTGGAAATCCCCAATAATACAAGATTAATCTAAATAACCATCTAGAAATTTACTTGCCTCACTATTAAACTTCCACATTATCCCGAATTTATCGATTAACATTCCAAAGCTTGCTGACCATGGTGTAGATGATATTGGCATGATGACAGTACCACCATCTGAAAGTCCATCAAAACATTTTTTATTCATTTCTGGATCAGCATCAATAATACTGATGAGGACGGTATTCCCATTTGTGATTTCGCCTGTTGTAGCTTGCATAAAAGGTGGCACGTCAGAAATCATTAAAATATTCCCTGAAAACTCAATACGAGATTCCATAATCATGTTTTGTTCCTCATCCTTTAATGGGGCATTTGGGTCTTGGCCAAAATCACCAAATCTCACCATTTTTACACTAGTTGCTGATAATGCCTTTTCATAAAAGGCCAACGCTTCTTCTGCTCCTCCATTAAATTGTAGATACGTTATTGCTTTCATAATCTATTCCTCCTTTTTATATTGGTAGTATAATAGGGCATAGGCGACATATGTATGTCGTATATAGGAGGGAAATATGAAAAAAATTGAGCGACTTATCTCGATAGTGATGATATTGTTACAAAAAGAAGTAGTTTCGGCATCAGAATTCAGCCGGCTTTTTCATGTAACGAAACGAACGATTCAACGTGATATGGAAACATTAAATTATGCAAACATCCCCATTTATGCGGAATATGGTTCTGAAGGTGGATATGCGCTAATGGAAGAGTATAAATTCGATAAACGATTACTAAATCACAAGGATATTGAAAATATACTTATCGCTTTAGGTGGCTTTGAGGAACTGATTACCAATCAAGAGATTCAAACGACTATGAAAAAAATCAAAGGAATGACCAGCGCAGATATTTCTCCAACACTTGATTTAACTTTCTATGATTGGCCGGGGAGAAGACAACTCAACGAAGAAGTTTTATTTATCAGGCAAGCAATTGAGAACAATTGGTTATTAAAATTGGAATATGTGGATCAAATAGGAAACAAAACATACAGACTAGTAGAACCCTATAAGGTTCATTTTAGGGAGATGCAATGGTATCTTTTTGCTTATAGTTTAGAACGGAAAGACTATCGAACATTTAAGGTGACGAGGATATTAAATATCCAAAAAGACGGTTATTTTGTTCCAAGGACGAATGAGGAATTTCAACACGAAAAACAATACAAAGAACAAGAAAAATTGGTTCATGTACATCTATCGATAGATGTTGCTGTAAGGGATCAATTTATCGAAAGGTACGGGAAAGATGCCGTTATAAAAGAAACTGCTAGAAGTTACCTGGCAACAATTGAATTGCCTGAGAATCAATATGCATATCAATTTTTAGCCGGATTTGGTAATAAAGTAAAGATTCTAAAACCAAAAAGTTTTATTGAAAAATATGTAAGCTTTTTGGAAGGAGCAGTGCAACTTTACAAATAAAGTGTTCATAGGTGTCACTTATACAAGCTATAGAGATTGTCCAAGGAATGAACGCATCTGGAAAGCGAAATGTACGTGATGACTCAGCTGTGGACTTTATCTCAAAGCATTGGTATGTCAACACTAAATCATACAACTTTTTTAAGGGATGAAATTCTATATTCTACTGGACTTAGATAGCCAAGTGAACTGTGCATATGGATATTGTTGTACCAATTTACATAATCAAAAAGTTCAAGAGATAGTTGTTCAATGGTTTGAAAATGTCTTCCGTTAATTAATTCAGTTTTCAATATCTTAAATGTAGCTTCTGCTACCGCGTTATCATAGGGATTACCTTTATTGCTTAGTTTAACTAAAAGTATATCAAAATAGCGTTTATCTTTATCTGGAATCATCCATTTCTAAATTTGATATACAAGTAAATAAGGGTATCGTCATCAAGTTCTTCTTTTCAGAATGAAAAGTGATCTATTATGCTACCTCATAATGAAAAAACCTATTCCTTCAAGAAATAGGTTTTTTCCATGTTCGTCGTGGCAACCGACGAAAAAAGTAAGAGTTCATACCCAAAGGAAAGAGGGATAACCCTTTTTCCCTACCTTTTTTATTATAATTGATTTTGTTCCTAAATATAACCCTTTTTGTGTTCTACTTTACCCCCTAAAAGCCAGAACTCGGCTTTTTATCATCGAATGTGTTCATTCCTCCAACTATGGGATGGACTAACTCTAGTCAAAATTCCTTGTTGACAGACTATACGTTATGTGTTTTAATTCAGGTGAATAAAAAAAAAAATATTCACCTGAAGGATTGAGGGTAATGGAAGTAAAGTCCAAGATTTACGAATGCGCCAAGGATTTGTTCAGTACAAAAGGATTTAAAGAAACTAAAATTAAAGAAATAGCCGAGCATGCTGGCATAGGTGTTGGAACCTTTTACAATTACTATACTTCAAAAGAAGAATTGTTTATTGAGATTTATAAGCAGGAGAATAAAAAACTCAAGAATCAGCTGACCGAATCGTTGGATTTGACTCAGGAACCGGTGCAGCTTATCAGCCAGCTACTTAAGGAGAATCAGGAGGCTATCCATGCTAATCCTATTTTAAAAGAATGGTATAACCAAGATTTTTATAAGGAACTTGAGAGACATTACAGAGATGAAGACAGTCAAAGCATGGATTCCGTTCGTAATTTTTATTTGAGTCTGATGCGGAACTGGAAGCAACAAGGACTAATCAGGGAGGATATCAGTGAGGAGCTGTTGCCCGTTTTCTTTGATTCATTGGTCTGTATCGATATGCATAAAGATGAAATTGGCATTGAGCATTTTCCAAAAGCGATGCAATATTTAATTGAGTTTATTATAAAAGGGCTCATCAAGGAGCAGTAAAACTAATGCCCTTTTTTTTACAGTGATATGAATGAATAAAAAAATATTCATTCTAGATACTCTACCTAATCTAAAGAAGGTATTGAAGTTGCAAAATATAAGGGTGAAAAATCAAAAGATGAGGAGTTACATTGAATGAGAAGAAAGAATGTTAGTGTCTTTATTAGTGTTTTTGTCGCAATGTTAGGCGTTATGATTCTCGCCCCAATCACTCCCTCATTGATCCGCGAATTGGGACTGCAAGAAATCCATTCGGGTATCTTGATTTCAAGTGGATCAATTATGACGGCAGTAATGGCACCAGTATGGGGAAGTATTAGTGACAGGAGAGGAAGGAAACGAGTTGTTGTCATCGGATTGATTGGCTTGGCCATCAGCACCGTATTATTGACTATCATATTCAATATCGGTCTTAATCACTGGATCAGCGGCGGATGGTTGCTGTTCTTGATGATTTTGACGCGAAGCATGGTTGGTATGTTCATCCCAGCTATTCTGTCTGCATCCCAAGCACTAATGGGAGATGGATTAGGAGATCAAGATCAAGGCAGCGGTATGGCAGTCATCAGTGCGGCCAATGGAATGGGACTTATTTTCGGTCCGGCCATAGCCGGCATCTTTAGTCTGGTGGGATTGTTATGGCCATTATATTTTGGCATCGTCATCACAGCTGCTGCTTTAATAGTCACTTTGTTCCTCATGCCTGCAAGCAAGCCGAATGTCCAGCAAAAGACGAAGCGGAAACTCCAACCGTTTCAACGTGGTTTGCAACTTTATTTACTCGTAGCTTTCGTTACCATGCTTGGGCTTTTTACGATACAGGTAATTGGCGGTTTTTATTTGCAGGATCAACTTGGACTTCCGTCTGATCAACTAGCGTGGGCGGTTTCCTTTGGTTTGATGCTGACAGGCTTGGCTATGCTAATCGCCCAGATCCTTCAGAGCAAGTGGCTACATTTGGAACCAAAGAAGATGATACTATCCGGTTCCTTGTTTGTGGTGGTAAGTATGGTGATATTCCTTCTTGCCAAGCAGCTGCCAGGTTACTACATTGCGTTTTTTCTTCTAGGAGCAGGTGCAGGCTTTACGATGACCGGCTTTATGGTGGGGGCGTCTGTCTCCGTCACACGTGAACAGCAAGGTAGTGTAGCTGGACTGGTGACTGCCGTGCAAGGAATTTCGGCGATCTTTGCACCGATTGTAAGCACCTCGCTCTATCATGTAGATCTACGAATCCCCATGGCAGGGATTGCCCTGCTAAGTACAACGATGGGATTGATAATGCTAAGTATATGGAGAAAAAGACAAAAAAATCATCAAAAAAACGGAGGGTTTTCTTTATGAAACGTACAGTGGAAATTGCATTAAGTGTACTTGGAATCATTACAAGTTTTGTCATGGTCGCAACAGGTGTCGTGTTTTTATACTTAACGAAAAGCGATAAATTTATGCAATATTTGGAAGAAGGATGGAGTGAAAGCGAGAATGCATATACGTTGGAACAGTTGGGGCAAGCCGGAACAATGTTTATTATACCCGGATTGATTGGGATTGCCCTCGGCGTATGGGCAGCATGGTTGCTAAGAGGTAACCGCAATTCGTTCATTGCAGGCTGGGGATTGATCATCGTATCTGTAGTGACTTGTTTCTTATCATTATTTGCAGGGATACCTGGTTTGTTCTATATTGCTGCGGGTATTATCGCATTGGTAAGAAAGCCACAACATAAGACGTTGAGATGAACCTGGTATGTAATAGACAGATTGAATAAGGAAGTGATCAAAAATGCAGAAGGATGAATGGGTTGACAATTTTGAAACCTATGCGACAAAGATAATAAATGATTTTCATCTGCCCGGTGTCGCCGTCGGGCTGGCGAGCCATGGGCAGGTTTATTATGAGAAGAGTTTTGGTTATCGTGATGTTGAACAACAGTTGCAAGTTACAAGCGACACTGTGTTTGCAATCGGATCGATTACGAAGACTTTCACATGTGCTGCGATTCTGCAATTGCAGGAGAGAGGAAAAATTCATGTGCATGATCCGATTAGTAACTATTTACCTGAATTTCGTCATAGTAAAGACAGCTTTGCCAATCGTGTGACTATACATCATTTGATGACCCACACCAGCGGGATTCCTGATCTTCAGACGTTCCCGATGGTGGTGTATGACAGCTTGACGGAAGATGATTTCAAGTATGATCCGACGATAAGTGGCGAAAAGAAATCGATTCAACCGCTTCGAACTACGGATGAATATCTGCAGTATCTTTCGCAATTAGATTTCCAATTGCTAAGTAATCCTGGTGAGCGATGGCATTATAGTAATGATGGATATGGTTTGCTAGGTATCATAATCGAGCGTGTAAGCGGGCAAACATATGAGAAGTATTTGCATGAAAACATACTCGAGCCTTCTCGAATGAAACACACTTCTTTTTTTCTAGATCAATATCGTGATGAGAATGTTACGAAACTTTATGTTTTGCGTGAAGAAGAAGGGAATTCCAGAGTCGTAGCCTCTCCCAACTGGTGGGATGCTCCAGTTATGCGATCTGCAGGCTTTCTGAAATCCACCATTTCTGACATGCTGAAATTTGCAGAAATCTTCCGTACGGACGGAATAGCGGTGGGAGGCGAGCGTATTTTGGCAACGGATAGTATAAAACAGATGGCAAGGGTTCATACTTGGAAAAATCCAATCATCAGACAAGGCTACGGGTATGGCTTATGTGTCTTCCCAAACTATCATGGAACAACATTGCTGGAGCATGCAGGAGGAATCAAGGGCGGAGGAGCCCAAATGTTTATATTGCCTGAAAAAGGGTTATCCGGAATTATCTTGACCAATATTCTCAGCACAGCACCAACTTCACTGATGAATGGCATGTTGAATGGTTTGGACAACAGACAAGTGGAGTCGTCTCATGTTACGTATGAAAATGCACCGGCAGAGGAAGAATTGGTGACAGTTTATATCGGTCGCTATCAATCTGAGCACATGAATTTATCCGTCTCCATTAAATTAATAGACCATCAGCTTCAGATCCAAGTGTTCGACTCTCTAATTCGGTTGAAGACAATTCAAAAAGACACCTTTTTATTAGAAGGCACACTGGATTGCATTCAATTTAAAAGAAATAAGGAGAATCAGATTATAGCATTGGATTATAAAGGAATCATACTGAAGTTTGTCCAAGGAGGGGCAGCATGACAAGGAAAACAAGTATTGCCCTCGCCGGTGAGAAGCAAAAATTGTTGCTGACGGCTTGCCTTAGTCACTTGTATGCTGGTGACTTACGGAATGAGTTGCTAACCAATGCCGCCTCGCTGGGTTTGACCGACGGCGGAATGCTAATGAACTAAATACAGTAATCCTTTCTGAAGTAGAGTGGTTTAAAGGAATGAACGAATCTGGAAAACGAAAAGTACGATTACTAACCTGTGTACTTTATCTCAAAGCATTGGAAAAAACACTTATAAGAGGATGACGGTACAATCAATCGTCAATATGATGAAATGGTCGTTTTAACAGAACGAAGGGAATATGTTCTGGCTGGTGATGTATTCCATTGTGTGTAGTAGATAATACACACAAAATAGCATCATTTGTTTATATACTTAAAGGATGAGGCATTCATAAGGAATAGCCTCTATTTTGTGCACAAACTTAAGAAATTTGTAAGGAATATGTAAGGGAAATGTATTTTTTACTGTTTATTATGAAGATAATGGAGGGAGGGGCATCGATTTAATGAAATGGAGGGATGTTTTATGAAATCTAGTACTAAAAGTGTACGAGAAGGACATCACACTGTGACACCATACATCATCATTAAGGATGCAGCACGAGCGATAACTTTTTACAAAGAAGCGTTTGGAGCAATTGAATTGATGCGCTTAACGAACGACAACGGTAAGGTTCAGCATGCAGAAATTAAGATTGGAGATTCGCCAATTATGATTGTGGACGAATTTCCGGAATACCCGCTCATGCGGAGCCCGCAGTCATTGGGAGGAGTTGGGATGCATCTTTTCCTATATGTCGACGACGTGGATGCTCTTTTTGCACAAGCTATTGATGCAGGAGCTAAGGAACTGGAGGCTGTCAAAAACCATTCGGAAGGTGATCGGCGTGGGGGAGTGATGGATCCATTTGGGCATATTTGGTGGATCGCTACACATATGAAGGATGTTCCACTAGAGGAAATACAATAGCACTTTGCATTAAATTTTCAAAGAAGAATATTCGAATTAAAATCTCATGGGGCTTTGCGATTCATGCAGCAGCTCTAGTAAGCGGGGAGTAACGGAATAACATATAAGGAGTGGATCCGTATGAACGACAAACAAGATGTCTTAGATAGAGGTCCTTTTTTTCATGGTACGAAGGCGGAACTGAAAATTGGAGATTTATTAGAACCACAACACTTATCCAATTACCAAGATAAAAAGTCCAACCATATTTATTTTACAGCAACTTTAGATGCTGCTAAATGGGGCGCTGAATTAGCCACATCTGAAAAAAAGGAAAGAATTTATGTGGTGGAACCATTAGATGAATTTGAAAATGATCCGAACGTAACGGACAAAAGATTTCCTGGAAATCCAACACGTTCCTATAGATCAAAGTCTCCTTTGAAAATAGTAGCTGAACTCGCTTCATGGGAAAGGCATTCCGATAAAGATATAGATCATATGCTAACATCTTTAAAAAATGCAAAAGAACAAGGGAAATTAGTCATCTATGATTAATTTTTTATAAGTCCTTTTTAACTTTATCGTATGGATTTTTAGTGAAGAACAGGCGAGAGGTTTTGTTCGTAATTGTACCTAGCATGAGATTTACATCGTTGCCTATTCTTTAAACAACGTACCAAAATGGTAAATCGTATTCTTTATTCATGTACCAAAATCTCAAAGGAGGAACAATGAACATGCCTACATCTAAACCGGAATTTATGATTACCCGCACCGTAAATGCCCGTCGCGAGCGTGTTTGGCACACCTGGACGGAGGAAAAAGAACTCGCTACGTGGTTGCCTTCAACACCATTAGAGACCATTTGGTTCGATGTTCGTGAAGGCGGCCGTTACCACTAC
The DNA here is from genome assembly GCF_042655485.1 of Lederbergia graminis. Classification (NCBI taxonomy): domain Bacteria; kingdom Bacillati; phylum Bacillota; class Bacilli; order Caryophanales; family Bacillaceae; genus Lederbergia; species Lederbergia graminis. The sequence continues at coordinate 12,776 of NZ_JBHSMC010000021.1, forward strand.
ACAATGGTTAACAACGAGACGGGCGAGGAGTTTCCAACTGGAGGCGAGTTTTTGGAGGTCGTACCATTCGAACGGCTCGTTTTTACTTGGGGCTACCCTGATGCTCCCGTCGAGGATTCACCTGTTGTGACGCTTACTCTTATTGAAAATGGCGACCGCACCGAGATGAATTTCCATCTAAGCGGATTTGCAGGTCACCCTGGCGATCAATACGTGTATGACGGCTGGTCCGACACACTGGATAATCTGGTGGAAAAATTTAAGTAAATGGTTTTTTTCGCTGAATATGAGATGATATCGTCATGTTTTGTGCAGATCTACTAATATCTAGGAGTTCTCTGTATCCATTTTTATAGGACTGTATCATTTGAAAATATACTTAGCCCTCACTCGTGTGGGGGCATTCTTTATATACATAGCCGATGTATAGGGAAAACTTTTTACAATACTTCTGCTGTAGATTCCCGTTTAAGTGTTCTTCATTTTCAGTATAATGGAATTATGACATATCGGATTGGACGTGAAATGATGCAAAAGAAGATATTGCTAGTGGAAGACGATAAAGAAATCAGTGCGTTAGTCACAAGTAACTTAGAACAGGAAAATTATACGGTCATTACTGCTTTTGATGGGGAGCAGGCACTGGAAATATTTGAAAACGAATCTATACATTTAATTTTGCTAGATATTATGCTACCGAAGCTTAATGGAATAGAATTTTTGAAAAAAGTGAGAGAAACAAGCTTAGTCCCAGTGGTGATCATTTCCGCCAAAGGGAGTGACATTGATAAAACATTAGGTCTAGGGTTTGGTGCAGATGATTATGTCAGTAAACCATTTTCGATGCTAGAGCTAACGGCAAGAGTAAATGCAGCAATTCGAAGAGCTACACAGTATGTTCCCACTAATAACAATCCTATTTCCAATTCCATTCATTATCGAGAACTCACACTAAATTTAGCTACTTTCACAGCAAGCGTGAATGAGAAACAAGTACAGCTAACTTCAAAAGAATTTCAGATCCTAAAGTTATTTATGACGAACCAAACGAGAGTTTTTACAAAAGAACAAATCTACCAATTTATTTGGGAAGATGATTTTTATGGCAATGAGAATGTGATAAATGTTCATATACGTAGGCTCCGTGAAAAAATTGAAGCAGACCCATCGAACCCAAGTTATATTCAAACGGTTTGGGGGATTGGCTATAAATTAGGAGAATAATAAATGAGTATCATACCGTATATTATCATTCTTGTATTATTCATTGTGATAGGCTGGCAATATAAATCAAAGCGAAGATTACAAAGTGAACTCCATAAAATACATGATAAATTAACTCATATAGTAGAAAATAAAAAGACGGAAAAGATATTTTTGCAAACAAACGAACAAACTGTGCAAAATCTGCTAATACAAATGAACAGGCTTCTTAGTTATAACCAAAGTGTGATGGCTGATTATGCAAGAACAAAAGATAGCATGAGAAAGATGCTTTCTAATATGTCACATGATTTAAAAACACCGATGACGGTTATTTTAGGCTATGTGGAGAGATTACAACAGAAAGAAACATTAACGAAAGAGGAACAGGATGAAACAGTATTACGTCTCCATCACAAAACGTTAAGTGTTATTAACTTAATCAATCAGTTCTTTGCTCTTGTTAAAATCGATTCGGGTGATGAGGAATTTCCAATTAGCCGAATATCAATTAATGAAATATGCCGCAAAAACATATTGGAGTTCTACCATATGTTGCAATCAACATCCATAAAGGTGGAGATAGATATACCAGAAGAGAATTTGTATATTCTTGGAAATGAGGACGCTTTAAACCGAATACTCCATAATCTAATATCTAATGCTATTCGTTATGGGAGTGACGGTGGTGTTTTAGGGTTAACGGTACGAGAAAATCAAGAAATGGTTTCCATTGATATTTGGGATCGAGGGAAAGGTATTAAAGAGGTGCACCTTGACCGGGTGTTTGAGAGGCTCTATACACTAGATGATGCGAGGAACCCGGAATTTCAGGGAAGTGGACTTGGGTTAAGTATTACGAAACGTCTAGTAGAGACAATGGACGGTGAGATTCATTTATATAGTAAGCCTTTTGAGAAAACCGTCTTCACTTGCACCTTTAAACAAATGACATATTAACGGAGGTTGTCCATTGGGATGCAACCTCTTTTTTATATCACTTTTCAGTTTAAACTTAAGGAATTTGTAAGGATTACGAAAGAAAAAACACAAGACTTTTTATTATGATAAAAGTACTGAAGGAGGTGCGCGTATGGAATATATTATTCAAACGAATAACTTAACGAAAAAAGTGAAAGGCAAAGAATTAGTATCCAATATTAATATTCATATAAAAAAAGGTGAGATTTATGGGTTTTTGGGCCAGAATGGAGCAGGTAAAACAACGATTTTAAAAATGCTCACAGGGCTAACCTCACCAACAACTGGGGAAATTTTATTGTTTCAAGATCGACTCACAAATAAATCAAGGTCAGCCTTAATTAGAGTCGGAAGTATCATTGAATATCCCGTATTTTTCGAGCATTTAACTGCAATGGAGAATTTGAAATTACATTGTGAGTATCTCGGTTATTATGATGAAAATGACATGAAACAAGCGCTACAATTAGTGAAACTACAAGATGCCGAAGGTGAAATCGTAAAAAACTTTTCACTTGGAATGAAGCAGCGACTTGGAATTGCGCGCGCGATTATTACAAAACCGGAAGTCATCATTTTAGATGAACCAACGAACGGGTTAGATCCTATTGGGATAAAAGATATACGGCAATTAATTCGTATGTTGAATAAGGAGTATGGAATAACCTTTCTTCTTTCTAGTCACATCTTAGGAGAGTTGGAACAGATTGTTGATCGAGTTGGGATCATTCATCATGGAAAATTATTGAAGGAAGTAACATTAGCTGAAATACGAAAAGAACGGTCTGATTATATCGAGATTGTGCCATCTGATATACGGAAGTCTGTTTATTTATTAGAAAATGAGCTTCATATTATGAATATGAAAATAATAGATGACCACAAAATTCGCATATATGATCTATCCTATACCCAAAGTGAGATAGCGAAAATGCTGATGATGCATGATGTAGGTATTGAAGAAATGCAGAAGCATTCTCATTCGTTGGAGGACTATTTTTATGAGCAAATTAATGGCGGTGGACAGCTTGACTAATTTAATAAAGCTAGAATGGAAAAAGTTAAATCAAAAATCAGTCATAGGGGAGTTAATGTTCTATCCACTTATATTAATGTTTTTACCTGTATTTTTTATAAAAGGGGTTAGTGCAGATTTCGGTAAAGACTATGCAACATTTATTGAATTGAACAATTTGCTGCAAATGGGATATACACTTTTTGGTGCCTCTTTAATTAATCATGTTTTCATTGAGGAATATAAAAACAAGACGATTTCACTATCGTTTCGATATCCCATTAGTCGCCAAAAACTATTTGCTGCAAAGATATTATTTATCAGTCTGTTTGTATTTCTGCTTACGATGTCTTCTTATTTATTAACAGGTGTCGTCACATTTGTAGTGGATCAGGTGCATCCAATCGTAAATGGTGATCCTTCGTCATCAGACTTGCTTAACTTTTTTATACAAATGTTTTTTCGTTCCTTTGTCATCACGTTGCTGAGTTTTATCCCACTTTTTTATTTTGGCATTTGGAAAAGAGCAACCATTCCAACTGTATTATGTGGAATTTTCGTCATGCAATCTCATCTTGTAAGTATCATTGATCTTAATTTCAATATCGTTCTTTCGATACTTACGATTCTAGGTGGAATTAGCATTTTCCTGTCTATAACAACCGCTGACAAATTTGGAGAGATGTAAATCTTTGAAAAGGAGAATGATCCATGAGTATTACGATCGTACTAAAAGGGATTTTAATATTTATGTTTGTCATGTTAGGAATTCAGAAAATAGTAGGTCATCCTATGCAAGTAGAGATCTTTAATAACCTGAAGCTACCCCAATGGTTTCGAATCGTTACAGGATGGGTGCAGTTAGTAGGGGTATTATTACTGGTTATCGGCTTTTGGATAAATTGGATGAATGTTTTTGCAGGGATTTGGTTAGGTATCACAATGTTTGGCGCCTTTTTATCCCATCTGCGAATAAAAGACCCAATCGGAAAATCCATGCCCGCCTTCGTTTTCTGTATTATTTCCTTTGTACTTGTGTTTGTGAGTTATTAGGAAATTTAATGAAGTGTATTGGTAAAGGGACACTTGCTTTAACGAATAGAAGTGTCCTTTTTTGTATTTTTAGTGATAATGGTTAGGGATTTCTTTAATAGAATCACTACTTACACTGTTTCACCTTCAATTATTTCATGGCTAATCTGGATTCTTTTCGGTATTTCGTTTCCTTCAATTTTATCAACTAAGGAGTTTACTAATTGAATTCCGATATCTTCTATAGAAAAACCAACTGTAGCTAATGAGGGAGTAACGTATTGAATCGTATCAATATTATCAAATCCCATTAGCCCCATTTCTGTAGGTATATGAATTCCCTTGTTTTTTGCATATTTTAGAATATCGAGAGCATAAATGTCACTAGAGCAAAGAAATGCAACTTTTTCATTACCTAGGTTGCTTATGTTATCAATCGTGTCAATGTAATTCATATCTGTAATAACTATAGATTCCATATTTTTATGCAACTTCATCGCTTTATTAAAACCTTTTAACCTCTGTTCAGGACCATATATATTATTAGAGGGATTGGATTCTCTTAATGCAGGTGTTATATATATCAATTTTTCATAGTTTTTAGAAGCTAGATATTGTACGGCATCTATAATTGCTTTTTCATCATTAATCCAAATAAATGGAAACTCATCTGATATTTTATTACCAAACGTAACAATAGGTACTTTTAGATTTCTTAAATATTTTTCAAACTCTTGTCCTTTATTTACGGACATTAAAATGATTCCATCGACTTTTCGATCTACTAAATACCGAATATATTCTTTTTCTAGCTCAGGTTTTTTATGTGTAAGTGTTAAATAAACAAAATAGCCAAGTTCTCTCGCTCTCGTTTCAATCGCATTGGCAATTTGCGAAAATATACGATTATTTATATCAAATACAACAATGGCAATGGTCATTGTTTTTTTTGTAACTAAACTTTTAGCAATAAAATTGGGTCTATATCCGACTTCTTCGGCCACTTTTAATATTTTCCTTTTCGTTTCAGGACTAATACCTGGGCGGTTATTTAACGCACGATCGACAGTACCTCTAGATACTCCGCAAAGACGCGCTATTTCTTTCGTATTAACCATTTATAATCATCCTTTTAAATTTACAGATAAGTTTACTAATTCTATTTACTTTGATTATTTATGATGATATTATAAAATCATTAAAATATCAACACAAAAACGTGCACGTGCACGGATATGGGCAATTTTATTGAGTTTGTATCTAATTTGGTGTTTTTTCATATTTTTTTGCTTTAAGTTGTGCACGTGCACGATAAATTTTATGGAATCAAAAATTGTGTTGATAAAGACAGTGAAAGGAGGAGGTACTTTAATTTCTGTTTTTTTTATGAATAAAATTGTGCACGTGCACGTTACGGAGAGATTAAGTAATAATCATTAGAAATACGTTCTTAAAGGATGAGGAAGCTTGGTTAAAATAACAGAGGGTTTAGGAGAAAACAAACCATTTTCACATAATGAATTATTTGAATCCGGTTACATTCGGCAGTATGGAAAAGATGCAACAGCTACAGCATTTCTTTTAGGTGGAATTGGTACGGGTAATGTATCTCTAGGTAGTAGAGGAGAGTTTAGAGATTGGGAGATATTTAACCATCCAGGGAAAGGCGCCACATTACCTAATACGTATTTTTCTATTTGGGCACAAGCTGAGGGGAAAGAACCCGTTGCAAGAATACTAGAATCAAAAATAAATCCACCACATACACATGCTCATGGTTATTCGCCAGGAACAGCAGCGGGCTTACCTCGATTGGAAAATTCTAAACTAGTAGGTAAATATCCGTTTGTTCGTGTTGTATTTGAAGATAACAGTTTACCGGTGGATGTGGAATTAGAAGCATTTACACCTTTTATTCCATTAAATCCAATGGATTCTGGAATACCTGGGGCTTACTTGACCTACAAAGTAAAAAATACATCTAACGTACCTGTAGAGGTTACGATTGCTGGATCTATCATAAATCCAATCGGGGCTACCTTTGATCAGAAAGGGAATTTACAAACACAAAAATGCTCGCAGAATTGGAACCAATTTATTGAGGAAGAGGATTTTTCAGGCTTGTTTTTGCGGTCTTATAAATTTCCAGAAGTGCACAGAGAATTTGGAAATATTGCCTTAACTACTACGAATAAAAAGACAACATATAAAAGGTCATGGCTACGCGGACCTTGGTTTGATCACTTACATGAATTTTGGGATGACTTTTCAAAGAATGGTTTATTTACCGATTTAGAGTATACATCGCCAAGTAAAGACGGGAGTACTGATACTGGAACACTAGGCGTTCGTGAATCTATTTTACCAGGAGAGATAAAAGAATTTAGTTTCTTTTTAACTTGGTATTTTCCAAATCGTTTAAATGGTTGGAGTGATGCTTTCTCAGTAAAGGAAAAAGGACGTGAAACGGTAGAGAATTACTACACCAATCATTTTGATAGTGCTTGGTCCGTTGCAGAATATATGGTGAAGAACCGTAAGCGATTAATACAACAATCACGCACTTTTGAAGATGCATTGTTTAGTAGCTCTCTTCCTAGTTATGTCATTGATGCGATTGCAAGTAATATTACAGTACTTAGAAGTACCACTTGTTTTTGGTTGAAGGATGGTCGTTTTCTTGGCTATGAGGGATGTCATGATGATTGGGGATGCTGTGACGGAAATTGTACACATGTATGGAATTATGCGCAAACACTAGCATTCTTGTTTCCGACTTTAGAACAGAACATGAGAGAAACAGAGTTTTTGGAAGAGGTCGATCAGGATGGAAAGATGAATTTCCGTGCAGTGCAAATGTTTGATTGCGAATGGACATTTGGAGAAAATCCTGCGGAAGCCGCTGCTGATGGTCAAATGGGTGCAATTATGCGTGTGTATCGCGAATGGAAGCTTTCCGGAGACGATACATTTTTAAAAAAGTTATGGCCAGCAATGAAAAATGCACTTAAGTATGCATTGCTTCAATGGGATACGGATGAAGATTTAGTACTAGATGGCAAACAACATAATACGTACGATATCGAATTTTACGGCCCAAACCCACTAACTGGTGTTTTCTTCTTAGGTGCTTTACGAGTTGCGGAGGAAGTAGCTTCCTACTTTGGCGAATCAGATAACGCTAGTATGTACAGGGAAGTTTTTGAAAAAAGTTCAAAACGACTCGATGAGTTACTGTGGAATGGGGAGTATTACATTCAATTATTAGACGATGTGAATCAACATAAATATCAGCATGGAACAGGGTGTCTCTCGGATCAATTGCTTGGACAGCAATTAGCTCACCTATTTGATTTGGGGTATTTATTACCAGAGGATCATGTGAAAAAGGCTGTCTATTCCATTTATAAACATAATTTTAAAACTGATTTCAGTAATCACGCGAACCCTCAAAGAACTTATGTATTAAATGATGAAAAAGGTCTTCTCCTTTGCTCATGGCCAAATGGTGGTCGTCCAACATTTCCATTTGTTTATTCTGATGAAGTATGGACGGGAATTGAATATCAGGTTGCTACCCACCTAATATATGAAGGTTTTATCACAGAGGGCTTGTCGATTGTAAAAGCTATACGTGAACGCCATGACGGAATTCGTAGGAACCCTTGGAATGAAGTGGAATGTGGTCATCATTACGCACGTTCCATGGCAAGTTGGGGATTATTAATCGCTTTAAGTGGTTTTACTTTTGATATGACGAAAAATGAGCTTAGTTTTAAACCACGGATTAATGAGGAGGATTTCTCCACATTTTGGAGTACAGGGAAGGCTTGGGGGACATTCCAACAAAAGAAAAATACAGATACAGGTGAATGGGAAGTAAGTATTGATGTTCTTTATGGTGATGCTACAGGGTTAACAGTACATGCTTGCGATAAAAATTGGGAAGTAGTTTCTGCAGCTCGTTAGTTTTGCGGAATATTAAAATAAGGGGGATTATATATGCATAAAAAAATAAGTATTTTACTATTATTCACAGTTCTAATGTTGATGATGGCTGCCTGTTCGGATAAAAAAGAGAATACAAACTCGCAAGGAGAAAATAATGGTGATGATAAGGGAGGAATAGAGGGAATTAGCTATGTATATGACTCTAGTACTTCCGGTGAAATTACCTTTTGGACATATGACCCTTTATTTGCGGATGTCATCGTAGAATTTAATAAGGTATATCCAAATATAAAAGTGAATTTCACTCCATTTGAATATGGGGAGCACCATAGCCAGTTACAAACAACACTAAATGCAGGAAGTGGTGCACCTGATGTAGCACAGGTTTCAGCTGGTGAAATACCAAGGTATGAATCGGAAGGGCTTTTAGAGGATTTATTACAGCCACCTTTTGATGCAGGAAGATATAAAGAATATCAAGCAGAGTACAATTGGGAACGTTACATGTCTTTGGATGGTAAACGACTTTTAGGTATTCCATGGGATGTGCATCCAGGAGTATTTTTCTATCGACCTGATCTATATGAACAAGTGGGACTACCAACAGATCCTGAGGATTTAGGAGAGTTTTTGCAAGAACCTGAAAACGTTTTAGAGGCAGCGAAGTTATTAGCTGCAAATGATTTATATATGTATGAATGGAGAGATTCCCCAGCTGTTCATTATGGAGATGCATTAGGGTATTTTGATTCTAATCTAAACTATACACGTAACAATGAACGTATGATTGAAATGATAGATATCGTAAAGCAGGGGGTTCAATTGGGCTGGGCTCCGCAGATGGGTCTTTTTAGCGATGAAGGAAAACAACTTATCAAACAAGGGAAGGTGGCATCTTTCCCATTAGGAATAAGTGGGGCTAGACATATGGAAAATATGCTCCCAGATCAAGCAGGGAAGTGGAGAGTTACTAAAATGCCATTAGATTTAAATGTGGAATTAGGAGGTTCTACTTTCGTTATTCCAGCTCAAGGTAAGAATAAGGAAGCTGCATGGGCATTTGCAGAATGGATTGCGACATCTGAAGAAGCATGGAAAATATATGCAGAGTACGCAGTTCAGCCTGGATTTACACATATTGGACAGTTGCCGTGGTATCAAGAACATACAAATGATTTTTTAGGTGGACAGGAAGACTTTAAGCTTTATACAACCATTCCTGAGAATATACCAAAGCGAAAAATGACGATTTTAGACGGGCAAGCATGGCCAGTATTTATAGATTCCATTAACGAAGCGATAGACAAAAATATTGATTCTAGAAGTGTTTTACAGCAGATAGAGGATGATACATTAAAAAAACTTGCGCCAGATATCCAAAAACTGAAAGAGGAATTTGGTATTGACTAAGCTTAGATGGAGCTAGCCTGTTAAAGGGGTTAGCTCTTTCAAGAAGATTGTTAATTATTTCCTGGAGGGAATTCTAAATGAAACAAACAAAGGTCATTATTATCAGTGGATTTCTTGGAGCAGGGAAAACTAGTTTAATGGTTTCTGCAGCTGATCAATTGCGCGCAAAAGGATGGAAGGTTGCATGTATTACAAATGATCAAGGCGAGCAACTAGTGGATACAAAAATAGTGTATTCAAATGGCTTTCCAATCCAACAAGTACAAGGTGGTTGCTTTTGTTGTAAGTTTGATAACTTAGTAGACACAATAAATCACATTGTAAACCATAATGAAACAGATGTTATTTTTGCAGAAGCAGTGGGCAGTTGTACAGATATAATGGCAACTGTCAACAAACCTTTAGAGGCGTTTCATGGAGAATTACTTGATATACAGCCACTTACAGTTGTAGTAGATCCGCAACGATTTCGAGATATAAAAAAAGAGAACTCCATATATACGACTGAAATAGCATATTTGTTTGAAAAGCAAATAGAGGAGGCACAGTATTTACTTTTAAATAAGGCTGATGTAAATGAAAAAATGGAGATAGAAGAAATAAAAAATCAATTAGATAATATAATACCCTTTGCCAAAATATTCCCTACATCCGCTGTTAATGCGATGGGTGTGAACGAATGGTTGGACAATATTTTTGATAGTAACGATTTGAATGCCACTGTTCTTGATATTGATTATGATGTTTACGCTAAAGCAGAAGAACAACTAGGATGGTTGAATTCAAGTATTAGTGTATCTGGTTTACAAATTGATGTACTTGAATTTGCAAATGAATTATTGAATAAGTGGCTAGAAAAATTGGAGCAACGAGGTGCGGTTGTTGCACATCTGAAAATATGGGTAGAGGATGAGAATAGACATCTGAAGCTGAGTTCTGTTAGAAATAATGAGATTTATCCGTTAAATGATATAAAACATGGAATTTGGTTAAGTGATAAAGTTGATATTTGGATTAATGCCAGAATCAATATTGATTATCAAATGTTGAAAATCATACTAGAAGAAATAAAGCTGGAGTATAAGACACTAGACATTATAGTAAATCAATTGGATAACTTTGCTCCTAGTAGACCAGTACCGACACATAGGTTTGTATAAATGAAGGGAAAGGAAACTACTATATTGAATAGAAATAAGTTGCTTTTAGTAGGTATAGTAATCACTATCACATTTGTAACTGTAGGCATTTTACTTATACTAACCAACAAGAAGGTACAGACAGGAGGGGAGGATGGAAATCTAGTCACAACATCCTATACGAACCCTGTCTACTACCATGATGCAGCGGATCCATCGAGTGTATTAAAAGATGAGGATGGCTACTATTACATTGTGACAACACAGTCCAATTATACAGGTACAGTTAAGAGGCTACCGATTATTCGTTCTCTTGATTTGGTCAACTGGGAATTGGTCGGTGAGGTGTTTTCCAATACTAATCTACCAGACTGGACAAGTAAAACGAATATACACTTGTGGGCACCTGATTTAGTAAAGCATGAGGGGAAATATTATGTTTACTACTCGGCAAATGTGAATGATTCTGAAATCGAGATGGCAATTGGTGTGGCGGTTGCAGATTCCATCACAGGTCCCTATGTTGATAAAGGAGAACCGATCGTTACGGGTCCTCGCTTTACAACAATCGATCCATATATTTTTAAAGATGATGACGGAAAGAGATATATGTACTGGGGTTCAGGTCATGAACCACTAAAAGTGCAAGAGCTTTCAAATGATGGTATGTCTTTAGTGGGAGAAAGGAAACAAGTTCTTCGCCCTGATCCCCGTAGAGATTATGAAACTCTCATTGAGGCTCCATGGGTCATGAAACGAGGAGAATATTATTACTTGTTTTATTCTGGAAATCACGGGAAGAACTATGCAGCAATGGTCGCTAGATCAACATCTCCTTTTGGCCCTTTCGAAAAATATTGGGAAAAGGATGCATCTAAGAGACCTATCATTGAAATAAATGAACGGTATTATGAGCCCGGACATAATTCCGTCGTTACAGACGAGGCAGGGCAAGATTGGATAGTGTATCATGCGTATGATAATAATGCGCCTTATATGAATAGAATGATGATGATAGATAAGTTGGAGTGGATAGATAACTGGCCAGTAAGCAACGGGCCAACTTTCACATTGGTGGAGGATGGGCCAGTAACGAAGAAACCTATGAATCTAGAAAAAGAAGAATAGGCTATCGTATTCGTACATGTTAGGGGAAATTGGGGGAGTAAAATGGTTCGTTCAAAATGGATGATATTAGCCTGCAGTGTAGCAATAGTTTTTGTAGTAATGATAATGGTAATTTGGGGTGAAAGCATGCTTAAAAAAACTGATTTGATAGATAAAGATAATGAAAAACAAGTGGTGAATGTTAATCCTAATACATCCGAAGATGATAAAGGAAAAGCGGAGAAGGAAGCAGTAGAACTTCCACCAGTGCCTGACGGTATGCAACGAACAGCATATCAAAATCCTATTTTAAAGCGTGATGCTCCTGATCCTTCTGGTATTGTGAATGGTAACGATGGTTATTATTATATGATTACAACACAATCTCGCTATTATAGTTCGTTAAAAAAACTACCCATACTGCGCTCACAAAATTTAGTGGATTGGGAATATGCAGGTGAGGTGTTACCAGAAATTCCGAGCTGGCTCCATACTGACGAACTTAACGTATGGGCACCGGATTTTGTAGAACACGATGGGAAATATTATGTGTATTATTCAGGGAAATCACGACCGAATGATCGAAATGAGGATTTCGGCATTGGGGTAGCTGTAGCTGACCACCCGTTAGGTCCTTATGTTGATAAAGGTGAACCAATAGTAATCGGGCCTTCTTTCGCAACGATTGATCCGTTTATCTTTAAGGATGATGATGGTACACGGTATATGTATTGGGGATCAGCGGAGGAGCCAATTTTAGTGCAAAAACTATCGGAGGACGGTATGTCATTAGAAGGAGAGCCAGTAGAAGTGCTCGATGTAGAACGCTATAAACCGTATGAACGCTTATTAGAAGCGCCATGGGTAGTGAAACGTAATGATGCTTATTATTTGTTTGTTTCAGGCGATAATTGTTGTGGGGCGCATGCGAATTATGCTGTAATTGTAGCGAAATCCGATTCACCACTAGGCCCGTTCAAAAAGTACTGGGAAATCGATGAGGATTACACACCGCTATTAGAGGAAAATGAAGATTTTAACGCGCCGGGACATAACTCAATCATAACGGACGAATCCGGACAAGAATGGATACTATATCATGCGTTTGATAGAAATAACCCACATTTAGGTAGAACTCTAATGATAGATAAAGTGGAATGGGTAGATGGTTGGCCAGTAGTTAATAAAGGAAATGGTCCAACTGCCAATTTACAACAAGATGGTCCAATAACGAAATTACCGAAATCGACAGCTGAATAATGTAACACTCGGATATTGATCATGAGGGGGGAAACAATTGGTTTCAATCCGAGATGTTGCAAATTTAGCTGGAGTATCTATTGCCACTGTCTCACGAGTAATGAATAAAAGAGAGTATGTCAGTAAAAATACTGAAAAGAAAATCATACGTGCAATAGAGGAGCTAAACTACGTACCAAACCCGCTTGCAAGAGGCTTGGTCGGGAAAAAAATGTCCTCTATTGCGATGATAGTTCCTGATATTATGAACCCGTTTTATCCTGAGCTTGTTAGAGCAGTAGAGGATACATGCCATAAACAAGGCTATACTGTTATTTTATGTAATACAGATGATAAAAAGTATAAAGAGAAGTCTTATTTAAAGGTGCTTAAAGGTAGAGGGATAGATGGATTTATTGTAGCTTCCAGTATGCTAGATAAAGAGAATATTGCTACTTTAGAGAAGGAAAATACTCCGTGCGTATTCCTTGAACGATTACCATGCGATAAGCCAAGGAGTTTGATACAAGTTGATAACTTTAATGGTTCCATTCTTGCTGTTCAACATTTACTAGATGTGGGTTGTAATCGAATTGCTCATATTTATGGTCCACAAGAAGTACCGACATACCAAGAAAGAATGAATGGGTATGAAGAAGTTGTAAAATCCCTTCCTTGGTACACATCGAGTTATATGATTGCTGGAGACTCCCAAATGGAAGGCGGGTTTAAAGCAGTAGAAAAAATATTAGATAGGCATCCAGATATAGATGGTATTTTTGCAGGTAACGACTTGATGGCAATTGGTGCATTAAAAGCGCTTCAAAGGAGAAGTATCCGTGTTCCAGAGGATGTTGCGATATGTGGTTTTGATGGTATTGCGGTTACTATAATGACGGAACCGGAATTAACAACAGTAGCTCAACCTATTTATGAAATGGGAGAATTAGCTGCTTCAACTCTAATCGGAAAAATAAATGGTGATATAACAGATGAAGACAGCCTATATGTATTAGGAGTAGAACTAATTCATAGAAACTCTACTATGAAAATGAGAAAGACATAAATAATCGATTAAGATTAAGTTTAATCACAAATTAATGAGAACCAAATATACATGAGTTGTAAAGGGAGATAGATTTAAAATAAAACTCAAGTCAAAATCTGGTGACCTTGATTATAAAGAAAAGAAAATTTGTATGAGTTAAAGGTTCATAAGGAAGAGGATGAAATGTCTAGGTTAATGTCCCTAGAACTATTAACAGATAAGTAAAAAATTAATTCCAATGTATGAATAGGTAATTTTAGGACTTGTTATAACCTCCTAAATACGGAATTAACAGGAGCTGGTGAATAAGATTATTTTGTAACAGGGCAAATTACTCCTGAATGGACACTAAGCAGTCTTTGAATTAAGGTTGTTGGCGATGGAGCTAACTATGAACTAGAGATAGTAGATGTTGTAGCGTGGAATTTATATTAATTAAGTTTTGACTTATAATTCTTTCACTAAATTCTAGAAACTTCGACAAATAACCATAACACCTCCTGTATAATCATGCTTGTTTGCATGCAACGATACAGGAGCTTTTTCTTGTTTCTAGTATAATGACTCTCTTTTCCGCAAGTATTAGATCTTTCTCCGTAATACCTGGTTCGAATCTCCGCAAAAGTAACGTAATTCAACCGATTACTTAATTCATTTGGATGATAAACACATTAAGACAACATAGTATGTCCTTATGCAGGAATATGGAACTACAAAAGAGAAATAAAGATAATGATGAAATGATATTTATGGAAAATGATAATGGGATGAGGGATATACCCTAATGCCCACTAAACGGAGGTTACCATGCGTAAGGTCATTGTTGTAGATGATGAACCTAGACATAGGAAAGGTTTAGCCAATTTGTTGAGAATGTTAAGGCCGAGTTATGAGATTTTTGAAGCGAGAAATGGTGAAGAAGCATTAGGCATAATAGAGGTACAACAGGTGAGCATCGTTATTACGGATATTCGAATGCCGGTTATGGATGGTTTGAAGCTTTTGCAAAAGATTGGGAATGAGAAAAATTTAAAAGTAGTAATTCTAAGTGCTTATGGTTATTTTGATTATGCCCAACAGGCAATCAAACTAGGTGCATGTGATTATATTTTGAAGCCTGTCGATGAAGATAAAATGGTAGAAGTATTACATCGGGTAGAGGAAAAAATGGAAAAGGAAGAAATGGAAAGAGAGTTAAAAAACCGAGAATATTTATTAAGGCAGTTATTAAAGGGGGTATTGACGGTTACAGAACAATCGGCACTAAAAAGTATATATAAGGATAACGCTCAGCCAGGGATACTCCTTCTTTTTGAATTTATACAGCTGGATAGTGAAGGTATGAAAATAGAGATAGAAGTATATTTGCAGAAATTTGGAGCAACCATGTCCTTCTTTTTAGATGAAACTAGCAATATTTTAGTAGTAATTATAAGTAAGGTAGAATCGAATATTTTAACCGATGCTGCATTTGTTGACATGTTACATCAACTGATAACGAAATGTGACATAACAATTAGTACTAGCAAATATTATCGTAATATTCAAAATAACATCCAACGAGCATTCGAACAAGCGCATACTGCATTACAGTATAAATTTTACCTCGGTACTGGAAAAGTGTTTTTTTATAATGAAAATAGTTGGTTTGAAGATAGATTAGTAATCCATTCACATAAAGAAGATGAACTAGTGAGAGCCTTACAAAATATAGATAAAAAAGGTGCTGTCTATATTGTAAATGAAATATTTCAAAATCTAATAAAGGGAACTTACTATCAACCAGAAATTTTAATTGAAAATACCATGCGTACAGTTATTAATGTCATTTCTAGGTTTGAAAATATTATAACGGAGAGTCAATATTATCAGCTTGTCACCTTTGTGCAAACAGATATGCGTTCCAGTGACCATATTACGCTTCTTCAGAACAACGTGCATAAAGTTTTAATGAACACGATGGAACTTTTAGAAGAACGATTTAATAAGAAAACAGAAATCCTGATGAAGGAATGTAAAGCATATATCGACCAAAATTATATGGAGGACCTTAGTCTAGAAGCGGTAGCTAACAAATTTTATTATAATTCATCATATTTCAGTCAATTTTTTAAAAAATACTATGGAATGACTTTTTCTAAATACTTGTTGAACAAGAGAATGAGTGTTGCTAAGAACTTACTGCTAGAAACGAATAAGAAAGTGTATAAAATTGCGCAGCAAAGCGGATATAAAGATTCGAAGTACTTCAATCGAATATTTAAAAAAGAAGTAGGGTTGAGCCCGGAGCAATATCGGAAACTCCATATTCATTCAAATAGAGGGAAAATATAATGAAAAAAGGCATTGGTATTCGAAGTAAGCTGTTGATTTCCTATCTAATCATCAGTTTTTTTCCAATTTTAATTCTTGCTACCCAATATTACGATACTAGTAAAGAAGAGCTATCCAATTTAGCTAGGAAAAATGTGTATGAAATCATCAAGAAAAATAATGATTTGATTGATTCTGTTTTAGGCGGTGTAGAAGACAGTACATTATCGATAACAGTTGATGATGATTTATTCAAAATATTTAATAATCTTAATCCAGAAAATAATATCCAACTATTAATAGCGGATCGAGATCTTAGAAAAATAAGTAGTCAATATGTATTAAAGTGGTCAGGTGTTGATTCTGTCCAATATGTAACTAGTTATTTTACATTTGGGGATAATACGCCATTGATAAGATTCAGAGATACCGATTATTACAATTCAGCTTTAGAGGGAAAAGGGAAACTACAGTGGATACCTACTTATAATATTAAAGAATTGCTAAATGATGAGAATCTATTTGAAGATGACTATATTTTTTCTGCAGCTAGATTGTTAAATATCTCCTATGTGAGAAATGGTGTAATTTCCAATCTCCCTATGAGTGTTGAACGGCCAGTGTTGTTTATTCATTTTAAAGCAGATTTTTATGACCAATATATTAAAGATAGTATCCCAATCAAAGGCTCCGACTATATGGTTATCACGAAAGAAGGGCAAGTTATTAGTCATAAAAATCAGTCGCTAATTGGTACGAATTATGATGCAGACTGGGTTGAAAGCATCGTGGAGGAGCAGAGTGGTACAAAGCTTGTAAAAATAAATGGTAAGAACACAATTATCTGTTTTGATACATCTGACGTCACAGGCTGGATTTCAATTGGGATGATTACAGAAGGTGATTTAGTCGATGAGATTGTACATTCAATCAAATTCAATATGTTCACTTTTGCAATTATTCTTGTGTTCATCTCTCTATTATTAGCTTTTATTTTTTCCGGTAGAATTACAAAGCCAATTAAGAAGCTGCTGTTTGCGATTAGGAAAATGGGACAGGGTTCATTTGATACAAAGGTGGAAGTTACGAATAATGATGAGTTTGGTCACCTTATCCGAAACTTCAATACGATGAATGAACAAATTCGATTGCTTATTCAAGAAAATTATGAAGTTAAATTAAAAGAAAAAGAAACAGAAATTATGGCATTGAATGTCCAATTGAATCCCCATTTCTTGTACAACACATTAAATACAATGAACTGGATTGCGATTGAAAACGGCCAAAAAGAACTTAGTAAAATGCTCATTAGTATATCAAAAATGCTTCATTATACAACCAACATAACAAGTGAAACTGGATTGGTGAAAGAAGAACTAGAATGGCTAAAAAGTTATACACACATCATGTCGAGTCGTTTTGAAGGCGTGTTTACCGTTGAATTTGACATCGATCCAAGTTTGGTTGATTGGAAAATTCCAAGACTCATGCTTCAACCTTTTATAGAAAATGCAATTATTCATGGATTTGAATTAATCGAGGAAGGTGGTTTTATCCGCATTACTGGTATTGTAGAATCTGACACGATTATATTCTGTATAGAGGATAACGGAAAAGGGATGGATAAAAGGAAAATAAAGGAAGTCATCGAGGGAAGTAGCGACTCTGTTGGAATTTACAACGTCGATAAACGAATTAAGTTACTGTATGGAGAAAACTATGGAGTAAAGCTGGACTCCGTACAAGGTAGTTGGACGAAGGTGGAGATTATTTTACCCAAAAATAGTCCACCAATACAAAAACATTAGAATACTCGTACTATTCGTCGGTTGATACACTAGTATTATCCTAGACTTTAAAATTAAGGGGGAAAGAAAGATGAAATTGAAAGTGCTTACAAGTATTGTGGCGGTTGTATTTCTCTTAGCAGCTTGTAACTCGAACACTAGTGGTGATACCGACGATTCAGGCGCAGTAAGAATAAGTGCGACTGCGTGGGGAGATCCGAAACAGCAAAAGGTTTTTGAAAAGTCGATTGAAAAGTTTAATAAAGATCGTAAAGGTGAAATTAACGTTGATTTACAAGTAATTCCAGCAGATTATGATACAAAATTGACCACGATGGTTGCTGGGAATGAAACACCGGATGTTGCACAAATGGAATCTGCAACTCTAGCATATCCGCTTGCAGAGGAAGGGAAATTTCTAGATTTAAATACGTTTCTAGAAAAAGACCCAGAATTATCGATTGATGACCTTGCTCCACAATTTGGCTATTACTCCGACGATGGAGAATTAATTGGCGTATGTCCTGAGCGAGAAACATTCATGTTGTTTTACAACGAGGATATGTTTGAAGAAGCAGGGGCTGAACTACCCCCAGTGAATGCTGCAGACGCATGGGATTGGAATGAGTTTGTAGAAGTAGCGAAAAAATTAACGATTGATCAAAATGGGAACAATGCATTGTCGCCAAACTTTAACCCAAAAAACATTAAGCAATTTGGTATTGATTTCGGAAAATGGTGGGGGAACTGGGGGAACTTCATCTATTCCAATGGTGGAGATTTTATTTCGGACGATGGAGAGAAATTTGGTTTAACGGAACCAAAAGCAGTAGAAGCACTGCAAAAATTAGCAGATTTGATTAATGTTCATCATGTCGCACCATCACCGATTCAATCGAAATCTCTTCCTGGTGGCGCAACTTCCTTACAAACAAAGAAAGTGGCAATGATGATTGATGGTCAGTGGTTGAATTATAACTTAGGAAATTCTGGTGTTAAATATAATGTTGGTGTATTGCCGAAGATGGATAAGCCAGTAACGATGGTAGTTTGTGGAATGTTCTCTATTTTCTCCAATACGGATCATCCAGAGGAATCTTGGGATACATTGAAAGCACTTATTAATCCAGAGTCTGCTTTCGATATGATCAACGAAGGGCTATGGTTACCAACGTTAAAAGATTGGTACACAGATCCTGATATAGTTTCTAGATGGACCAATAATAAATTTCATCCTTCTGGTTTCAGTGGAGCGATTGATGCAATTCTGAATTACTCGGTACCATCCCCAACTGGTTATGTGAGGAATTTTAATAAAATACTAGAGTTTGTCGATCCGGCACTTGACCAAGTGTGGCTTGGAGAGAAAACCGCAGAGGATGCGTTGAAGGAAATCGAGAAAGACGTTGAAAAAGTATTAGAGGGTAGAAGAGATATTAAGTAAATATAAATACTATTTTAAACAGGCATTAGTTATTAATGCCTGTTTAAAATAAGGGAGGATATTATGAAGGCTGAACTTACAGTGAAAGATCCGAAACCAGTCAAAAAAAGATATGTATGGAAAAATACAGCCCAAGTGAATGGGCTACTTTTTGCCATGCCTGCCATCCTTGGTTTTTTAATATTTGTGTTTGGTCCTATGATCGCGAGTTTGATTTATAGTTTAACAGATTATAGTGTTTTTAGTGATAATACGTCCTTTGTAGGATTGAATAACTATATTAATATGTTTTCTGGTGAGGATCCATTTTTTTATAAATCTATTAGTGTAACATTTTATTACGTCTTTTTATCCGTCCCGCTTGGAATCATCTTTGCCTTTTTATTAGCGATTTTATTGAATACGGATATTAAAGGAAAGGCAATTTTTCGAACTATCTTTTACTTGCCTTCCATCGTTCCAGTAGTTGCTTCCGCGATGATTTGGTTGTGGTTGTTTAATCCGGATTTAGGGCTAATCAATAATATGCTTACCTCAGTAGGATTACCGACGAGTTTATGGTTATTTTCGGAGGGAACCGTTATTCCATCTATTGTCATCATGGGACTTTGGGGCGTAGGTGGGAATATGATCATTTTCTTAGCAGGTTTAAATGGTATTCCGGATCATTATTATGAGGCGATTGAGGTAGATGGAGGAAATACGCTGCATAAGTTTTGGCATATTACGATTCCAATGATGACTCCGACTATTTTTTTTACAACGGTTATGGGGTTCATCAGCGGGTTTCAAGTATTTACGGAGGCCTATATTTTAACAGGAGGCGGGCCAAACAATTCAAGTTTGTTCTATGTTTTCTATATATGGAGAGAAGCATTTAGTAATTCTAATATGGGATATGCATCTGCTCTAGCATGGGTATTATTTATCATCATTATGTTCTTTACAGCGTTTATTTTTAAATCATCGAAATGGGTGTACTATGAAGGGGGGAAACAATAGCAAATGAAGACAAAGCGAAGGATAAAATTAGCTATTGTATACGTAATCGTGATACTCCTGTCTGCGAGCTTCCTGTTACCATTGTTATGGATGGTTCGCAGTTCCTTTATGGAATTAACTCAAATATTTGAACTTCCTCCTAGAATAATTCCAGAACCATTTCAGTTTCAAAATTATGCAGATGCGATGTCTTTTGCACCATTTGATAGATACTTTATTAATACATTTACGATTGTGATTTTAAATATAATTGGAGTTTTATTAACGAGTTCGCTCGCTGCATTTAGTTTCTCAAGAATTAAATGGAAGGGAAGGGACATCATCTTTGGCATCCTGCTAACGGCGATGATGTTACCTGGCGCGGTGATGATTATTCCGACTTTTCTAGGTTGGCAGGCGTTAGGATTCTATAACACATATGCACCATTGATTGTACCAGCATTTTTCGGTGGTGGTGCCTTTAATATCTTTTTGCTACGTCAGTTTTTTATGACGATTCCACAAGAATTGGATGAGGCTGCAAGAGTAGATGGTGCTAGTTATCTTAAAATCTACCTACACATTATTTTGCCATTAAGTCGCTCTGCACTTATCGTAGTTGGACTTTTCTCATTCCTAGCTTCATGGAACGACTTTTTCGGGCCACTTATTTATTTGAATGATGAAAACCTTTATACACTTGCATTGGGTTTGCAACATTTCCAAGGGTCCTACAATGCGGAATGGAGCTTACTAATGGCAGCCTCAGCAGTTGTAATTCTACCATGTATTATTGTTTTCATGGTTTGTCAGAAATACTTTATAAAGGGAATTACATTGACTGGTTTGAAAGGTTAAAATTAATGGGTCATTGGGATGGAACCGTGCGCGATTTATAAATCAAATGTCCCTGTATTAATATAAAAAATATAAAATTGGTGGTGTGTTTGTGATGACAATGGAAAGTAATTCTCAATCGCTCGCTAGTTGGCCCGTTTTAAAATGTTATGATCAAGAGTATATTCGGAAAATTGCAATGCCGATAGGTGGGATTGGTACGGGAACTGTTTCGCTTGGTGGACGTGGGAACTTGCAAGACTTTGAAGTTTTTAGTCACCCCGCTAAAGGCTTTACACCGAATAACACATTTTTCGCTTTGTATACGAAGCAGGAAAATAAGGAGCCAGTAACGAGGGTGTTGGAAGGAGTTATTGATCCTCTGGATTATGAAGGTGGATATGGTTGTCAAGTTCGCAACCATGGACTTCCTAGATTTCGTAACTGTTCCTTCTCTGCTGCATATCCATTTGGGCAAGTGAAATTATCTGATGAAGATATGCCTGTCGATGTTCGCATCGGAGTGTTTAATCCTCTAATTCCAGGAGATGCGGATGCTAGTGGCATTCCTGTAGCAATTATGAAATTCGAGTTAACGAATAATACGGATGAGCATGTATCCGCTTCGATTGCTGGTTGTATGGAAAATTTTATCGGAATAAATGAGCTAAACGGTAAGCGGAATACGTTTAAACAAGAAAAAGATGGTTTGAAAGGGATATATTTGTGTGCTGACGATATGGATCCGTTGGCGGAGCAATTTGGAACAATGTCTTTAACTACAACTGCACAAGATGTTACGTATAGTAATGCATGGAAAGGTTGGAATATAAAACATAGCTGGGGAGAAAAGTTGGTGAATTTTTGGAATGATTTTAGCTTGGATGGAAGGCTGGAAGCACATAATGATATAAATGCCCATGCCCCTGTTGCTTCCCTTACGGCAGGGGTTGAACTTGCACCACATGCAACGAAAGTGGTGACATTCCTAATAACATGGCATTTTTCTAATCGCAAATCGTGGGATATTTTAATAAAACCAAAAGTGGAACGGCCAGATACTGCTTGTTGTGGTGGAGGAGTTTGTACATGTGAGTCTGTGCAGCATGTTGGAAATTATTACTGTACGCAATATAAAGATGCATGGGATGTTGCAGTAAAAACAATTGCTAGATTAGAAGAATTAGAGAAAAAAACAATGCAATTTGTTCATAGTTTTATTGAAAGCGATTTACCAATGATCGTCAAAGAAGCAGCATTAAATAACATAACTACATTACGCTCACAAACTTGTTTTCGAACAGAAGATGGCCGATTGTATGGCTGGGAAGGTTGTGGGGATACGCACGGAAGCTGCCAAGGTTCTTGTTCCCATGTATGGAATTATGAGTTAGTGACAAGTTTTCTATTTGGTGATTTAGCTCGTGGAATGCGAGAAGTAGAGTTTCAATATGCAGTTAATGATCAAGGATTATTGAATCATCGGATAAATTTGCCATTAGATCGTGCGCAGACATTTGGTGTTACTGCGGCAGATGGTCAATTAGGTACGATGATGCGCTTATATCGTGATTGGAAATTATCTGGGGATCAAGTGATGTTAGAAAGATTGTGGCCAAATGCTCGGAAAGCTCTTGAGTTTTGTTGGATTCAAGGAGGCTGGGATGCCGATCAAGATGGTGTCATGGAAGGGCAGCAACATGTCACATATGATATTGAATTTTATGGACCCAATCCACTAGTTTCTGGTTGGTACCTTGGAGCATTACGTGCCATAGAAGAGTTAGCCACACAAATGGGAGAAATTCAATTTTCAAAAAAGTGCCGTCATTTGTTTGAACAAGGAAGTAAATGGGTGGATGAGCACCTTTTTAATGGTGAGTATTATGAGCAGGACGTACGACCATTTGATCCAGAGAAAATTGCACCTGGATTAACAACTGGGGAGGGAGCGGTCAATTGTGAAAATCCTGAAGTGCAGCTTGGAAAAGGTTGTTTAGCAGATCAGTTAGTTGGACAATTGATGTCTCATGTTTGTGGATTAGGTTATCTTTTAGACAAAAGTCATGTGGAACAGACATTGGAGAGCATCATGAAATATAATGATAAATCCAATATGTACGGTCATTTTAATCACATGCGGTCGTTTGTAATGAATGAAGAACCCGGACTCATCGCCTGCACGTATCCTCTTGGAGGACAACCTGAATATTCATTCCCATATTTTAGTGAAGTGTGGAATGGTTTGGAATATGTAGTGGCGAATCATTTATTTTACGAGGGAAAAATAGAGGAAGGTATTAAAATCATTAAAAATATTCGTACAAGATATGATGGGAGAAAGCGAAATCCATTTAACGAACCAGAATGTGGTCATCATTACGTTCGATCGATGGCAAGCTGGGGAGCGGTACTTGCACTAACAGGATTTCAATATTCAGCAATTGATCAATCGATTACTTTTAAAAATAAAGATACTAATGTGTTCTGGTCAAACGGCTATGCATGGGGGACATGCACGCTAACATCGGATGATAAATGGATGGAAGTGGAACTGAAAGTATTATCAGGTTCATTAACAATTAGAAAAATAAGCTTGATAGATTTTGGAACAGTAGAATGGAAAGATGCAGTTACGGTTGGTGCAGGTGAGCAGATTTTTAAGAGGATAAGGAATGATATTTATGCTTAAAGGGATACCAGCTATTTTATCACCTGACTTATTTAAAGTATTATTAGAAATGGGGCATGGAGATGAGATTGTTTTAGGAGATGGTAACTTTCCGGCGGCCAGTTGCGCCCAGCGATTATTACGTTGTGATGGGCATAACATTCCAGAACTACTTGAGGCAATTTTACGATTCTTCCCACTCGATACACATGTTGCCCATTGCGCCAGCTTAATGGAAAATGATTCTGATGATTTAAATGACTTACCATCCATATGGGAAGATTACAGGACAATCATACAAACGGAAAACCAAAATGTTGTGGAATTTGAATATGTAGATAGAAAGGCATTTTACGAAAGAGCTAAAAACGCCTATGCAGTTGTTACTACAAGCGAAAAAGCATTGTATGCGAATGTTATTTTGAGAAAAGGTATTGTGGAAAATTAATATAATTAAGGCAATTATGAGTCGCGGGGTTAGTAAACCATTTCACTCTAGGAATTCTTCATGGAGTCTACAATTTATGAATATTACAAGCGTGTCAGTATGGTGCAACTTCCTTATTTGCAGTTGATAATCTAAATCAACAGTACATTTATTGTCTGTTGATAATGATAGAAACAATAGACGGTTCTGTGGTCTCTTAATAAACCTATAAGGGATTTTGAGGACATAGCATTCTAGGAAGCTATGTCCTTTTTGACAGTTTTATTGGTAGTGGTTAAGCTAGTCACATCATGTATAGGTATCATTTCCCATTTGACGTATATTGGAGCTTTCTAATGGCTGATGGGCTAGAGAGGTTCGGCTTATCATAAATAAAGGAGCACATTTTGGTCGGATTAATAAGGCTCTTCCATCCTCGAATCATTTTACCTTTGGAGGAACATTAATCTGTTGTGCTATATTATGGAGTAGTAATTCTTTGTTACCTCAAATTACTTTTTTAGAATAGTCCAATTTGTGTCTCTAGGAGGCTAGCTTTATGAAGATAAACATATTTGTTGTGGAAGATGATGATGCTATGTTTGCAGCGTTGAAGAAAGGCCTAGAAGCTTGGTCATTCCGGGTCACGAGGCCAGATGATTTTGAAGGTGTGATGCATTCATTTCTTGAACAACAGCCTCAGCTCGTCATCATGGATGTCACACTCCCGAAATTTGACGGTTTTCATTGGTGTCGCGAGATTCGCGCTGTATCCAAAGTACCCATTGTTTTCCTTTCCTCTCGTGATCACCCAATGGATATGGTCATGGCGCTGAACATGGGGGCGGATGACTTCATCCAGAAGCCGTTTCATACAGACGTGCTTTATGCAAAAATTCAAGCCCTTCTCCGGAGGACATATGCTTATGGCGAAGAGCAATCCGATATTCTTGAATGGAATGGCGCTTTGATTGATTTGAACCGAGGTGTAATTCGAAACGCTGGGAAAGAAGTGGATTTAACAAAAAATGAATTTTTTATACTAATCACGCTCGTGAAATCGAACAATGTCATTATCTCGCGCCACGACTTGATACGAAGGCTGTGGGAGGACGAGCAGTTCGTGAACGACAATACCCTTACGGCGAATATAACCCGTTTGCGGCAAAAGCTGGAGACCATCGATTTGGCAGACGCTATTGTGACAAAAAAAGGGATGGGTTATATGGCCATCACTTTATAGAGATTATGAACTTCAACTGATAGGGGGAAACCGTGCCATGTTTATCCATTACGTTGATGCAAGGAAAAGCTGGATTTTACTGTTTGCGGGCTTGCTAGGCTTAGCCAATGCACTGATCCTGCTTGATCAAGGCATCCAGGTCTCATCTACTTCTATCCTTTATTTTAACGCCTCGTTTATTCTGTCCTTTCTCCTGTTTTTTATATGGCGCTTCAAAAGAGAGACAAAATATGTCGCAGCATTGGCTGCTCTACAGGAAGACAAGGTTTTAGACTGGATCGAGACAATTCCTGAACCTGATAACGGGCTAGATCAGTTGACCAACGAAATCATACGGGAGGCTACCATTCAGTTCAAACAACAGCTTTCTAACTATAAAGAAAATCAACTGATTGAGAATGAATTCACGGCCTCATGGATCCATGAGGTGAAGACTCCTCTCACCGTTATGAAGCTAATGCTGGAATCCCTGCCAAGTGATCCGGAAATACGTAAAATTGAAGCGGAATGGTTGCGGGTGTATTTGTTAGTGGACCGTCAGTTGCATATGACACGTCTGCCCGCAATCGAATCAGATTATGTTCTTGAATTGGCTTCCATACAGCGCCTTGCCGCGGAAGAAGTGCGGGAGCTGGCACCATGGTGTATGGAAAAAAATCTGGCGGTCTTAATCGAAGGAACAGATGTAAAGGCTATTACAGACCAAAAATGGTGCCGCTTCATCCTTCGGCAACTGTTGACGAATGCCGTGAAATATAGTCCTGCGAATACGGCAATTATGATTGTGACGGATGTAACAGAGACAGGTCAAGTCTTTTTAGATGTAATCGATGAAGGACCGGGAATACAGTCGCACGAATTGCCGCGTATCTTTGACAAAGGCTTCACGGGTGAAAATGGCAGGATTCAAAACGCTGCGACTGGACTAGGGCTCTATCTTGCAAAAACCGTTGCAGATAAATTAGGAATTACTATCAAAGCGCTGCCGGGTAAAATGAAAGGTACAGTGATGCGAATAACTTTTGTCAATCCCAACGCATTCGAAGCTGTCCGAAGAGAGGCGGGCATGTAATATCTTGCTATGAAGCAGTCAGGATTGCGCCTGGCTGTTTTTGTTACTTAGGAAACTATAAAATTCTTTGACTTGTGGATAACTATTAGATTTTGTTTATCTACGTCTAGCTCCAGCGTCAAGCCCCTCGAGGTCAAATAACCTTCAACCAATGAAGTCAAAATTCGGACTTCCTTGGTTGAAGAACATTTGCTTGTCGTGGCTGTTCAAGGCGCTTGCGCTTTTGTTCTGTGGAATAGTGAACCTCACAATATTGTCACGTTGGCTTGCCAGATTGTCATGTAAAACGTACGACAAGCGAAAAATCCAACCGTATAATTTAGCTATCATCAAGCAACAATTATAATTTGGAGGTACGTTATGGATCAGTTGAATGTAGGAGAAACTGTTTTACATGCAAGAAATGTCCACAAAACATATGGTACCAGAGGAAATACACAGCATGTATTAAAAGGAATAGATTTACGCGTCACCCGCAGTGAATTTGTCGGTATTATGGGCCCTTCAGGCTCAGGAAAGACGACATTGCTTAACGTCTTAGCCACGATTGATTATACAACGGACGGAACGATTTTAATCGATGACAAAGATATCTCTAAGCTGAGTAATACGGAGCTTTCTGCCTTTCGTCGCAATAAGCTGGGATTCATCTTCCAGGATTACAATTTACTGGATACGTTGACAGTGAAGGAAAATATACTACTGCCCATCTCTCTTAGCAAAATGAGCAAGCGGAAAGTGGAAAGCGAGTTCACAGCCATCGCAGATGTGTTTGATATTAAAGCACTGGCTCACAAATATCCACATGAATTATCAGGAGGCCAGAAACAACGGACAGCTGCCGGGCGTGCTCTGATTCACCAGCCTTCGATTGTGTTTGCGGACGAACCAACCGGTGCATTGGATTCCAAATCCGCTTCCTCGTTATTGGACGTGATGGAGAAGGTAAATCAGCAGCGAGGCGTCACCGTTGTCATGGTGACCCATGATCCAGTAGCATCCAGCTATTGCAGCCGTGTTGTGTTTCTAAGAGACGGGAAGATTTATTCCGAACTGTACCGCGGCGATAAAACAAGACATGCCTTCTTTAATGAAATTTTGGACGTGCAAGCTGTACTGGGGGGCGACCATATTGACAGTGTTTGAATTAGCACTTCGCAGCATGCGACAAAATGTGAAGCACTATTATTTGTACTTCTTTGCGCTAATCTTTAGTATGAGCCTGTATTTTGTCTTCACCTCACTCCAGCACGATCAGGCTGTCCAGAATATGACAAATACGAGCGTTGTCTTCTTTCAAATTGCGGGAGTCATGCTGATTGTGATTGTTGGAATCTTTACCGTCTCAGCAAACAGTATTTTCCTGCGTCGGCGCAGTCGAGAAATCGGACTATATCAGCTGATTGGTCTTTCCAAAGGCTGGGTAGCCCGATATCTAATAATCGAGAATATACTGCTTGGCTTAGGTGCACTACTTGCTGCGATCATTTGCGGCGCGTTGATTTCAAGGCTGTTCGTCCTGATTTTGCTGAATCTGCTCGGCTTAGAAGGGATTGTCGGCATAAGCTTCTCCGTAACAGCGGCATTTAAAACGGTGATGGTCTATCTTCTCATCATCGTCATCACTTCCATTCAGATGATGCTGACGGTTTATCGCAGCACCCTTCTGGATCTGTTTCAAGCAGACAAGCGACCTGACCTCGCTAAGCCGCCAAAAGCGGTGGCATCTGCTATTTTCGCCCTGCTCGGTTTGGCGCTGATTGGATACGGATATGAATTATCGGGTCATATCGATAAAGAGTTATTCCCCAACGCACTATTGATGCTCGGATCTATCGTTACAGGGACTTACTTATTGTTTCGCGTTACGATCAGATGGTGCTTTTACTGGTTCCGTAGACGTAAAGATGGACACCTAGGCTTAAAAAACAGCCTATCGATAGCTCCGCTTATGCACTATACGAAAGCAAATGCCAACTCACTTGCCTTGATTACGTTGTTGTCGGCCATGACCATCACGCTGATTTCCATGGCTTACTCCTTCTACTACTCCGTAGAGCATGAGACCCGCCGTGATCTCCCTTATGATTTTATGTTTAAAAACGATCAGCAGGAGGCGCTGTCGTTCCAGATGGAGCTGGAGAAGGAAGGCATCGATGTTAATCACCATGTCGTTGAAGCAGTTCTGACGATGGGCATCATCCTTGATCCGAATGACGAATCCTACAACTTTGAAGAAAGTTTGTTATGGCTTCCAGCTGAACAGCTTAAACAAACAGGTGCAGACCTCAACGTACCGCCAGATGGTGAAGCTATTTTGTACGATGCTGGGGCCTCACTTGCCGGGGACTTAGATGAGCAGTCGAAGCGATATCCAACCGAAATAGAGCTGGATCAGCATGGACAGACCGTTATGTATACATTGAGGACATTGATGGAAAGGAACATCATGAATTTAAATGCACCCGGCAGTCAGTTGCTAGTGTCAGAAGCGATGATGGACAAAATCTCAGAACAAATGGCCGGTACGCCTGATTATGAAAAAATTCACTTTGATACGTATCAAGTTCCGGACAAGGAAGAGCTCGCCATAGCTTCCTCAATATACGAAAAATACGACAATGATGAACCATTAAAGTATGATTACTATACACAGTACAAAAAGGTGCTGGAGATGACAGGCCTGCTTATTTTCATCGCAGCTTTCCTTGGACTTGTCTTTTTGATTTCAACCGGCAGCATCTTGTACTTCAAGCAAATGACCGAAGCTGAGCAGGAAAAGCAGAGCTTTAAGACGTTGCGTCAGCTCGGATTTGACGTGAATATGATCATGAAAGGCATTATACGAAAGCAGGCCATCGTGTTCCTTCTCCCTCTATCGATCGGTATGCTGCATTCGATCTTTGCTATCAAGGCGGCTTCATTTATGATCCGGTCGGACACCACGTTTCCGGCATCCATCGCCATGGCGATTTACACGGTTATCTATCTTGTATTCGCTCTGTTTACCATAGGCTACTACCGCAACATTGTAAAAAACGCTATGTCATAACCATCCCTTAAAAGGGGATAAGCTATATGGGGTACCGTCAACATTTCGGATATTTTGTATACTAAGCATACTTCTAACCTGAAAAATCGATTCCTTATCGTAAATGGAATCGGTTTTTTTGTTTTACAATTGCACTCGTGATATAGAGATTGCTTAATAAAATATATTTCCGCTTACTTATTCAATAAAATCTCTGTTTCAGAGATAAGATCTTGAAGCATATCAAGTCCTTGTCTTGTGCTTTCTATATCTGGAGAAAGCAATGTGATCAGTTTATCTATTCTTTTCTTGTAGTCCTGAGGCTTTCTATCAAAACTTTCAATCATTCGAACTGCTTTTTTCTCGTTGATGCAATAATCTTCATTTAGAGCAAATAACACTTGATTCAGGCATGAGATGGTTCGATAACAATGACCTGTAACGTATGAAATATCATCTTTATCTACATTACCTCTAGCAAACATGAACGAAAAGGAAGCTTCGAACATAAAGTAGCCAATCATTGCATCTTTTAAAGGTTTTGGATAAGGAATGGTTTTAGATTTTAGTTTGGCAATTCGCTTCGTTTTGTCATCCAATATTTTGCAGATGGAGATTTCACCCATATACATAGCATTTAGATAAGCATGTGGGTGTCCAGCATGGTAATGAGTAGAAATTTTACCTAATAAGCATTCATCCATAACTTGTTCCACTCGATTGATATCACGAAATATGAAATCAACGTGATAACCTTGAACAATAAGCCAGCCACCACCATTAACCCAAGCACCCCATTCGCCTAGTGATGTAATTAAATTATCTCTATGTTCATCATCCAGTTTGGTAGCAACCTTGCTAACATCGTTGACATTAAAACCTGCTGATTCGTCATAGTATATTCCAATGTCAATATCAGAAGTAGCGTGATTGTTCCCTCTAGCTCTTGATCCACCTAAAACTATCCCTACAATGCCAGGTATATCGTTCAGTTCCTTCACTATATCATTTAAAATATTTTGTACAGTCATATATTTTCCAACTCCTATAAATTAAATATGATGTATACGTTACTTATCCATTGCTTCGTCCTCCATTTCATTCAATCCCGCACTGTTGATTTCTTATTTTATATTATAAAATTTAATTCCTCATTCATAAAGTCGATTGCGGTGATAGCGGAGGTGATGTATTCGAAACTATTTTTAGTAGGAGAATCTGAAGGAATTCAAGTTCAATATGAAACTTCTATAATACACAAGGTTATTCCATTTCTTTGATAGATGTTACAATTGTAAAAAACGGGGGAATCTTATGAAAAAATGGATCGTTACTTCTAGCATCATTATAGGAGCAATCGTATTTTCTGCAGCTGCAGTATTTATAACATTTATAGTATTAGAAGATAAAGAACAACCAAAAGAGAGTAAAGAAATGGCGCAAGTAGAGGCCAGAGAAGAATTTAAAGAACAAACAAAGTATATGGGTGGAGAGGTTACATTATCTATTTCGGAAGTTTCAGATAAGAATTCGATTATGGAAGATATGCATAAAATGACTCATCAAAAGGTTAAGTCAGATGAAAAATGGGGAGCGATTGAGATGAGTCAAGCCAATATTGATAAATTGATCGAGATCCTTAAATTAAAACAATTTGAAGGTGTAGATAGATTAAAGGAAATAGCGATGGAATGGAAAGCAGGGGATTTTAGCAAGGTCGTGAACCATCATAATCATATTTGGAGAACGCAGGGAGGAACGATCGGAGTAGCCTATGGGATCATGTCTCCAGAAGAGGAAGAAGAGTTTGTTAAAAATAATTTTAGAGAACAAGAGTAGTTCATACGACCATACATAATAACAGGCGCAGGGGAACTCCATGCGCCTGATCTTCCTATTACTGAATAATCCCTTTTCTTCTTAACATATATTTTAGAAGTATAATAATCTCCTTTAGTGCAAAGAACAACCAAATTAGTTTTCTTACAAATAAAACAAGAGAATACTGGAGAGAATTAATGTACGTTTTAAAGGTGTAGATGGATAAAGGAAAAGAATACCGTAAGAGCGCCCAGTCTTTTATGGATGGGCGCTTTTTTGTAAAAGTTAATTATTGATAATTTGAATCATTTCCACCTGAATGGTATTGTTCGGTATTTGTTCCACTTTGTACATTACTAGCTGATTGTAGATTGTCTTGGTTAATACTATTTTGTAAATTGCTAGCCAATTGTTGAATGCCTTGGTTAAAGCTATTTTGTCCATTACTAGCTGATTGTTGATTATTTTGGTTATTCATACTTTGTAGGTTTGTTGCTAATTGTTGCATATCTTGGCTGTTTGTTATGTCTTTTATAGGTTGCATAAATTGCTTAACTTGTGAATTATTCATTGCATTTGAAATGTTTTGTTGCCAACGTTGGAATGATCCGTTTTGAATTCCTTTTGAAATACCATAAACAACTGCCCCTGTTGCTCCTACAGCAAGTAAAGAAGACATTACGCCTCTACCTTTATTCATCCATATCAACACCTTTGTATTATTTTAGCCACATAGATATCTTTAATAAATTCAATATATTTATACTGAAATATTTTCCCAACAAACGAGTATTCTTATAAGTTTAGGGTAACCTATTCACGAAAATGATATCAGTGAAGGGAGGACTCTGAATTGAAGAAAAAATATATTTTTGGACTACTATCAACGATTCTTTCTATGGGTTTATTATTTGGATGTGATGGTGTAGATGAAGATGAACCAGATCCATCAGAAGAACCATCAGAGCAGCGAGAGGATAACAGCCAGTAAAAGCGGAAGATGTAAAAAAAAGCCAATGGAGCGGACTTGTTCCATTGGTTTTAGCGTTGATTTCCTTTACTGGTGCTACTTTTTACTAAATTATCCCTTTTCTTTTTAAAATATATTTTACAAGGAAAATAATCCCCTTTATTGCTAGGAAAGCAGCGAAGAACAATAAAAACCCCCATAGGCTAATGACGGCATCCGCAAAATCCATTTCGCCTCTTCCTGTGATTTTTTGTTGTATCTCCACTGCGAAAACAAGAATAAACATCACGGTAAATGTATAGATGAAAGAAATGGCAGTAATGCTTAGTTTTGCAAGTTTAGTAAAGATTAAATGGGTGATGAGAAAGAACGTAATTCCTACTATACCGAACACCCATAAATGCAAGTCTTTGTCTGTTAGATTAAGGCCAGTTTGTTTAGCCATTGCGTTTAAAAGGTCATGAATACCATTTACTATGTCTGCTATGATTAATATGAATTCCTTCAAAGTTGCACCCTCTATTCCCTAAAATACTCTCGTTATTATATATGAATCTATTGATTAACTCTAGGATGTAGTTAATGGAAGAAATTAATTTTTGATATTTCGAAATAGAGTAGATAGAGCTTACGTATGCGGTATGTATAATATAGGAGTTTTTTCTTATAAAATGTGAAAAGACACCCATGAAGGTGCCTTTTAATCTATGTATTCAACTGTATCCTCTAAAACTTCAATTGATTCTATTAACCATTCATCGTTTACGTTCACTAGTGAATATTCATGTACAGCTACGTTATTTCTGTACGAGTGACCTTCTTCCACACGAGTGGCTCTACTTCTTATTTTTAATTGGACTACTCCATACGTATCAGAAACTTCTACAAACTTCGGTTCCTCTAAAATATCGATGTCTATGTTGAAATTTTTAAATCTCTCTTGAATCTCACTCTTTGTTTTTTCGTAATCTTCATCGGATACAAATATTGTGTGCATGTATGGTTCTACGTGCTTATCCCTCTCATACAACTGGTTAAAACTGATCACGTCAAGCATTTTTCTACGTATTTCGAGTTCTTCCTCAGAAGGTGGGTCGTTTTCTACCAATTGTTCTTCTTCCTCAGAAGCTGATTCATTCTCTACTTCTGGTTTTTCTTCAGTTTCCACTTCTGAATTTACACTCTCGTTTACTTCTGAATCCTTTGGAGTTTCATCTGCTTTCTCTTACGTCATCTGATTTAGAGCAACCTACCAACAAAATTAATGTTAAAATACATAACCCTATCCATTTGTACGCCTTCATTAGTCTCCTCCAGCAACATCTAGTAATAATATTTTCTGAAAATACTAATCTTTATTTTATCCTATATAGGTAAATTTATCTAGCGAGGGACATGGGGTCAGGAGGGACATGGGGTCAGGAACGGTGTCCCCGTTTAACAGAGTGAGAGGGACATGGGGTCAGAAACGGTGTCCCCGTTTTACAGAGTGAGAGGGACATGGGGTCAGGAACGGTGTCCCCGTTTAACAGAGTGAGAGGGACATGGGGTCAGAAACATTGTCCCGGTTTAACAGCGGGACGAGGAAACTGACCCCATGTCCCAGAAAATTTTGACATATAAATTATTCCTTTCATTATTTAATACACTGTGTTATTATCTTTTTAACACAGTGTGCTATTTGGTTTTAAAAGGAGTGACTATTTATTGTTTGAAACGATTGAAGCGATGATGCCCTCATCAACATTGGACATATCTGCTGTTTTAATGATCATTTTCGTTTGTGCATTAATTGATATATTAAGTCCTGGTGTTCTTGCTGTTACCGGCTATTTATTACTTACACAACCAAAACAGTTATCATCTCGGCTCATTGTATTCTTGCTTGTTATTCAGTTAGGTTATTTCATCATTGGTTTATTACTGTACTTTGGTGGAGATAGACTATTGAAGTTGATTGAAGATCTTTCTGAATTTGATTTTATCAATTGGTTTTATACTGTAGCTGGAACACTTCTTGTTTTAGTTAGTTTTATAAAACCTAAAGAGAGCACAAAAGAACGTCTCACGTCATGGATTCCAAGACAAACATCCATTAAAGGGATAGTTATTTTAGGGGTTATTGTGTTTCTTGTTGAATTTGTAACGGCATTGCCTTACTTCTATTCGATTTTTTTGTTGAATCATGTAGCGGTTCATTCACTTTCTTCTATATTTGTAATAATTGGATACAATCTTGTGATGGTACTTCCTTCCTTATTATTGTTAGGAATTAATAAAGTGTTTAAAGATCGACTGCAGCTTTTTCTAAATAAAATAAAGTCAAAGCTTAATGAAGCACCAATTTCTTCCCTATTAGTAGCTATTGGCCTAGTTGGTGCCGTCTTTTTCAATATTGGTATTAGAGGAATTTTAAATTAAAAAATTTTAAAGAGGTGTATATGCATGAAAGATATAATTAGTGGTCTAAGTTTGCTACTCCTAATCCAAGGCGTTGGAGGTTTAATCAATCATTTAACAAATGGTGGGAAAAGTTGGTATTTGGTAAATTATATTGATCTATTTCAAGGATGGGAAATAGGGATGGACATTATATTGATTGTCCTTGGAGGAATTATTGGTTTACTTACAAGGAAAACAGCCAGTCCATCTAGATAAATAGAGCGGGACATGGGGTCAGGAAAGCTGTCCCAGTGTAACAGTGGGACGAGGAAACTGAGGCGACGTCTGCGCTGCGATTAGAAAAGCGTGTTGGGAATCAGGACGATGAAATAAAAAGTCAGATTCAACACAAGGTAATATTATCGAAGTATTTACTGCGAGGTGTCTAGTATGAAGATAGAAAAAAGTGAATTTCAAGATCAGTTAGAGAGTTTTCCGGGTAGATGGCTAGGGGGACTTTCGTTAATCATAGCACCGGTCTTATTAGTAATTTCTGCTCTGCTACGTATACAATTTAACTTCTTTTTCCCTGATCAGTTAGCAGCATATGACACACATCCAACCCTAATGCTCACATCCTATAGTTTATTTTTGATTGGGACGATTTTATTATTTCCAGCAACTTTAATACTTGTTCAACTAATTAGTGTTAAAAAACCACGTTTAGGCTTATGGGGAGGATTGCTAGTAATCATTGGTTTATTCGCAAGAGCGTTCCACTCAGGAGTAGATCATTTTGCCTTTCAAATAGTAAAAAGCGAAAATGTGGAAGTTGCAACAAATCTAGTAGGCGATTTTTATGGGATGTTTCATGTGGTTAATATACTTAATTTTTCTATCCTTTGTGGGTGGATTGTTTTAGCGTTAGGAGCTTATTTATCAAAGGTTTTTGGATGGTTCCGTTCCATTGCATTGGGGATAATGTTCGCCATGGCATTAGGGATACTAAAAGGAACAAATATGACAACAATTATATCTTTAACTGGACTCTCTATCGCACTCATCCCGTTAGGAGTGCAAGTTGTGAGAAGTGGAAATAAACCAAAGTTGAAAACAGTCCTATTTTACATCATTCTAATTGTATTAGTGCTCGGTTCCTGGTTATTCATGAGTGAAATGGAAAGGCCAAATTAATGGGGACGTAGGGTCAGGAACGTTGTCCCAAAGCTGAATGGGACGAGGAAACTGACCCCATGTCCCAGACCCCTCTAAGAATATTTAAAGTTTCAGCGTGCAACATAGTAATATGATATTTCATATTACTGCGGAGGATGTATGACAAATCAGATTAGTATTTCCCAGTTTTGTATCATTATCGTACTAACTACTGGAATCAAAAATCTTGTGCAAATTGTTCCACTTATACTTGCAAGTGCAGGACGTGATGCGTGGATTAGTGTGATTGTTGGTTATTTGCTGATTTTGCCATTTTTATTTATATGGACATTTGCTAATAAGAAGTTAGTTGGAATTTCAATTTTTGACTGGATAGAAATGAATTATAGTAAAGTATTTCGGCAAATAGTTGTACTGTTGTTTGTTGCATTTTTACTAGTTGAAGGATTTACGACGGTAATGGAAACTACCTCATGGACAAATAATACATATTTGATACATACACCAAAACTAGTAGTAGCGCTTGCAGTTCTTGGTTCATCGTTGTATATCTCGTATGGAAAGTTAAAGGTGGTTGCGATTTGTGGTGGTGTACTTATCCCATTTGTCATTGTACTGCAAATATTTGTAGCAATTGGCACGATAAAGGATAGTAATTATTTGCTACTATTGCCAATACTCATTGAAAATAGATGGCTGGATGTGTTCCAGGGAGCCCTTTTTGTTTTTGCTTCCATGGCAGAAATCATTATCTTGCTGATGATGCTCCAGCACCAAATCATAAAAAAAGTTACATTCAAGCATTTGTTTTTTCTTTCTTTCGTTATTTTTATCGTTACGATTGTACCGGTCATTGATACGATAGCCATTTTTGGAGCGGAAGAAGCTTTACGCATCAAATATCCCGTCTTTCTCATATGGAGGATACTAGGTATAGGTGAGTATTTTAATCATTTAGATTTTTTATCGATTTATCAGTGGTTAGCAGGTACCTTTATTCGTTTGGCGTTAATATTGTATTTGATTACAAATGCATTCAATATGAAAAAGCCACTCATCATTCAAATGCTAATTTGTATCTTCTATCTCTTTTTAATAATAGCTCCAATTTCTGATATGCAAATCTTTTCCTTTTTACAGCATTACTATTATCTTTCGTACTCAATTTTTGCTGTTGCAGTAACAATACTTTTGTTTCTTCTCATCAAATTAAAGAATAGGATGTCAGCGAGTGATAGGTAAGAAAAGTGATGTAAGTCAGGAGTATTTTCATAATCTCTTCCAACGTACAGCAGATATTAAAGTGGAGAGAATTGAATTTACACTTAAGCACAAAACGGAAAGTTTCGTACTCGTATATTGTGAGGGTTTGATCAATAGTGACTTATTAATAGATAGTATTTTACCTGAAATTCAAAAATCTGCTGCTATGAACGGTATGAAAGCATTGAAAAATGTAAATAGCTCAGCAACGATGAAGTGGGTAAAATATGATCCCGAGATAGATAAGGAGATACAGGAGAAGGTATTTGATGGTTATACTGTTATTGTCTTCCAAGATGTTTTATATTTTTTCAATACGAGTGAGCCGCCGAAAAGGTCACCGGAGGAATCGACGACAGAGGTATCTGTAAAAGGGCCGAGAGATGGATTTGTGGAGGATATTAGCACAAATATCGCATTAGTGCGAAAAAGATTAAAGACCAACTCGATGGTGACGAAATCTTTTACGATCGGCAGAAGAAGTAAGACAAAGGTGAGCATTGCTTATATAACTGATATTCATAATAAAGAAATGATCAATGAAGTTGTAAAACGTGTAGAAGCAATTGATATCGATATATTAAGCAGCGATTCTCATTTAATTCAATTGATTTCTGATTCACGCTATTCACTCTTTCCTTTACTGGAAAGTGTTTCTCGTCCAGATGGTGTAGTAAGGGACCTTGCCATGGGGCGTTTTGCTATCTTTATTGATAATATCCCAAATGTAGTGATAGGTCCGGGTAACTTCCTATTCTTATTAAATACGTCGGAGGATCAGCATCTGCCCTTTTTTTATACCTCCTTTGAAATGCTTTTGCGTATTACGGGGTTATTCTTGGCTATTTTTCTACCATCGTTTTGGTTAGCCTTGTCCGCCTATAATGTCGATCAGATTCCTTTTTCATTGCTTGCGACAATTGGTGCTTCGCGGTTAGGGATTCCGTTTAATACCACGTTTGAGATGTTGTTAATGATCACTCTTTTTGAACTGTTTCGTGAAGCAGGTGTGCGCTTACCTAAGGCAGTTGGACAAACAGTCGCAGTCGTAGGCGGATTAATTGTAGGAGATGCTGCAATTCGTGCAGGCTTAACCTCTCCGACTATGTTGGTCGTATCGGCCATCACAGCAGTAGCTACTTTTACATTAGGGAATCAATCTTTATTTGGAACTGTTACGCTTATCAGGATATTTTCAATCCTTTG
This sequence comes from Lederbergia graminis, assembly GCF_042655485.1. Classification (NCBI taxonomy): domain Bacteria; kingdom Bacillati; phylum Bacillota; class Bacilli; order Caryophanales; family Bacillaceae; genus Lederbergia; species Lederbergia graminis. Next base: position 51,525 of record NZ_JBHSMC010000021.1, read on the forward strand.
CGCGAGTGTGCTTGGCATGTACGGTTTTTTCCTTAGCTTATTTATGCTAATCGCTTATTTGGCCAAGCTTGAGTCTTTTAAGATTCCTTATTTAAGTCCTATTTCACCATTTGTAAAAAGAGATTTCATGAAGGCAATCATAAATCTTCCGGAAACGCTGGAAAATGAGCGTCCACATATTATGAAAACTCAGGATAGTGACAGGCAGGGGGATAAGTAAGGTGAAACGTTGTAAAGCACTATGTATATGGGTTGTATTATCATTAATATTAAGTGGGTGCTGGGATGAAACACAAATAGCAGAGGCGAATTATGCCACTGCAATTGGGGTTGATTATGTAGATGACAACTATGTACTATATGTCCAGATGCTCGATTTTTCCAATGTAGCAAAACAGGATAATAATAAACAATCAGATGATCCACCGCTATTTATAGGGAAAAGTTCTGGTCGTACGTTCCATGAAGCGATTAATAATCTATATAAAACTTCACAAGAGCCATTTCATTGGGGACAAATCGGAGCAATTATTTATTCGGAAGCAGTATTGGAAAATGGAATTGATAAGGTGCAACAAGCAATTCAAAGAAATGGTGAGTTCCGTTATACACCTTGGATGTTCGGGACAAAGGAGTCGATTCGTAAAGTGCTAGGTGTTTCGGGCTTTTTCCACTTACCACCAATATACACCATTTTGTATTCACCAAAAGATTCGTATAATGTCCATTCTTTTATAAGACCATTGCGCATGCATAAATTTATCTCCATTAATAATGATCCCGGTGGCTCAGTAACCCTTCCTTCTATTGCAATAGATGACAGTTCATGGAAGGAGCTAGCAAATGGTGAAAAACCAAAAGATACGTTAAAAATCAATGGAGGATTTCATATTTCCGAGAGTACTTATGTAGGCTGGATGTCTTTCGATGATTTACAAGGACTGAGATGGATAGAATCCAGCACTCAGGTGACACCAGTTAAAATTATAGAGGATGGAAAAAATCTAGGGATTATCGAGATAAATAACCCGAGCATAAATATTCAACAAATAGGAAAAGGGACAGAGGTGACCTTTCATTTGAAAATTAGGGCTAAAGGAAAATTGGCAGGTTTAACAACAGATCTTCCACAAGCAAAAATTGAAAAACTAGCTGAAAAGCAAATTAAAGAAGACATACTAATGACATACGAAAAAGCCCTAAACAAACAAATCGATATATATAATCTCAAAAACAAATTATTCCGTAACGGAATGAAGCCTGAACATATCAAAAAATACGAACTAACGACAGAAAGCATCAGTAAAGTAGAAGTTACCGTCCACTTAGATAGCAAAGGAATGTATAAGTAGGTTGCATGTAGTGGCAATGTGTGGATGTCTGTGGTCAAGCTTTTTAAAAGTGGACGTTCCATCATTGTGTATAAAACTGCTGAGGTTGGGTATTGATAACCTAGCATTTTTTGATAATGGAGAGTAATGTCTAATCGTATCTTAGCATTCGTGATTAATTTTTTTATCGCTAGCGTGTTCTTTTTACAGGATAAGATGGCAGAAAAGCTGTAAAGAAAAGAAGAAGTAGCAAAAAGGCTAAAGTATTAACCTTGAGAGGTCATGCTTTAGCCTTTCTTCGTTTAATGATGGGAATGCTCGCCATTAGGAATGTTTGGTGTGTCTTGCTGCTGATTGTACTTTTCTAGTTCGTTCAGTTGTTCTTTTGTGGCGGTTCCAACGATAAAAGCTTTTGTTGGCATAATGTGCGTGCCGCGAGCGGTAATATGCGTTTGCACGTAGTAAAGACCTTCGTCTGCAAAGCTAATATGGATAGCATATTTCCCGTCTTTGCTGTGTTTGGCTGTGATTAGTTCACTGTCGTCGGAGTTCGCCGTCCAAATTTCAAATTGCACGTCATTTGCATCATCTACTGCCGTGGAACCTTGGACTACTTTTACACTTAATTCCGTTTCAGTGTTAACATCTATTCTGCTCGGAATCATTATTTCTGCAGCAACTTCTGCGTCAGCATCGGATTTTTCAGCAGAACAAGCGGATAGAAGTAGAGCCACAGTAAACATAGCAATTATGGATATTCGTATATTTTTCATCGTGTGTTTGTCCCTCCAGTCCTAGCCAATCCATTGTTTTAACTTAGGAATTCTTTTGATAATGAGCCAATCTAGTGCAAAAACGAATATGAGCGAAAGACCGACTAACGGGAAGAAGATACTGAGCGCAAGTACGATGACTGCCACTCCTTTTAGTAGCTTTCTGTGCTCTTGTTTTGGTGGTGCGCCGAATTTGCCTCGAGGTCTCCGCTTCCACCACATGATAAAGCCTGTCACAGCAATCAGGATTATTCCAATTACTAAGGCGAGGATGAAAAGCTGACTGATGAAGCCAAATTCACCTTGGTGAAAGGCGATTCCAAGGGTTACGATTTTTCCAAGAGTGCCATAGTCTTTCCAACCTAAATTGGCTAAAATGTCGCCATTATACTGGTCAATATGTAATGTTCGTTGTGATGAAGGCAGCGGACGATTTGGGTATACATTCGCTGGATCTAAAAACACAGTATAAACTCCCGTTTTGCTTTGCGGGAAGACGATTTTATATCCCGGATGAACATGCTCGTTTTTTACCGTTTCTACCACTTTTTCAATGGAAATAGGTGTTACACCGTCACTAGATTTTGGGACAGGTAGATTTTCTGCAGCCCATGGGACATCTGCAATATCTTTTGTTGGGATCGTGGATTCTGGAAATGCATGTGACTCCCAAGGCTCCATACCAGCTGGACTACCAGCACCTGTTTTTGCGACGAATTTATTGGCCATGTTGCCCCAGACACCTGACCACATGAGGCCGGATATCAATTGAATGATGATAAAGATAGATAACCAAAATGCAGTTACAGCATGTATATCGCGCCAAAACATTCGTTTTCCTTTTAAAAAACGGATGCGGGGAATGATTGTCCCGAAAATTGATTTTTTATGACGTGGCCACCATAAGTAAATGCCGCTTATTACTAAGATGACGGCCCAACAAGCAGCAAGCTCGACCAGTCGGTTTCCGAATGTTCCACCCCATAATTCGCCGTTATGCATGTCATTCACGAATGCCATAAAGCGGTCCTTCTCATATAATGTCCCGATAATGTCTCCGTTGTATGGGTTGACGTATACGGATACATTTTCACCGTAATCTTTCATCTCAACTACCGCAGAACGATCTGCTTCAAATGAAGGGGTGAAGCTTGTGATGACTGCATTCGGATATTGTTTTTTTACTTCCAATATTTGATCAGTTGTTGCTATTTTTTCTTCGTTTTCTTGAACATAAAAGAGATTATGATACATATAATTTTCTAGTTGAGGCTTAAAAAGATACACTGCCCCCGTAATCGCTAAAAAGATAATAAGTGGTGCAAATAAAATCCCTGCATAGAAATGCCAGCGCCAGATGGTCATATAGATGTTTTTTTGTGTCGCTGGTTGTTTCAGTTTGCTAGTGGCAGTTTGCATGTTTGTATTTATATTCATTCTTCCATCCCCATTTATCGATGTTTGCCACAATCTGTAGCATGACCTTGCATTTTGTCGTACACAATATCCATTGCTTCTTCGAACGGATGAACTTTGCCGCCAAAACCAAGTACAAATTTTTCTGCATGATCACGACGTTCAAATGTTAAAATTTGTGGCTGACAACAGGAAAGAGGCAGTGACGTGTCCATGACGTACCAAGTCGTCGGGGCGCTGATCGTCGTATGTAGGAGAAAGTCATGGCAGAGCGCATGTGAAACTTCCTCTCTAAGCTGACGATGTCTAAGCAGTCCACAATGAGCACAACACGCCGTCTCAATTTTGTCGTTTGCTAAGATTAACTGATAATTCATTTTTGATTTCGTTGGTTTATGGCAGTAAGCACATTGGTTTTGAGTTGAGATAGAAGGATTGCTTTTTTCCACAAGCGTAATACCACCAAAGGTTTTCGTAATAAATCCTTCCTCTACTAAAGGCTTAATATCGCGATAGATGGTCATTTCAGAAACCTGGAACTGTTCACTTAAATCGGATATTTTTAATGTCTTTTTCTCTTGGATCAAGCTTCTGATTTGTTGTTGCCGTTCAATAGGTAACATAAAAATCACCTTTCTGTTAAACTATGTTACTTTTTAATATAAAACAACAAAGGGTAACATAGTAGGTCAAGGACACACAAAACTATGAAAGATTTGTGTCGGGAGGGACGAGGGGGTCAGGAACGGTGTCCCGAATTGTATCTGGGACGAGGAAACTGGGGTGGGACGTGGGGTCAGGAACATTGTCCCGGTTTGTATCTGGGACGAGGAAACTGACCCCATGTCCCAGTTGTGCGGGTGCCTGGCACCGACACAATTCAAATTTTTATTGCAAATCGGAATGATTCCTATTATGATAGTAAATGTTATAAATCGTAATGGTTACGATTTAGGAGATGAAGAGGAGTGATACAAAATGTTAAAGAAGGTTTTTCCGTTTATTATGATTGTGGCTTTTAGTGTGCTATTAGTAGCTTGTAATGGTGAAAACACGACGAAAGACAAGGGAGATACTGAGGGTAAGGTAACCATTTTTACTACAATATACCCGCTTCAATATTTTACAGAACGAATTGGAGGGGACTTGGTTGAAGTTGAGAATATTATTCCGCCAGGTGCTGATGCGCATACGTTTGAGATTACGATGAAGAAGATGATGGATATTGCAGATAGTCATGCATTTATTCGCACAGGAACGAGCTTAGAAGGCTTTGCGGATTCCGTCGCTGCATCATTAAAAAATGAGGATGTTTTAATCGTGGAAGCAACGGAGAATGTTCGTTTTATAACCCCTGGTGAACATGGGCATCATGACCATGAGGAAGACGAAGAAGTTCATGCACACAGTGAGGATGAGGAACATGATCACGATAGCCATGAAGAAGGCCAAGGCGAGCATGAACACCATGAAGAGGATGCGGATCATCATCACCATCATGGAGACGTAGATCCTCATGTTTGGATAGATCCGATTCGATCTATTACTATCGCAGAAAATATTAAGAATGTGCTCATAGAATTAGACCCTAATAATCAATCAGTCTTTGAAAGTAATTTTTTAATTTTAAAAGAGGAATTAGAGGAGTTACATGCGGAGTTTGAGGAGATGGTGAAGGCAGCCGAGAATAAAACGTTTGTTGTCTCCCATTCAGCTTATGGATATTGGGAAGATACATATGGGCTGAAACAGATTGGTATTAGTGGGTTATCGCCTACAAATGAGCCGTCGCAAAAACAATTGATGGAGCTTATTGACCGTATTAAAGACAATGATATTCAATACATTTTTTTCGATCAAAACTCCACAAACAAACTTGCAGAAATTGTTGTAAGTGAAACAGGTACTACCGCATTGACGCTTCACAACCTGGAGTCCATGACAGAGGATGATTTGAAAAATAAAGACGATTATTTTTCCATAATGAGGAGGAACATAGAGGCTTTGGAAAAGGAGTTTAAGTAATATACCATGCCTAGCGGTGTTATGAATCTTCTAAGTTAGTAGTACGAGTCTAGAATAAAAAGTACGAGCATAAACATGAATCATCACCATTTTTTGGGAGGTATGTGTTTGCGTGCTTCAAGTTTCTTGACCCGTAAGCGGATAATTTTAGTGTTGATTATTGGATTTGTGATGATGTTTATAATTGGAATTCGATTAGGATATATTCAATTCGTTCAAGGAAATTGGTTGACGGGAAGGGCGCTAGAGTTAGCCGGTCGCGACATTCCTTTTGAAGGGAAACGAGGGGAGATTATGGATCGGAATGGGGTGCCGCTTGTCCAAAATATGAGTGCCCCAACTGTGTATGTCATCCCTCGCCAAATAAAAGATCCTGTAACAGCGGCTGAAGAGTTGTCATCGATACTGGAAGGTGACAAAGAAGACATTTATAAACAAGTGACGAAAAAGGAATCGATTGTTAGAATTCAACCATATGGTAGGAAAATTTCGAATGAGAAGGCGAATCAAATCAAAAAATTGAACATTCCCGGTGTGTTAATTGGCGAGGATAGTAAACGCATCTACCCATTTGAAAATAGTCTTTCTCATGTGCTCGGGTTTGTAGGAGTAGATAATCAGGGGTTAATTGGTCTGGAGAAGTTTTACAATGAACAGTTGAGCGGTGAGAAGGGGAGAGTATCTTTTTACTCCGATGCCAAGGGGAATAAAATACCTTCATTAAGTGATGAATTCGATCCTCCAAAGGATGGGTTGGATTTAAAATTAACGGTGGATAGCAAAATTTTAGCGATTGTAGAACGAGAATTGGAACTTGCTGTTGCTAAATATAACCCGGATGGGGCGCTTGCAATCGCGATGAATCCTAATACTGGTGAAATATTAGCGATGTCGAATCGACCTAATTTTGATCCCTCTAGTTATAGTGAGTATCCTGCAGAGGTGTATAACCGCAATTCACCAATTTGGAGTCAATATGAACCGGGATCAACTTTTAAAATTATTACACTAGCGTCTGCCTTGGAAGAGGGAGTAGTAGATTTAGAGAAAGATACATTTTTTGATCCGGGCTATATTATGGTAGAAAACCAGCAAATTCGCTCTTGGAAAATCGGAGGGCATGGACAGCAAACTTTTCTAGAAGGAGTACAGAACTCTAGTAATCCTGGGTTTGTTTTATTAGGCCAGCGACTTGGTAAGGAAAAATTGTTTTCTTATATAGATAAGTTTGGATTTGGAAAGAAAACTGGAATTGATCTGCAGGGAGAAGGGACAGGAATTCTATTTCCGTTAGATCGGGTAGGTCCTGTAGAATTGGCAACAACTGCATTTGGTCAAGGTGTGTCGGTTACACCAATCCAGCAGGTGGCAGCAGTGTCTGCGGCAATAAATGGAGGCTATCTATATACACCTTATATTGCGAAAGAATGGATGGACCCGGAGACAAATGAGGTAATGGTGCGAAATACGCCGCAGCTAAAGCGAAGGGTTATTTCGGAGGAAACGTCCAAGCAGGTTCGTTATGCTTTAGAAAATGTCGTCGCGAGAGGAACAGGGAAAAATGCATATGTAGAAGGATATCGAGTTGGCGGTAAGACGGGGACAGCGCAAAAGGTTGTCGATGGGAAGTATTTAAAAAATAATTATATCGTTTCGTTTATAGGCTTTGCGCCAGCGGATGATCCGCAAATTGTTGTATATGTTGCCATTGATAATCCGAAAGATACATTGCAGTTTGGTGGTGTAGTGGCAGCACCAATTGTCGGAACTATCATTGAGGATAGCTTGCGGGCGATGGGAGTAGAAGAACGCCAAAACCCGATAGAAAAAGAGACTACGTGGCTAGATGAACAACTTGTGGAAATACCAAACTTTGTCGGATTAAAGAAAGAAGACATTTATAAAAGCTTCTATGACTTAAAAATAGATGCCTCCGGCGAAGGAGATAACGTAATCGCCCAAGTCCCTGAACCAGGCGAAAAAGTTAAAGCAGGATCCACCATACGATTATTGTTTGGGGAAGAGTGAGGGGAATTGTGTCGGTGCCTGGCACCGACACAATTTACTTACAATTATATTTAAAGGGTAGGCCAAGATAATGCTACATGCATGTTTTGGCCCTTTTTGTATTTTCAGAATTGTTTGGGTGCCAGGCACCAAAAATGTCTGAATTGTTTGAGTGCCAGGCACCAAAAATGGAGAGGCATCAAAAATGGGACGAGGAAACTGACCCTATGTCCCAAAAAATAAAATGAACGCTTTTTCTGTTTGATACGTCTTATAATTGATTGCGATGGGAGGTGGGCATGGGAAGTGGATGTTGAGAAGGAACGGGATTTAATTGCAGCAGCAAAACAGGGTGATGATACAGCTTTTTCCACGCTTTACGGGCATTATTATCCATTTTTATATAAATATTTATTGAAGTTGACGTTGCAGGAAGAGTTGAGTAAGGATTTGGCTCAAGACACGATGTTAAAGTGCTATGACCATTTACATGCTTTTCGAGGGGAGAGTAAATTTTCCTCTTGGATGATCTCTATCGCTTCTCGCTTGTATATTGATTCCTTGCGCAAGAAAAAGCGTGAGAATAAGTGGCTAAAACAAATGAAAGCAACATTGTCGAGACAATTAGATTGGGGTGCGCGCTCGAAGGGGATTGAATGGAGTGCTCATTTTACCGATTTTAACAATCTCGATGCGGAAGTGCGAATGCCTATTTTACTGCGCCACTATTACGGATACACATATGAGGAAATTGGCAAGATGCTTGGGGTCAAGGCAGGAACGATAAAATCACGAGTTCATAACGGACTAAAGTTGATACGAAAGGAGTGGAACGAGGATGGACGATCACAATAAAGAGAATGAAATTGTAAAGGTGCTGAAAGAGGATTGGGAGAGTCTTGATATGATTGCTGGAGCTCCAAAGATGACAAAGCATGAAGTTTATGCGCAATTACATGTATTTAAGCAAAATCGCAAAAGAGCTTTCCGAAAAGAGTTAACACTTTTTATTTTGACAGCCATTTTCATCTTAAGTCTTTTCGTTGCAACGTTGCTAAAGAGTGTGCAGACGCTCGCTTATATCCAAGTAATTGTTGCAGTGATAGCTCCTGTGATTTACGTTTTCCTTCGTAAACGAGAAGGGAAGGTGTGGGAATGAGTAAACTAGAATTAATCATCCTCATTTCGCCTATCATGCTGGCACAAAGTATTTTCCTATTTATGAATGCGAAAAAACGAGGTAGTTTTGCTTGGTTCTGGGGGATTTGGGGGTTAATACAATTTCCGCTGCCGCTAATATTTTATTGGTTCTTTGTAGTAAGAAGACAACGAAATCGAGATAGAAAGGATTGATTATATGAATATAGAAATAAACTGGGCGCTCTTTGCCCCATTAATCGTATTACAATTTATCCTTATGGCTTTTGCGCTTGTAAGTTGTTTGCGCCAAGAGGAAACAAGGGGACCAAAGTGGGTTTGGATATTGATCATCGTTGCTGGAAATCTTCTCGGACCCATTCTTTATTTTGTCATTGGGAGAAAAAATGATTAGGGGTGTGCACGATGCTTTTACAAGTACTTGAACTAGAGAAAAAATATAAAAGCGATATGGCTGTAAATAAAATTTCGTTTCAAATTGAAAAAGGGCAGTGCATTGCATTACTAGGGCCGAATGGTGCTGGTAAAACAACGACGCTGCAAATGTTGGCAGGACTGCTGACACCAACTAGTGGATCCATTCGGTTTTCGAAATTAGAAGGAAAAGACTACCGGTCAAAAATTGGATTTTTACCGCAACACCCTGCCTTTTTCAACTGGATGTCACCGGTTCAATTTTTACAATTTGCAGGGGAGCTATCCCATATTCCTACGCAACAGTTAAAAGAGAAAATCGAAGAAGTGTTGCAGTTTGTGCGGTTAGCAGATGTGAAAAAGAAACGGATTGGAGGTTTTTCAGGTGGGATGAAGCAGCGATTAGGATTGGCACAAGCATTATTACATGACCCTGAATTGCTTATTTTAGACGAGCCTGTTTCGGCGTTAGACCCAGCTGGCCGCCGGGATGTACTTTCGTTAATCACGCAATTAAAGGAAAAGATGACGATTCTTTTCTCGACACATGTATTGCATGATGCGGAGCAAGTTTGCGACAAAGTCATTATGCTGAAAAATGGTGAAATCCAATGGGATAATACGTTGGAAGAGTTGCGAAAAGCTTTTACCACTTCAGCAGTAAAAGTGCAGACGGAGGAAGTAATTGGAGATAAAATAACGGATTTACCTTTTGTTGAAAAAGTGGAGTTCGTAACAGATAGTAGCATTGTTGTGGGTGAAATGAATGAAAATACGAACGAACTGTTGACCGCAATGATGGAAAGAGGCTTAACGATTAAACGATTTGAAAAACTTGAGGACTCTTTAGAAGATGCCTATATGAAGGTGATGGGGCAATGAGAAATCTATTTGTATTGTGGAAAAAGGAAATGGTCGAAAGTAGTAAAAATGGGAAGTGGATTTGGCTACCTATTGTCTTTATGATTATTGGGATTACGCAAGTATTCACGAACTATTACTTGCCAGAAATTATGGAGCATGCGGGAAATCTTCCAGATGGAACAATCATTTCGATACCTACGCCGACTGGACCTGAAGTTATTGCGGGTGTGCTTTCACAATTTGGGACAATCGGGACACTACTGTTTGTGTTAGCGACAATGGGAGTTATGTCGAACGAGAGGGTGAGCGGTGCAGTAACGCTTGTCATGGTGCGCCCTGTCTCGGCATTACAATATGTATCTAGTAAATGGTTAGGGCAACTGCTTATTGCGATTGCATCTTTCTGTGCGAGCTATCTGATCACTTGGTATTATACAAATCAATTATTTTCGTCTGTGGATTGGCTCGTTGTTTGGCAAAGTTTCTTGATATACAGCTTGTGGATCGTTCTCATTGTATCAATTACGATTTTTGCGGGGACAATTTTTAAAGGAAATGGAGCAATTGCTGGGATTAGTGTTTTATTTCTTGGGTTGCTATCGGTTTTGACGACCTTACTTCCAAAATTCATGAAATGGAGCCCAGCCAACCTACGCGAACACGCCACAATAATACTAATGGGGCAGCCAGCACAAGACCATTTAGTGTTAACAATCGTCAGTACAATCGTACTTTGTGTGGCCTTCTTTGCACTAGCCGTCATTAGATTCGGAAGAGCAGAGCAGTACTAAGATGTGCTGGGACAAGGGGTCAGGAACGGTGTCCCGAGGTTAGGTGTTAGATGTTGAGAATAGTTTGAATTGTGTGGGAGTTGTGTGGGTGCCTGGCACCCACACAACTCTGCACGTAAACCTTTAAGATACGCTATTATCTAATAGTTGCTTTAGGTTTTTATCAATAAATTGATTATCTTCCTTGTTAATTCCACGACCGGCGAAGTGTCCCCAAATGGAGTCGATTGGTTTGAATTCCGTATTAGGAACTAGCTTAGCCTCATATTTACTATCCTCCGCGGTACAGAAGAGATCGGTACTACCTGGCATGATGCAGGCAAGTGCTTGAATGCTTTTGAGTGCGTCACTGAAATCACCATTATAGGTCGGGTTTGCACTTATATCAGCATGTTGGCCCGTCCACAACATGGCGAGGACATTGTGCGGGTCCATCTGCATAAAACTGCGCTCCCAAACTCCAACCGCAAAAGCTTCTAATGAGTTAAATCCCAATTCACGATAAAGTTCTTGTTTATAAAATGTTTGTGAAGTACCCCATCCTGCATAAACTCGACCAACTGCACGCATATGTTCAGAGGTTAGTTCTTTTAGTTTACTAGTATCGAAGCCAATTGCCGCCATAAGTGCAGCTTTCATTCCGTCGAGGACGACATATGTTTGTGGCCACGTTTTTGCCCCGCCACAGAATGGCGCAATTCGTTCGACCATGTCGGGATAACTAGCGGCCCATTGAAATGATTGAATTGCTCCCATGGACCAGCCCACAACGAGGGCAATTTTTTCAATACCAAATTTCTCTTTAACTAACCGATGCTGCAAAGTCACGTTGTCATATATAGTTACTTGCGGAAAATTAGCTCGGTCGTATGGGGGTGGCGTGTTACTAGGAGACGAAGATAATCCATTTCCAAGCAAGTTTGGAATGATAATAAAATACTTTCGCGGGTCTAGTGCCATGCCATTTCCAATTAACCATTCATTCTGAACATGTTGGTCGCCAAAAGCAGTTGGATAGATGATGACATTATCTTTCTTTTCATTTAGTTCGCCATATGTTTGATAGGCAAGAAATGCATTGGGTAATGTTACCCCCGATTGTAATGTGATATCACCTAATTCAAAAATTTCATAATCCATTTTCGTGTCACTCCTTTTAAAGTGAAAAGCAAAAGTATTTCTTGTTGTTAGTATAAAGCTGTGCTAACCTCAAGAAAAGTGAATGAAATTGAAGGTTACATTCAATATTTTTGAAGATGAAATGGGGGAAAAAGGATGGAATTGCGCCAACTACAGACTTTTCGTATCGTCGCTTCGACTTTAAATTTTACAAGAGCAGCGGAAGTGTTGAACTATGTACCTTCTAATGTAACGATGCAAATAAAAGCATTGGAGGAAGAGCTCGGTGTTCGTCTCTTTGATCGCCTAGGCAAGCAACTTGTTCTTACGACCGCGGGGAAACGTTTTTTAACTCATATCCAAAGTGCTCTCGAAAAACTTGATGAAGCGCGCAGTGCTGTGCATGATGATGAGAATTTGACTGGTACGATAACGATAAGTGCGAATGAAGTTCAGTGCGTATATCGCCTACCAGCTGTATTTCAGCGATTTCGCTCGCGCCATCCAGGGGTTCGACTCATTTTCCGTTCGTTTCCTAACCAGGAGCTGAAACAAACACTCTTTGACGGTACGACTGATGTAGTGTTTATGCTCGATGAAACTATTATTTCTACTGGACTTGAAGTAGAGCCGTTAATTGAAGAGACATTCCGCTTTTTTGTCGCTCCAGACCATCCACTTACTGGGCGAAGTGCAATTCAACAGGAGGATTTTCATGGGGAAGTGTTCCTTGTGAATGAGAAGGGGTGTACGTATCGAACGATGTTTGACCGTTCCTTTGAAAAAAAGGGGATTGATACGATCACTTACTTGGAATTTCAAAGTGCAGAAGCAATTAAACAATGTGCGATAACAGGGATAGGAATCGCATTTTTACCTGAAGTAGTGGTGCAAGCGGAAGTAGATCGTGGTGAGCTCGTCCCACTACCATGGCAAATCCCGGACTTGCACGTATATACACAAATGCTATGGCACAAAGACAAATGGCTTTCCCCAATCATATTATCGTTTATCGAAATAGCCAGAGAGGTTATTGGAACTGGCAAAGATTGGGAAGATGAATGTTGAATTGTGTGGGAGTTGTGTGGGTGCCTGTGGTCAAGCCCCCTAAAAGTGGACATTCCATAATTGTTTATTAAACCGCTAAATAATGTGCTTCAAAATAAGAGGTTGGGTTTAAATATCCCAGCC
>NZ_JBHSMC010000022.1:0-1313 GCF_042655485.1 Lederbergia graminis
AATCCAAACTGCAGAAGGAGCTTTGAATGAGACACATTCAATCCTTCAACGTATGCGTGAACTTGCTGTTCAATCTGCAAACGATACGAATACAGATACTGATCGAGGAGAACTTCAAAAAGAGCTTGATCAGTTAATCGATGAGATTGATCGTATTGCGGGTGATACTGAATTTAATACAAAGAATTTACTTGGCCATAAAGATGCTTCTGGTGATTTTGATGGAGCTGCTCAAACTTTCACATTCCACATTGGAGCAAATACTGGTCAGAAATTAGAATTGACTATTAACTCCATGGATTCAGCAAGGATAGGAACAACAGATACTAGCGGTGCTATTACAGCAGATACAATAGCTTCTTTAAAAACTACTTCAGGTACAGGTGCATTAGAAGATCAAGGTACTGCTGATTCTGCTATAACAATAATTAATAACGCAATTGAAATGGTTTCAGCTGAACGATCTAAACTGGGTGCATACCAAAATAGATTAGACCACACTATTAATAACTTAAATACATCATCTGAAAATCTTACTGCAGCAGAATCACGTATTCGTGATGTTGATTATACTGAAGCCGCATAAGTGGTGAGAGGTACAGTCGTCCTGACTGGTAACGGTCAGAGATAATTATCGGGTGAATTGCTGGAAAACCTTTAGAGCTTTCTTCCCCACAACGGAGCTGGAAACAGCAAACGTGAAGGGTAGAAAAGAAGAAAGATTAGGCAATCAGCAGCCAAGTTCCTGTCTCGAAAGAGTGGAAAAGGTTCAACGACTAGGATATACCATCTAAGGTCAATGCTATGATGATGAAATCCATAGGTGAAACAATGTCCATCAGCATTGTGAATCCGAAGTGCCCGACCCCTACTAGAAAGCTAGAGGGTGAAGATATAGTCTAGTCATTTATGAAAGTAAATGTTCGCACGATGGCGAAAGAAATGATGGAACAAACTAAAAACTCTATTCTTTCTCAAGCTGCACAAGCTATGCTAGCACAAGCAAATCAGGCTCCACAGGGAGTTCTACAGTTACTTCGTTAATATTTAGTTGAAAAATTTCTATTACTTTATAGAAAGAGATTTATTAAGTTTATAATTTTTTTGTTAAGTAATTTAATAAATCTTTATGAATAAGTACATCACCATTTTAACTAGTTAATAAGGTTCACAAGGAAGTGGATCAAAAATTCAAGGAGGAAATTTAACATGATTATCAATCATAATATTGCGGCGTTGAACACACACCGTCAATTAGGTGCTGCAACGAATGCACAAAGCAAATCAATGGAAAAATTAGCATCAGGGCTTCG
>NZ_JBHSMC010000023.1:0-42522 GCF_042655485.1 Lederbergia graminis
GGTCCGGTGTGGAAGTGTGGCGACACATGGAGCTGACGGATACTAATCGATCGAGGACTTAATCAAATAGATTGTTTCAAGGTTTATATCTTCTCTATATTATCTAGTTTTGAGAGAATGAAAAATTTCTCTTTACAAATTCATAAAAGATATTATAATAGTATATGTCGATTATGATCTGTCTGGTGGCGATAGCGAAGAGGTCACACCCGTTCCCATCCCGAACACGGAAGTTAAGCTCTTCAGCGCCGATGGTAGTGAGGGTTCGCCCCTGTGAGAGTAGGACGTTGCCAGGCAGTAACAAATTAAGCTTCATTCCGCAGTAGCTCAGTGGTAGAGCTATCGGCTGTTAACCGATCGGTCGTAGGTTCGAATCCTACCTGCGGAGCCATATTGGAGAGCTGTCCGAGTGGCCGAAGGAGCACGATTGGAAATCGTGTAGGCGGTTAACGCTGCCTCAAGGGTTCAAATCCCTTGCTCTCCGCCATTCTTCAAATATACATAGTGGCCCCTTGGTCAAGCGGTTAAGACACCGCCCTTTCACGGCGGTAACACGGGTTCGAATCCCGTAGGGGTCACCAATATAAATTTTATTACCGCGGGGTGGAGCAGTCCGGTAGCTCGTCGGGCTCATAACCCGAAGGTCGCAGGTTCAAATCCTGCCCCCGCAATTTGGTCCGGTAGTTCAGTTGGTTAGAATGCCTGCCTGTCACGCAGGAGGTCGCGGGTTCGAGTCCCGTCCGGACCGCCATTATAATTCATTTGTGGCTCAGTAGCTCAGTCGGTAGAGCAAAGGACTGAAAATCCTTGTGTCGGCGGTTCGATTCCGTCCTGAGCCACCATTTATATCATTTTAAATTCTGGTGGGGTAGCGAAGTGGCTAAACGCGGCGGACTGTAAATCCGCTCCCTCCGGGTTCGGCGGTTCGAATCCGTCCCCCACCACCATTGTACTATTTTCATATAGGGGTATAGTTTAAAGGTAGAACTAAGGTCTCCAAAACCTTCAGTGTGGGTTCGATTCCTACTACCCCTGCCAATTATGGCGGCTATGGCGAAGTGGTTAACGCACCGGATTGTGGCTCCGGCATCATGGGTTCGATTCCCATTAGTCGCCCCATTTTATTTTATACAATGTAAATCATTGGGCTATAGCCAAGTGGTAAGGCAACGGACTTTGACTCCGTCATTCGTTGGTTCGAATCCAGCTAGCCCAGTAATGCGGAAGTAGTTCAGTGGTAGAACACCACCTTGCCAAGGTGGGGGTCGCGGGTTCGAATCCCGTCTTCCGCTCTTGACATCGGCGGCATAGCCAAGTGGTAAGGCACGGGTCTGCAACACCCTTATCACCGGTTCAAATCCGGTTGCCGCCTCCAAAACTTTCTACGCCGGTGTGGCGGAATTGGCAGACGCGCACGACTCAAAATCGTGTTCCTTACGGAGTGTCGGTTCGACCCCGACCACCGGTATTCTTTTAAAAAGTGAATCTAATGATGAAATATTAACACTAACAAGTATTGTTAATTCAATGTTTGAGGGTGTTTTTTTATTTGTATAGATTTATTAGATATTATAAGTAGGATATTAAATTAATGTCGGAGTTGTTTGATTAGCTTGTTAATGAGGATTTAGTTTTTTCGATAACTAAGGATTCTACTTATCTTATGAAGACAATTCTAATGAATTAATTGATTTTTTGTCTTCATATATGCAATAGAGAAAGTTTGACTTCTTTTGTCTTTCCTCCTTAAACTTAACAGATAACTTCATTACACATCTGCTCTCCCGAAACTTGTTCCACATTTCAATTTTCGTGCAGTAATATCTGTGTTTATAGTTGATGTGATTTACTAATAAAGATACTCCTAAATCCTCTCATCCATACTTCCTTGATCTTAACAGGCAGAGTTTATTGCAAGTCATTCCTCATAGACTTTTAGACTAATTGTTCCTAAATCTCTCCTTATGAAGTGTTTTTATTGTAGAAGTAATTAGCTATCTAGAAAAAATCTAGTAGTAAACATCACTGTTATTATGGTATAAAAAAGGTAGATTTGTAACATTGTAGTATTGGACTTTGTGTAATAAATTACTTTATATAGTAGGGAGGTATTAATGTGAACTATGAAATTATTACATTACCAGGTTATCGGGCAGTGGGATTGAAATGGGAAGGTACATATTCGGAAATTACACCGCATCTTAAAGATACCATTCGAAAAATGGAGGAACGGTCTATTGAGTTAGAATACAGGCTAGACCCTCATATTCAATTAGGTCTATCTTATCATGTGATTAAGAATGGTTTCGTCCACTATGCTGTTTATGAAGTAAGTAATAAACAAGAAGTTCCAAATGGGATGATTGAAATAAACGTTCCTACATTAAAGTATGTAAAGACAACACATAACAAGGGAGAAGACATACAGAATACATACACGAATCTACATAAGTGGTTATTCGAAAGTGATTACCTTCCTTATAAAGAAACGGGTGTTGATTATTATGATTCAATTCCAATAAAACATGAACGTTATCCAGTAGATCGTGATCCAAATGATCCACACTTTGAAATTTACATTCCAATCGTAAAAAAATAGAATCCTTCATAGAGTGATTCAGCGAAGTAGTTACGCGATAAAAAAACACCAACAAACATAGATATAAATGTTTTGTAGGTGTTTTTTTATTGTATTTCAATTAATTTTAAATTTAAAAATTATGTCTAGTCCAATTAGTCTATCTGCGATTAGGTTATTTGAACCATGACATTAATATAACATAATTAGATTTTACCGATTATTTAATATAATACGTTGGTATTTTCAATAATTGTACTGAGTTCAAATTTTCATAATATATATGATTAATAGTGTTGTATAAAAAGCAAATTATTTCATATGTATGAAAATTGTACATATTGGGGGGTGGTTGTAGTGATTTCTTTTCGAAATGTAAACAAGTTCTTTGGAGATTTCCATGTTTTAAAAGATATTAATTTAGATGTGAAACAAGCTGAAGTAGTTGTTGTTGTGGGTCCTTCAGGTTCAGGAAAGAGTACGATGCTTCGATGTATTAATCATTTAGAGGCGATTACAGATGGAGAATTAGTGGTCAATGGTATAAATGTTCATGATAAAAAAACTAATATTAATGAACTGCGTCGAAATATTGGTATGGTGTTCCAGCATTTTAATCTTTATCCTCATAAAACTGTTTTACAGAATATTACGTTGGCACCGATTCATGTGCTAGGAGAAGATAAGAAAAAAGCAGAGGAAACAGCTATGTTCTATTTAGATAAGGTAGGGATAGCAGAAAAGGCGAACTCCTATCCATCGCAATTATCAGGAGGTCAGCAGCAACGTGTAGCGATTGCAAGAGGGCTCGCGATGAAACCTCATGTGATGCTTTTTGATGAACCTACCTCTGCACTGGACCCTGAAATGATTGGGGAAGTGTTGGATGTAATGAAATCTTTGGCAAAAGACGGAATGACAATGGTTGTTGTTACTCATGAAATGGGATTTGCTAAGGAAGTGGCAGATCAGATTATTTTTATGGACGAAGGAAAAATAGTAGAGGTAGGAAAACCAGCAGAGTTTTTCGCAAATCCTCAAACGGAGAGGGCACGTGATTTTTTAAAGAGGGTACTCAATCATTAAACTTTATGAGGGGGATTATGTAATGAGAAGAGTAAATAAAATTTTGTTTATGGTCGTCTTGCTCTCATTAATGGTAGCTGTAATGGTTGCATGTGGGAAGGATTCTAAAGGAGGAGATACATTAGAAAAAATAAAGGATAGAGATAAATTTGTAGTAGGCGTTAAATATGATACGTATTTATTTGGCTATAAGGATCCTTCATCAGGTGAAGTAACCGGTTTTGATATTGATATTGCTAAGGCGCTCGCAAAGGAGATTTTAGGCGATGAAGATAAAATTGAATTAGTTGAGATTACTTCCAAAACTCGTATTCCAAAACTCAAAAATGGTGATATAGATGCGATTATTGCGACGATGACGATTACGGAAGAACGCAAAAAAGAAGTTAATTTCTCAGACGTGTATTTTGATGCTGGACAGTCCTTACTTGTGAAAAAAGGAAGTGACATTAAAAGTGTCGAGGATTTAGGAAAGGGTTCTAAAGTGCTCGTTGTTAAAGGTGCAACATCTGGACCTAATGTTAAAGAGGCAGCACCAGACATTGAATTACTAGAATTTGAAAACTATGCAGAAGCATTTACAGCATTAAAAGCAGGTAAAGGGGACGCACTTACAACAGATAACTCTATTCTCTATGGAATGGCAGCACAGGACAATAACTATGAGGTAGTAGGTGGCACATTTACAAAGGAACCATATGGTATTGCAATTGTTAAAGGTGATGATAAATTCACAGACTATGTAAATGAATTTCTGAAGGATTTAAAAGATAGTGGGGAGTATGACAAGATTAAATCAAAATGGATTAAAGAAGAATAATGTCTATTAGGGATGGGTAGATATTACTCATCCTTTCTGACATCATCACATTTCTAATTCAAAGGGTGGTGAAAACGCTGGACTTCTCCATATTTACAACTCATTTTGATCTTTTTTTACAAGGATTTTTAAATACGTTAAAGATTAGTGTTTTAGGATTAGTATTTAGTTTTATCTTAGGTGTAATCATTGCTGTAATGAGAATAGCTCCAGTGAAGGTTTTAAACATATTCGGAACTTGTTACGTGGAATTTATACGTAATATACCGCTCATTATCATCATATTTTTCTTTTATTTTGGATTAAGCTCTTATATAGATTTAAATGGTTTTGAGGCAGGAACAATTGGTCTTTCCATCTATACTTCTTCATTTATAGCGGAAGCAGTTCGGGCTGGTATACAATCCATTGATAAAGGCCAAATGGAAGCAGCTCGTTCATCAGGTCTGTCTTATTTACAAGCGATGAGATTCATCATCCTACCTCAGGCAATCAAAATAGTAATCCCTCCTATCGGTAATCAATTTATTAATCTAGTGAAAAACACGTCGATTTTGACTGTCGTTGCAGGTGGAGAATTAATGTATGCTGGTGATATCATCTCTCAAATTAACTACCGTATTTTTGATACGTATATATTAGTTGGATTGTGCTTTTTAGCCTTAACTATCCCATTAAGTCTATTTGTGAATCATCTAGAACATAGACTGGCTAGAAAGAACTAAAGGGGGGATAGATAATGGACTTTATAGGTGCATATTCAGCAGGAAACCTTACTTATTTATTAAAGGGTTTTCTCGTTACTTTAGAAGTTGCTTTTTTCTCAATCGTATTGAGTTTTATTTTTGGTAGCATTCTCGGGATATTAAGGTACTCGAAAATACCTGTCTTTTCTAAAATTGTTGCTATTGTAGTAGAGGCAATACGAAATTTACCTTTAATATTAATTATATTTCTTACCTATTTTGGTTTACCTGAAATAGGAATTAGTATGAGTGTAAAAGTAGCTGCTATCGTTGCATTAACAGTATTTGAATCTGCGATGATTTCCGAAATCGTTAGAAGTGGATTAAATTCTATTGATAAGGGACAAATTGAGGCTGCACGGGCTTCAGGTTTGACCTATTTACGAACGATGTGGCATATTATTCTTCCACAAGCATTGAAAAGAATGATACCGCCATTAGTTAGTCAATTTATAGCTTTATTAAAGGATACGTCGCTAGCAATCATTATTGCTTTACCTGAGTTATTACACAACGCTCAAGGAATATATGCTGGTCCAAATGGTAGTCGATATATTATTCCAATTTATATTTTAGTTGCACTGATGTATTTTGTGGTTAATTATGCACTATCACTTATTTCAAGAGCATTAGAAAAACGTCTTGATACAGATAAGAGAAGTGGAGGTACTGGTTCTAGGAGGAAATTAATAAATAAGAAAGAAACAGTTCCTGAAAATATCTCTTATTAGCTTATGTAAGTTAAAATTATTTAATAATTTACTACGTGCGGCGGTTTACTATTTTAGTAGATCGTTTTTCTTTTTATCAAAGGGGAATTTTCAAACTACGGTGTGAGTATAGTTGTGGGAATATTCATATTTTTGAACAACGTTTGGGTTGACACTAAAGGCATAATATAAAAGACTAATAATAGTACAAATAAAATAGATTGATAGATTAGGAGGAAAGGTACGATGGAAGCTATTGATGTCGGGAAGATTATTCCTGCTATTGCATGTATTGTAATAATGGTTCCAGCTGGCATTGGCTTTATTCTAGCAGGTCTTTATTTTATAAAAAAACGCCAAAGAATTAAGAGAAACGGTGAAGTTATTGAGTTACCTGTTATCCGTATGATAGAAGATTCAAGCAATGTCAGTAGTTCAGATGGAAACTATCATGGTCCTAGCTACTATCCGGTTTTTGAACTGCCTTACAATGGTAAAGTCTATGAATTGAAAACTGAAACCTGGTCTCATAAAACAAAAGAGGGAGATAGAATAAAGATTCATTTTAACAAAGAAAACCCATATGAGTATGAGATTTATAGGGACAAAAGGATGCCTTTCGTATCGGTCATGTTTTTTGCAACTGGTGTAGTTATGATTGTAATAGCCATATTTCTGGCGATTTTCTTCAGTTTTTTTCTATGACAATTGATTAGGAAACAATAAGTAGCGATAAAGGATCATTCATTGAAGGATTGTAATTGGGCACCATAAATAAAAAAGTAAACAGGAGTGTCCGTAATGGGGTTACGTTTCCGTAAAAGTTTTAAAATTGCACCAGGAGTTAGGGTGAATGTAGGAAAGAAAAGTGCAGGTGTCAGCTTCGGTGGGAGAGGGATGCGCTATAGTATTAATACAAGCGGGAGAAGAACTGCTAGTGTAGGTATTCCAGGAACAGGTATCTCTTATGTGGCAACTTCGTCGGGCAAATCTCGCAAACCAAAGTCTAATGCCTACATTAATCGCCAGGCACTTCAAAAACAACAACGAGAAATTGAGAAGCTTCAACAACTAGAACGAGCAAAGCATGAAGTTGCTATGTATGAAAATCAAGTAGAACTATTGACATCCATTCATAAAGAAGCAGATGAACCAATTGATTGGCAACAAATTAAGAATACTCCTGCTCCCTTTGAAGAAGGCAGTAAAGGTCCAATCGAGTTAGCAGCTATTCAAAAATATGAAACGTATAAGCCTTCATTCATAGAACGGATATTTAAGAGCTTATATGAGAAAAAGATGAAAAGGTTAGAACGTGAAATGGATCATGCAGTTGAAGAAGACAGGAAATCTATGGAGACGTGGAGAGATCTTCATTTGGTTGCAGAAAAAATACTGAAAGGCGATATCGATACTTACTTTCAGGTCATCCAAGAGATGGATCCGCTTGGAGATATTACAGATTTTGGTGGTGGTTTTGAATTTTATACAGACGATCCCAGTTATATAAATGTGGATTTTGATGTACATTCAGAATCGATGGTTCCGAAGAAAGAGAAGAAATTAACCAAAACAGGGAAATTATCTGAAAGAGAATTGAGTAAAACTAGATATTATGAGCTTCAACAGGATTATGTTTGTAGTTGTGTTTTACGTATAGCGAGTGACATGTTTGCATTACTTCCTGTCAAATATGTGTATGTACACGCATATGAAGAAATCTTATCCACTGTAACTGGCCATGTAGAAAGAGTTTGCATTCTATCTATACGGATTGATAGGGATACGTTAAGTACACTTAATCTAGATAATATCGATTGCTCCGATTCGTTAGCTAATTTTGAGTACAACATGAATTTTAAGAAGACAAAGGGATTCTATTCTGTAGAAAAGATGTTAGTTTGATAAAACGCTTTATCGCAGTGTAGAAGATTGAAGAAGATAAGGATCAAATTACTTACCAGACTGAGCTAGACAAGGTTCGGGAGCCTGCTCTGCGCTGAACACGCCTGTGGGGTCTCCCGGCTACCTGCAGGAGTCTACGTGTATTTCCTCCGCTAGTAACTATAAAATTATTATTATTGACAAAGAAATCGAACTATCCTGATTGGAAATCTAGTTATAGTTCGGTTTTTATTTGCAACGATATTCCATTTCCCTAACTTCTTTTTTTATTAGATGATAAAGTATTGATAATACGCTTAATTCGAGATATTGTTTTTGCTTTTCTATTAATTTAGTTTTAAAATGTAAGTAAGTTATATAATGTTAGTTTATTTAATCTATGAATTATTCCTAAAGTAGATTTCCAGTTACAAAGCGATTCAGAAGATGAGATTGAATTATACAGTCAGAACAAGGAGAGCATATCATGAAGAATTGGGTTATAGACCATATTCATTCAACAATTGGTTTTGAAGTACAACATATGATGGTATCAAAGGTTAGAGGCCAATTTCTATCCTTTACAGCAGAAGTAAAGGCAGAAAATTTATTGGATTTAACAACAGCAAAAGTTGTGTTTAAGTTGGATGGGAATAGTATCAACACTCGTAACCAATTAAGGGACAAACACTTAAAATCAGCTGACTTCTTTGATGTTCATAATTACCCCACGATTGATTTTATATCTACATTCATTACGAAGAATGAGGACAGTTATAAAGTTACTGGTGATTTAACGATTAAAGATATAACAAAACCAGTAACATTTGATGTTGTGTTCGGAGGAAAAGCAAAAGATCTACATGGTATAGAAGTTTATGGTTTTGAAGCTGAGGCACTGATTAATCGTGAAGAATTTGGTTTAACATGGAATGCAGCGTTAGAAACTGGTGGTGTACTCGTTGGTAAAGAGGTTAGAATAATTATTGAATTAGAACTAAACAATGGAAGTCTAGCTGCTCCTCTTAATAAGGAAAATAAGGAGGAGCAATTAAATTATAATAAGATTTCGGAGCTAATGACAAGTGAGCAAATTAACAGAATGGTTGCAGAAAATATAAATGATTTTATTTTAATCACCGATAAAACTGGGGTTATTCATTATGCGAATCCATCCTTAAAAACCGTTAGCGATACTTCCATTCAACATAGTAATTTTTTTGAACATATTCACCCAGAAGAAAGGGATATCATTAAAAGTGAAGTTATTTCTATAACTGGAAGGACGATCAAAAAGTCATTGAAAAGTGAGTTTCGACTCCAACATGCAGAGGGATATTATCTTGAAGTTGAAGCGGATATTAGTACTATAAAAGAAACGTTGAATACTTATTCTGAGAGTGAACTAGTTTTAGTTGTCATGAGGGAGATAAGTGAGCGCAAAGAAGCAGAAAAGGCGATTTATCAACTAGCTTTTAATGATCATCTAACAAATCTTCCTAATCGACGTTCATTTATGAATGAGCTACGCAGTGAAGTCATAGATCGAAGGTATTCCGATTCTAAATTGACTGTTCTTTTTATCGATTTGGATAATTTTAAACAGGTTAATGATCAATGGGGGCACGATGCAGGAGATATTGTCCTTAAAGAAGCCGCTGATAGAATCAAAAAAGTGATACGTCCATCAGATGTGGTTGCTAGATTTGGCGGAGATGAATTTATAGTCATGATTAAAGATGCTAAGGATGTTGATGATGTAATAAAAATTGTTGATAGGATGTTAGAAGAGTTTCAATATCCTATAAACATATCTAATCAAGAAACTTCGATTACCTGTAGTATTGGTGTAGCACATTTCCCGGAACATGGAAAGTCGCCAGAGGATTTAATCCAAAATGCAGATACGGCACTCTATTATGTTAAAGACCGTGGCAAGAGTGATTATAAGATATTTAATCAAGATTTGGAACATCAATCTCTGGAAAGACGATTACTTGAAAATGCATTAAGACAAGGAATTAATAATGAACAATTTTATTTAGAATATCAACCAAAAGTGAACTTAATTACCAATAAGTTAATGGGAATGGAAGCGTTGGTAAGGTGGAAGCATCCCGAATTAGGGATTATATCTCCTGGGAAATTTATTCCATTAGCAGAAGAGTCAGGATTAATTGTTCCATTAGGAGAGTGGATACTTAGAGAAAGTTGTCGGCAAGCAACTACATGGCAAAGTAAGGACTATCCACATTTATCTTTATCTGTAAATATCTCAGTTCGTCAGTTAGAGGATATACATTTCGTCACTAAGCTAAAATCCATTTTGCAAGAGACAGAATTTGATCCAACTAGACTAGAATTAGAAATAACCGAAAGTGTTTTGGCAAATATAAAAAGTACCATTCCAGTTTTACATGAAATAAAAAAACTAGGTGTACAGATTTCTATTGATGATTTTGGAACTGGTTATAGTTCATTAAGTTATATTAAAGAATTTCCAATTGATACTTTGAAAATTGACCAATCATTTATTAGGGATATTCACACAAATAAAGAGAGTAAAGAAATTGCGAGGGCTATTATTAAATTAGCAAAATCTATTGGATTAAGAGTGATTGCAGAGGGAATTGAACTAGAGGAACATGTGGATGAACTTAGTAAAGATGGATGTATTCTTGGACAAGGATATTATTACAGTAAGCCATTAAATGTAGATGCATTTGAAGACTTTATGGTAACGTATTGAGTATCCTAATCTAATTAGTCAAAAATTCAAAGTACTGAAAGTGTGATTATGATCCTTTTTTATAGTGTAACAATATTAATCATTGTAATTGATCAGTTATCAAAGTATTGGGTTCGGACACATTTACAAATAGGGGATACAATAGAGGTTGTAAATGGAGTATTACACTTTACCCACATTCAAAATAGTGGAGCTGCCTTTGGCTGGTTTCAAGGGTATGGACGTCTATTTGTCCCAGTTGCAATCATAGTTACTATACTTTCCATTTATATGCTTAAAAAAGGTTATATAAATGGAAAGTTACTGGTAATAGGGACTGCTTTTTTTGTTGGTGGGGCAATTGGTAATGCCATTGACCGAGTATTGTTTAATCAAGTTACAGATTTTATTCATTTTCAATTTCGGCAAGGTATTCTTAATTTTGCCGATTATGCACTCAGTATAGGTGTATTGATAATACTAATAGATTCATTCATTACGGAGATAATGAAAAAAAGAAAGACAACAGAAATAGAATAAATTTTCACTTAGGGAAACTCACCATGGTTGGTACAACGATAATGGTGAGTTTTTTACGTTAAAAACAGTTAGAATGTTAGATTTTCCTAACTATATAATGATAATAGTTTAGATAATAATTGGTTCTGTTAAAGTTCATTGTTGTTAACAACTTAGTAGATTGTAGCGGATGTACACGAGACTCCTGCGGGAACAGCACGAGCCGAAGATCCACTTGGCAAAGCGGTTTTCTTTGCCAAGTTAGCTGAGGCCGTGCCCGCGGAAAGCGAGTGTACAGGAGCGAAAATCAANATAATTAATAAAAAGGATAAATGGAAGTTTACTAGAATAATAATGAGAAGGATAGTGTAGAAAGGGTGGGGGAAATTAGAGCTAAATTATCTCTTCGACCTTCGAAAATGTTTCCTTTGGTTTTTGTTATCTTATTTTTAGGGTCCATTTACGGAACTTATCTTCTTAATGAAGATTATGAATATCCTAATATCGACGTAGATACGAAAACTGAGTTTTTATCGGAAACATATTTTACCGAACTCTCAGAGCAATATGACCAGATTCGCTCACAGCATCGGAAATGGTATCGATTGGACCGATCAAAATCGATTGCAGCCCATGCAATTTTGCTTCAGATGATGAATGATTTGGAAGAAAATAAAGCGCGGTTAGTTGGACATGAGAATCATCATTTGTTTTTTGACACGTTTGATCGTTATGTTAGAAAACTTACATACATAACAGAGGAAATTCATTATTTCCGCAATGTACTGAATCAATATGGAGAGGCACCTCAACGGTTGGAGGATATGATGGAATTAGCCGCTTGTGGAAAATGGAGACTGTTCAGTGCTAGATTTCATAGATATGAAGAAGCAGAATCGGATGCTGCTTATCATGTGAAATTTATATCGGAGAGTGGCCGTTTTGAAGTTGTCTATCATACGGAATCTGGAGAGATTGTAGATAATCCCATTAACATGGGCACATATAATTATGCTCCAGGAAGCTTCCTCCTTTGGAGGTATTACCAGCATCATAAGTATGATAAAGTACCTTGGAAAAAATGGGGAAACACTGATGAAATATCCTACAGAGAAATTACAAAACTTAATTCGAGGCATGGTTCCCCTGAGCAAAAAAATAGTACAAAAAAACTGGAGCAGTTGATTCAAGAAAAAATGTCTGATTCAAAGTCATGCTCGTAAGCAATTCATAAGAGCTATCTTGTTCGTTTTAGGTAGACTGGTTTGGTACAATGATAAGTAAAGAATATGGTGTTCATCCATATAACACTTTGATGAAATAGTCAAAAAGCAGTCAGTACTATACATATTGGGGGCTTGGTTTAAATGGTAAAAGAAGCTTTATTAATTGTTGATATGAGTAATGATTTTGTGGCGGATGATGGACCGCTAACTGTTGGAAAACCTGCACAAGACATAATACCCTATATTAAGGTTTTAGCAACTAAATTTCTAACCGATGGGAATGTAGTCGTAGTTTCAATGGATGCGCATCAACCAAATGACCCGCATTTTGAATTATGGCCACCACATAATGTGGTAGATACAGCAGGTCAACAATTATATGGAGATTTGAATGTATGGTATCAAGAAAATAAGGACCATGAAAATGTTATTTATTCTCCAAAGACAAATTATAATGCATTTTTCCAAACAGGTTTGGCTGAAACATTGAGAGATGCAGGAGTAGAAAAGGTTCATATTGTAGGAGTAACAACTGATATTTGTGACTTTTTAACGGTTGCAGGAGCGGATGCAGAAGGGTTTAAAACTGTAGTTCATCAACGAGGAGTAGCAACTTTCACGGACCTTGGTGAAACGATGTTAAATCATATGAAACGTTGCTTCCATACGGAGATTATTGAATAATAATATTTACTGAATTGGCTTAGTACATGGACAGTTTGTCTATAGGTACTAAGCCTTTAATTGTTAATAGACTTACCTTGCTAATTTCAAAGCTGCTTTTGAAGCTTTAAGTTCAACCTGCAGCTGTTTATCTAAATCGCTAGGATTGTAATATCCTTTTTCCATCATGTATTGACTAATTTTTTCATGTGCCTCAATGGCATAGCTTAATTGTTCTCTTAGAACCTCTCGTACATCAGGTGTAACAGATTCCGTTAATGCAAATGAAAGATTGCGAACTGCTGATTTTGTAGAGATTAGAAAGTCTGTTGCTATAACTTGATCGGTCATCCCACTTAAACCAGCAATTTTTTGTATCATATTCGTCAAGACACAACACTCCTATTTACCAATAAGTTATTTAATTGTTCCACATGCTTTTTCCCCTCTGCCACGTCAGTTTCTAAAATACTTTTTAATTGGTCACATTTGATTAATCCATGCATCGTTGCAGCTTTGGTTAAACATAAATTTTTAAATGTTAATATTTCTTGTAATTCCAATCGTTCATGAAGTGCCATTTTGCTTTTCAATTAACTCACCTCTTTTTTCATAGCTTGTGTATTTCAATCCTTGTTATTCTCATTAAATTTCCAACTACAGTACTATATTCTGAATATGATGAGCGATTGGGGGGAAGTTATGCATAGTTTGAAAATTGTAAGGAGGTTCCACATTGGGCAAAGAGAAATTAGCTTTTCATGAAACAGTAGATACTCATGAATTATTAAATATGAAGACAGTAGGGTTGCTTAAATCAAAGCTAATGCAAGGTGTTGTTTTTGACCAAGATTTACGGAGATTGATGCAGAAAAATGTGGATATGTCGATAACGGATATTAGAGAATTACAACGTCTTTATGGATATACAAGAACAGAGCAAGAGAGGTGACTTCGATGAATGACTATTTAGACCCGATAAATTCTATTGGAATGCCAGAAAAAGTAGATTCAGGTATCGCACTCGATTTATTGATCACAGTAAAAGAATCAATTCGAAATTATGCGGTTGCTTTGACAGAAGCAGCTAGCCCAGAAGTACGAACAACGATACGTAACCAAATGGAAGCAGCGATAGACTATCAAACTGAAGTAATCAATTTAATGATGGAAAAGAAATGGTTCCATCCATACGATGTTAGTGAACAACAAGTATTGGATTTGAAAGCAGCTCAAAATGCAATTGATATAGCTGGACTTAATCTCTTCCCAGAAAACAATAACAGAAAAGGGTTATACCCAACCCCACCTCAATAGAAAAGGAGATATATAATGAAGGCTGTAACATTTCAAGGTGTAAAAGAAGTAGTTGTAAAAGAAGTTGATGCACCTAGTATACAGAAAGCAGATGACATTATCGTTAAATTGACGAGTACCGCCATTTGTGGATCTGATTTGCATCTCATTCATGGGATGATTCCTAACCTGCAAGAAAATTATATTATTGGTCATGAACCAATGGGGATTGTCGAAGAAGTGGGGCCCGATGTTACAAAGGTAAAAAAGGGAGACCGTGTAGTGATCCCATTTAATGTGAGTTGTGGTGAGTGCTGGTTTTGTAAACATGAATTAGAGAGCCAATGTGATAATTCTAACGATAACGGGGAAATGGGAGCATATTTTGGCTATTCCGGCACAGCAGGTGGCTATCCCGGTGGTCAAGCAGAGTATATGCGTGTACCATTCGGAAACTTCACTCCTTTCAAAGTGCCAGAAAATAGTGAAGTAGATGATGATAACCTCATTATGTTAGCAGATGCAGGAACAACTGCGTACTGGAGTGTAGATAATTCCGGCATGAAAGCAGGTGACACAGTCATTATCCTTGGATGTGGTCCTGTTGGTTTATTAGCACAAAAGTTTGCTTGGTTAAAAGGAGCGAAAAGGGTAATTGCTGTTGATTATGTTGGCTACCGCTTAGACCATGCAAAACGAACAAATAATGTGGAAGTTATTAATTTTGAGGATTATGAGAACGTTGGATCGTATTTGCATGAAATAACAAAAGGTGGTGCTGATGTTGTCATTGATTGTGTTGGGATGAGTGGAAAAATGTCTGACCTAGAATTTTTAGCATCAGGGCTCAAGCTCCATGGAGGAGCGATGGGGGGAATAGTCATTGCAAGTCAAGCAGTGAGAAAAGGTGGTAATATTCAACTAACAGGCATTTATTCCTCTAGGTATAATGGTTTTCCATTAGGAGATATTTTTCAGCGCAATGTCAACTTACGTACAGGTCAAGCACCTGTCATCCACTATATGCCACACTTACATGATTTAATTGCAGCAGGAAAAGTGGACTTAAGTGATATCATCACTCATCCAATGCCGTTAGAAGATGCGAAACATGGTTATGAGATATTTGATGCGAAATTAGATAATTGTATTAAAGTTGTTTTGAAACCATGAATATGTATAGAAATGATGCCCTAACACTTTGACTATGCTTAGTATTAGGGTTTTTTATTTTCTTAATTGAAGCTTTTAGGGTAATTTACATAGTGGTTGGAGAGCAATGATATATAGGAAGGAGACTTGTGTTTAGTAAGACACCCGAAAAATAGATAAGTTATGTAATCGTAAAGTAACATCGAAGCTCATCCCTGAATTAGTACTTTTCGTAGATAAAACAATAGTGGTTTTTTTAAAAAACTCCTCCTCTAATGCTAGAGGGGGAGTTAACTTATGTTTTGAAAAATGCCATTGCAGATTTTTAAAAAAAATCATATTTAATTTCTTTGCAGATAGCATGTACCGAAAATCAGATATTTTTATCCTGTTCGGCTTGTAAAAAGTGGGACAATTTTCCTGACCCCATGTCCCGAAATCTAACTTCTTTTGATTTTCGGTCTTGAAGTATTCGGATGCATTCGTTAAATTCATCTTCTGTGTAATCGTATTTTGATAGCAATAATAATCGTAAGAATGAACCTAAGGCTGGGAGAATAGAGACTGCTATAAATAGGCCATTTAAAGTGAATTCTGTTTGTTCAACATTAGCTTGGTAGCCTATTAACGATAATATAAATCCTGTCAAAGCACCTGCTAGAGCAACAGATAATTTTCCAGCAAAAGTTTGTCCACCAAAAACGATGGCTTCTGTTCTTTTTCCAGTCTTTACTTCACTATATTCCACTGTTTCTGAAAGCATTGCAGAAATAATTGGTCCAGTAGCAGAATATAGTAATTGAGTAATAGCTAAAAATGTGATAACTAATACTGTGCTGTCATATCCAATTAAGAAGAAAGCGATGCGCAATAGGATATCCAATGCTAGCAATGTTCTTAAGATATTTCTCTTCTTAAAATACTTTGTCAAAATTGGGATAAATAAAAACCCTACAGCACTTAAAGTTCCAATTATTCCAAAGACACTCATTAGTTGAGGAGCATTTAAATTATAGGTAAAGAAATACAGGATGATACCTTGTACAATATTCATAAAGATATTTAAGAAAAATACAAGTAAAATCTTAAACATGTACTTATTAGCTTTAGCTGATTCTATCACATCTTTGAACGTTACTTTTTCATTATGAGACGGTAATACACGTTCTTTCGTATATTTATACCCAAGAAACATTAAGATATATGCTGCTATCATAATGATACCAACTGTAATCAGATAACTTATTGGTGGAGTATTCGTTTTATCGAAAATGCCAAGCAAGATTGGAACTAAAAATCCAACCATTCCTATTCCACCATAAACACCTAAATTAGCTACTGTTAACAATTTTGTGCGATCTTGTCCTTTGTTAGAAATAACTGTGGAAAGAGACCAAAACGGAATGTCAGAAAAAGCATAAACCGTTCCCCATAGAATATAAGTAGCACCAGCATATATTACTTTCCCTGTTACACTTATATCAGGGGACATAAAACAGAATATGGTGGAAACAACAATTAATATGGGAGTAAACTTCATATACCCTCTAAATTTTCCATGTTTTGTTCTTCTTGTATCCATAAATCCAGCTACAATCGGATCAATAACTGCATCCCAAATTCTTGCGATTAAGAAAATGATACTTGCTGCTACTGCTGAAATACCTAAAATATCCGTATAAAAGAATAAGATGAACGTACCTACCAAACCAAAACTAAAGCATTGACCAAAACCATATGAAAAATAGGCCAAGTATTCCTTCAGGCTTACTTTCTCATGATTTACATCTATCTTAATATTATCTACACTATTTGCTGAAGCCTGCATTTGTTCTCCCCATTTCATTTGAATGTGAACCCATATTGACGATCAGATTCTAGAATAGCTCTAATTTCTTTTGGATCAAATTTATATTGATGGTTATGATCTAATAAACCATTCACTTCTTGCTCAACATCTGTTAATTGCGTATAGCAAAAACCACTACAAAATTCTATCTTCATTACAGCTTTTGTTAGATTCTCTATTTTTAGTAATACATCTTCTTTTGATTGAATACGTTCTCCATAACCCCAAGAAGCTTCTGTTTGATCTTGCTGATAGGCTAAGCCACCATATTCACTGATAATAAAGGGTTTTTGTTGGTGTTCATAACCTTTACAGTATGTTTTTCTACCACTAGTTAAGGAAGGGCTTTCTCTTATTACCATTTCTTTATTTTCATAAGAAGCTTCAAACGTACGCTCATCGGTATTGTAATCATGAATAGTACATACATCAGTTAAAGTATGTTCCCAACCGTCATTTCCAACAACTAAACGTGTTTTATCTAATGATTTAACTGTGTAGTACAATGCATTCACAAAGTTTTGTTCTTCTTCATTATGAGAAATTTCATTAACTCCCCATGACTCATTCATGACAACATAGATAATAACGGAAGGGTGATTAATATGTTTATCAACAAATGGATGAATCTCTTTGAACATATTTTCGTTTGACATACGACTAAACTCAAAGAAACTTGGCATTTCTGCCCATACAACAAGGCCTAATTTATCGCATAAATATAATAATCTATGACTCTCTATTTTTTGATGTATTCTCAAGCCATTGAAGCCCATTTCCTTAATTTTCTTCAGATCATATAGAAATTCATTGGTCGTTCCTGTTAAACCAGCATCCGGATAATAACCTTGATTTAATATTAGTTTTTGATAGAATTCTTGATCATTGATATAAATCTTTTCTTCGTGGCTCTCGATTCCTCTCATTCCGAAATAACTCTCGATTGAATCTACCAGTATATTATTCTCATCAATAATATTAAGTTCAATATCATATAAATTAGGATCGGTTGGATGCCAATAAAATAGTCTGAAATTAGGCAAGTTACTACTAACATCGATTGAAAATTTAGCTCGACGATTCTTAAAGGAACTAATCATTTTAGTAATAAATTGACCATTATAGCTAACGGTAGCTTCAATTAAAGCGTTTTTATTATTGTTAATAGTGGCATCTATCATTAGTTCTGCTGTATGAATATTAGGTTTCATTGTAAAGTCAGTGATGTAAGTGTTTCCGGTTTCTTCTAACCAAACATTCTGCCAGATTCCAATTGTACGAGTATACCAACATAAAAAGTTCTCATCTTTCCAACTTTGTTTTCCAATCGGTTGATTTGTATCATTATTATCTTCCACTCTAATTGTTATCGTATTATGAGTACTAACATGAGGAGTTACATTAATTTCAAAAGGGACATGTCCTCCTTCATGAGTTTTTACAAATACATCATTAATCCAAATATCGCATTTATAATCAATAGCTTCAAAATTTAAAATATAACTCTTATTCGTTTGTTTATTTAGTTCAAATTCACGATAATACCAGACTACAGGAAAATATTCTTGATTATCTATACCAGACTTTTTAAACATATAACTATAAGGCACAGTAATTTCTAAATCAAAATCCTTCTTTTTAATCGGCTCCGTTTTGTTTGCGCTCTCAATTTTATCTAGTTTAAACAACCATTTCCCATTTAAATCTAACCAATTCTTCCTAATTCTTTGTGGATTAGGGTATTTTACCTTTTCCATTATAATCCCCTTTCATTAACTTATTCTTCCTAATATTAACTGTTTAGCTAATTTATGAATTAAATATAACATAGATTTTCTTCAAGTCAATAAAATTTTTTTCATGATATAATAGTAAAAAGTGCCAATAGAAAGGGATAATGATGTCGCAGAATTCAGATTTTTTAAAAGTAAATGAAACTCATTTAGACTTTTTTCAAGCGTTAGCTTCCAAAACACGGCTACAAATAATAAATTTATTACTAGATAGAGACAGATCGATTAGTGAGCTGAGTAGCGAATTAGATTTATCTGCTGCGGTTATTACAAAACATATCAACATTCTGGAGGATGCTGGTATTATTACTTCTATTTCGGAAAAGGGAATTAGAGGTAGATTGAAGATATGTCAATTAAACAAAGAAGAGGTTGTTTTAATTTTTAATAGCAATAGAGAAAGGAATAGAAAAAAATATATAGAAAAAAATATTCCGATTGGTTCCTATTATGATTTTAAAATCTCAGCTCCTTGTGGTATTGCATCAAATGAGAAGATATTAGGTCATGTTGATAATCCAAATATATTTTATTTTCCTGATCGTGAAAAAATAAGTCTATTATGGTTTACATCAGGCTATATTTCCTATAATTTACCTATTTACGATATAGATTTAAGTAAATTAAAAACGATCGAAATTTCCAATGAAATATGTTCAGAATATACGGGATATAATAATAACTTTAAGTCGGATATAGAATTCTACTTAGATGATATCCTCCTCACAACTTGGACAAGCCCTGGTGATTTCGGGGATCGAAAGGGGAGACTCACACCAAACTGGTGGGAATTAGGAACAGAATATGGAATTCTAAAAACAATAAAAGTTGATCACAATGGTACTTTTCTAGATGGAGTAAAAATTCATGATTTAACGCTTGAAAAATTATTAAAGGATAATAAAGGTGCAATTAAATATAAAATTTCCTCACCTAGCAATACTATTTATCCAGGAGGAATTAACCTTTTTGGTAAACACTTTGGTGACTATGATCAGGATATTAATATCAAATTCTTTTACGAGTAACTGTAAATTAGCTACCTAGTTAATATGCGATTATATCAGCGCTTTCCAATATACAATCGGTAAACGATTCCTTAATATTCGGGTAGTAAAATTGTCATCTTTTACAAAATCGACAGTCAACGTAAAAGAGAGATATAAAAAGAAAGGGGCCGTCAACAAGTCGATGATTATGACTTATTAGACAGCCCTTTTCTTTGAGTAGATTCATTGTTTCAAAAAATCAATTTCGATTTCATTTTTTCTTGGTTCACGTTTGAATAAGTATTCTCCATTGCGAATGGATGCTAGTACTTCTGCACGCTCACGGATTGCTTCGTAAGGATCTTTCGCATCCAAAACGATGAAGTTGGCAGGTTTTCCTGCTTCTATTCCATACTCGTTGTTAACCCTCATAATATTGGCGCCGTTGTATGTAATTAAATCAAACGCCTTATTAATTTCATCGATATGTGTGTAGTGTGCTAAGTGGATTCCGTTATCTAAAATATTCATCATATTTCCATTACCTAGTGGATACCAGTAATCTGCGATTGAATCTTGAGCAAATGCTACATTATTTCCATTTACTAATAGTTCTTTTACACGTGTTAGACCGCGT
Source organism: Lederbergia graminis (assembly GCF_042655485.1). Classification (NCBI taxonomy): domain Bacteria; kingdom Bacillati; phylum Bacillota; class Bacilli; order Caryophanales; family Bacillaceae; genus Lederbergia; species Lederbergia graminis. The sequence continues at coordinate 20,677 of NZ_JBHSMC010000023.1, forward strand.
CGCTTAGGGTAAGTATCACCACGTCCTTGTAAATGAGCATTCTCTGTTGGACAGGAAACAAAGTTAATTTTAGATTCTTTAAATAAACCTAACATTTTATTGGCATAACTATTTTCAACAGAGCCGAAGCTACAAGTATGACTAGCTGTTGTGAATTCTCCATAGTCTTTTTCCATAACAAGAGCATTTAACACTTCTAAAAATCTACTATTAGGGTCATCATTTTCATCACAGTGAATATCAATCATCACGTTATATTTAATAGCCATATCGACAATACGTCTTAATGATTCAACACCATGCTCATAGGAAATTTCAAAATGGGGAATTCCACCAGCTACGTCAGCTCCCATTTCAAGAGCTTGTTCCATTAACTGCTCTGCCCCTTTATAGCGGAAAAACCCTTCTTGTGGGAAAGCTACTAATTGTAATGTTACGATATCCTTTAATTCCTCACGAATTTTTAATAAAGCTTTCATTCCGGTTAAATTAGGATCGGTAATATCGACATGTGTCCGAATATATTGCACTCCATGACTAACTTCTTTTTGAATTCCTTTTAGTGCTCTTTCCCGTACTAATTCTTCTGTTAGTGATTTCTTATTGTCACTCCAACGTTGGATACCTTCAAATAATGTACCGGAAACATTAGCATTTCCTTCACCTAGGCCAGAAAAAATGTAATCTAAATGTAAATGCGGATCAACATATGGTGGTAACACTAAACGACCTTCTAAATCAATCACTTCATCAGCGTTACCTAGATCATTCCCTATAGCTTTAAACAGATTGTTTTCTACTAAAATTTCATGAGATTGTGGGTCTCCATATATAGTCGCATTAATAAATTTTTTCATACATAGTTCTCCTTTGCATCAACATGTTGTCAAGTAGTTATTATATCAAATTTCTATAAACTTAACTCATTTGCTACTTACTGTGTTGATTGTGAATTTTACTTGGACTTTATTTAATGACAATTGTAACTATCGAAGGAAAATAAAGATTGTAATAATGGGAGTAACAATAACGGTAAAGGATGAATGATATGAGAATTGTTTCCATGCAGGACGTTGTAAAAAGATATGGATCATATGTAGCGCTAGATTATATAAACCTAGATATTAATGATGGTGAAATAATTGGACTACTTGGTCCTAATGGGGCAGGTAAAACAACGTTAATTCGAACTTTAACGGGAATTATTCCTATTGAACGTGGGCAGATTGAGATTTTTGGAGCAGTGAAAAATCCTTTTTCCAATCAAAACAAAGAAAAAATCGGGATAGTCACTCAAGAGATTACGGTATTTGAAGAATTAACAGCGAAAGAGAATCTACAATTCTTCGCAGGTGTATATGGGTTAAAAGGAGAAGTGAAGAAAAGAAGGGTAAAGGAAGCGTTGGAATTTGTGGGCTTAGGAGATAAGGGAGGGAAATTGCCTAGCAAATTTTCTGGAGGGATGAAGCGTAGGTTAAATATTGCTTGTGCACTGACTCATAAACCAAAGTTTTTAATAATGGATGAGCCAACAGTAGGGATTGATCCACAGTCAAGGAATTATATTTTAGAAGCAGTGAAAAAATTACGAGAGAATGGCACGACTATTTTATATTCAACTCACTACATGGAAGAAGTCGAAGCGATTGCATCTAGAGTAGTGATTATGGATCAAGGTCAAATTATTAAAGAAGGAACAGTAGAAGAACTAATTCAAACTGTTCAGCATGAAGAAAGAGTGAAAATTGTCGTCACTGATTCAGGAAGTGTACCAGTAGAAGCATTAGAGAATATTGCCGGTGTTAAAAAAATTGTTGTATCTGGAAATGAAATAACGATTATTTCTGCATTTGATTCCGGAAATTTAGATCGTATTATCACACTTGTGAAGGAACATGTAGGAGTAATTGGAATCCAAGCAGCAAAACCGAATCTGGAAGATGTCTTTCTAACGTTAACTGGAAAGCAGCTAAGAGATAAGGGGGAAGCATAATGCGTGTTCTTTCCACAATCAAATTTACAGCGATACGTATGCTTCGCAACTATGTTGTATTGCTACTATTACTTGTTGTTCCAATTATTTTAATCACAGTTTTTTCCTTTATACTTTCAGGCATTGTCGCATCAGATACAGGAGAACCAATGATATATGTAAATACAATGCAAATGATTCTCGTGTTTCAACTGTTTAGCGGTTCCATTGTAATGTATCTTATCCACACCGATTTATTTACAGAAAATAAAACGAGGATATATGCTTTGCCTTTCAATCAGACAATGTATGCCTTTTCGATCATGATGTGTGGTATCGTTTATTCCATTTTCTTAGGTGTCATATTAATGGTTTATGCGCAACTCGTTTTAAGTGTTGTTTGGGCTAGTTGGCTATGGATGCTGTATATCCTTTTCTTATTAGCAGTTTTATCAATTATAGTTTGTTTAATATTCATTTTCTCTGTAAAAAATTATAAAATTGCCGAACGATTAAGTGAAGTGTATGGGGTTGGTTTCGTTATTTTAGCAGGATTCTTTTTTCCAATGCCTGCAAATGCTGTTTTTGAGTTTTTAGGGTCATACGGAAATCCGCTCGCTTTATCGATTAGTGCGGTTCACGAGATGAGTCAATCAAATACTGGGGAAGCATGGTTACAAGCGAATACACTCCTTGGTGCAATTATTGTCTTATTTATTGTGATGCTTGTTCTAGGGAGGAGGAGAATGGTGTGACGGTATTTAGGTTTGCATTAAAGAGGAGTTTTAGTAACAAAACCAATTTAGTCTTCCTGACACTCTTCCCGATGACATGTATTTTTTTACCTGCAGGAGATCCTTGGCCTTTTCTCCCCTACGGGTACCAATATTTTGGTATTTTAATATTATTTATTGGTATCCGGTTAGCAACGATAATACTAGAAGATAGAGAAAAAGGAGTTTTTAAAAGGTTAGCCGTTGCACCAATTAGTCATTTTCATTATTTAAGTCAAAATCAGCTAGCTTATTCCGTTATTCTAATCGCTCAGTGTGCTATTGTCGTTTACGGTGGTGTACTTTTTGGGCAGGAGCTGTATCAACCTAGCTCACTCTTTTTCTTATTTGTATCGTTTAGTTTTGTTTCTTTAGCAATTGCTTTAGCATGGATATCGATTTTCCGAAAGAAAGATATTTCTTTTCTAATTTATATGTCACTTATTTTTCTAATTGTTGTTCTAGGTGGGTTAATGATACCAATTGAATTATTTCCTGATTTATTAAAAAGAATTGCGGTTATATTTCCAACGTATTGGCTTGCTGAAGGATTAAATTGGATTGTATATGGAGAAGAAATGCTCGATTTTCTATTGATTAATGGAGTACTATGGCTTTATACAACCGTATTTATGATTATCGGGAGTATAAGAAAGATTCAATGAAGAAATGGGGGGATAGGATGACGAAACTAGTTGAGCCAATGTTATTTGTAAATAGCTGGCGCTTTCTAATGATAGCTGTTCTTATTTATTTATGGATTATCGGTGATTTCGTTCATAGTTCGTTTATCCTCATTCTCCTGTTATTAATGATGACTAGTCTACGTTGGCGGTTTCCATTACCAATTTGGAGTAATGTCATCGATGTCGTAATTTGCATATTGTTTTTTCCTATTACAGATATTAGTTATTTTGGTTTGGCGCTACCGATATTTGAACTTGCAATGAAAGGAAAATGGGTATTTTCGCTGTTTTTGTTTATGAGTCTATTTACTCCATCACCTTCTTCATCTTTAATTTTTTGGTTCTTTCTGCAGTCATTGCTTTTTGGAATATTTTCCTTTATTTCCGTAAAAAATCAAGAGATGTACAGATTAGAAGTAGATGAACAACGAAGGGCCAGGTATGAGCTAGAACGCCTTAAAATAGATTTATTGACAGCAACTCAAAGCGCTTCTCATCAGGCGGAACTAATGGAAAGATATCGAATATCAAGAGAGTTACATGATCATTTAGGGCATGATTTAACTGGTGCATCCTTAGCCTTACAAGCATATGAGTATGTAAAGGATCCAGTAGAAGCTTACGCATTATTGGAGGAAGTTAAAAATCGGCTCCAACGTAGTACAAAACACTTGAGAGATTATGTTCATGACATGACTCCTATCACCAAGTTTGGTGGTGAACGCTTAGATACCATTTTGCAAAACTTTCAACAGATTGAAACTGTGTATCACAAGTCTGGTGATATGCTAAATGTTCCGGCTTATATATGGGAGCTGTTAGAATCATGTTTAAAAGAAGCATTAACTAATGTTGCTAGGCATAGTAATGCAACGAAAGTAGATATCGAATTACAGGTAACAGAAGCGATTGTTCGTCTATCGATTCAAGATAATGGCACGATTAATAAAAATAGTCAATCAGGAAGTGGATTAAGGAGTTTACAAATGCGATCTCGTTCCTTGGGAGGAAGTTTATCTATAAATAGAGAATATGGGTTTTTACTTGTTTGTGTCATTCCGTTAGAAAAAGGAGAGTGAATAATGAAGCTGTTAATTGTTGATGATGATAAATTAGTTTGTCAAAGTTTGCAGCTATTACTTGGAAAAGAAAGGGATTTGGAAGTCATTAGTACAGCTTCTAATGGTGAAGAAGCGATTGAATTGTGCAAAAGGGAGAAGCCAGATGTAATTTTAATGGATATACAAATGCCGGTAATGGATGGAATAGAAAGTACGAAAAGAATTAAAGAAAATTGGCCAACCATTCAAATTATGATGTTAACTACGTTTCAGGATGAAAGGAATATTAGACTAGCATTAAAGGCCGGCGCAGAGGGTTATTTACTTAAATCAGCATCAATTGAAAATATGGCGCAGCAAATCAGGGCATTAAAAGCTGGATCTGTCATATTAGATGGAGATGTATTAAAGACAATAACGGAACCTGATACGGCTGCATTAGAGGGACTAACTGAACGAGAGACAGAAATCGTTGAATTAATTGCGCAAGGACTATCAAATAAAGAAATAGCAGCTCAGCTGTATTTAAGTGTTGGTACGGTCCGTAATATGATAACGATTATATTAGACAAACTAGAAATCCGAGATCGCACCCAGTTAGCTATCTATTATTGGCAAAGAGTAAAGTAGTCATGGAAGTCTTGGAACAAAAAAGATATTATACATTAGTAAAGAATTAATAGTTGGATTTCAATTAGAAGGAGTAAAACATGCAACAAAAAATGTCATTTTCAGCCTATGCGATCATCGGTACGATGCTATTTGGGATGTTCTTCGGTGCAGGCAATTTAATCTTTCCAATCCATATGGGGCAACTTGCGGGTACAAATTTTTGGCCTGCATTAATAGGATTCCTTTTTACTGCAATAGGGCTGCCATTTCTCGGAGTTTTAGCTTTTGGATTATCGGGAAGCAATAGTTTGAGGGAATTAGCAGCTAGAGTCCATCCTTTATTTGGTGTTGTCTTTTCTGTTGCACTATACTTAACTATTGGTCCATTTTTTGCGATTCCTCGAACAGCAACCGTACCGTTTGTTGTAGGTTTTGAACCATATATTAACCAATCATCTGCAAGTTTATATTTAGGAATTTTCAGCGTTATTTTCTTTGTAATTGTCTATTTTTTCTCGCTTAATCCTGCAAAGATTATGGATTATATCGGAAAATATTTAACCCCAACATTTTTAGTGTTTTTATTTAGTTTAATTGTCATTGCTATTATTAAACCGATGGGGCATTTTGAAAAACCAGTGGAACCGTACAGTAGTTTAGCTTTTATGACTGGTTTTAAAGAGGGATATAACACGATGGATGCACTTGCTTCACTTGCATTTGGGATCGTTGTTATTAATGCAATAAAAAGACAAGGAATTACAAGGACAAAAGAGATTGCGAATGCAACTTGGAAAGCTGGAGTTTTTGCAATGGTATTGATGATGCTTATTTATGGACTGATTACTTATATGGGGGCATCTAGTGTATCAGCGATAGGCGCATTTGAGAATGGTGGTTTAGTCTTTGCTGCCGTTGCCCAGTATTATTTCGGGTCATTTGGTTCCATATTATTAGCGATTATAATTATTCTCGCTTGTTTGAAGACTAGTATTGGATTAATTATAGCTTGTAGTGAGTTTTTTCATCAGCTTCTTCCAAGAGTGAGTTATAAAATATTTGTTTTCGCACTTTGCCTTACATCATTATTTGTTGCTAATTTTGGTTTGAATAATATTATCGAGTATGCTGTTCCAGTATTAATGTTACTTTATCCCTTAGCGATTGTACTCATTATATTAACTCTTTTCTCACCATTATTTGGTCATAAACAGAGTGTATATGCAATTGCTATCTTTTTTGCGTTTTGCGTCAGCTTTTTCGACGGCTATAGTACGCTCATAAAAAGTCTTCCAACTGCTGCACTCCCGGTATTGGATGCTGTTAAAACCTTCTATCTTAATTATTTACCTTTGTATGACATCGGACTTGGTTGGCTTTTACCTAGTATAGTCGGCACATTTATTGGATTGTTGTGGTCAAAGAGTGTTAAAAATAAAGTTGTATAAAATAGTGAAAGACCGTGCTTTAAGAAAAAAGCACGGTCTTATTTTGTTAAATTACAGGCGTTTAGTCAATTTGCCCTTCAGTTGTTTTAGCTGACGTAATAATTGTTCGTATTCTGTTAGCTCAATATTACAAGAAATGACTTCTTTAGCAATCTCATGATTGATTGCTGCTTTTTGTTCTAGTGCCTTTGGCTGTAAAAGGATAGAAACTTTGCGCTCATCTGTAGTTGCTCTTTCTTTTTTTACCCAACCATTTGCTTCCATTCTTTTAATCATCGGGGTTAGTGTGCCAGTTCCTAAGTCTAGACGTTCCCCTAATTCTTTCACTGTTAGACCATCTTTTTCCCAAAGAGCAAGTAGAACTAAGTATTGAGGATACGTAATTCCAAAGGGGTGAAGAACTTTAGCATATAGTTTTGTAAATTGGCTACTAACATCATAAATGGTAAAACAAAGTTGGTTATCTAATGTTAAGAAATCTTTCATGAGATATCTTCCCCTTGGATTAAAGTAGCTTCAAAATATCTTTCTCTATTTTAGAAGGATTTGTTGTTGGTGCATATCGTTTCACAACCTGTCCATTACGATTAACTAAGAATTTAGTAAAATTCCATTTAATATCGTTTAAAAGAAGTCCTGATTTTTCCGATTTTAAATAAGTAAATAAAGGTTCTTCATTTTTACCATTTACATCTATCTTTCCATACATCGGAAACGTTACACCGAAATTTAATTGACAGAATTCTGTTGTTTCCTCAATATTATCAAATTCTTGATTATTGAATTGACCACATGGGAATCCTAAAATTTCTAATCCTTGATCTTTGTACTTATCATAAAGTTCTTGAAGCTCTTGGAACTGATTCGTTAATCCACACTTACTTGCAGTATTTACAATAATTAATAGCTTTCCTTCATAATCCTGTAAAGAATGTTCATTTCCATTTGTTTTCTTCACGGTATAGTCATAAACAGTTGGCATCATGATTCCTCCAAACAAGTTTTTGATCGTGTACGATTTAATCATACACGATTAAAATGAGTAATTCAAATATAAACTTATATAATGGAAGGGTTTATGTGAAAACATTATTGGATACGTTATGATGAAAAGATAAAGGATAGTGATTAAAGTAAATAGGGGGATGATTGATGCTTATAGAAGTGATTGTTCAAACGAAAGAGGAAGCTGTTGAAGCGGAAAAACTTGGTGTAGATAGGTTAGAATTAGTCTCTGCTATTAGTGAAGGGGGATTAACACCGAGTTATGGAACGATAAAACAAGTGTTAAGAAGTGTTTCCATTCCTGTACAAATAATGATTCGCACTCATAGTTATCATTTTGAATACACAAAAAGTGAACTAGAAACAATGTATGAGGATATCCGAAATGTGATTGAACTTGGAGGAAAGGGGATTGTATTCGGAGCACTACATCAGGACAAGTCGATTAATATAGAGGCAATTCAGCATATCATTGGAATTTATGAACAAATAGATATTACATTTCATCGTGCATTTGATGAAGCTCTTTCACAAAAAGAAGCATATCATTCTTTAATTCCCTTTAAAAAGAATGTTCGACGAGTATTAACTTCTGGGGGAAAAGAAAATTGTGAAGAAGGTAAGGCTACCCTTAAGAAGTTAGTGCATTTATCACAAGAGTATGGTGGACCTTCGATTATGCCTGGGGCTGGTTTATCTAGTGTTAATTTGAAACATATACATGAGTTCGTTGGTGCAGAACAGTATCATTTCGGTAAAGCTGTAAGAAGAGGGCAATCATTTGCGAATGGATTTGATCGGACAGTAATAGAGAAAATAAGAAACCAATTAACAAATAAGTAATCTGAAAAATGGACTACCTGTCTAGGCTAATTAACAATTGTCTTACCTATTTATTCATACGATAGTATGTATACAGTTTTTTATGTTGAAAAATGGGTGAGACTTTTTATGGAGTATTTAAAGATATACATTTATCCTGAAACACTTATATTAATTCCGACTTTATATTTTTTAGGGTTATTCCTTTATCAAACACCAAACATACCATATTGGTTACAAACTTGGATAAAGTTGATCTTTGCGGTTATATCTTGTCTTTTATATTTTGGAATGGATATTCGTTCTGTTATTCAGGGGATATTAGTGACAGGTGCGGAAATAATATTGCGTGAAACAATCCATCATCATTTCACAAACTTCTATGATCGTTCAGCTAATAAAAAGGCAAAAGAAGAACAAAACGAAGTGAATGAATAATCTTGTTCCATTTCATTCAGCATAGAGGTTGAGATAAAACAATTTGACCTGAATGTAAATCCGAACAATGTAAGTATTGCTATACCGCTTCGGAAATACACTACGCTTGTAATTAAAAATTATTATAATTGAAAGTGACCGAACTATCTTGTTTGAAATCAAGATATAGTTCGGTTTTTATTTGCAACCATTTTCCTTTTTTGATTCTAGTTATGAATTCCTTAATATCCTTTTCTTATGCAAGTTTGGCTTCAACTCTGTAATGAAGATAGCCATCATAATGAAAGCAGCGCCTACTATCATTCGTACTGTAAGCACCTCATGTAAAATCAGTACGGATAATACCATCCCAAAGAATGATTCTAATGATAGGATAATTGCACCCTTTGTTGCAGTTGTATATGTAAATGCAATATTTTGACATAGGTAAGCAATTGTTGTGGAGAATATGGCCAAGTAAATGATAGAATATGCAGCCTCTTTCTCCATACTTGTTGGGATATCACCCTGAATTGTAATGACCACAACACTGATAAATGCTGCTGTAATAAATTGAATAATGGTTAGAGAAATTGCATCCTCTTTTTTCACAAAATGATTCGTATAAAAAATATCGAAAGCAAAGGCAACTGCACAAGCAAGTGATAATAAATCTCCAATATTGATTGTAAAAGATCCCTGTAACGATAATAAACCAATGCCGATGATGGCAATCAATGACCCAGTCGTTTCAAAGCGGTCCACTTTGCGCTTATACACCAAATATGCAATAAGTGGGACAATGACGACATTTACTGCTGTTAGAAAAGCATTTTTGGAAGGTGTTGTATATTCTAACCCCACTGTCTGTAATGCGAATCCAATATACAATATCGTTCCTAAAATAGCCCCTTTCCAAACTACCTGTTTCGAAAGAGTTTTTAACCTTTTTCCAAATAATAAGATAAGTATGATTGCTGCTAGAACGAATCTTCCTGCCATGACTTGATAAGCGGATAAGTATTCTAGTGCAATAGCAGTAACTACAAAACCGCTTCCCCATACAATCGCTGTAATTAATAGTAATCCGTCTCCGATGTATTGTTTCATGATGATTCTCCTACTCTATAACTCTCCCAAACATAAGGGTAAATTAAGTTCTCCAAGGATGATTATAACATAATGATAAAGACTTCTATTGCTACCAAGTTTACTGTACAAAAGCACTTTTCTTGTCTTAGAAGATGGGTAATAAATAAAAATATATTAAAGATAGTATAAAAAATACTAGCATATTCTTTCATGAAAGTTATAAGAATTAATGAACAATAGATTTTTTCTGTAACCAAAGAATGAAGGGGGAGGATGCTCAATGAAGAAATGGTTATATGTCACTCTGAGTCTTTTGGTAATTGTAGGTTTACTGGCAGCATGTTCTGGAAGTAAAAATCGTGGTGGAAATGACGTAAAAATTCCAGATGGTGCAACAGAAATTGTTATGTGGAATTTATTTGGTGGCGGCGATGCGGAATACATGAAGAATATTGTGGATAAGTTTAATGAAAGTCAATCGGATTACTTTGTAAATAATATCATGCAGGAACATGGGGAGTATTATACGAAATTACTTACAAGTATTGGAGCTGGAAAAGGACCAGATTTTGGAATTGCCCACACCTATGTATTACCTGAGTTAATAAACGAAGGTTTAATTACAGAATTGGATACGTTGGGGGAAGAGGTAGGGGTTAATTGGGACGAGTTCAATCAGAATGTCCTCGATGCAACTATATTCGACGGTTCCCATTATGCAGTACCTCTTGATACACATGCACAGATTATGTACGTAAATAATAAACTTGTTGGCGATGCTGGACTATTAAACGCGGATGGAACATTGAAAATGGAACAAACACCTGAGGGATTCATTGAATTCTTCCAAACATTGAAAGAGAAATTGCCAGAAGGTAAGATACCTTTCTCCTTTAGTAATGCTGGGGCCGATCCATACTGGACTTGGTGGACATACTATACGCAACTTGGTGGTAGAGGCATTCTAACAGAAGATAGTTTAGATAAGCCGACATGGGATCTTAACTTAGAAGCTGCAACGGAAGCTGCTGAGTTTGTAAAAAGTTTATATCATGAACATGAGATTATTCCATTGAATATCGCTGATTTCTATGGTGAATTTGGCGCTGGTAATGCTGCTGTTATGAGTACAGGAGTATGGGCTACAGGTATTTGGGAAACGACGGAAGGGCTTGATTTTACACCAATGCCTATTCCTCCTATTTTTGGTAAAGATGCTGCGTGGGCTGCATCACATACATTTATCATACCTCATAATGAAAAACTCGATGAGAAATATAAAAAAGGAGCATTAGAGTTCATGAAGTTTGCTGCTGAAAATGGTGCAATGTGGGCTCAAGCAGGTCATATCCCTGCAAATGATACTGTTATACAATCACAAGAATTTAAGGATCTTCCTTATCGAAGTGAATATGCGGAGGTTGCAAACTATGTAAACTTTGCAGACAGTAACATCTATGCCCGTGGCGTTGAAACAATCGTAATTCGCCATCTTGATTCCATTTGGGCCAATGATGTTTCGGTAAGTGACGCATTTAAAAATATGGAAAAAGAAGTGAAAGAATTAATAAGTAAATAGACATAGTTTTATAATATTGGATACACGCGATGCCCCTTTATCGTTCATATTCCGATATTAGGGGCATTTGCTTTTTTCATAGATTATAGTAGGAGGCTATTGTATGAATAAAAAATTATGGGTTCAGGATTTAAAGGCAATGCCTTTTCTGCTACCCTTTTTTATCGTGTATGTTATCTTTACTATTTTTCCTATTATAAAAGGGCTGGAAATGAGTTTGTATGATTGGACGCTTATTCGAAAAATGGATTTTGTTGGAATGGCGAATTACCAAAAAATGATTAGTGATCAATATTTTTGGAGAACACTTTGGAATACAACGTTATTTGTTATTTTAACGACACCAACAATGCTTCTCCTTTCGCTAGGATTGGCGTTATTAGCAAACTTAAAGACTAGATTCCGAACTTTCTTTCGAGGAGCGTTCTTCCTTCCAAGTATTCTTTCCGTAGCTGTTATCTCATTTCTCGCCATCTTTATGTTACAACCATACAACGGATTTATTAATACACTATTGCATGCCATCGGAATTGACGCGGAGCCATTTTGGCTAGCAGATAAATATTTATCGTGGGTTAGTATTGTCGTAGTTACACTTTGGTGGACGGTTGGTTTTAATATGATTCTGTTTCTAGCTGGATTACAAGAAATACCTGAATCTTTATATGAGGCTACAGAAATTGATGGTGCCTCCCGATGGCAACAATTCATTTACATTACCCTTCCTCAACTAATGCCAATCGGTAGAGTCATATTATTACTACAAATTTTAGCTTCCTATAAGGTTTTTGCACAAATTCTCTTAATCACGAACGGAGGACCAGGTGGGGCTACTCGACCACTAATCCAATATATATATGAAGTTGGTTTCAAGCAAAATAATCTAGGTTATGCTGCTACAATGTCATATGCATTATTCTTTATTCTGTTAGTACTCTCAATTATTCAACTTCGAAGTAATAGATCGGAGGAGAGCTAAATGAGCAATCATCAATCTGCAAACTCAAATGGGACAACACCTGTAAAAGGGAAGAATAGGTCTTCTTTTTTAGAGAGAAATCGTGATCCTTTACTAAAGCTAAAAGTGGGAATAGGTTTTGTCATTGCACTTGCCTTTATATTGCCGATTATTTGGATGATATTTGTATCAATCAAGCCGAATGGATTTACTACAACAGATGTAATAAAATGGTTTACTCCGCCATTTACGATTTCCAACTATGTGGATATACTAGTGGATAGTCTAATTATACGTTGGACGTTTAACAGCTTTATTATTGCACTCATCACGACTATATTGACTCTAATCATCACTTCATTAGCCGCATTTGCATTTTCACAAATGAAGTTTCGTTTTAAAAAGACATTGTTTATATTCTTTTTACTAGGGTTAATGATTCCTGGTGAAGCTACGATCATACCACTCTATGAAATTGTAAAAAGCTTAAACTTAATTGATACGTATGCAGGCATTATTTTGCCTGGAATCGCATCCTCATTAGGTGTGATTATTTTAAAAAGCTTTTTTGATGGTGTACCGAAAGAAGTCATTGACAGTGCGATAATGGATGGTTGTTCAAAGTGGAAGCTGTTTTATAAAATTGTGTTACCGCTCGCAAAACCAGCAGTCGCAGCAATTGGTATCTTTACATTTATTGGCTCATGGAATAACTTCCTATGGCCATACTTATCGATTTTATCGGAAGACTTATATACGCTACCAGTTGGAATACCAGTATTTAATGCAACATATTCTCAGGCATATGTATTACCGATGACAGCTAATGCAATTGCGTCTATTCCTGTTATTATCGCTTTCTTAATCTTTGAGAAACAGATTGTAAAAGGAATTAGCTTCACAGGTATTAAAGGGTAAAAAATAAGTATAGAAGGTTGTCCCACAGGTAACGGGACAACCTTTCTGTATAGATAGGGGTGTGAAGGAGATGAATAGAGATCGTTCCGTGGATTATTTCAAGGCCTTACTTGTAATTGGGATGGTGTATACACATATATTACAATTTTTTGGTGATTATGATCGCTTTCCTTCTATAGAGTACAGTACACAATTTTTTAATTTAGTTACTTTTTCTGGATTCGTCTTTTGCTTTGGTTATGTAAATCAGCTAGCCTATTATCGTAAATCATTCTCATCAGTTTGGAAAAAAATGTTGATAACAGGTTTGAAAACGTTAATTGCTTTTTATATTTCAGGACTGGCATTTCAAGTATTTATCGGAAATCAACCACTTAGTTTGGAAACAATGATGCCGATTATATTTTTACAAGTAATTCCTGGCTGGTCGGAGTTTTTGGTTTCCTTTTCACTCATTATATTGTTAGGACTTGCTGCCTTTAAATTATTTACTTATCTAACGGATCGACCAGCATTATTTTGGAGCATCACATTATTAATCTTAGCAACTACTTGGATTGACTATAGTCAAGTGAGTTCACCGATTATGGGATTGTTAATTGGTACGAATGATTTTCCAACATTTCCGGTACTGCAATATTTAGGGTTTTATTTGATCGGAATTTATTTTGCTAAGTATCAAATTGGCTGGAGTATAAAATACTTATTGGTATCTGGACTTGGCACTGTACTATTTATCTATTATTTAGTGGCGAGTGATTTTCAGCTACCAGGGAGATTTCCGCCAAGTATATATTGGATAGTAGGCCCAACATTATTTCTGTACCTTTATTTTATCTTTTCGAAGGTTTTAGCTAAATGGGGGAAGGGTTTCGGCTACTTACTCTTAATGGGTGAGAATGTATTGTTTTTCTTGCTCTTGAGTAACATATTTATTTTTTCAATAGATAGTAAACTCACTTTCTGGATAATAGGACCTTGGGAGGCTCTCCTATTTACAATAGTGCTCCTCTTAATCATTACTTATTTTACTAAAATCATTGCCCGACAACATCACAAATTAAATCAATAAAAGATAGGAAGAAGTCAGAGGATGTGGCCATTACTACCTTTATAGAGATTAATATGCTAAAATCATTGGACGATAAAAATGAATTGTGGTGTTGATATTGGAACAGATTTTTATAAAAACAGACCGCCTAATACTACGAAGATTTAATGAGAATGACATTAATTCTTTTTATGTATATCGATCAAATCCTGATGTTGCTAAATTTCAATCTTGGCAAGATTATCAATATGAGGAAGCGCAAGCGTTTGTGGAGGGACAGATGTATCATCATCCCAATATACAAGGTTCCTGGTTTCAGTTTGCGGTAGCTTTAGCTGAAACGAATGAATTAATAGGCGATTGTGCCCTTCATACACCAGCTATTGAGCCACGTATCGTTGAGATTGGATTTACTCTGTCCCCCAATTTTCAAGGAAATGGATTTGCAACAGAGGCTGTTCACGGATTATTGAAATTCATTTTCCAAACATTAGGAAAGCATAAAGTGACTGCCTTCTCCGATGTTCGAAACAAGAAGTCAATTGCGGTATTGGAGCGGGTAGGGATGAGGCGTGAAGCACATCTGTTGCAAAACTATTATACGAAAGGAAAATGGGTCGACGAATATCAATACTCTATCTTAAAGTCTGAATGGGAGAGGAAATGATAAATGTACCCTGTACCTTCTCCTTTTTATTGTCTAAAACATACCATTTTCGTTTGGTGAATCTTCCGGGACTGGTTGTCCGATATCCCATAATTCAACAATTCTATTCTCTTGGAAACGGAAAATATGAACAACTGCTCCCCCTAAATCATCCTTATGTTGCTTAACATGAGAATAGACGGTAACCATATTATCCTCTTGAATTGCTAGTTTCACTTCAAATATTTTATCCGGATTTATGCTTGCATTTTCCTCCATTGCAAGCATAAGTGCTTCACCATCACCAGGAAAATATGGATTATGGTGAATGAAATTTGTCCCAATGTATTGTTGAAAAGCATCTCGAACACTTCCAGTTGCTACAAGTTTTAAAAAGTTGATTGCTATCTCTTTATGAGAGTGTGTGGTTGAAAACTGTTGATTAATGTTCATTTCTTACATCCTTTTTATTTTTAATTTTACAGAATTATTCTTCATAAAAGCAATATTAGGGTGACTCATGATCAACGATGACATTACTAATAGAAATAGATGCTTTTATAGCAATAATCTATACAAAAACTTATCAATAAATTTACAATAAATAAACATTCGTTCATTAAAATGAATACAATAATCCAAAAGTAGGAGTATTGACATGAACAGACAGAATTCTTTGCAACTAAAGTCACTTTCAAAGACTAATATTTTTCTATCATACTTAAGAAATCTGAATGAACGAGGAAAAAAAGAAATTATCTACTATCGAAGATTAAAAGAATTGCAAAGAATTATGAATAACCATGCTTTAAACACGTTCTTCCAACCGATTATTGATTTACAATCAGGGAAGACAATCGGGTTTGAAGCATTTAATCGTCCACAATCAACTCATTTATTCCCCAATACAGAAGTATTTTATGATTTTGTAGGACAATCGAATCAAGTTTTTTTATTTGAATGCTTTTGTAGAAATCTATCTCTTAAGCGTTTTATCGAAAGAAGTAAAAATAATCAACTGCAATGCCCACCCTTAATTTTTATAAATATTCATCCATTTGTATTACTGGATTCGAATTATCATTCAGGTGAAACACTGCAACTTTTATCTGATCTTGGAGTGGAACCTAATCAAGTAGTATTTGAATTAACGGAGAGAACGTCTGTCACAGATTTTGCTCTATTTGAAAAGGTGCTGTCTAATTATCGATCACAGGGATACCGAATTGCGATTGATGATGTCGGTTCTGGTTATAATAGTTTAAAAACGTTAATCTATTTAAAACCTGAATTTATCAAACTAGATAGATCATTAATTCATCAAATCGATCAAAATAAGGAACAACAACATTTAGTCCGATTAATCATAGATTATGCAAAAAAATCTTCCACAAAAATAATTGCAGAAGGAATTGAAAGATTAGAAGATCTTGCTTTTATTCAGCAACAGGGAATAGATTATGGACAAGGTTATGCATTAGGAAGACCACATGAGGAAATAAAAGATGGAAACAGCCAAGTGATATGGAATAACATACATGTACATTCAAAATAGGGAGACGGTGAAATGTTGGTAACATATATTGGTGAAATTGCGGAACAAGTACCATGTATTTCCCCGAAAACACTAAGTAAAACGGTCGATAAAATATTTAGTGAGAATTCGAAAATACTTGGTGTCGTGACCATTAGTAACGATGTGCCATTATCCCTAATATCAAGGGCAGATTTTTATGAGAAAATGGGGAATTTATACGGATATAATCTATATATGGGAAGACCGATAGAAATAATAGCAAATAATGAACCTTTAATAGTAGATTATTTTCAATCCATTACAGATGTAAGTAAATTGGCAATGGAAAGAAAGGAAGAGGATTTGTACGATTATATTATCGTTACAAAGGAGAATAAGTATATAGGGATTGTCAGTATCCAAAGACTGCTTATGAAGTTAGTCGAGGTTCAAGTTGAATTTGCGAGCTATCTAAATCCCCTAACTAGATTGCCAGGTAATCATAATATTGAAAAGAAGCTAAAAGAAACGATCTATGAAGAGAAATATAGTGTTCTATATATCGATTTAGATAATTTTAAATCGTATAACGATACATATGGATTTAAGAAAGGTGATAAGCTGCTAAAATTTACAGCGAAAATGCTGAAAACAATATGTGATAACAATGGTATGTTTCTAGGACATATCGGCGGTGATGATTTTGTCGCGGTTATCGATCACAATGAATATGAAGAGATATGTCAATCCATCATTGAGGACTTTGATGAAAAAGTGAAGCAATTTTATGATGAAGAGCATTTATCACAAAAATATGTTATCGTCGAAAATCGAAAAGGCGATATCGAAAAGGTTCCTCTAGTTTCATTATCCATTGCTGTCGTTACAAACAAATACGATTCCTTTTCCAATACGGAGGAACTTTCCACGTGTACAGCAAGAGTGAAAAAAAGTTGTAAAAAGAGGAAAGGGAGTTGTTGGTTGGATAACCAGTCCGAGAGTTCGCTAGAGGTATGACAATAATGTATAGGGATATAATGATAGAAGTACATTTTCTTGTAATAAGATGATAGGTCATTGTTTCGAATTAATTCGAGCATTGGCCTATTTTTAATTCGATATATTTTATATAAAAAAGGTCGAGTAATCCGATTTTTGCTTTGTTATGATGGTTTCAAGAAAGGAGGGACATCGTTTGTTAAAAGAATTGAACGCAGTTGTTGATTATATTGAAGAGCATCTAACTGATAATCTACCCCTTGAACATATTTCCGAATATGCGGGAGTTTCCGATTTTCATTTTAGGAAGATATTTTTCTACCTTTCAGGAATGACACTAAATGAATATATAAAAAACAGAAAACTGTCTGAGGCAAATAAGGATTTATTAAATGGAGAAAAAGTGACAGATGTTGCGTTCAAGTATGGGTATCAATCAGTTGATGGTTTTAGTAGAGCATTTAAAAAATGGAGCGGATTTTTACCATCAGATGCTATCAAAAAACGAATAAGCAAATCATTTCCCAAACTTTCATTCATCATTACGGTAAAAGGAGGAATCTCAATGGAGTTTCGTATTGAGGATAAGCCTGCATTTTATTTAGTAGGTGTTAGTAAACGTGTGCCAATGCAATTTGAAGGTGTGAATAATGAGATTGTAAAGCTAGCACAAAGCATAACGGAAGAACAAAGAAAGGAAATGCGTTCATTGCAAAATATAGAGCCATATGAAATTGTGAATGCATCTTACAATGCAGATGCTAATTTTATGAAAGAGGAAGGAGATTTAACACACTTGATAGGTGTGTTAACGACCGAGAGTCAAGTAAGTGATCAATTAGATAAAGTAAAAGTCGATGCTTGCACGTGGGCGATTTTCCCAAATGAAGGTCCATTTCCAACCACATTACAAGAAACGATGGCAAGAACATATTCAGAGTGGCTGCCTACTTCTGACTATGAAATTGTGAATGCCCCGTCTTTCTCCTTTACGAAAATGGATTCACAAAAAGAAAACTATGCATATAGTGAGATTTGGATTCCTGTTCGGAAGAGGAATTAAAAAGTGGCTAGAAGCTACTTTTATAAACTAACTATGCTAGTGCATTAAAACAGCTACGGAAATCTCAATGAAATAAGAAAAAGGCTGAAAAGTTGTGATTGCAGAACTTTTTTCAGCCTTTTTCAATCATCATCAAAGAAGAGACGGAAAGGACACTTAGAAAGTGTAGTGTTATCGTCTCGTAAAAAATATTGCTTCCACTCATAATTATCTACATCACCGTAACTACTTAAATCAGGATGTACACTCACAACATCATAGTTATTTATTCGTTCTCGTATACTTTTCTTTATTTTACTTGCCTGCTTTTCCATTTTATTAAAAGCTTCTAATACCCACCTTGGTGTGATTGCGAGCATAAGAGTTACAAAATATCTGCTTTGTCGGTTTTGGTGTGCTGGTGTTGCACAATACATGAAATATCTCTCACCATGGAAACAGTATTCCCATCGTGAATCATGAGGTTCCATTGGAATTTCTTCTGGCCATTTAATTCCATCAACGGAAGCTAGTTGAGCTAATTGCTTCCAAAATAAATACTCATAATCCTTAACGTTGTATGTCTCCATCATGTCCTTTGGTAATTGGTAGAAAACAATTAGGGAAGTGTAGTTCCCGATATGGATTGATTCCTCTGTATACGTTTTTAAAATCTGTGCTAGTTTTAATAAAGATGATTCTTCTCTAGGATTACCAACAAAGCCGTATCGAAGTTGATTCGTAGCAAATCCAATTTTTGCGGGAATACATGGAAAGGGATTCTCGACATCACTCATTTTCAACTCAAATTTCTTTAAAAAATCCTCCTGCCACGCACAAAGACTGCTTCTATTAGTGGGACTATCTGTATATAAAATTGTCACAGTAAAAACACCCCCAAATGCTCCCTACACTGTATTCAGCGTAGTGGGCATTTGGGATGTGTGAGGTTAAAAATGGGCACTGATAGTATATTGAATAGGAAAAGGACTGGGACAGTGTTCCTGACCCCGTGTCCCTGGGACAGTGTTCCTGACCCCGTGTCCCTTGACCCCGTGTCCCTATTAAGTAAAATATTCCAGTTTCGCTTCTGGGAAGAATTTTTTCATATAGGTGTATAAATTGCTTTTAATATCTTCTTCTTCTTCTTTTTGGTAAATGTACTTACCGATTCCGTATTTACCCCATTTATATCGTCTTTTTTCTTCGTCTAATTCTAACTTTGTCATTGGGTAGTTTTTTTGTATTACTCGTTTAGCTGGTTTCGTAAAGCGATGCTGAATAAATTCGAATGTCAGATCCTTCTTTGCTTCTGGAGGTAGTTCGGCTTCTAGGCGCTCAAACATATGGTAGTATCCTTCTTTCCAGCCCTCATGTAAATAAATCGGAGCAACGATAAATCCAAGCGGATAACCAGCTCGTGCTACTTTTCCAGCGGCTTCAATTCTTTTCTCTAATGGCGAAGTTCCTGGTTCAAAGTATTTGATTACATAGTCTGCATTGACACTAAATCTAAAGCGGGTTTTCCCGTTATGTTTGGCGTCAAGTAAGTGGTCTACGTAGTGAAACTTTGTCACAAATCGTAATCTCCCATGCTCTGACTCACCAAAATGCTCAATCGCCCTTTTCAGTGTATGTGTTAAATAATCGATGCCGACTATATCAGAGGTACATGATGCTTCAAACCTCGTTATTTCTGGAGCTCGTTCTTCCATATACTTATCTGCAGCATCCAAAATTTCATCGACATTCACATATGTCCGAATATATGGCTTACTTCCCATTGTCGTTTGCAAATAGCAGTAATGACAATGTCCCATACATCCAGTTGCAAAAGGAATGGCATATTCTGCAGAAGGCTTGGATGTATCGAATTTAAGAGTCTTCCTCAGTCCAACTACTAATGTTGATTTCGCCACACGATATTTTTGAAAATCATTATCACCAGGTAAATTTCTTACTTGATTATGGGAAGTAGTATAGCGTATTTCTACATCCTGCTTTTCAAATTTCTCATAAAGTTCTTTACCGAGAGGATACTCAAGTGCTTTTGGTTCAAAATAAACGAGTTTCGGTTTAAATGGTTTATTCATTCCCATGTCCCTTCTGAAGCAGGACCATAAATATACTCGAATGCTTGGTTTGCTTCCTCTTCTGTAGAATATACAGCAATTTCATTAGACAATGGATAATAAGTTTCATATAAAAATAACGCTAGTTCATTTGCATTTTCAGGATTATTTACAACAGCAGCTGCTTGAATATTTGCAACATCCTGGGTATGTGGATTTCGATATAACACATACACAATATCTCCAGGTTGATATCGTTGATTGTCGTTAAATAGTTCCATCCTATCACCTTCATAAAGTTAGTCATTATTAAGCGTTCACCTTCGTTGCTATTATTATGTTTACTTGATTTTGGAAATAGTTTTTATCATGAATGCAATGAGGGAGTTTGCTTATAATAACGTTGATTTTCATTTTAAATAGATGGAGTTGGTAACGTGGATATGAATATAGGTACATCTGCTGAAGCATCACTTATTAAATATAAGGAAGGCATTGGAGCTTTCACGAAAAAAATGCCTGATTTTGCAAGTCAATATAATGCTTTTACACAAGAATGTTTTAAAGAGGGAGCTCTATCACAAAAACAGAAGCAATTAATTGCATTAGGGATCAGTATTCATTCGCAAAATGAGTACTGTATTATTTATCATACAAAAGGCTGTTTAGATCAAGGCTGTTCAGAAGAGGAAATCTTGGATTCAATTGCAGTTACTGCTGCTTTTGGCGGAGGGGCTGCAATGAGTCAAGCAGTTACGCTTGTTCAAGAATCGATCCAGGAATTGAATCAGTTGAAACAGTAATGGAGTACTGCGGTTGTTAAGGATAAGTAGTGCTGAAAAAATGCTCAATTGTAGGCACTATTCCCGTTGAATAGTGCCCATAAATGTTTAAGTTCATGTTAAGTGGGCGTTAATTTGTTGGAATAGATCCCACAAAAGTGAAATTCATAATTATTGGTCGCTATTCGGCCTGAATAGAGCCCTAAAAGATGAAATTGCGTAAAGGAGGTCACTATTCTGGAGGAATAGTGACCGAAAAGAGTTAAAAGTAAAAATAAAGTCACTATTCGGAGTCAAGTCCATAATATTGTGTAAAAGTTATTACAACATTTTCAACCAACTTTATATAGTAAAATGGACGGCCACAGCGTAGCTGCTTGCCATTGACTTCAGCG
>NZ_JBHSMC010000024.1:0-22843 GCF_042655485.1 Lederbergia graminis
AATCCAAACTGCAGAAGGAGCTTTGAATGAGACACATTCAATCCTTCAACGTATGCGTGAACTTGCTGTTCAATCTGCAAACGATACGAATACAGATACTGATCGTGAAGAGCTGCAAAAAGAAGTTGATCAACTAGCTTCTGAAATTACACGCATAGCAAACAATACTGAGTTTAACACAAAGAAATTAATGAATGGATCTTTTGACGATGATAATGGGTCTGTATTAAAATTCCATATTGGAGCTAATAGTGGTCAAAATATTGAATTAAATATAAAAGCAATGGATGCAGTATCACTAGGTGTAGCAGTAAGTGGTGCTACGGGAAGTACTAATGCTGGTCCTGTATATGATAGTGGTGGAACGGTTACTACAAACGCTGTAACTGATAAAGGAATTAATATTTCCACTCAATCAGGAGCTAACTCAGCTATAGAAACAATTCAATCAGCTATTGATGATGTATCAGCGGAACGTTCCAGACTGGGGGCATATCAAAATCGCCTTGAACATACTATTAACAATCTAGGCACAGCATCTGAAAACTTAACAGCAGCGGAATCACGTATTCGTGATGTTGATTATACTGAAGCCGCATAAGTGGTGAAAAGTACAGTCGTCCTGACTGGTAACGGTCAGAGATAATTATCGGGTGAATTGCTGGAAAACCTTTAGAGCTTTCTTCCCCACAACGGAGCTGGAAACAGCAAACGTGACGGGCAGAAAAGAAGAAAGATTAGGCAATCAGCAGCCAAGTTCCTGTCTCGAAAGAGTGGAAAAGGTTCAACGACTAGGATATACCATCTAAGGCAAGGCTATGATGATGAAATCCGTAGGATGAAGCAATGGTCATCACCATTGTTAATCCGAAGTGCCCGACCCCTACTAGAAAACTAGAGGGTGAAGATATAGTCTAGTCATTTACGAAAGTAAATGTTCGCACGATGGCGAAAGAAATGATGGAACAAACGAAGAATTCTATTCTCTCACAAGCAGCACAAGCAATGCTTGCTCAAGCAAACCAAGCTCCACAGGGAGTACTACAATTATTACGTTAATTTTCAAAACACGGTCGTTATAGTCGACCGTGTTTTAATTTGTAGAAATTCAATAGCAATTATCAATATGAAATATGGAATTAATATCCACTAGATAATACCTAAACTTTTTGCGAAAAATGTCGATAATAGATTTGAATATAAAAATAAAAAACTATAAATGGAGGCTCTCTTAATTATGAAACTCCTATTTCAAAATGAAGTTATTCAGTTAGATAAAAATATAACTGTTAATGAAGTCATAAATAAAATTAACGATTTACTAAGTGGAAATTACTATTTTAGCCATTTGATAGCTGATAATCATGCCATTTACGAAAATTATGATGTATTTTTACAAACAAATTTAAATGAAATTAAAGAACTAAAAATTGTTACAAAAACAATTAAAGAATTTGTTAATGAAATATTTTTATCATCAGAAGAATACATAAGTAGGGCAAAACCACAGATTGATGTATTGACTGTCGAATTTTATCGGAATCCATCCTCGGATAGTTGGAATAATTTTGCACAGTTACTTGAGGGTATTCAATGGCTAAATGATATGATTCATACAATTGATTCAGTAGTAGAAAAGCCGAATAATTGGACTAACTTTATTAAAATTAAAGTGGAATTGGATGCTGAATTGGAAAATCTAGAAGAGGCTATCAATAATGGAGATATAGTACTAATCGCTGATATTTTAAAGTATGAAATTCTCTCAATTTTTGAGTCATTGGAAACTGAAATAAGACTATCAATCGATACAGAGGGGTATCGCAATGATATTAATTAGTAATAGAAACTATTTAAGAATAAACAATCGTACCTTATTAAATCAATTGAATGAACTAGAAGATAAATCATTGAAAGAAAATGTTGTTATTGAAGCATCAAAAAGTAAAGAGCTAACACTAAAGATAAATATTAATAATAAATATGTATATATCCATAGTAAGTATGATCCTTTAACTGAAGCAAAGCGAATAGTTGAACAGCAAAATGAAATTGACGCCTATGATCATATTATATTCATAGGTGCAGGTTTAGGCTATCATATAAAAATTTTTAATAAGCTCTATCCCAATAAAAAGATATCTATCTATGAACCTAATTTGGAAATCTTATATCATTTTTTATCACATCAAGAGCTTTCAAATTTAAATATTGGTAGTATTATTACTAGTTTGGATGAAAAGGAAATGCAAGAAAAACTAATGTTGCTTATCAATAGATTCGGTAAAAATATTCTTTTTTTCTCATTACCAGTCTATGAAAAGTTATATCATCCACAAGTGCTCGGTATATTTGAATTATATAAAGCTAATTTAAATAATAAGCGAA
This sequence comes from Lederbergia graminis, assembly GCF_042655485.1. Lineage (NCBI taxonomy): Bacteria > Bacillati > Bacillota > Bacilli > Caryophanales > Bacillaceae > Lederbergia > Lederbergia graminis. Next base: position 2,389 of record NZ_JBHSMC010000024.1, read on the forward strand.
CTAACATTGTTACAAATATATCATTTCAAAAGCGGTGGACCATAAATTCAATTAAAAACTTCCCAGTTTTATTAAAAACTCCTAATATCCTTCACGATGTAAATGAAAAGGCATTTGCAGGAAAGTCAGCAATTATTGTTGCAGCTGGTCCATCTTTATCACAGGAATTTGATAACTTAAAATTTGTTAAGGAAAACAGGCTAGCATATATTTTTTCGGTAGGGTCTGCAATTAACTCATTAATAGAACGTGATATTTATCCAGACGCAGCTTGTACTTACGATCCAACCCATCTTAATCAAGTAGTTTTTCAAAACCTGAAAGAAAAGAAAATTGATAAGATCCCACTTATTTTTGGGAGTTCTGTGGGTTATGAAACATTAGAAAATTATCCAGGTCCAATGCTACATATGATTACAAGTCAGGATACAGTTACCGGTAATTTTATTCCGAATCCTCACAAAATCAAAGCAGTGTTAGACGCCCCTTCAATTGCTGTAGTTACATTTCAATTATTGAAATTATTAGGATTTCAGCAAATTATCCTAGTGGGACAAAATTTAGCCTATCAAAACAATTTGCGTTATGCTGATGGGATTAATTATCAACATATATCTAATGAAATAAATGAGATTGAAAAGGAGAATTCCATTTTAATAAAAGATGTGTATGGCAATGACATAAAAACAAATGAAGGATTTAATCGTATGCGTGCACAGTTAGAAATGTATATTCGCGAGTCAAAAGATATTGAGGTTATTAATACTACAAAAGGCGGGGCAATGATTGAAGGAACTGAATTCACTCCACTTTCTAAAGTAATAGAAAATAGAATGATTTATTCTACTGTAGTTCCTAATTGGTATAATGCGAATAATTCATATGATTTAAGGTATATAAAAAAACAAATTAATAAAATGAAAAAAAGTAAAGACGAATTTACTCATTATATTGAAAATGTGTTAAGTGAATTGAAATTAATAGAAAATTATGTTGAAAGCAAATATGTAAATCAATTAGAAGCCCGTTTTGTAAATTTTGATAGTGAATTTGATAAACTAAAAAATAATGATTTTTATAAATCAATGGTACTGCCTATGATGAGAGTTCAAATAGATGTATTAGCAGAGAAAAGTAGTGGGATAAAATATGAAAAAAATATATTGGAAAAAGGTGATAGAGTTATACAAGCTTTTGCACCATTTATCCTTGACTGTAAAGCTCACTATGAATTTGCTTCTGAACATTTTGAAATAATGAAACAAGAAGTTGATAATTTCATCGAAGATTGTATAGAATAGTTATTTTATTTTTTCGTAGAGGGGTTGATATTGTGAATATATTAGCAATAATACCTGCTAGAAGCGGATCAAAAAGTGTTAAAGATAAAAATATTAGATTTATTGGGGATAAGCCAATGCTTGCATATTCAATAGATCATGCACTTAAATCAAAGTTTATAAATAGAGTTATAGTAAGCACTGATAGTATAAAGTATGCAAAAATTGCTAGAGAGTATGGTGCAGAAACCCCCTTTCTAAGACCAAAGGAATATTCTACTGATACTTCTCTAGATATAGATGTTTTTAAACACTGCATAGATTATCTCGACAGAAACGAAAAATATAACCCTGATATTGTAGTACAACTAAGACCTACATACCCTATCAGAAATATACAGGATATAGATAATATGATTGAGATTATCTTGAAAAATCCCCAAGTTGATTCAGTCAGGTCGATTACAGTGGCTAAAGAAACACCTTATAAGATGTGGTTAAAAGGAGATAACGGAAAAATTAAGCCTTTGATAAACACTATTCCAGAAGGCTACAATTTGCCTAGACAACAACTCCCAACAGTTTATTACCAAAATGCAAGTATCGATATCATTAGAACAAATGTAATTACTGAACAAGGATCAATGTCGGGAGAAAATATATATGGATACGTTATGGAAGATAACTTCGATATAGATACTGAAGAAGAATTTGTCCAAGCCTCGAGTTATATTTTAAACGGGAACTATCTATAATTCGTCTTTTGTTAGAAATTGTTATTGATATAAGGTCAAAAATAGATTTGGAATAACCAAAATAATTGGATGTTTTTTAGGAACAGTTAGAATTTATAATTCGAAAATAAATCTCCAGATTATTTAACTTTTTTATTTTATTTTTACGGGGTAAAAGTAATTTTATGTACAAATACAGTAGGTAAAGGCGGTATTATTATGATTGACAATAGTATTCTTAAGGACCTAATCATATTTGAGATGGCTAACAGTCACCAAGGTAGCTTGGAACATGGTATTAACATTATTAAGAAGATGGGTAAAATTACTAGGAAATATAATATAAAGTCTGCTGTAAAACTCCAATATCGCAATTTAGATAATTTTATTCATCCCTCATTTTTGAATAGAGATGATGTGAAACATGTACCTAGATTTATGAGTACTCGTTTAAGCCGTGAAGAATTTAATACACTCGTTCAGGTGATTCGTGATGAAGGAATGATTGCAATTAGTACTCCTTTTGATGAAGATTCAGTTGAATTATGTCTAGATCAAGGATTAGATATTATTAAAGTTGCTAGCTGTAGTGCAATGGATTGGCCGCTGTTAGAAGTAATTGCAAAAACCAAAAAGCCAATTATTATTTCTACAGGAGGTTTGTCACTGTCAGACATAGATAAGGTCTATAATTTCTTTACACACAGGGAATGTAATTTTGCTATTATGCATTGTGTTGCTTCATACCCTGCTCCAGCTGAACAACTACAATTAGACTTTATCGACAAATTGAAGAAAAGATATAGAGATATACCAATAGGATATTCGGGACACGAAGACCCCACTGATACTATGGTACCTACTGTTTCCGTTGCTAAGGGTGTTGAGATTTTCGAACGACATGTTGGACTTCCCACAGAAAATATATCACTAAATGCATACTCTATGAATCCTGAACAGACAGATAAGTGGGTTGAAACCATACAACTTGCAAGAAAAATGTGTAAAGTTCCAAATGATATAAAATATATTAGCCAAGACGAAGTTGATTCTTTAAATTCGTTAAAGCGTGGAGTTTATGTCAAAAGAGTTATAAATAAAGGTGAAGTTCTTAATAGAGAAGATGTCTTCTTTGCCATGCCATGTGCTGATGGCCAAATGACGAGCGGTGAATTTACTGATGGAACTATTGCAACGAGAGATTACAAAGAGCTAGATGCAGTTTATGAAATTAAAAAGATTAGTGATGTTTCAATAGTTAGAAGTGTAATTCACGATGCGAAAGGTATGTTATACGAAGCGGGGATTACTCTGGGGCCAGATTTTGAAGTAGAATTATCGCATCATTATGGAATGAAACACTTTAGAAAAATAGGTGCTATTATAGTAACTGTTGTGAATAGAGAGTATTGTAAAAAGCTTATTATAGTGCTGCCTGGTCAGAAAAATCCTATTCACTTTCATAAAGAAAAAGAAGAAACATTTCAGTTATTATATGGTGATTTAGATATTACTATTAATGGTGAACAGAGAAGTTTAAATCCAGGAGACTTACAAACTATAATAAGAGGTCAAAAGCATAGTTTTTCTTCAATAGGTGGAGCTATATTTGAAGAAATCTCAACAACCCATGTAAGAAACGACTCTTATTATGAAGATGAAATGATTAATAAATTAGATCCTATGGAGAGAAAGACTATATTGAGCGATTGGTAACTACATGGAACTACACCTGATATCTATGTAAATCCAATAGCTTATGGATAGTATTTTTAATAACAATGTTTAATGAAGGGTGAATATGATGGGAAATTTCCCAAGTTGTTATCTATGTAATTCCGAGTCTCATAAAATAAGACATAACAGAGTTAGGGACTCTTTAGAAATAAAAGTTTTGGAATGCAATCAATGTGGATTAGTATTTTTATCATCTTTTGATCATATTAATGAACAATTTTATGAACAATCCGGGATGTTAAATGGAAATGTAGACCTTCAGGTGTATAGAAATAACTCATATCAGGATGACTTAAGAAGAGCTAATTATCTCCAAGAAAAAATTACTAATAAATCATTATTAGACTTTGGATGTGGTGCTGGAGGTCTGCTAAATCTCTTAAAGGATAAATGTAGTAAGGTAGCTGGGATTGAATTAGATAAAACCCTAAATTTGATTATAAACAAAGAAGGTATAAATTGTTATACACAATTAGATGAAATAAAAGATAAATTTGATTATATAACACTCTTTCATGTATTAGAACATTTACCCGACCCATTAGCTATTCTCGAAAAAATGAAATCTTATTTAAATCCGAATGGTAAGATTTTAATAGAAATTCCAAGTTCTGATGATGCATTACTCACACTCTATAACAGTGAAACTTTTGCAGATTTTACCTACTGGAGTTGTCATTTATTTCTTTACAATACAAAGACATTAACTGATTTGTTTGGAAAATGTGGTTATAAGATTAATTATATAAAACAAGTCCAGAGATATCCCTTAAGTAATCATTTATACTGGCTTTCAAAAGGGAAACCAGGTGGACATAAGGAATGGAACTTTATTAATAGTTCATTAATTGAATCAGAATATGAAAGTAAATTGGCTGCAATAGGGAAGTGTGATACTTTACTTGCAGAAATATCTTTATAAATATAAGAAGTCGCTTGAGTATTTTGATGAAACCAATATAATTACATTGCATTTTCTTAGTCTAGTAAATACTTAATAATGTTGGGATAACAGATAATTGATATCCCAACCATTATTAAAGAAGAATAATTAATAAATTCGTTACATAGAGCTATCTTCATATTTAATTAGAAGGATTAAAAATGCTCTGAACTTATCCGATTTCTAAACAATAGAATTATAATTTAAAACACCACTCAATAATCTTACTATTAGACATTCCAATGATTAAACGGATCCTAGATAACAGATCTTTATGTTTATCAGGAATAATTATTCGATAACTTTTGGTAAAAGTTATTTCACTTATCCAATTATAATGTTTCTTATAAAAATCTAAATGCCCTTCACGCTCTTTTACCATATTAAGTAGCAAATCTAGACTATCTAATTTTGAGTTAATCTCCGATGTCGGTCTTTTTATATGATAATATGAGGGCAAGTAAATTGTTGTGGTTTTTGCGAGTTGTTTTGGTTGTGAGTGAACTATTTGTTTCCTCTTCATGGAACTGTGAATATATGGTTCTACTAATCTTAAAAAGTATAATATCTGAAATTGATCATATAAAATCAAACGGTTTTGCCCATCTAAGGAGAAGTGTAAAAGGAATCTTTGTTTAAGAAGGTTTATCAGTTTTTGATTTTCTTCTGGCAAAAAATTATCTGTTGATAAAATAATTTTTCGAGGGATACCGTTTTTCTGTTTCAAATTGCCGTCATCTTGGTACCACCAAGCTAAGGCTTCTGCATCAAGATATAAGTATAGCAACTCCAAAGGTAATTGCTTTATCCTATTTTTGTACCAAATACTTTCAAGGAATGTGATTATTTCACAAGTTCTTGATTGAACATAATAGCTTTCTGTAAATCCTGCATTGACTCTAGAATCAATGACTTTTCTATATTTTGGACTATTTAGAGGAATGAAACAGCGCAGTTGTCTATAACAATGGTTTGCCCATTCCTTATCTTCGATTCTATGTATAAATTGAAAACGGGGTTTTCTCCCCTTCTGTTTCGTAATACAACCATCACCTAAGAGTTTTCCGGTTATTCTTGAATAAAATGAAGTGGCTTCTATATGCAAAATAAATCCCTCCTCCAGAAACGGAATGTATGTTCTGTTTTTATTATATCATAAAACCAGCATATTTTACTCTGTTATAATGGATATTGATCATACAATAATTTATGAAACGAAGAGGGAACAACTAGTAATTCAAACAAAAAAATAATACCCAGGAGGTGACCACCATCGACATCGCGAATTTATCAATGGCTTTAAGCCATAGCCAAGTGAAGGATCAAGCATCTATACTAATCATGAAAAAGATGATGGGGAATGTGCAACAACAAGGGGCTGCGATTCAAGAATTGTTGAGTTCTTCTAATGTACAAGCTATCCAACATGCTGCTCAGCCGCATTTAGGTGGTACTATTGATTTGAAGTTGTAGAAGCGTTCATACCACTTCAATAACCGAATAAATAGTAAATAAAGGATAATCGCTTATTTTGTCGAATGATATTATATGTGATTATTCTTTTTGCATTTTAATAAATATATAGGAGATTACAAAGGTGTAGGGAGATAAAAATGAGAGTGAACAAATTGAAAGAACGAAAGAGAAGAAGACTAGTAAGAATTGTCTGGAGTATTGTTGCAGTTATTGTAATTGGCGTTGGATTATACGGTCTAAATGTATATCTTTCCTTAAATAGCGCATTGGAAACGATGCATCAACCTATCGAGAAATCAGACAAGCGTGAGCAAGAGGTATCGATTACGAAGAAAGATCCTTTTTCTATCTTGTTATTAGGGATCGATGAAAGTGAGAATGATGTCGGGCGCTCTGATACATTGATTGTAACCACCGTAAATCCAGAAGATAATACGATTAAAATGTTAAGTATTCCTCGTGATACGAGAACAGAAATAATCGGTAACGGAACGGTAGAAAAAATCAACCATGCCTATGCACGTGGTGGAGTAGAAATGGCGATTGATACCGTGGAGCACTTTTTAGACATCCCAATCGATTACTACGTTCAAGTGAATATGGAAGGCTTCCAAGGGATTATTGATGCGTTTAATGGTGTGACGGTGGATAATGATATGGATTTGTCCCATAATAAGTATAAGTTTCCAAAAGGCAAGATTCACTTAACTGGGGAAGAAGCACTTGTTTTCTCGAGAATCCGTAAAGGTGATCCGCGCGGAGATTTTGGAAGACAAGTTAGACAGAAACAAATCATTCAAGCAATCGTAAATGAGGCGAAAAGTCTATCATCGTTATGGAATTATGACGATGTGTTTAAGAGCTTAGGAGATAATGTGCGGACAAACATTTCCTTTAAAGAAATGGTAAGTCTACAACAACAATATAAATCTCTGAAAACAAATATTGAACAATTACAATTTGAAAAATTCAACGGTGGCTATATTGGCAAGTACTGGTACTTCTTTCCGGATGAACAAGAAGTAAAGGACTATCAACAGTTGTTTAAAGAACATTTGGGGTTATTATAAAATCACTAGGAGCGGAAAAGAATGAAACTTGTTCTTACTTATTTTGTAACCCTTATCATTGTCGGATTGTCTGTGGTTATCACACTATTTTTCAAAACAGAGCTAGAACGGATGTTTAAGGAAAAACATGACGTGCTCCCATTTCATATTTGTAATGTACTCATCATTCTCATGGCTTCATTAGGAGCACATGCAACTATGAGCATTTATGTCATGGACGTATCTTTTCATTTGTTTTTACAAATCATCATTCATCTAATTATGATCATGCCCATCTATCTGTTAGGGCATCGCGCGTTTGATAAATACAGATCCATCTACAGGAAATACACCGTCACGGAAGACGAGAAAGTAATCGTCCTCAATGAAAAATATTTAAAAAAGAAGAAACGCTTTCCTAAGCTAGAGCAGTATAACGCTGCTGCTAAGGAAAAATAACTCAATCACCATGGCCAGGTACCCATCAACTTAAGGTATCTGGCCATTTTTATGTTCAGAAAAACTACCACTCATACGATCCATTCTTTTACATTGCAGGGATTTCTTCCATAATAGAGAATATATTATTTATAATTGAAAACGTTATCATTTGAGGAAAGGGGGTTCGTGATTTGCGAAAGCTGAATGTAAAGCAGTTTCTTCCGTTGCTGAAGGGAAGAAAGTTTTATACAAGATTGTTATTATCCACTATATTAATTGCTATTTTACCTACTTTACTTCTTAGTATTGCCTCCTATTACAATGTGACGAAATCATTTAAGAAGAAAATGAGCGAAAATAGTATCCAATATTTAGATCAGACAATTAATGCGATGGAAATAGTGATTACTCAAATTAAAGAAAGCAGCCAACAACTTATCCTCAATCAGTCTTTTAAAAACTTTGAACACTTTCCTAACGATGATTATTATGAAAACTTAAGCGGAGAAATAAGTAAAGATGATCTCTCCAGTAATTATTGGTACATCCGAAATAAAAAGAATTCGATTGAGAGTATAAGAAACTTTTTGTTATCGAATCCATTTGTTGATTCTGTCTATTACTATGATGAACAAAAAGATATAGTAATGGCCTTTAATCGAGGGACGTATAGTCAATATGCATATGATGATTTTTTCGATACCGATTGGTCTGGGGTGATAAAAAGTAATAAAGTATCGCCTGTATTCATGGATACGCGAGTCGCAACCCAGAAAGATACATCTTCGAAGAACGTATTTACGATCATTTATCGAGCTAACAAAGAAACGAACGCATTTATTATTAATTTAGATGCTCAAGTAATCTATGATAATATCATCAAAAAGCTTAACAATAAGGATGAAGTATATGTATTGTCTTCTTCCGGACAAGTATTGTTTCCATTTAATAAGAGTGAATTGAATAATAAAGTAGAACAATTTTTGCATGAGAATTCTAAGGCATCTGTTGATCATCCATCTTTTTCAGGAGAATTTGATGAGCGCAATGTTTTAGTTACATATGCTGAATCTCCTCTATTGCAGTGGAGCTTCTATAATATAGAAGACTTAAAGCAACTGTATGAAAGCTTAAATTATTTGCGGAATATGATCATCACTTTTACTTTAATATTAATATTATTTGTTATCATCCTTTCTTTCCTTTTATCCCGGAGGCTGTATGAGCCGATCAAACATATGACTTTTTCGTTAAAACATAAGTTAGGTAAAGAAACAGATGCAAAAATTAATGATGAATTTCAATATATCGGGAATATGATTGAAACAACATTTGAACAACGCGACCAGTTCAAAGCAAAATATGAAGAAAGTGTTCCCTTTTTTGTGGAGAGGTTTAAGTATTCTCTTGTTCGAAAGGGAGCATACACGATACATGAAATCAATGAAAAGAAACAGCATTTACAAGTCGATATAGACTTAGATAACTTGATGGTATTACTGCTTTCACTAGATGATTTGGACATGTTGGAAGTGTTCGAAGCGGATATGTACAAAATTCAGATCGAGGAAGAAATAAAACGAAGTCACATTATTGGAAAGAAGTATTTTATGGTTGAAACAGAAGATGACAGAGTAGCAATCGTGATGAATGTTACCAAGGAAGAAACAGATAATGTTGGAGAAATGGCTACAAATCTCATTAGCTATCTGACGGATAGAGTTGGTGGGACATTTACAATCGGTGTTAGTCGCTTTTGTAAAAATATTTTAGAGCTCCCTCAAGCGTATGAAGAGGCGTTAGAAGCCCTTAACTTTAAAATGATATTGGGGAGTGGGCGAGTGATAAGTATCGAGGAGATTGTATTGGATTCAGGGAATTACTATACGTATCCAAAAGAAAAAATTGAGATGTTAACTGGGTACGTGAAAACGGGTAATGGACAAAAGGCAAAGGAAATATTGGAGCAAATTGTATTGGAGATGGAACAGAATAAAACGAATTTGCATTATCTCCAAGTTCAACCGATTTTCATTCAAATTTTAACGAGTTTCATTCATGTCCTTCAAAGTCTAGGAATGGATATAGAACGCATTTTTAAACAAAATCCATATCACCAATTAAATGAAATAACAGCTATGAATGAGATCATTCAATGGTTTGACCAAAAGATTGATACTATATCCCGCCTTATAAAAGATGAAATTGGAACGAAGGGAAATCATCATGTTGCTCATATTATAGAATTCTTACATGAAAATTTAGCAACAGATATCTCATTAAATATGATTGCAGAGGAATTAAATTTAAATGCAGCTTATATTAGCCGCTTATTTAAACAACATACTGGAAAAACATTTGTAGAGTATTTAAAAGAATTGAGAATTGAAAAGAGTAAAGAATTACTTTTACAAGGAGATTTAAAAGTAAGTGAAGTAAGTCAACAAGTCGGTTATCAAAATTCCTATTATTTTATTAAATTATTTAAAGAACAAACTGGAACAACGCCTGGTGAATATAGAAAGGTAAAAAGTGAGGTAGTTTAGGATCTATAGCGTTTAAACGCCGATACAAAGGCGTTTTTCTTTTTTTACTTCGATATTATTATTTTGACATTTGCAAATAATTAATACTTTTTCTGCTTTTTTATTATATAACTGCAGCAATACTCATGTTAATTTTAAAGCAGGAATTGAAAGCGCTTCAAAAACCAAATAAAAATTTAAAGGGGGAAAAACAAAGTGTTTACGAGGAAAAAGTTATTTTCACTCATGTCACTACTTTTGATGTCTTTTCTTTTGTTAGCTGCTTGTAGTTCCAAAGATTCTTCTGGTGATGAGGACGAAAATGGTGTACCAAAAATTTATATTTATTCCAATACTGGTAGCTTGAATGATCGTCCAGAAGGAAGTAGTAAAGAAGCGTTAGAGGAAATTAGACAACATATCATTGATGAAGCAGGTGTCCATCCAGTCGCCATTGTTCCACCTAAAGGAACGGCAACGGAAAAATTAAATCTTTTATTAGGATCTTCCAATGATAAAGTCGATGTGTTCCAAGGTAGCTGGGATATTTATAAAGATGCAATCATTCCGATTAACGATTTATTAGATAAACATGGTCAAGCAATTAAAGCGGCATGGCCAGAAGAGGCGTGGGCTAGCGTAACAGATAAAGACGGTAACATTTGGGGTGTGCCAAGAGGTGGGGCTGGTGTTACGTACCCATTATGGATACGTACAGATTGGCTAGAAAAACTAGATTTGGAAATGCCTAAAACGTTAGATGAGTTGGAAGTCGTATTAGAAGCATTTAAGCAAAACGATCCAGATGGAAATGGAGAAAATGATACGATTCCTATTTTAACAGACTTGAAGTCTATGAGAATGGCATTTGTTGGAGGTTTTACAGAGTCTGGATACGGAAATTGGTTGGATTCTGATGGGAAAATGAAACCTGCAGAATTAGCTCCAGGATACAAAGACTTTCTTGCAAAAATGGCGGAGTGGTATCAAAAGGGGTATATCTACAAAGAATCATTTTCTCAGTATGACCAAGTCGAAATGTTTAGTACAAATAGAGTTGGAATATCAGCGAAATGGTACTCTGGTATTTCTTTAAATGTACCGAAGATAAAACAATCGATTCCGGAAATGGAGTATGAAATTGTAAGAGGTATTACCGGACCAAAAGGATTCTTACAAACAGCAAACCGCGGTGGTTCTTCTGGTATGTTGATATCGAAAAAGGCTGCAAATCCAGAGGCTGTAATGAAATTTATTAATTGGCAATACGAAAATGTAGAAAATCACATCACAATGGAATTTGGTGCTCAAGGTAAGGCATGGGAATGGGCAGATGATGAGAAGTACTATATTAAAACGTTAGAGGATACTTCTTATGCTGGTGAATTCCAACTTTCATTAGGGTTACCTTTAGAGACGAAGTATTCTTTTGATGATCCGTTAAGAAGTAAGCATGCACAATACTTAGCGGAAGAAATTAATCAATTAGAAATGGTGAAAATGCCAATCGATATTAACACGGTTTACAATCAAAATATTTTACAAGAAAAGGTTCCGAACATTGGTGATATTGATCGCTTAATTGAAGAAGAAACAATTAAGTTTGTAATGGGAGCAAGGGACTTAGATGAGTATGACGACTTTATTGACGAGTTATATAAGGCAGGATTGGATAAGTGGATCGATGCGTACACAGAGATTTACGATGAACAAACTAAATAACGATTAACATGTTGTAAGCTGTGTGCTAGTTCGTATTAACACACAGCTTACATTATACCTTTCAGGGGGATGAGGGACTAGGTTAGGAGGATTAACATGCGATCTGCTGCAATTGAAAACAAAGAAAATCAAGTCGTTATCGCAAAAAAAGGAAGACTGCTCAAATCAATTAAGCGTCATAAATTATATTACTTTTTGATCATACCAGGTTTGCTCTACTTTTTAATTTTTCATTATATCCCTATGTTTGGAATTATCATTGCCTTTAAGGATGTATCTCCATTTGCAGGTGTGGAAGGGATTTTTACATCTGAATGGGTAGGGTTGAAGCATTTTGAACGATTTTTTAGTTCCTATTACTTTTGGGATGTGCTTTCCAATACCGTCATGATTAGCTTTTACAAATTATTATTTGGCTTTCCTGCACCAATTATTTTAGCACTACTATTGAATGAAGTTCGCCAAATGGTATTTAAGAGGACGATTCAAACGATTTCCTATTTACCCCATTTTATTTCAATGGTTGTGTTGGCAGGATTAGTAACGAGTGTTTTGTCTACAGATGGTGGGATTTTGAACTCCGTCATTGAATTTTTTGGTGGAGAACCAATTCACTTTTTAGGTGGAAAAGAATATTTTCGGAGTGTTCTAGTAGCTTCAGATATTTGGAAATCAATTGGTTGGGGAAGTATTTTATATTTAGCTGCCATGGCGGGGATAAATCCGCAGTTATATGAAGCAGCGAAAATTGATGGTGCGAATCGCTGGCAACAAACATGGCACATAACATTACCTGGTATTAGTTTTGTCGTCGTGTTAATGCTCATTCTTAATGTAGGTAACTTCTTAGATGCTGGATTTGAACAAATATTACTTTTATACTCTCCGGCAGTGTATGAGGTTGCAGATATTATCGATACGTATGTGTATCGGGAAGGATTAATTGCGATGCAATACTCCTACGCTACAGCAATTGGAATCTTTAAAAATGTAATTGGAGCCATCCTCATATTAGGAGCGAACTATGTAGCAAAACGATTAAATCAACCGGGTATATGGTAGGAGTGATGACAAATGAAGCCAACTAAAGGAGAAAAAATATTTCAGTTTTTTAATGCGATTTTTTTAATCGTTCTGTCCATCACATTCATATTACCGATGATTTCCGTTTTATCCACATCATTCGTTAGTGAGCAAGAATTCCTAAGAAGAGGGGGCTCGTTTATCCTCTTCCCAGAAAAGATTGATTTTACGGCTTACAAACTGCTCCTTGATCGCGGATCGATTATTTTGGATGCCTATAAGAATACAATCTTTCGGGTAGTTGTCGGAACATTATTGAATGTGATTTTCACCGCAACATTAGCTTATGGTTTATCGAAAAAAAGTCTGCCAGGAAGAAATCTCTTTATCACTTTTATTTTTATCACGATGATTTTATCTGGTGGTTTAATTCCAACCTATATGCTAATTGATGGGATTGGATTGAAAGATTCGCCATGGGTAATGATTATTCCATCGTTAATTAGTGCATGGAACTTTCTCATTATGAAGAGTTTCTTTAGCACCATTCCAGCAGAAATAGAGGAATCAGCACTCATAGATGGTGCTACACCTTTACAAATATTAATAAGAATAATATTTCCACTATCATTACCATCTTTTGCAACGATTGGTTTGTTTTACGCTGTATACCATTGGAATGAATGGTTTACTGCCTCGATTTATATTAATGATGTGCATAAATTACCAATTCAAGTAATTATGAGAAATATTTTGTTAGCTGGAACAATACAGGATATGTCGATTCATACAACAGATCAATTGCCACCAGCTCAAACATTAAAGTCTGCAATAATTATCGTTAGCACAGTACCAATTTTATTTGTTTATCCATTTGTACAAAAGTATTTTGTTAAGGGAGTAATGATCGGGTCTGTGAAAGAATAAAGAAGCAGGAGGAAAGCATGGTAAAAAAATATGTAACTATTTCTATCGTCATGTTAATGATGTTTAGTTTGCTAGGTTTTGATTCTCGTAGTGAAAGTCATGCGGAAGAAACTTCAGAGCTTAATCCATATTTTCAACAGCAAGATTTGTATATTTCTGGGGAAGAGGGATATCACACATTCCGGATTCCCTCTATTTATACAACGCAATCTGGTACTCTATTAGCCTTTGCGGAAGGTAGAAAAAATAGTGCATCGGATACTGGAAATATTGATTTAGTGTTAAAACGTAGTTTTGATAGTGGAATGACGTGGGAACCGCTACAAGTTGTTTGTGACGCTGGAGAGGATACATGTGGGAATCCAACAGTTGTTCAAGATGAAAGTAACGGTCGCATTTGGTTGTTCTTAACACAAAACTATGGTGAGGACACGATTGAAGAAATTAATAATGGAACGAGTCGTGGGGTTCGAACGATTTGGAGTACGTATAGTGATGATGATGGAGAAACGTGGACAGAACCTGTTAATCGCTTTGAGGAAGTGCAACACCCAGATACGCGCTGGGATGCGACAGGTCCGGGGATTGGAATTCAATTGAAACATGGTCCGAATAAAGGAAGATTAGTAATACCAGCCATTGGCAGAAATATTCAAAGTGATGATCACGGAGTTACTTGGTATGAGAGTGGTAGATTGATAGCTGATACGAATGAACCTACCATTGTCGAATTGACGGATGGAACGTTAATGCGAAATGATAGGCTCTCTAGTCACAAAGAATTAAGAACAAGAGCAATCTCCATTAGTAAGGACCAAGGTGAAACGTGGTCAGAAGCATATTATTCGCCAGAGTTAATAGATCCAATCGTAGAAGCAAGCATTATTCGTTACATGTCGGCTGATAATGAAGACGGCAATCAAATGTTATTGTTTGCTAACCCAGCTCATACACAACTTAGGGAAAATATGACTGTCCGTATTAGCTATGATGATGGTACGACTTGGCCAGTGGAAAAAACGGTTTATCGTGGTCATTCTGCATACTCTTCATTAACGATGTTGCCAGATGGAAAAATTGGCTTGCTGTTTGAAGGGGGAGAACATAGCCCGTACGATAAAATTATGTTCGCAACATTTAACTTAGATTGGTTTTTCGTAGAAGAAGCGGACTTAGATAATATCAGCTTTTCTGATGGCTCTATATCACCAGTATTTCGTGGAGATATAATGGATTATCGTCTTTCCTTATACTCTGGAATGGAAGAGGTAACAGTTACACCGGAAACGTCCGATGAACGAATCAATATTACGATTAATGGCGAACCGGCAGAAGCAGGAGTACCAAAAATAGTTCCATTAGCAGGGTTGAATGAAATAATTATTACATCAACGTTAGGTGATAGAGTACGAGAATATAAGGTGGAACTTGATCGAACACGTCCAAACCCTGAGCTCCTACTTCATTGGGATTTTAATCAAATACAAGAGGATGGAATCACCGATGTGACAGGTAACCAACACACTGGTTTGTTAAAGAATGGAGCCGAGGTGCGACCAGGACTATGGGGTGATTCCCTTTATTTGGATGGTTCTCAACGTTCACATGTTGAGATTACAAATGAAGAAGACTTACATTTTGGAACAGAAAATTTTACCTTCTCCACTTGGGTTAATCCGGATAGGTTATTCCAACAACGCCATATTCTTATGTGGTATGGAACACCGGGAAAAGAGGTGCCACAATGGTGGATGTCCGTTGAGAAAAATGGAGCGGTTAGGATGAATATGAATGGTCTTCCACGTGCAAGAGAAGTGGGGGTTGCCACACCAGCAGGTCTTGTGAAACCAGGTGAATGGACACATATTACAGGTGTTCGTGATGGTGGAAATTTGAAAATATATGTAAATGGAGAGTTACGTGCAACATCTGTTCAATTTGATGCTGCATCTATGGATGTTACGAATACAGATGCTCCACCATTAATTGGTTTTGATAAAGGTGGACCGGCAAATCGTGATTGGTCTGGATATATGGAGGACCTTCGAATATACAAATATGCGTTAGATCCATCCGATATTAGAAAGCTTTATTTGAATTTGGATGACCGTAGTCCCGTAACAAATGCAGAAGTGACGGCTGGTAATCGTCATGATGGGAGTGAATGGTATCACACGGATGTAATCGTCAAATTATCTGCTACAGATAATCATTCAGGCGTTGACCGTACGGAGTATAGGTTAAATGGTGGCGTCTGGATAGAATACGCTGGTGCAATATCCATTTCCGAAGAAGGTGTAAATCAACTCGAATATCGAAGTAGAGATGTTGCTGGAAATACGGAAGAAATAAAGACGAAAGTAATTAAGATTGATAAAGCTACACCGACTTTATCCGTTACACCTGATAAAACAGAAATTTGGCCACCAAATAATAAGTGGGTGCCTATTGAAATAGAAATCGATGCAAAGGATGACACGTCTGGAATTGCTTCTATTGCTCTAGTATCGATTACACACAATGAAGGTGATGGACAAAACGGGGTGAAAGAAGCAGAATTTGGTACCGCTGATACTACTTTCCTTTTACAAAGTACGAGAAACGGAAAGGGGAATGGCCGCGTGTACACAATCGTGTATGAAGCGACAGATGCAGCAGGGAATAAAACAACAAGTACTACGTATGTAACCGTTCCTCATGATCAAGGGAAGCACTAAAAACATTGATAAATCTGCTTGATTTGAAAGGATGATAATTTTGGCTATTAATAAATATGCGATTAGTAAAGATCCTGATTGGTATGAAGCTTGGCCCGATGTCGCGCTTACGGAAGCTGGGAAATTAGTTTGTGTGTTTTCCCAATGTACGCATCATGGTGATCGTTCTCAAACGAGATTGATGTTAATAGAAAGTACAGATCGTGGAAGAACTTGGACGAATAAGCGTGCTTTTACAGATATAACTAATGGATTACCGTATTGGAATTGTGCACGAATTTCCCGTCTGCGCGATGGTAGGCTCGTTATTGCCGCTGATTTAATAACAGAAAAGAAGGAAGCTGCTGCTAGAAATTATATTTGGATAGGAGATAAAGAAGGAACAAGCTGGTCTGAGCCAATTTTAACACCTGTGGAAGGAATTGTACCTGATAAACTTTGCGAATTAGAATCAGGACGGTGGTTACTATCCGCACATCAACGGAATCCTGTCTCTGGATATCCAGAACAACGACTCTGGTATACGGATAATCAAGGGGACAACTGGACGGGTCCCATCATAGTAGCGTCACAACCCGGTTTAAAATTATGTGAAGTTAGTATTCTACCATTGGATGATGGAACTTTAGTTGCCTATATGCGGGAGAACTCGGGAGAAGGATGGGACTGCTATAAGTCGATTTCTTATGATCAAGGTGAAAGTTGGAATGGAGTATTTCGAGTGCCAATACCGGGATGTCATCGCCCTGTCGCAGGCTTATTACAAAGTGGAAGAGTCATGATTACCTATCGTTTCATGCAAGGTGGAAAAGGATGGCTCGGTACTTGGACACAAAACTTTTTCGCGGCTATCACCGATCAAGAATCGGCAAGAGCAGAAGAACGCAAGCAACAATGGACGAGGATTATGCCAATTGATTATGATAGAAGCGCCGTAGCTGACCTTGGTTATTCAGGATGGGTCCAGTTTGAAGATGGAGAAATTTATGTAGTTCAATATATCGTGGATGATGCACCAAAAGCACAAATTAGAGGATATAGCTTTACAGAGGAAGAGTTTTTAATCTAATCATCTATGAAAATAATTTGATACATTGGAGGAACCAATCTTGAGTGCTCAAATAGAACGATATAAAGGGATAATTCCTGCGTTAATTACTCCTTATACAAATGAAGGTAAAATAAATGAAGCAGTTACAAGGAAGTTAATTCAACATCTTCTTTCGAAAGGTGTGAAA
Organism: Lederbergia graminis; assembly: GCF_042655485.1. Classification (NCBI taxonomy): domain Bacteria; kingdom Bacillati; phylum Bacillota; class Bacilli; order Caryophanales; family Bacillaceae; genus Lederbergia; species Lederbergia graminis. Next base: position 20,201 of record NZ_JBHSMC010000024.1, read on the forward strand.
GGTCTCTATTTAAGTGGTAGTACCGGTGAAGGTTTTTTGCAAACAGTAGAAGAACGTAAGCAATTCTTAGAAATAGTAGTAGACGAAGTGCAAGGAGAAGTTCCAGTTATTAGTCAAGTTGGAGCGGTAGACACGAATACTTGTGTAGAGTTAACAAAACATGCTGCCGAAGTGGGAGCAGACGCTGTTTCTGCAGTTGCACCGTTTTATTATAAACATGGCTCGGAGCAAATAAAACAACACTATTTGGACATCGTTAATGCTGCAGATATTCCCTTGATTATTTATCATATTCCAGATTTTACTGGTACATCTGGTAGTATAGATTTTTACGAGGAATTGTCTAAGGTGGAAAACATCATAGGGTTGAAATATACATCGAAGGATACTTTCTTCATGCAGCAACTAATAGATGTTTGTGGTGATGAGTTTATGGTTTTTAATGGACCTGATGAATGCTGTATTGCAGGTTTGGCGGTGGGCGCACATGGTGCAATAGGAAGTACGTATAATATCATGCCAGAAAAATTTGTATCGTTATTCAACCATTTTGCTAATGGAAATATAGCTGCTGCCAAACAGGAGCAATATGAGGCAAATCGTCTAATTCGTAAATTATTAGACTATGATTTTATTGCATTTGAAAGAGAAGTACTGACTTTGCAAGGATTTGATGTAGGAAAACCTAGAAAACCACTCCAGCAATTAACGGATATGGAGCGGTCGCAAATACGAAAAATAGTAGAGGAATTCCCATTCTTGCAAGTGTAATGGAGAGTAGAATACCGGAATGATAGATTCACATTCCGGTGTTTGTATTATTAATAAAAGTCTCAAGGCGAAAGATTAACCGCCGAAAAGGTGGTTATTTCTTTTTTTCTTCCCTCCTCTTCCTAACAATCCCCCTTTTCCATCCGATATAAGTAGTAGGAAAGTATCATTCATGAGAGGAAAGAGTCATCGATGAACATTGAACAAATATATATGCTCGATCAGAAAAAACGGAATGATATTATTGGGATTGCTTGTGGAGCTGTTTGGATTAGTACGCTAATTTTGCAGTTTTTCATGGATACCGACATATCACTCGTTTTAACACTATTAATACCTTATTTCCTTTTTGTTGCATTCTTTTTCTTAAACAGGAAAGTTAAGTTAATCAGTCGTTATTTTTCTCATATTTCTATCACTTTAGTTAGTGCTTCGATTATTGGAATATTACTTTCTAGGGGTCCAAGTATCACATTGGTGGCTATTTCATTTTTAATCCTTATATTAGCCGGTATTTCTGGCACTTATACCGTTTTGATATATGGATATATTATCGGTTCGATCATTGTGGGCTATTGTGTAAATGTAGATGATACATACAGAGACCCAGCATTTATGCTCATTTACGTTTTATCATTCATTTGTTTAATGTTATTGACGGTCCAAGGTAAACGTGTATTCAAACAGCTAGAAGAAATGGCGAAAGTATCTGATGAGAAGATGCAAGAAGAAATGGAGCTTGCAACTAGATTAGACAATGCGATTAAAAACATTACGAATAATCTTAATGTCCTGCGGAACAATGCCAATACTTCCTATACTTCTCAAAAAGAAATGTTAACAGCATTGGAAGAGGTTAGTGTTGGTAGTCAGAGACAAGCGGATCATATTGGTGATATTGCTAGCAGTACTGAAGCTACGAATGAACTTGGTATAAAAATGGTGGCCAACTTAGAAGCGATTGTTGCTGAGGCACAAGCTGGTGGCGTCAAGGCTGACGATGGAGCTGCAAAAATGGATGCACTGAAGAATGACATTGATTCATATTCTGCATTTTTCAATAGCTTACTAGCAACCTTTACACAATTAACAGAAAAAATCGCCGAAACGAATAGCTTTGCAGATTCCATTCGTGAAATAACTGCACAGACTAATTTACTATCATTAAATGCTTCTATAGAAGCAGCAAGAGCAGGTGAACACGGACGTGGATTCTCCGTAGTTGCCGGGGAAATACGAAAACTAGCAACATTAACCGATGAGACATTAGTAAAAATCGATAGCAATTTGCAGGAAGTAAATGAAAATAATGAAAAAGTAGTTACAAAGCTTTATGATGGTTTATCCAGACTTCATTCCCAAGTGCAACTAACGAATGAATCAAATGCTGCCTTTAGAGAACTTGCAAGTACATTGACGAACTTACAAGAGAAGCTAGAGCAACTACAAACTGAATTCCAAATCGTCTCGAACAATAGTGGTAATATAGAACAGGCCACAAACGAATTTGCTTCAATAGTTGAAGAAAGCTCTGCAGCAATCGAACAACTACACGCAACCCTAATACAACTAAGCGAAGAACAACAAACCATCACAACATACATCAACCAAACATACGACGAAGCAATGCAAATAAAAAATTAACTAGCACAACTAAGAAAAATTAAAGTGGTTGGGACAAACCGATTTGAACTAGATGTAAATCCCATCAATGTAAGTGTAGCTATATACGCTACGGAAATACACTACGCTTTCCGCGGGCGGCTGATGAGCCTCCTGATATGAACGAAACTGTCAAGGCTCCCACTCAATATTTTGTAATATAGATTTTTGGGCAACTTTAAGTTAAGGAGCTGTTTTTTAGGCTCCTTT
>NZ_JBHSMC010000025.1:0-129702 GCF_042655485.1 Lederbergia graminis
TCAAAAAAGGCTGGGATATTTAAACCCAACCTCTTATTTTGAAGCACATTATTTAGCGGTTTAATAAACAATTATGGAATGTCCACTTTTAGGGGGCTTGACCACCACTAGCGTTGCATAGCTTGAAAATAAATGAATAAATAGATAATTTTACCAGTAAAACTTTCAGGTAAGAGTAAAAACGAGGATCTGGTTCTATAAATGAATCAGTTCCCTTTTTTTTACATATTTTACTTTTTGATATAATGCTCTTTTGATATTGGACTTACAATTGCACTTTCAAAACCGAAATTTATTTCTCTGGCAGGTTTATCGGGAATCTTTTGCCTTCCCTTACTGGGTTTAAGTTTTCTATTAAATTCTGCCTGAACTTCTTCCCATGGATCCATTAAATATTGACGTATTGTTCTTAAGAACGTCCAAATCTCACGATTTGGTTCCCTCAGCAGCCTCATAATTTCTAGTAATCCAAAAGTAATTAGTGCAATAAATAGTTGATTCCAAATACCAGTTGGGGATTGGCTATATAAATGGTCTACTTTGACGTGTTGTTTTAACCATTTAAAGAATAATTCGATATACCAACGGCTTTTATAGGTATCCAATATTTCTTGTTCGCTTAAGTCCAATCGATTTGTAAGAAGACGATAGGATGTTCCCTCTTCATCGATAAATTCTATTAGTTTTAATTTTTCTGGCCTAGTTCTGATAGAAATTAATTCATATCTAGTTACATTCGGAAGGTCAGATTTATAGGATCTTAAAGTTTCAAAACGGAACGTTTTTTTGATCCTCACAAGAAATTTAACCTGTTTTTGGAGCCACCCACCCATTTTGGTTTTTTCAGCATACCCTCTATCCATTACATATAATGTATTGTCTGGCTCAATTAAATAGTTAACGGCATCTATGTCTGAAATATTTGCGGTAGATGGAATCATCTTTTCAGGAAATACACTGTCAGACGAGGCTACCGCTAGACGTAAATGAATTTTAACGCCGCTAGAATCTTTCGAGACAGCAGTCCAATTAGATGCATTGTTAGGCAATTTGATATGAGAAGAATCTATGATTCTTAAAAGGCCTACATTAGGGTTTAACCCTTTAGATTTACCAGCTTTAAGAAACTTGTATTGCTGGGCAATACGGCTAAGCATATCTGCAAGTTCATTTGTATTTAAGGTCGCCAGTCGACGACTTAATGTAGAGGAACTAATAGATTTTAAATCTAATTCTTGCCTTATTTGTTTCTTTGAACGTATGCCAATTTCAATTTCATCTAGGCTTTCCCATCGAAATAACCCAGCTAAAAGGAATATTTTAACTAGAGACTCATCCGTTAACTTTTTATAATCGTAATTATGTAATGGGCATGAAAAAGTATTACGAGGTAATAAAGATAAATATTGACGAAAGACTAATTTTTGGTCTACACTATTCATACATTGTGTGCTCCTTTGTAAGTGTAGGGAACTGATTTAGTCATCGTTACCAACACTACAATAGGAGCTTTTTCTATTTTTATCAATATTTATGTTCATTTTACATTTTTTTACTGCTGTGCAACGCTAGTGCTTGACCACAGGCACCCGTACAATTCAGAATAGTTCCAGAGTTGTTTCGGTGCCAGGCACCCACCCAATTCAGAATAGTGCCGGAGTTGTTTTGGTGCCAGGTACCAAAACAAAGGCACCAAAACAAGGAGGCACGTAAACAGAAGGTACCGAAACAGAGGAGGCACATGAATGATGGAGGATGAAAATGGCAGTAAATATTGAGGTGAATGAAAATAGGCGTTATGGCATAAGAAGCCCGTTAATTTATGGGCATTTTATTGAACATTTTCACAGGCAAATTTATGACGGGATTTATGATCCTGAGTCACCTTTGGCAGACGAGGATGGATTTCGGACTGATATTATCGAGGCTATGAAAAAAATTAAAGTTCCGATACTCAGGTGGCCAGGTGGATGTTTTGTATCATCCTATCATTGGAAGGAGGGTGTTGGTGATAATAGAAAACCTTTCTTTGATAAAGCATGGCGGGTAGAGGACCCGAATACATTTGGTACTGATGAATTTATAAAGTTGTGTCAAAAGATAGGGTGTGAACCTTATATTTGTACAAATGCAGGAACCGGTACAGCAGAAGAAATGAGTGATTGGGTTGAGTATTGCAATTTGGATCACGAAGGACAATATGCAAAATGGAGAATTCAAAATGGATTTCGCGATCCACACAATGTGAAGTATTGGAGTATCGGAAACGAAAATTATGGTTCTTGGGAAATTGGTGCAAAATCAGCAGAGGAGTGGGGACGACTAGTACGAGAAGCAGGCAAAATGATGAAGCATGTCGATCCACAGGCTGAACTTTCTGCTGCAGCACTTCCAAATATTGAATGGAATATAAACTTACTTAAAAATGCTGGTGAGTTTATCGATTGGGTTTCCATACATGAATATTGGGACATGGTCCCTGAGAAGAATGATTTAGCAACCTATGAGCAATGTATGGCATTCACGAAGCATATTGATCATGCCGTAGAGGAAGTTCGAGGACTTTTAAAGGCGATGAAATTAGATAAAAAAATAAAAATTGCCTTTGATGAATGGAACCTTAGAAGCTGGCATCATCCGAATGTGCATACAATTAAGCAAGGAATTCATAAGAAGGATTATATAGATCCTCGAGATAAAAATGATGACAATAGCCAATATACGATGGCTGATGCAATATTTACAGCAAGCTTCTTAAGTGCGATGAATCGAAATTGTGACATTGTAGGTTTGGCAAATTTCGCCCCTATTTTAAACACGAGAGGATGTTTATATAGCAATTCTGAAGGCATCGTTTTAAGAAGCACATACCATGTATTTGATTTATATGTTAATTATCTTGGAGATACAATTATTGATTCATGGTCTGAAGAAGTACCTACTATGAAAGTAAATCATAAAAATGGGGTGGAAATAGAAATAGAGAGTCTTGATATACTTGCAACCAAATGGATAGATAAACCAGGTATCGCCTTAGCAATCATCAATAAGCTTTCAGATGAAGGCCAGACTATTACTCTATCATTTCCATTTCCACCTACAGGAAAAAGTGTGAGCTTATATGGCATTAGTGGAGAAGCCCCTGATTCCTATAATGATGTCGGAAAAAATGAAATCACCATTTTTAAAGAAGATCTAGGCGACTACTCAAAGAATATGGAAATACAGTTGAAATCTCACTCTGTTAATATTATTCAAATTGGTGCCAGGCACCCACTCAATTCTGAATAGTATTAGAGATGTTTCGGTGCCAGGCACCCGTACAATTCCGAATAGTGTCAGAGATGTTTCGGTGCCAGGCACCTATACAAAGGCACCTATACAAAGAGGCACCTATACCAAGTTAAAAGGAGGCAAGTTGGATGGAAGTTACTCGTATGATGTGTAATCGGATGGTGAATCCGTTAGGTTATTCGTTGGACAGGCCAAGGTTAAGTTGGGTTACGGAAGCGGATGATGCGACGAAGCAGATTGCTTGTCAGGTGCAGGTCGCAGCTGATGAAGCATTCGATACTATTTTACATGATAGTGGACAAAGCAAAGTGATTGATAGTATTGGGTATACGTTACCGATGAAGCTGGAACCATGTACGAGGTATTACTGGAGAGTATACGTTTGGACAGATGCTGGGGAAGTAAGAAGTCCTATCGCATGGTTTGAAACGGCAAAGATGGATGAACCTTGGCAGGGGAAATGGATTACTCCTGAATGGGAAGATAACTCCATTCATCCATATGTAAGGAAAGGATTTGACATTAACAAAGAAGTTGCCCAAGCTCGATTATATATTTGTGGTTTAGGATTGTATGAAGCGGAAATGAATGGGAAACGGATAGGGAATGAGCATTTAAGCCCCTATTTCAATAGTTATACAGATTGGCTTCAATATCAAACCTTTGACGTAACAGATCATCTATCACAAGGAAAAAATGTGTTAGGTGCGATGTTGGGAAATGGTTGGTATAAGGGACGATTTGGTTTTACGAATGAAAAGGGGATTTATGGGGATCGCTTTGCATTACTATGTGAGTTAGTTGTCCACTATACAGATGGAAGCACAGACATTATTGCTACGGATGAAAGCTGGAAAACAAAACCTTCCTATATAATGGGAGGCAATATTTACGATGGGGAAGTTCAAGATGCAAATAAATTAGTGAAAGACTGGTCCACCCCTACTATCCTTGATGACGATTGGGACGGCGTACGTACGATTGATATTGACTTTAACTTGTTAGAAGCACGGCGAAGTATTCCTGTTTTAATAAAAGAAACGATCCAGCCTATTGAGGTCATTCATACACCGAAAGGGGAAGTAGTCCTGGATATGGGCCAAAATATGGTAGGTTGGGTTCGTTTTAACATCGATGCCCCGAAAGATACGGTTATTAATCTTCAATATGGAGAAGACATGCAGGATGGCTGTTTTTACCGGGAAAATCTGCGCTCAGCTAAGGCGGAATTCACCTACATCTCAAACGGAGAACCGAGAGAAGTCCAGCCACATTTTACATTTTACGGATTCCGTTATGTAAAAGTAGAAGGCTGGCAAGAAGAAGTAAAACCGGAAGATTTCACTGGCTGTGTCGTCTATTCCGATTTGGAGACAATCGGACATATTGAAACTTCTAACCCAATGGTAAATAGACTATTTTTAAACACGATGTGGGGACAAAAAGGGAATTTCCTTGATGTACCGACAGATTGTCCACAACGTGATGAGCGGATGGGATGGACCGGTGATGCGCAAGTCTTTTCCGGAACTGCTTGCTTTAATATGGATTCAAATGCGTTTTTCCATAAATACTTATATGATCTTGCCAAAGAACAAAAGAATCTGGATGGAGTAGTACCGCATTTCATCCCAAGCATCGGTTTAAGTAAAAAAGTTGAGGATCGATATCAAGATGCGGGTTCCAGTGCCTGGTCGGAAGCGGCGACAGTCATACCTTGGAATGTCTATCTTCATTATGGAGATAAGGCGATACTAGAGCAACAGCTTCATAGTATGAAAGATTATGTGGATAGCATTAGGAGACAAGACGATGGTAGCAGGCTCTGGAATACTGGTTTTCACTTTGGTGATTGGTTAGCATTGGATGGAGAGGGCGATGAATTCCATCGAAGTGGTGGTACGCCAACCGATTTAATCGCCACAGCATGCTATGCCTATTCCGCAGGATTGGTTGCAAAGGCTGCTCGCGTTTTAGGTGAAAAAAAGCTAGCCAAGGAGTATGAACGACTTTCCAAGGAAGTAAAGCAAGCATTTTGTGAAGAATTTGTCACCCCTCGAGGTCGGCTTGTAGTAAATACACAGACAGCTCACATTCTAGCATTATTTATGGATCTAGTACCGGATAAGTTACGAAAAAGAATACTAGACTCATTAGTGAAAAATCTTGAAGAAAATAACTACTACCTAAAAACAGGCTTTGTTGGCACACCGTATTTCTGCCGGGTGTTATCGGAAAATGGCTACAATGATTTGGCATATCGTCTATTGCTGAATGAGGAATTTCCAAGCTGGTTATATTCGGTAAAACTTGGCGCAACAACTATCTGGGAAAGATGGAACTCGCTTTTACCAGATGGGAGATTCGGAGAGCTTGGGATGAACTCGTTAAACCATTATACGTATGGCTCCATTGTAGAATGGATGTACCGAAACATGTGTGGAATCAATCCAGTAGAAGAGTTCCCAGGTTTTAAAAGGGTTCGCTTAGCTCCTCAACCGAATGCACAATTACAATATGCAAAAGCAACACTGAACTCGGCTGCAGGACGATATGAAAGTGGTTGGAGGTATGAAGAGGATAACGTTCATTACCATTTCCGCATCCCATTCGACGCCCAAGCAGAATTGATTTTACCATCCGCTAAAATAAGTACGACGGTAGTAAATGGAGTACCGCTCCAAGAACAGAAACAGATTCGTTGCTCGGAACAAGAAGATCGTTTGATCATCATGCTGAAAACAGGAACATATGAAATACAAGTTTCATAACTAGCATATTTGGACCTCCGAAACAATTTATTGGAAAAAGGAGAAGATAACATGCGTTTAGGCTGTTGTACCGATATTGCGAATGCTGCTATCGTCAAACAGGCAGGCTTCGACTTTCTAGAATGTACGGTCACATCACTGATGACGGAAGATGAGAATGAATTTCAAGCTATTTTAAAAAAGTATAAAGAAAGTCCACTCCCTGTGAAAGTATGTAATGTATTTTTGCCTGGAAATATGAAGATTGTTGGAAGTTCCGTCGATTACAAAGTGATTGAATGCTATGTGGCAACTGCTCTATCAAGGGTGAAGAAAATTGGTGCAAAAAAAGTAGTGTTTGGAAGTGGTGGAGCGAGATCGTTGCCAGCTGATTTTTCTACAGAAGAAGGGGAACAACAAATCGTCGAGTTTTTAAAAATGGTTGCCGATTATGCGGAGTTAAATGAAATTACGGTAGTCATTGAACCGCTGAATAAAAAAGAGAGTAATATTATTAATAGTATTCCAGACGCGGTTTCACTTGCTAAGCGAGTGGACCGCGAATCAATCCAAGTGCTTGCTGACTTCTATCATATGGAGGAAGAAGAGGAAGCATTAGAAAATATCATCGAGGGCAAGGATTTCCTTAAGCATATTCATATAGCAGATTCTGCTAGATTAGCTCCTGGTACAGGAAGCTATCCTTATCAACAATTTGTTTCTTGTTTAAAAGAAGCGAATTATGAGGGGCTCGTTTCTATTGAATGCAGGTGGGACGATTTTGAAACTGAAGTATATGAAGCTAGAAAATTCTTATCGGAGTTGTTTGTATAATACGTAAAACGTGGTGTCACCAACCTTGTTAGGGGTGTTAGCGCCACGTTTTTCATTCATATACCATTCCGCCTATTACAAAAGAATCATTTTGTCCCGCTACTATCCTTTTATATTAAGCCTATTATATATGATAACTTACTATTCTATATATATTGTAAGTAATACTAACTTTCCTTCTTATCCTTACAAGACAACCCCAAAATCATACACTCATACACAAAAAACAACAGAACAAAGGAAAGTTAAAAAGTGAGGTGAAAACGTTTTCTGAATTCTGGGTTATGAGGACCAGACTGTGCAACATTCAATAACTATATTGGGCAAAGTGCTAAAGGAGGTTTATGATGAGACGATTTCGTTGGTTGGTGTTGATGTTAGTAGCTTTTTTAGTTTTTCCAACTAGTTCGTTTGCGTATACGAATCCATTTCAGTTAAGTGACTCGTGGACATGGAATAATGGGGATTTTTATGGTGAAGGCGATCCGTATATTCTGAAGCATAATGGGATTTATTATCTGTATGTAAGTACGGTGGATGACAAGAGTGGTGTAAAGGCGTGGACTTCTGAGGATCTTGTTAATTGGGAGTACGCAGGACTTGTGACCGAAGAGGCGAGCACGAAGGCCGCTTATGCACCGGAAGTTACCTACTGGAACGGAGAATTTTACATGTACACGTCCCCAGGTGGGCATGGTCACTACGTGTATAAAAGTTCGAGTCCACTTGGACCTTTCGTGCAACAAACAGGAAATCTCGGTAGAGGGATTGATGGTCATGTATTCATTGATGACGATGGCCAGTGGTACTTCTACGGAACGGGTGCCAATTTTATAAGCGCCTATAAAATGTTGGATCCATATACATTTGGTCCTGAAATTAATACTGGTGCAGAAATGAAAGGCTGGACAGAAGGGGCAACCGTTTTTAAAAGACATGGAAAATATTATATGACCTATACAGGAAACCACGTTTGGAGTAAAGGCTATCGCATTAATTATGCTACAAGTACTTCTCCAACTGGAGTATTCATGGAAGATCCAACGCAAAATCCACTACTGTTACAAACAGAAGGGGAGAATGTTGGACTAGGGCATAATTCGATTATTAGAGGACCAGATTTAGATTCAGAATTTATCGTTTATCATAGTCATGCAAATCCGGGCCGGTACATGAATATGGACCGCATCGCTTGGAATGGCGATAAGATGCTTGTTCTTGGACCAACAACTTTCGAGCAAGAGAATCCGAGTTTGCCAGATTTCAGTGATCGTTTTAAAAGAAATGAGATTGGTTCAGAATGGTCTGTAATTAATGGTGGAACATGGTCCATTGAAAATAATGCACTTTTACAAACGGAAAGTAGCGAAGATAATCGTATTATTACATCGTATCAATCTGCAGCCAATTTTACAGCGGAATTCAATATGACGCTGCTGGAAAAAGGCGAGAATCCGCATTATGGAGCCATTTTTTCTTATGTAGATGAGAATAATTATGGGGTTGCTGTTCTAAATCCAGAGGAGAATCTTTTGGAGACGAATATTATGGTTGATGGCAGTGAGCTTGGCTGGGAAACTTCTGAACTTCCAGATGAATTTAACTACGAAGCACTCCACACTATTCGCGTCGAGAAAAAAGAATCAGAAGTAAAGGTTTTTGTAGATGGGATGCATAAGCAAACACGCAATGTTGAGTCGCTTGCTGGAGGTGCAATTGGTTACACAACAAACAATGTACAAGCAGAGTTCGGCTATATTGCTACGAGTAATCATGTAGATGGCAGCAATATTTTCGAAGTCCATAAACCGTTACCGGGTTCTGTGGAAGCTGTTCATTATTCAAATTATCATGCTTTAGGAGAGGTAAACGATACTTATCGTAAAGATGAAGTAGATATTCGTCCAAATTCAGAAGGTGGTTACAGTGCTCACTTGGCAGAGCAGGAATGGCTCGAGTATAACGTGAATATCGAGTCTGATTCCACTTATAGTTTTAATGTACGAGTTGCAGCAGAAGCGAATGCGAAAATCCGCATATTACTAGATGGGGAGACGGATCTAACAGGAGCTGTCGATGTAGCGAATTCCGGTAATGAATGGCGTAACCTCACACTTAATAACATTTCACTCCCTGAAGGAAAGCACACACTGGAGGTAGAAGTGATTTCTGGCGAAGTAAATTTTGCAAAACTTGATGTGAACAAGTATGAGGATGCACCTATTTATTTCGAAGATTTTAATAGTGGAGTTGCGGAAGGGTGGCAGCAATTCGAAGGTAGCTGGCGTGTAGATACAGGTAATATTAATACAGATGTGTTTGATGGGTATAAGCCAATTCCAGGAAATGTTCAAGCTGCATATTACATTACTGGTGGTGAAGGTGTCGCCTACCATGATACAACGCCACAAAATATTGGTGGTGAACGCCGAGATGACGCTGTTGATATTCGTACAAAGCCAGGTGGTGGAACCGCTGTTGGTTGGAACCAGACAGGCGAATGGTTGAAGTACAATGTTGATATTAAGAGTTCCGGACTTTATGACCTCAAAATGGAATATGGTACTACTTTTACATCCGGGAAGATCCGTTTCTGGTTGGATGACGAAATAGATTTAACAGGAGTCGTTGATGTTCCTTCTACAGGTGACTGGAATAACTGGCAGGAGCTAACAATAAAAGATGTTGAATTACCAGCAGGAAAGCATACGTTAAAGGTTGAAATTGTGGAAGGCGAATATGATATTGCTAAATTCAATTTCAGCTCAAACAGCATATACCAACCAATTCCAGGGTCCTTTGCATCCAATGCAACACTTGCCCAAGGAGAAACACACACAGTAAAAGTTAAGCCTGAAGAAGCGGGTGTTTATGCCCTTGATTTTATTGGAAAAAATACGACTGCAAACACGCAAGTCAAGTTTATCTTAAATAACGATGTTGTACTAGGTGAATATTCGTTAACAGATCCGATAACTCTTGAATTACCAGCAGGAGAACAGGAACTAACACTTGAGGTAGTGAGTGGAGAGTTAAGTTTTACAACGTTACACTTCCATACATTTGCAGAAGCACACGCATTACCAGGTAAAATCATGGCGGTTGATTATATGCTTGGTGGCGAAGGTGTTGCTTACCATGACAAGACGGTCGCGAATATTGGTGGCCAATACCGATTTGATACCGTTGATATTCGTAATCATCCAGACGGTTCATTCAATATTGGATGGAATCAACCTGGTGAATGGTATAAATACAAAGTGGATATTGCAACAACAGGTAACTATGTCATGGAAATGAATGTTGCGACAACAATACCCGGGACCCAAGTGCGTGTGTGGCTCGATGACGAAGTTGATTTGACAGGTATTATCACTGTTCCGCAAACGGGTAACTGGGATAATTGGGTCAGCTTTATAAAAGACGGGATTACATTGCCAGCTGGAGAGCATACAATCAAAGTGGAAACGATAAGTGGGGAATTTGATTTTCATCATATTAGCTTCCATGATGCAAGCGATTATGAAATCGTAGAGCAGGAAGGTACATTGCGTTCTGGAGCGGGTACTTATGGAAAAATGACATACGGTGATAGCTCTTGGCATGACTATATTGTCGAAGCTGATCTGCAAGTCGTCGATGGAAATGGCGATGGTGGAATTCTGTTCCGTGTTCAAAACCCAGTAGATGGCAAGGAATTGAACCATAATAGCGCAGATATGCTGCAAGGTTATGTTGCCTTTATTAATCAGGGTGGTGTTCATCTCGGTAAGTTTAATTATAATTGGCAATATATCACAGGTGCGAGCTTGGATGTCCCAATTGATGAGGTCCAACATGTGAAAGTTGTAGCCGAGGGTACAAATATTAAAGTGTATGTTGGTGACATGGAGACTCCAAAGATTGACTACACAGACAACAGTGCCAATGCTTACACACATGGGAAAATCGGTGTACGAAGCTTCTTAAGTGATACGAAGTATGACAATATATATGTACGTCCACTGGAAGCAACAGTAGATTCAGCGCGTGAGTTAGTCGACTATTTTTACGAAAAGGATGAAATAGAACACTCACTGTATAAGTTGGTACAAAACAAACTTCGCCAAGTTGAACATCATAACTCCAAAGGTAGAGGAGATATGGCAGCCAAGTTTCTATCAGATATAATTTCACATCTGGAAAAACAGTCTAGTAAAATAACAGACCGTGCCTCCGAAAAAATAAAAGTGATATTAGAGGATCTAAAATAAAAAAACAGCTACCGGGGCAACCCCTGGTGGCTGTTTTTTCTATTTTACCCTAAACTCCCTATTAATTAGCCATTCTCCCAACATATTCTTGAACCATTTCAGGTGTAACAAGTTGACGTGTTGGGATAAAACGAAGATTTATTTTATTGATTTCTCTCGTTACTGCATTAATTTTCTCCGTTGAAAAAATCTTCCCTTGTTTGCATAAGGTAATAGCTTCTTCAATATACAATTCACGTTGCTGATCTAATTCTAGGAACCGATTATACATCGCATTTTGATTCTTCGCATGTTGGGCTAATTCTAAATGTACACTCATTTTCCAATATTCACTCCGTTTCCAGCAACCTGACTTCTACGGTCAGAAAGCAGTAAAAGATGTCTATTCTCGGGCTTATACAAGTCATTTAATAAATCGTCTAATTGACGGCTTATTTTCAGTGTTTCAGGGTGATTCAGTCCATGAAGCTTTCCAACTCGGACCATGGCCTGTCTAGTAATATAAATATCTTTTAACAGATCGCGTTCTGTTTCATAGACCATACAAGACACCCACCTACTGTTTATTGTCGTGCCAAGTGTCACTATATTATCCACGAAAATATAGTAACAGCCTATCATCAATAGTTACTATTTATTAAAATAGTATTATTTTATTATAGGAAATAATAACTATGATGTAAAGCGATTTCCTAGAAGAAAACATTGATATATAAGCAATCTTAGCCTCTTTGAAAAATACGCTTCTAATTTGAACTGGTAGGAAGTGGAATGAATGATAGGGTTATTACTGTAGCTCATAATGTGAGAGTTTAGTGGGGGAGAGGTGTAGCGGCTGAGAACCTTTTTGGATGATATTAGAGGGAGTGGCGTAAGAAATCGTTTATCGTGCCCAGCTCGGAAGAAAATAATCATAAGAGGTCACGATGGAAGTTCTATCGTTCCCTCATCAGGAGAGATTGGGTAGAGGTGGTCACGCAGGAGCGTTCAACGTGCCCGCTTCGGGAGAAATTAGATAGAGTCGGTCACGCAAGCGAGTTTATCGTGCCCACTTCGAGAGAAAATGGATGTAGGTGGTCACGTTGGAACGTCCATTGTGCCCGCTTCGGGAGAAATTGGATGTAGGTGGTCACGTTGGAACGTCCATCGTGCCCACTTCAAGGGAAATTGGATGTAGGTGGTCACGCAAGCTAGTTTATCGTGCCCACTTCGAGAGAAAATGGATGAGGTGGTAACGTTGGAACGTCCATCGTGACCTCATCAGGAGAGATTGGGTAGAGGTAGTCACGCAGGAGCGTTCAACGTGCCCGCTTCGGGAGAAAATGGATGGAGCTGGTCACGCAGGAGCGTTCATCGTTCCCACTTCGAGAAATATTGGATGTAGGTGGTCACGCAACGAAGTTCAACGTGCCCACTTCGGTAGAAATTAGGTGGAGTCGGTCACGCAAGGTCGTTCATCGTGCCCACCTCAGAAAAAATTAAGCATAGGAGGTCATGCAGCAAGCCCCAATGTATCAACCTCCATGAAAAATAGACTCACACAGCAAACTCCACTATATCACCGCATACAAAATTAGCCGTAACCCAGCGCATTCCCAACCAAATAAAAAAACTCCAACGATGCAAATATGCACCTTTGGAGTTCCCACCAAAGTTAGGAGTTTGTGCTATTTTGTTGGACAAGCACTTGGTGTGGGAAAGGCATTTTAATTCCTTGGAGGTCGAATTCTTCTTTAATTGTCTTGCGTAATTCGCGTTCGACGCCCCATTGCTCATTGTTCTTTGTTTTGGCAATGACGCGCAACACAACCTCAGATGTTCCAAGGGCTTGCACACCAATAACATTAGGGCCATCCACAATTACATCGCTATTCTGAGCAGCAACGCGATCACAGGCTGATTGGATAATCCTTATTGCTTGATCAATATCGTCATCATAGGAAATGCGAATGTCAACTAGTGCGCGCATCGTCCCGCGTGAATGATTACTAACACTGATAATTTCGCGGTTAGGGATAAAATGTAATGTTCCATCAAAGCCGCGAATTTGTGTTGTTCGTAAACCGACAGATTCAACGACGCCATCTATGCTTCCAATGGTGACATATTCATTTACTTCTATTTGTTTTTCTAATAAAAGAAAGAATCCAGTCACAACATCGCTAACAAGTCCTTGTGCACCGAATCCAATCGCAAGGCCGACAATCCCAGCACCTGCAATCAAACTACCAATGGGAAGTCCGAGAACACCAAATATAGTAGCTACTAGTGTAAAAATTAACACGTATGATAGAACATTTTCAGCTAACTTATGTAACGTAATCGCACGACTTTTGGTAATTTCATTTCGACTCGCAAGCCTCGTAAATACACGATTAATCATTGTAGAACCGATTCTTTTTACTATCGCAAAGACAATTAAAATCCCTATTATTTTTAAAGCGATAATACCGGCATGGACAAGTAATCCTTCCCAATCAAATTTCTTCCAATCAAACAAAAAAATCTTCCTTTCCTATGCTTTATGTCCATAGGATACACGTATATTTTCTTTTTATAAATAGTTTTTTAAAGTGTTCATATTAAATAGACGATAAGTCCTATTTGGAAGATTTCCTTGTTAATCCACGGTTCATCATTTCTTTTTGTAATAACTCGATAAAGTCTTGATCCAACCGAAGTGTTTTTGCCTTCCGAAAACAAGATAACAATAATGCATCTGACATCGTATCGAACATACTATAACCCTCTTTCGTGATGTGTTTATCATATTAATAACCGCAAATGGTAGCTTTAAAACTTCATTCACTTTAACTTAAATTAGAAAAATTAAAAACGGCCAACCTAGATTCATAGGCTGACCGTTTTACAATAGATGTCGGATGCATGGTGTATTTATTAATTATACTTTTGATCGTTGCAGGTTCTCAGGGCCGACGAGGTCGACTAAGTAGCCGGCTAGTTTCGTGTAGTCATCAAGTGGTTTCGAAAAAACACCATCGAGATCGTTTCCGTATTTTTCCTGCAAGCCTAAACTATCGGCATGTCCAGATATCAAAAGTCTTTTGGAGAATGGGTAGTTGTCTTTTATGTATGTAAGTATATTTTCAAAGCTTTCTCCAGGAATATGGTAGTCCAAAATCGTTACGACAACATCGTCCTTGTTCTCAAAATTTTGAACGTCTTTAAATGACTTAGCCATATGCACATCAAAGTGAGAATCCAAACAATAACGGTATAACAAAAACATCTGCTTAATATCTTCCACTACTAACACTTTTTTTCTCTCCATACTCTTCACATCCATCTCCATAGCTCCCTTATTATATTGCTTTTTCTATTTCTATAAACTTACTTTTTGGTAATTGTATTCTAAAGTGTGTCCCTTCCGGAGTACTTTTCATTATATCTATAAAGCCTCTGTGTGAAAATAGTACTTTATTACAAAATGGTAGCCCTAATCCTGTGCCTTCGACTTTTGTACTATTGTAAGGTAAAAATACTTTATCCCAATCTTCCGGAGGAATCCCACATCCACAATCAAACATGTCTATTATCACTTTTTTATGATTTACATCCTTTACATGGAATACAATTTCTCTGTTTTGCCGATCCTCTGGAATCGCCTCAATTGAATTTTTAATTAAATTAACTAACACTTGTGTGAAATAAGTCTCATTTATATAGGCAGGAATTACTTTGAAATCCGAAGTAATTTTTACTTCTATCCTATTCTCTTTTAACAACTTGTCACATACTTGTTTGGCGACGTGAATGCAATGTACAACGTCTTGGCTTTTAAACGCCATCACTAAATCGTTTTTCAAAAATTGGTTATAGGCATTGACTAGATTCGATAATTGTTGGCTTGATGTAATCACATGGCGCATCATTTCATCTGTATGCGGTTCCAGTTTTTGTAAAGAAGGGATGATTTCGGAATACCCTTTTATGATAGAGAGTGAGTTCTTTACCTCATGAATAAGGCTTGCAGTCATATTTCCGATATAATCTAATTTATTTTGTCTTTGTACAACATTTAAATAGTCTGCATTTAAAGCATTATACATTTTAATAAAAGCTATTAAGATAAATATGGAGTAGATTAAAACGGCAATACTACTAATTAAGATCTGGTAAGAAGGAATAAAGTTCGTTAAACCCAAACAGAATAAGATAATGGAGGATATAACAAGCGTTTTGATAAAAGATTTCATCTTAATATTATTAATACTTTTACTAACAAATACGAGCAAAATTAAAAAAAGTAATAGCACGATAAGATGTAGAAAAAACGAAAACTGTAAATCTCCATAGATTGGATAATAGTATTCCATTCCTAAATTCTTATTTTCATATTTTGTTAAACCTTCTATACCAAATGACGTCCAATTGATTGCATATACGATTCCAGTACTGATAAAAGCTGCGATTACCATCCCTTTATTTAACATGGCATTTTCAATTTTACCAAGGAAATTTTTAGGTTTGGGAACCGATGTTTTATATAATTCATAGGTGATAAATAAAATTAACGGTAAGGCAGCAATTGGACCAATTCTAAATAACTTAAATAATATTAATGTTGTCTGTTCATTTAAATAAGGGCTCCCTATGTACAAAATCGAGACATCTATTTGCCAGAAAGTGATACATAGCATAAACAAAAAAATTAAATTCGTTAATTTGCTTTTTTCATAAAGATGAAATAAGGAGTAACCTAGGAAAATGGGAATAAGACCGATGATAAAAATAAGAACAGCAAAAATCAAGCAGTTCCCTCCTCACTAGTGCAGTATAACGAGTTAGCCTATGATACTAGTGATGAACAACTAGTAAACTACATCGTATTTAGTATTTTCGTATATATGTGGCAGCATTATTACCACCATATCCATGTGACGTTATAAGAACCTCTGAAGTTTCACTCTTTTCTAGTTTATCTATAATTTGCAAATCTTCAAAGCCTTTTTTATCCGTTCTCGTGGTAAAAGGGATGAAATTTTTTTCCATGCCGATAATAGAAGCAACTAATTGGATTAAACCCGATGCGCCAAACGCATGTCCAACCATGCTTTTTATCGATGTAATTGGGATGCTGTTTTGAAAAAGCCGTTCATGTGTCAAGCTTTCCACTATATCATTCGCGTGCAATCCTAAAGCCTGACTATTAACATAATCTGGTGTTCGATCCTTTACTACCTCTCTACATAGTTGATACATTCTATTTCCTTCCAAATCACTACCAAACACACCAAATCCATCATTATTACTCTTCGTATCTACTACTTCTGCATATATAGTTGCGCCTCTTTTGATGGCATCTTCTTCTTTTTCAATAACAATTGTTGCCGATCCTTCTGCAGGAACAAAACCCTTACTATTTTTGCTAAAAGGTAGTCCAGAAACTTCGATATGGTGGCCTAGAGGGAGAGTTCGAATTTTACTAAATGCGTAGATGAGACTTGCAGTATTTGCCATATCAACACCGCCAACGATGGCAGAGTCTATTTGTCCAGCTTTTATATATAGGCTGGCATCTTCTAACGCCTCGAGCCCAGCAGTACAGCCAGTTGAGACAGTTTTCGTAATTCCTGTAATGTTAAAGTGGTTGCTGATTGCAGATGCAGTACTATGGTAGTTTGTATGTCCACAGGCGAATGTAGGAAATACTTTGTAGTTACCACGACTCGAAAGTGCGATGCTATTTTCATAGCCTTCCGTACCTCCAAGTGACGTACCAATAAACACACCAATATTTTTCCTTGTAAAATCAATGCCTGCCATTTGTACAGCTTCTTCTGCCGTTGTAATTTGCGCTTTTGATATATTCGGGTACCGCTTATAAGCCTTTTCTTTTCTACTATAGACTTGAGTATCTATAAATCCTAGTGAAAGAAGTTTATTTTTCGTTAATAAATCATCCTGAATAACAGTAATCCCATGTGAACCTGCTTGTAGCTGCTTTTCAAATTGAATGCTATTCATGCTACCGGGTACTGCGACACCATAACCCGTGATGACTATTTTACTCATTATGCATCTCCTTCCTGTAGTTCGACTTGAGGCAGTTTTTTTTACAAAAATTGTCCTATTTTGTCGTAAAAAGGTGTAAACATAAAAATGGCTACTCTAGCATAGCTAGAATAGCAAAAAGTCTGTGTGTGATTGAAAATCAAAACCCGTTTATTATCTGTTATGCATATTAACCAAAAATTCAAAAACGCTATAAATATTTATCACAACAGGGATTGAGTAATTGTGATAATTTTCCATAATTTTTATCAATTATTCATAATATATACCACATTTTTACAAAAAGCAACAGTGAGAACTTACAAATTTATCCTTCTCCACTATAATACGTAACAAAATTAATGTTTTGGTCATAGTTGCCAAAGCCTTTGCCGTAGAGAGTGACGCCGCCTACGTTTTGGGCGGTTTCTTTTACTTCGATTTTTAGGTCCCACATGCCAATGTCTTCGCGGAAGTGGTCAATGCTAATGTTTGATAGTTTTTTACCATCGACATAGACACCAACATTCGTAATGCGGATCGTAAGGAGGATCCCATATTGGTTCGTGTCATTCGACCACCATTCCGGAGTGTACCTGCCCCTTGTATCAGAAAAGTCACCAGGGCTTGTCCATGTACATAATTCTCTTCCATTTAAGGAAAAGGTTATGTCCGAAGGCCATACATTGTTGGAATATGGGAACTCTGAAGATACTTCGAGTACAATATCTATCATTTCTAACGTATCCCTTTCTTTTAAAAGCGATGGGATTCGATAGGCAATGAATCCTTTTGTAAACCACAAAATTGCTGCTTGGTTTTTCTCTGGATCCATAAAATAATTTGGGTTGTCGTATTCCCCGATCGTATGTGTTGTTGTAGCAAGTCCACATGTAGGATGGACGTCAAAATCATAATAATGGCCAACCGGAATTTCTTGAAGATAACTTTCATAGGCTGAATATATTTTTTGTGGAAATTGAATTTCGATATGGTCCACCTTTAAAATAACCACTTTTTGCAGACCGGATTTTCCAGGAACAACCTCTGTTTTTACTAATCCTGCCTCACTCATTCTCTGAACATGTCTACTTACAATCGCACTACTTATATTTAATTCCTTCGCTAATTCTTTAATATTCATTTTTTTCTTCGATAAAAGTTGAATCATTTTTATTCTCGTTGGGCTTGCTAACACCTCATACACAGGAATAGAAGCTTCAGAAATGTCTAATTGCATATGTCGTTAACCTCCTTGTTAATACAAATATATATAATGAAGGGATGGATAGCAATATCTATTATTAGGGTAACCTTTTAGTTAACCATATGTATAAATACCTATTTTTATATTTACTTACGAGTTATTGACATCGCTTTCATAGAGTGCTATATTGTCTTCGAAAAGAAAAGTGGGAGGGGAAACAATGGCTATTAATCTATTAGTTGAAAAAGAAGGACCGAAGATAAGTAAATATATTTATGGGCAATTTGCGGAGCATTTAGGACGCTGTATTTATGAGGGAGTTTGGGTTGGAGAGGATTCCGACATTCCGAATGAAAATGGGATACGAAAAGATGTTGTCGAAGCACTGAAGGCAATTAATGTTCCGGTTGTGCGCTGGCCAGGTGGCTGTTTTGCCGATGAATATCATTGGAAGGATGGTATTGGACCAAAGGAAAAGCGTGCGACGATGATCAATACCCACTGGGGTGGCGTTACAGAAAACAATCACTTTGGTACACATGAATTTTTCGAATTAGCTCGTCAGCTCGGATGTGAAGTTTATATTAACGGAAATGTTGGTAGTGGTACTGTTCATGAAATGCAAGAATGGGTTGAATATATGACAATGGGTGGAGAATCCCCAATGGCAAATTGGCGTAGAGAAAACGGCCAAGATGAACCATGGAAAGTTCAATTTTTCGGTGTAGGAAATGAAAACTGGGGTTGTGGTGGTCATATGCGCCCTGAATACTATGCTGACTTGTATCGTCAATATCAGACGTACGTGCGAAATTATGGCAAGGAACGAATTTATAAAATTGCTTGTGGACCAAATAGCGCGGACTACAACTGGACAGAAGTACTGATGAAAAATGCAGCAAGATTTATGGACGGTTTAAGCTTACATCATTATTCGATTCCAACTAGAAAATGGCATGACAAAGGGAATGCGACAGGTTTCCCTGAGCAAGAATGGTTCTCTGTTATTGAACATGCTCAATTCATGGACGAGCTTATTGAAAAACATAGCACGATTATGGATAAATACGATCCAGAAAAACGGGTAGGACTTATTGTAGATGAGTGGGGAACATGGTACAACGTGGAGCCAGGTACAAACCCAGGATTCTTATATCAGCAAAACTCGATTCGTGACGCGATGGTTGCAGCTGTTACATTAAATATTTTCCACAAACACGCGGATAGAGTACACATGGCGAATATCGCCCAAATGATTAACGTACTACAATCCATGCTCCTTACAGAAGGCGATAAAATCGTAAAGACGCCGACGTACCATGTGTTTGATTTATATCAAGATCATATGGAAGCACAATTAGTAGATTCATATGGAGATGTAGAAGAACATGTAAGCTACACAGCCTCTAAAAAGGATGGAAAAGTAACGATTTCTATTTGTAACTATGACCTGGAAGCTACTCGTGACCTAACATTTACTGGACCTTCTTCCGTTGTAAAAGCCGAATTCATTACAGCTGATACAATGGATGCTCATAATACATTTGAAAATCCAAGCGAAGTAGAAAAAAGAGAATTCACTGGATACGAAGCAACTGAAAATGGATTAAAAGTTTCCCTACCACCAATGAGCGTTGCAACGATTGTAGTAGAATAAAAAGTGCCAGGCACCCGGACTATTCAGAATAGTCCGGGTGCCTGGCACCGGAAATACTCAGTACTGAATTTGTTTGCAGGGGGGTATTTTTATATTGGAAAAAACGTTAAGGGTATGTGAGAGAGGACATAAGTATTATAAGAGTAGCGATTGTCCAAGTTGTCCTATTTGTAACAAAGAGGATAAGCCGAATAACGGTTTCCTTTCAAAACTTAGTTCACCAGCTAGAAACGCTTTAGTTCATGAAGGAATTGATACTTTGCAAAAGCTCTCTACATACACTGAAAAAGAAATACTGAAAATCCATGGTATTGGACGAGCATCAATTCCAACTATGAGAAAATTATTAGAAGAAGAAGGATTAGCTTTTAAAGAATAAATACGCAAGGGGCGAAGTAAGTTCTTCGTCCCTTTTTGTTTGCTTAATCTTTTTTCTCGATATGGAACACTTCTCGCAACTCTTTCGTAACCGGGCTTTTATCAGGATTTGTCTCCATTACTGGCTCCATATATGCCCACCACTTCTGGTTGATGTCTGTTTTCGCCATCTTGCTCCATTTTTCTTCATCTTCAATTTCTAGATAGCCGAAAAGCTGACTCGTCTCTTTATCTAGAAAGATAGAATAATTGGTTACACCATGTTCATACAATTCCTCTAGCATTTCCGGCCAAAGCTCATGATGACGACGTTCATACTCTTCATGCATATGAGGATATACGTACATGATAAAGCCTTTTCTAATCATCATAACCTCCTCCTTTTCGTCCTTTTTCCAAAATTGTACCATGTTCAACTCAAGTGATACAGGCAAATCCTTCGACATACGTGCGTCGATTTATCTTGTTTGTTGATTTTTATGTCGTTCTAGCTTATGATGTTTTTAAATAGGTATGGATCAACTTATACGTACAAGATAACGAAAAATGTAAGGGGATTCAATTAAACTAGTTCTATTTATAGAGCTAGAATCGTAATTTCATATCAGGAAGGAGATTTTTTTACATGTTACAGTATTCAAACCCTTTATTAGAAAGAAAAGCAGACCCTTGGACTTATAAACACACAGATGGTTATTACTATTTTATCGCATCAGCTGCAGAGTTCGACCGTATTGAGATTTGTAGAGCGGAAACAATAGAAGGATTACGAGATGCGGAGCAAGTTGTTGTATGGCGTAAGCATGATACTGGACCATTAAGTAAGTTGATTTGGGCACCAGAGCTCCATTATTTACGAGGAAAATGGTATATCTATTTTGCTGCTGCACATACAGAGGAGCCACATCCAGAACACCATACATTCCAGCACCGTATGTTTGCGCTCGAGAATGAAAGTGTTAATCCGTTAGAGGGGACTTGGGTTGAAAAAGGACAAGTGAAAACGGATTGGGAATCTTTTGCCTTGGATGCGACGGTGTTTGAGCATAATGACAGAATGTACTATGTGTGGGCACAAAAGGATCCGGAGATAGCGGGTAATTCAAACCTTTATATCGCCGAAATGGAAAATCCTTGGACATTAAAAACGAAGCAAGTATTACTTTCAAAACCAGAGTATTCATGGGAGATAATTGGATTCCTAGTGAATGAAGGACCTGCTGTATTAAAACGTAATGGCAAGATTTTTATCACGTATTCCGCAAGTGCAACAGATGAAAACTATTGCATGGGATTATTAACGGCAGATGAAAATAGTGACTTCTTAGACCCTGCATCATGGGAGAAGTCAAAGGAACCTGTATTTACTACATGTGAAGAAAACAAAAAGTTCGGACCTGGACATAATAGTTTTACCGTTTCAGAGGATGGCAAACATGATATTCTAGTCTACCATGCAAGGGACCACAAAAACGATTACGAAGACGCGCTAAATGACGGTGGCCGCCATGCTTGTGTACAAGTATTTGACTACGACGAAAACGGATACCCGCAATTCGGGAAACCAGTTGCAAATACGGTGCCAGGCACCCGAACAATTCAGAATAGTATCTGAGTTGTGTCGGTGCCAGGCACGAAAGGGAGAGATGGTTATGGTTGTATATAACAAGGCTTCTGATACGTCCAATCCTACAGGGGGACATCGACTTGAAGATATACCTGCACATGATCCCTTTGTTTTAGCTGAAGATGGGACTTATTATTTGTATACGAGCGGGATTCCAAGATTCACAGATTTAGAGCGATCTGGTGTCCTAGTGTATAAGAGTAAGGATTTACAAGAGTGGGAAGGTCCATTTGTTGTTTTTACAGTTCCAGATGATTCGTGGGCTCATCCGCAACATGGCACATGGGCACCAGAGGTTCATCGATATAAAGGGAAGTATTACCTTTTCGTTACGCTCCATAATCGGGATGCCATTTTAGCAGAGCCTCCACAAGTGTGGAATACGAATCATCTGCGTGGAACGAGTATCGCAGTTGCAGATTCACCACTAGGTCCGTTCGAATTGTTAAAGAAAGACGGACCAGTACCTCCGAAGGAATTTATGACATTGGATGGGACGTTATACGAAGATGAGGATGGCAAGCCGTGGATGGTATATTGTCATGAATGGATTCAAGTGATTGATGGTACGTTTGAGGCGATACCACTAAAAGAAGATTTGTCGGAAGCTTGTGGGGAGCCTATCCATCTTTTCAAAGCATCTGACGCACCTTGGATTAATGAGGAACGAAAACCAAGCGTGAAACAATCTGTATATGTTTCCGATGGTTGTCAGTTATATCGTACAAAAAATGGCCACTTAATTATGTTGTGGTCTAGTTGGAATAAGGATGGATACGTCCAGACTCTTGCTCGTTCGCGTACTGGAAAACTGCAAGGGCCTTGGGAGCAACTCGAACCATTAGTTTATGATGATAGCGGTCATGGCATGTTGTTCCAAACCTTTGAAGGAGCATGGAAGCTCATTCTCCACCAACCATTCAGCTTCCCAGAATCACGCGCAAAAATATACGACATGATCGAAACAGAAGATTGCTGGTGCCAGGCACCCACACAAATCGGACACTATTCTGAATAGTGTCCGATTTGTGTTAGTGCCAGGCACTGTATATTAGTTGTACAACTCCGGATGAGTACGGTTTTGTTTCTTTTAGTTTTACGTTTATTCTATCTCTTATTCCGGTGAATAATGGTTTTCCTTCTCCTAAAATTACAGGGTGAACCGATAACCGGTATTCATCTACAAGTCCTAACTGGATGAAGGTTTCGATAAGACTTGCTCCGCCATATAACCATATGTCTTTTCCTGGCTTGTTTTTTATTTTATTTACTTCTTCCACAATATGATCATGAATAAAAATTGCGTTATCATTATCACTTCTTTGAGTTCGAGAAAATACATACTTTTCTTTGCTGTGAACACTATCCCACATGGCTATTTCCTCTTCCGAAGCATCACTACTAGGAGAATATTGTCCCCATTGCTCATAGCTTTTTCTGCCATAAAAAATAGTATCAATCTGATTCAGGAATTTATCAAACTCCATCTCAGCGTCCATAATGCACCAATCAATTTCACCATTCTCACCTTCAATAAACCCATCTAACGTAACTGCTAAGTCTAAAATTACTCTTCTTTGCGATCTATTATTGGACATGCATTCCCCTCCTCATTCTTTCAGTATACCAAAAGGTGGTGCCTGGCACCCGCACAACTCTGACACTATTCTGAATTGTACCCGAAGTGTGTCGGTGCCAGGCACCGACACAAAGGCACCAAGGTATCCTTTCGGACGACTTCTTTCTATCTAAGAGGTAGGGAGGGAAATTTTTATATGTTGATTAAACAGCAGTTCGTTTTAAGTCGTTTGAATACGTATGGTGGTGGGAATCCTTGTCGTTTTATTACCATTCATGAAACAGGAAATTTTTCACTGGGAGCGGATGCGCAGGCACATGCGAATCTCCAATCTCGAGGCTATTCAGCAACGTGGCATTATCAGGTGGATGATGAGCAAATCATTCAGTCCTTCCCTGATGAGGTTAGGTGCTGGCATGCCGGTGATGGTCGTGGAAAAGGCAATCGCGAATCCATCGCTATCGAAATCTGTGTTCATCCTGATGGGAATTTTATTAAGGCTGTTAAGAACGCAGTCCATCTAGTAGCAATATTAATGAATAAACACGGCATTCCAATTGGAAATGTCGTCCAGCACCATCATTGGAGCAAGAAAAATTGTCCACAATTATTACGAGCAGGATCAAGAGGGGTGACTTGGACAGATTTTATCAAGATGGTAAAAAGGAAGCTAGCAACAGGGAGACTGCCGCAAACGTATAAAGTAAACAAAGTACTAAATGGTTACTACACAGCAAATGACGCCAAACGAAGGGTGGATAAAAGGACGAAAGTGCAGCCAGGGATCTACCATATTTTTAAAGAGCATGGAGGGATGTTAAATGTGACGAGAATGGAAGGCGTACCTGGGAGTTGGATAAATCCTGAAGATAACTAATCAAATGCTTTTTTATTAAAAATGGGTGAATTGCCCCCTTGTGCAGAGACGTAATCGCTCTCTTTTAACACTTGAGTGAACCTATCGATGATGTTATAGTAAGTGAAAGGAAAATGTATATAGGAAATAGTGGGAACTTTCCAAAAAGCTAGAAGGAAATCCACAATATATGAAGGGGAAATGTTCAATGCCAAAGGTGATTTTTGTTAGTGGAGTTGCTGGAACTGGTAAAACAACGGTTTCGAAGCATGTTCATAAGTATATTCCTGCTGTTTATTTGGACAAGGACACAGTCGGAGGTAAGTTTAGTGAGAACTTTTTGAAAGCGACAGGTCATGATCCGAGTGATCGCGATTCAAAATATTATAAAGAGCATTGCCGCGATATTGAATATGATGTCACAATGGATATTGCGATGGAAAACGCTACTCTAGGTTTAGATTCGATGTTAATCGGACCATATACAAAGGAAATCGAAACAGCAGATTGGTTAGACCAAAAGCTAGCCCAATTCGGCCTTACTCGTGAAGATGTTACGGTTAAAATTCTATTCGTTACATTAACGGATACTGAATTACAAAAACAACGCATTATTGAGCGCGGAGCAATGGACCGTGACCAATGGAAAATTGATAATTGGGACGAATATGAACAAAGTCTAGCGATCCCTGAAGTAGCCTGGGATATTCCGGAATCTGATATTCTCGTTTTTGATAATTCTGGTGAATTAACAGAAGAAAAAGTGAAGGAAATTGTTAACTTCCTTGAAAAATAAACAATAACTTAAGTCTGTACCCTGAAAGATTCAACCTTTTGGGGTAGCAGCTTTAGTGGTTGTTTTTTATTTTCAACAACATGTGCACCGTTTCACATCATCCTAATCAATTATTCACATACAACATCTTCACACACACTTCATCCTAACTTCCAAACGCACCAAACAACAATTTTCACTACTGCAAATCTCTATTTCTATCGAATTCTCTTGTTTAAATTAATAGAATAGTAGCACATTTTGGTAGATTTTGTTTTACATATTTTTCTCAATGTATATAATGGAATATGACAAACTATTCCTTTTTTACCATAGTAACCGAAACAGGGCGTTTGTCATACAATATGGCGATTGCAGTACCTGAAAAAAAGTGTAGTGGACATAAGCAGCAACCAGTAAACCTCCCCACCTTCTCGTAATAACGTAAAAACGGAAAAATAACACAGGCCGTGTTCACTGATCCGTGCTACTTGAGAAACAGAAGAGAGTGGTAACAAAACAATTGTTACGAAATCCTAACTAAAAAAGTTTGGATTTACTACAGAGCTTTACATGCCCACAATCTCACAAATTTGGTACCGGGTTGAATTCGTAATCCCGTATTACTCAAAAATTAGAAACTTACATCATTTTAGATTACACAATATTATTATGAATGGATAAGGAGTTGGTTAAAATCAAGGATTTAGAGACGAATCAATCCCTCCTCATACAGGTGATGGAGAAGGCATATGATAAATGTTATTCCGACAATATCACATTGCAGGAATTGATAGATGAATTGAAAAAGCAATTGGAACCTTTAGTTAGTGAGTGATTATAGTTTCGCTTCTACTTTAACGATAAATTTATAGTATGCGACAAGGATAAATAAAAGTATCGGATTTACAATGATCGTTGTCCAGGCACTCCACCACCCATATGTAAAAAAGCCAAAAGGTTCTGGTACTAGTGTCAATCCTTCGTAGAATACTAAAATTACGACCCACATCGCATAATAACGCAGCTGATGATGCCATGAAGTGTTAAATGGAAACCAATTTAAAAACATAATATTGACTGGTGGAATTAAACATAAATAAGCTGGTATAGATTTCCACTCAATATCTTTTGTGAAATACCAATATCCCTCATATTTTTCAATTATGATGGTGTCAAAGGCCAATTGGAATGCAATTGTAAAACACCATATATGAACCATTTGGTTGAGGGTTAATTTATCATGATTAAAATATGCAAGGATATTGAAAATTAAAATTGAAGTTATTAATAATATCATCTCATGAGTCCTTTTATCTTGATGAATGGATAGAACGGACTAGTACAACTGTATAAAAGTAAGCTGCCATTTTGTAAAGCCGTTCTTTTTATTATTGGTAGTATTTGTTAGTCACCTATTTTTTATACAAAAAGCTCAGTTAAACTCTGTTGTTGATTTTCGCTCCTGTACACACTCGCTTTCCGCGGGCACGGCCTCAGCTAACTTGGCAAAGAAAACACCGCTTTGCCAAGTGGATCTTCGGCTCGTGCTGTTCCCGCAGGAGTCTCGTGTACATCCGCTACAATCAACTAAATTGTTAACAACAATAAACTTTAACAGAGCCATACAAAATAAAGAGTATTTCTAACCGTGCTCATGACGGATAGAGATACTCTTTTCATTTTTTCTCTGTATAGTAAAATTTCCATTCGATATTTTGATCCCAGTTTCCAAAGCCCTTACCGAATATCGTAAATCCGCCAACATGTGTAGCATCTTCTTTTATTTCAATGCGCAGTTTTATAATTTCTTCGTCAAAATGTAATGTATAGATAGATTCATCTGAAATAATATCTCCGTCGATGGCGACGTTATATGGAGTAATCCGGAGAGTTTTCAGTAAACCATATTGACTCGAATTATCGCTCCACCACCCTGGTGTGAATTTTCCTCGTGTATCTGAAAAGTTTCCAGGACAAGTCCAAGTTCCAATATCTTTACCATTAATGGCGAAAGAAATGTCGGATGGCCAATTATTATTAGAGTATGGAAATTCAGAGGAAAGCTCCATTGATAACTCCAATAGGGCTAATTGTTGGTTCTCTGTTAAAGGATTAGGAATCCGGTATTCGACGAACCCTTTTGAAAGCCAAATAATACTTGCATCCATGCGTCGGGAATCCATAAACACCTTAGGCTCATCTAGCCCAATGACAGAATGGGCCGTCGCAAGACCGCATGTTGGGTGTGCTTCAAAATCGGTATACATGCCCACTGGTAGAGACACTTCTTTTACTAAATAATCCGGAAATACTTTTTTTGGAAAAATAATATTGATATTTTCGATAGCAAGTGTAGACACTTTTTGTAATCCTGATTTTCCTGGGATGTGCTTTGTTTTAATTACCTTCGCTTCTTCTAATTGGCGTACATGGCGAGCGACAATCGAACTTGTAATTCCTAGTGCTTCACTTAATTGTTTAATATTCATGTCATTGCTCGCAAGTAATTCAATGATGTTCATGCGTGTTTCACTTGCGAGCGCTTCTAATATAGGGAGGTTTTCTTTATTAAATGGAATTTGCATCATGATCCTCCTGTACAAAATAGTATACGAATCTACATAAAGTATAGATTAATAGTATCAATAGTATACAAATAAGTAAATGGTATGACGAATTTATGTCAAATGTAAGCGGTTATATCTATAAATTATTTGTGGTGATATAATACGTGTGAAATATCCTTTTAGTTTAGTGTACTAAAAAGTACATAATATTGATGGAGAAAGGAAGATTCATAATGGGAAAAATGACACGTGTTCCTTCAGTCCCTTTGATAACGAATGACCCTTATTTTTCAATCTGGTCACCTGCAGATCACTTGTATGACACAGAAACAGAGAGTTGGACGGGGGCGAAGAAGCCGATTCGCGGAAACATTACAATTGATGGCGAAGTTTATCGCTTTTTGGGTACCGGTGAGGAGAAAACATTAGAGCAAGTTGGACTTAACATCACTCCTACTCAAACTATTTATCAATTTGAGCATCCTGTCGTTTCGTTAGAAGTAGTATTTACTTCACCATTGATCTTGTATGATTTAGAACTTGTTTCTCGTCCAGTGACATATATAGATGTATCCGTAAGTTCAAAAGACGGTGCGGAACATGATGTTGAAGTAAATTTTGAATTTGACGAAAGAATTTGTCATGATGCACAAACTCGTGAAAAGATGTTTGGTGCAACCGAAAGAGAAAGCATTACTCCATATGCGTGGATGGGCAAGTCGAAACAAACACCGCTTGGTCATTCAGGAGATCATATCGATATCGATTGGGGTTATCTATACGTCGCATCTGAGCAAAACGATGTTGTATATTCCGAATATGTGCAAGCAACGGATGATCATGATGCTTTTATAAAATCAAGCCTGCGTTTTGGAACAGTTAATGGAACAGGGAAGCATGCGTTTCTGTCCGTGGCATATGATGATGTCGTGTCCATCATGTATTTTGGTCAACCAACGAAAGCTTACTGGGCGAAGGATGGTCGCACAATATTTGATGTATTAGAAGATTCCATTGCAGAACATGGACAAATTTTAGAAAAATGTTATGTGTTTGACCAACAACTAGCTGAGCAAGCGTTTGAAAGAGGCGGAGAAGCATACCAATTAATTGCTTCTTTAGCATATCGTCAAACAATTGCAGCACATAAGCTCATTCTGGATGAAAATGATGAAGTCATCTTCCTTTCAAAGGAATGTGATTCTAATGGATGTATTGGTACAGTCGATGTAAGTTATCCATCCATTCCGTTGTATTTAATGTATAATCCTGAGCTTGTAAAAGGAATGATGCGTCCAATCTTTAAGTTTGCTAGTTTACCAGTTTGGCCATATGACTTTGCTCCACATGATGTCGGACGCTATCCTTATGCAACAGGGCAAGTATATGGATTAGACCATAAAGAAGGAAACGGTACTGGTCTAGGTCATGGTGATGTACCACCAATGTTTTATCAATATCGTAAAGAGCAAAACCCATATGGACTACGAAACCAAATGCCTGTTGAGGAATGTGGAAACATGCTGATTATGGCAGCAGCAGTAACAAAGCTTGAAAAAGATGCGAGTTTTGCTGCTGAAAACATTGGGTTACTTGAAAAATGGGTGAGTTACTTGCTTAAATATGGTCAAGATCCTGGTGAACAATTATGTACAGATGACTTCGCTGGTCACTTAAGCCATAATGTTAACTTATCAGCTAAAGCAATAGTCGGAATCGCATCTTATGCCTATATTTTGAAAGAGCTTGGAAGAGAAGGGGAAGCTAAGCTGTATCTTCAACAAGCGCGGAAAATGGCGAAGAAGTGGGAAACAGATGCAGAAACTGAAGGAAGAACAAGGCTTACATTTGATAATGAAGATGGTTGGAGCTTGAAGTATAACCTTGTTTGGGATGTATTGCTTGGCACTGAACTATTCTCGAAAGAAATGATTGCTAGAGAGATAAAATGGTATGTTAAGGTGACCAATGAGTTTGGAACACCGCTGGATAGTCGAAAAGATTACACGAAAAGTGATTGGATTTTATGGTGTGCATCACTTGCAGACAATAAAGAGGACTTTGAAGCTCTCATTCAACCAATCCATCAATTTTTACAAAAAAGCGATTCTCGCGTCGCGTTTTCTGATTGGTATGATACAAAAACAGGAAGCTTTATGCATTTCAAAAATAGAACGGTACAAGGTGGTCTCTACATGCCACTTTTACGAGATATGCTGACATAAAATGTTTTTCGGGTGGTATCCGTACCACCCGTTTTTTGCACCGGAAGGAGAGGGGTTTGAATGTTTTGGAAAAATAGGCAGGTCTTGTTTCTATTTACAGGTGCATTTGTAATCGTTGTTGTAGCAGTCTTGATAATTGTTCTATCCTTTAACAGCTCTAAGGAAACAACTAAGTTTGCCGATGAGGACATTATCGAAGTGGATAATCAAGAAGATGAACAGAAAGATATAAAAGAGGAAGAAGAGGATAGCCTTGAACCAGGGACATATCAAAACCCTGTATTTGAGCCAGTCTTAGCAGATCCAGCAGTCATGAAAGCAGAGGATGGGACATATTATGCTTATGGTACCGAAGATGCTTGGGAAAGGGGACAAGCCGCAAAGGTTGTACCGATTGTAAAATCAACGGACCTTGTTCATTGGGAGTATATTGGGGATGCATTTACATCAAAACCAAGATGGATATCATCTAATAATTTTGTATGGGCTCCAGATGTTCAATTTTATAACGGCAAATATCATCTTTATTATACGTTAGCGCAATGGGGTGATCCGAATGTTGGAGTCGGTGTTGCCGTTTCCAATTCTCCTGAAGGCCCGTTTGAGGATGTCGGAAAAATCTTCACTGCTTATGAAGTGGGGTTAGGAATTATTGACCCGCAATTATTTATCGATGATGGGGTCCCATATTTAGTTTCCGGTGGACTAACTGATGGGCTATTTATCGCAAAAATGAAAGAAGACGCACTAAGTTTAGATGGGGAATTTATTCAGTTAACTAGGGAAGGTGTAGAAGCACCCTACTTAATTAAGCGTGACAATTGTTACTATCTATTTGGATCACCAGGTTCCTGTTGTGATGGTGCAAATAGCAGTTATCAAGTAATTGTAGGTCGCTCAGAATCGATAGAAGGCCCCTATGTCGATGCGAACGGGAAAAATTTAATCGATACTTTTAGTAGTGCAACGATTCTTCGTGGACATATCTTACCAGAGGATGGAAAGCAATTTGTCGGTCCGGGTCATATTTCGGTTATTCAGGATGATGCTGGGGACGACTGGATGTTTTATCATGCAATAGATATTGCCAATCCGACATTAACGAGTAATGCAACAAGAAGACCGATGATGATGGACAAGATGGAATGGGTGGATGGTTGGCCAACAATAAAAAATAGAACACCGAGTGTAGGTGTACAAAAAGCCCCTAATACATAAAGCGGTAAAGGAGATG
Source organism: Lederbergia graminis (assembly GCF_042655485.1). Lineage (NCBI taxonomy): Bacteria > Bacillati > Bacillota > Bacilli > Caryophanales > Bacillaceae > Lederbergia > Lederbergia graminis. Next base: position 31,255 of record NZ_JBHSMC010000025.1, read on the forward strand.
AATACGATGTGGGATTCATATGCGGACAAATTACAAGCTCAATTAATGGATCAATTTTGGAATCAAGAAAAGCAAATTTTTAACAGTGCTAGTGATCTTCCTTTTGATAAAAACTCACAACCTTTTAACTATTGGTGGTATGCCCATACAGTTGATGTACTGATAGATGGATATATACGTACACAAAAAGAAGACTATGTAGAAAAGATTATTATTTTAATAGAGAGTGTGAAGCGTTACAACGATGACAGTCTAATCAATGATTATTACGATGATATGGAATGGATGGCGCTCGCATTACTTCGAATGTATGAACAAACGAAAGCAGATTATTTTAAAAATAAAGTGTTCACATTGTGGACGGATATTAAGACGGCGTGGAATGATCATATGGGTGGCGGCATGGCATGGCGAAAAACGCAGCTAGATTATAAAAATACACCGGCAAATGCACCCGCAGCAATATTAGCGGCACGTTTATACCGGAATTTCCATGATGAAACCGACTTAAAGTGGGCGCAGAAAATATATGAGTTTAACAAAAAAATGCTCGTTAACTCGGAAACAGGCTTTGTGTATGACGGTATTAATCGCCTCGGGGATGGAGAAATAGATAAGGATTGGAAATTCACGTATTGCCAAGGTGTTTTTATTGGAGCGGCAATCGAGCTACATTCTATCACAAGTGAAGAAAAGTATTTGGAAGATGCGAGAAAAACAGTGACTGCTACACTCAATCAACTAGTGAACGCTCAAGGTTTGCTACAAGATGAAGGTGGAGATGATGCAGGCTTATTTAAAGGTATTCTCGTACGCTATTTAACTCTTTACTATCAACAATATCAAGATGAAAAAGTAAAATCACTACTACTATATAATGCAGAACAAATGAAAGCAGCAATTCAGGCAGACCAACTAATTGGCACTTCATGGGAGCAGCCAAAAGAACAAACACAATTATCGACATATTTAAGCGGAATGATGCTAGTGGAATCCGCAGCAATTTTAGAAAAAAATCATGGAGAAATAAAAGTGTAAGTCTAATCGACATATGCGTGTTCAACCTGAAACGAAATGTCCGATGGAGAGGTCCTAATAGACATTTCAGCATCGAACTGTCTTTGAAATGTCTTATAGGCGAAGGTTTAACCATAAATCCGGTTTATCAAAAGCATTAAAAAGGAGAGCTGTTTGCGATGCAACAAACGAAGCTAGCAAATTGGGAGCAAGTTCCATTTACCAAGGTGAATATTGCTGATACGTTTTGGAGACCACGTATGGAAGTTCTACAGAATGTTACATTAAAAGCTTGTTTTGAAAAATGTGAAACAACGGGGAGAATTGCCAACTTTGCCAAGGCTGCAGGTTTAATGGAAGGGAAGTTTGAAGGCATCTATTTCGATGACTCGGACGTGTACAAAGTAATCGAAGGTGCTGCCTATTCATTAATGACAACCCCTGATCCGGCTTTAGAAGAAAAAATAGATCGTATTGTCGACTGGATTGCTGCTGCTCAGGAAGAGGACGGGTATTTGTGCACATATTTTACACTGGAAGCACCAGATAAAAAATGGACAGACATGGAGAAACACGAAATGTACTGCGGTGGTCATTTAATGGAAGCTGCGGTTGCATATTATGAAGCAACTGGGAAGAGAAAACTTTTGGATGTTGCTTGTAAGCTAGCTGATCATTATGATTCTATCTTCGGTCCTGGAAAACGACATTGGGTGGAAGGACATGAGGAGATTGAGCTGGCGCTTCTGAAACTATACCGCATTACTGGGGAAGAGCGTTATCTGCACTTATCAGAATGGCTTTTGGAAGAACGTGGCCATGGACATGGTGTAGGAATGATTTGGGAAAAAGAAGACTGGGGACCTGCTTACTGTCAGGATGATGTACCAGTAAAGGAAATTAAAACAGTAAAAGGTCATGCAGTTCGCGCAATGTATTTATACACTGCTATGGCAGATGTTGCTCGTGCCAAAAATAGTGATTCGTATCTTCCAGCGCTGCTTTCCGTTTGGGAGAATGTTGTCCATAAAAATATGTATATTACAGGTGGTATTGGACCAACTCATCAAAATGAAGGTTTTACCGAGGATTATGACTTGCCTAATGAATCCGCATATTGCGAGACGTGTGCGGCAATTGGGATGGTATTGTGGAATCAACGCATGAATTTATTATTTGGTGATGCTAAATATGCCGATGTCATTGAACGTGCGATGTATAATGGAGTGCTATCAGGACTTTCTCATTCTGGCGACAAATTTTTTTACGTAAATCCACTTGCATCAAATGGTGGGCATCACCGTAAATCCTGGTACAATGTTTCATGCTGTCCGACAAATTTAGCTCGCTTCATCCCTTCCATTGGAAACTACATATATGCTAAATCGAATGATGGATTAGCAGTCAATTTATATGTAAATGGAACGAGTGAAGTAGTAGTTCGAGAAAATAATGTAGTGCAGATTGAGCAAAAAACAGAGTATCCTTGGAACGGAAAAGTTGGATTGGTAATTACTCCAGATGTTACGGATGAGTTTTCTGTAAAATTACGAATTCCTAGCTGGTGTAAAAGTTATCAAGTTTTAGTGAATGGAGCTAAAACTGATATTCTCTCTTATGAAAAAGGTTACCTTAATTTGAGACGTGTATGGGAAAAAGGGGATATCATCGAGCTGCTGTTAGACATGCCAGTCAAAGTCGTGCGTGCCCACCCACTTGTACAAGCGAACATCGGTCATATTGCTATCCAGCGTGGACCTATTGTATATTGCTTGGAAGAGGTTGATAATCACCACTTACAATATGGAAACATAGAACTGTCCTCAGATACGCAATTTCAAGTAAAATACCAGAAAGATTTACTGGATGGTGCTATTACCTTAACGACGACTTCTGCAGGAGATGAATCGTACACCTTCATTCCATATTATATATGGGACAACCGGGACCCAGGGTTTATGCAAGTTTGGCTACGTGAAAGAGAAACAGATGCATTATATCGATAAAAAAGCAAAGAACTTCCCAATTAAAAGGAAGTTCTTTTACTTTTTTAGGACGTAAGTAAATCTTGCACAGAGCCAAGAACTTGTTCAATTGTTTCTTCGCCCATTTGTTCCCACTTACTTTTATCTCGAATATGTCCGTCTTTGTCAATTGGCTTTTGGAATTGGTTAAATCCCGATGCACTCAGCAAGGAATTCTCATCATAATCGAGACCGAGATTTACAACATGCTTGATCAAGTATGGTGTACCAAATTGAATATACGCATCAGAACGATCTAACTCACCTTCAATCACATCAAATGGGATTCTTAAGTAAATAGACTCGCCGTTTTCACGCCATAACAATGCATCGAACTTGCCCTGATCATATTCAAAATTACTGCAAAAGCTACACCCATGTGATAAAAATAGGTTACGCACGTCTCCAAAGGTCGCCCTTTTCCCTTCGAGCACAGAATTTTCTAATTTAATCATCCACATGAACCTCCAACAAAGTATATATGGTTATTGTGCTCAAGAAATAGGAAAACAATACAAGTAAACCTGATTTTGACATACCATACTTTTGGGTAGGATTATTTATAATTTTGTTTCTACTCACCTGCCTGAAGTTAAAAATTGAGTAGGAGGTAACGCTGGACCGTCTATCGTTCCCGGTCGAAGTAAAAACAGGAGTAGGTGGTCACGCAAGCGCGTTCATCGTTCCCGGTCGAAGCCAAAATAGATGAAGGAGATAACGCTGGGCCGTCTATCGTTCCCGGTCGAAGTAAAAACAGGAGTAGGTGGTCACGCAAGCGCGTTCATCGTTCCCGGTCGAAGCCAAAATAGATGAAGGAGGTAACACTGAGCGCCCATCGTTCCCCCTCCAATCAAAAACAGAGTGAAGAGGTAACGCATGCACCTCCATCATGCCCACCCATATCGAAAAAACAAAAAAGCGGTCACGCAATAATCCAGCGTGACCACTTTCTACATACACTATATTAAAATAACAACCGAAGTAACATCATTGATATAATTCCTACTAAAACAGTTGCTAGCAAACTCCGGGTTAAAATGGCAACAGCAAATGTTGGTAGTGCAGCGAATAGATCGAGATTTTGATGAATAGAAAAATCTCCGTCAGCTAAAAGTAATTCTTGTCCTACAAGTGCAGCCATAACGGCGACTGGAACATGGCTGAGCCAGCGCATGCTCCATTCCGGTAAATTTATGCGGCTAAGAGCGACGAGAGGGAGCACCCTTGGTACTACGGTTACGAATGCCGATCCGATAATGATGAGCAGAATATAAGGATTTACTTCCATTTCTCCACCGCCATTCCAATGGTTGCAGCCCCGATAATAGCTACGATTACACCTATACTAGTGGATGTCACAAGGCTCACACCCACAGCAATGACAACGCCGCTAAGGGCAACGATGATATCTAGTAACCATTTTTTGCGCGCGAACATTTGTAAAATAAGCAGACCAATAAACATAGATGGCAAGGCAAAATCTAAGCCAAATTGTTCTGGGTCTTGGATCCATTCTCCAAAATAGGCCCCAGCTATCGTGGCAAGAAACCAGTTTATGTAAGCTGCTACATTTAGTCCATGCATCCATTTCTCGCTTAATATTTTTTTGCTTGTCGCTTCATTCATTGCAACACCAAATGTTTCATCCGTTAATAAAGAACCAATGAGTGTATTTTTTAACGGAGAGAGATGACGCAAGTATGGCGATAGCGCAGCACTGAGGAGTAGGTGTCGCAGATTTACAAAGAAAATCGTAAATATAATCGCAGCTGCAGAGGCATTTACAGCTATCATTCCTGCTGCAATGAACTGAGCAGAACCTGCATAAATGAGCAAACTCATTAAACCAATTTCCGCTACACTTAACCCAGCTGTTTTTCCGACCACACCAGCCGCAAATCCAATGCTTAAGTAACCAAGTAAGGTTGGGATACAGGCTCGCACCCCATCTAAAAAACTATTATCCTCTTTAATAAGAACGCTACTTTCTGTTTTCATATGTACACCTCAAAGAAGTAATTCTACTGTTTAAAAAGTCTTAATACTGCTATTTTACTAAAAATAATTAAAGATAGCTTCAGAATGTCTTACACCTATTATTACCTCAACTAAAAAAGATTCTCAACACAATGCTGAGCACCACTTATCTTTTTCTATTAGCTCTGTTAAACTCTGTTGTTGATTTTCGCTCCTGTACACTCGCTTTCCGCGGGCACGGCCTCAGCTAACTTGGCAAAGAAAACCGCTTTGCCAAGTGGATCTTCGGCTCGTGCTGTTCCCGCAGGAGTCTCGTGTACATCCGCTACAATCAACTAAGTTGTTAACAACAATGAACTTTAACAGATCATTTCTATTAAAAGCGCCAAACTATCCATTAATAGTTTGGCGCTTATGCGTTATTTTTCTAAAGAGGCTATGAATCTAGCCATTCTTTTTATTGCTTCTTGTAATTGTTCTAAGGACGTTGCATAGGAACATCGAACAAAACCTTCACCGCTTTCACCAAATGCGGAACCAGGAACAACTGCTACCTTTTCCTGCTTTAGTAATTGCTCAGCGAATTGTTCTGAGGTGAGTCCTGTTTTTCGAACGGAAGGAAATACATAGAAAGAGCCGCCAGGAGTATGGCAATCCAACCCAATATTATTTAGTGATTGGACGAAGTAATTCCTTCTTCTACGATAACTATTTTTCATAATTTCCACATTATCTAAATCACGTAATGCTTCAATCGCGCCGTGCTGTAACATATGTGGAGCACACATAGTAGTATATTGATGGATTTTTAACATTACCTTTGCAAATTCAGTAGGTGCCGTTACAAAGCCTAGTCGCCAACCTGTCATCGCAAAACCTTTGGAAAATCCATTTATTAATATCGTTCTTTCATACATTCCATCGATAGAAGCTATGCTAGTATAGCGTTCATCATATGTTAATTCTGCGTAAATTTCATCCGAAATGGTAATTAAATCATGATTTATAATCACTTCGGAGATTTCACGAAGGTCGTCTTTATTTAAGTATGTCCCTGTAGGATTGTTAGGTGAACATAGTAAAATCGCTTTTGTTTTGTCTGTTATCGCTTCTTCAATTTGTGCTGCGGTTACCTTGAATCCATTCTCTGCAGAAGTTGCTAAAGGAACAGGTGTCCCACCAGCAATCGTAACGAGTGCCGAATAAGAAACAAAGGCTGGCTCAACAATTAACACTTCATCGCCTTCATTTAATAAGGCACGAAAGGCAAGGTCCAAAGCTTGACTAGCTCCTACTGTAACAATGATCTGATCTTCAGGGTTATACGTAACCGAAAATCGACTGTTTAAATAAGAAGCTATTTCTTGGCGCAATTCCAGTAGACCAGGATTTGCAGTATAGGAAGTAAAGCCCGCCTCTAGAGATGCGATGGTTGCTTCTCTTGCAGACCATGGTGTGACAAAATCAGGTTCCCCAACCCCTAAGGATATAACCCCTTTCATACTTGCGGCTAAATCAAAGAACTTTCGAATCCCAGATGGTTGGATTTGCTTAGCTGTATCGGATAAATAGGAATCATAATCTTTCACGGTGATACCACCATTCTACGGTCAGTATCTTCATTTCCATCCAAAATAACCCCATCATGCTTATATTTTTTCAACATAAAATGTGTCGTAGTAGAAACAACATTTTCAATAGTAGATAGTTTATTGGAAACGAATGTAGCAATTTCCTGCATTGTTCTACCTTCGATTGTGATCGATAAATCAAATGTTCCTGACATTAAATAAAGGGAAGTCACCTCGGGGAAGCGGTAGATGCGTTCTGCAACTTCGTCAAAACCAACACCACGCTTCGGCGTCACCTTTACTTCAATCATAGCGACAATCGTATCTTTTCCTTGGACTTTATCCCAATTAATCAAGGCAGGATAACTAACGATAATATTTTCTTCTTCTAACTTTTTAATCGTATTTTCAACCTTCTCACTGGTGGAGTTAATCATTTTCGCGATATCTTCTGCAGATACTTTATGACTTTCCTCTAATATCGTTAATATTTCAATCTCTTCGCTTGTAAGCTTCATTGTAAAAAACCTCCACTTTACTTAAAGTAAAAACATGCGGAAACAATCTAAACAAAATATATCACAACTTTCCGACAAGTGACAGGTACCTCCGTAAAAATGTCGAAAAAACTTTATTGTCTTTCAAGTATGGAACGAATGCAAAAAAAAAAACCAAAAAAAACAGCAGTCTTACATAGGTAAAAAGGCTGCTGTTATAAATTATGGTCTGTAGTAATGTTTTATCATTTGAAAAGTATATGAAAAACGAGGGAAATTTCCTATTTTTCATACGTAATTTTTTTAACTGCATTTAATAAAACCTGTATGTCTTTCATGATATCAACTCGCATATTTAGTGGGGATCTTTGAAAGTCATCAAGTAGACGATAAATTTCCCTCATAAATAATTTTGTTTCATCCAGGTTTTGCAAAGGTAGCCCTCCCCGGAGAGTTCATTATTGTAATGAAAGTGAGTGAGGGAATGAATTATTTTCAGATGTTTATTGAAACGTTTGAATTGAATCTACAAAAAAATTAATCAGTTACCGCTTGCGGTAGTAATAGCCCTCTTTTGTCAATTTCCTCTTCTAAGAGCGTAATAAAAACTTGATCAATGTCATCTAACGCTTTTGCTTTTTCATACGACAAAAGTAGATCCTCATCTGTAAGTAGTTCCATTTGCTCCTCCTTAACACTTATTATCCATTTAACCAAATTTCTTTTATGATAAACCTTTATTTAACTCCATATAAAAAAGTATCTATCCAAATCTAGACTAAATACCTAAGAATGGAAGATATTTGATAGAGATAAAGTATTGTATAATGGCTGACTTATAGTAAGTAGCTAGTATGGGCACGCATGTTGCAAATCAGGAGGATGTAACTGGAAGGTGCGCACTAACACAATCCTTCCAAAATACCACGCGCCCTGTATATTACTTTTTTCGAAAGGTTTTTATTCGGTTATGGAAATATTACTTTACAACCAATACTTTAACATAAAATTCCATACAAAGTACAACAAAATTCAAATAAAAAGTTCGACATCTTTTAACAATTCTCTTTATTGAAATTATGGTATGGAGCAAAGTTATCGGAATTATTCCTTATGATGAAACTGATAGTCCCAAGCAATTTTCCACTGGTCCTCTTCCTGTATGACAATCACGTCCTGTAATATTTGCAAGTTTCCATATTTACTTTCGTATGTCTGTGTCACTTTTACCTTATATACATCTTCAAATGTTGGAGAGTCACTTGTTATTCTCCACGTCTCTAATTTTTCTGGTTCTTCTATTGTAAAAGAAAAAGTTTCCACACCAAAATGGTTCATAAACACATGAGCACGGTCTTGGATATAGTGTGGCTTTTTAAATTTCTCTTGCATAATAGGGTGGAAAAGCATCCAGGAAGAGGAATACATCCCTTGCTGCTCTAACGTGTAAAATTCCGTTACAACTTTTTTGACTTCATCCGTAGGTTTGCATGTTATGAAAGAAATAATCATAAAACAAAAGAAAATACTAATGATAAGAACAAGCACAAATATAAGGGTCGTTTTCTTGTAACGATAATATGCAAACACGTACATCCCCCCAACACACTAATAATTCATCATATTCTTTTCACAAAAAGATTATTCGGACATGAATATTCATCCAAGAGGAAATTGTCGAATCAAGAGTAGCTGTACACCATAAACGTAACAATTTTGTTATTGATTAGGCAGAAGGGGAGTGCGATAATAGATGATGTGACTAAAGATATTTACAATTATTACCTACTTGGAAAAATGAAACTTTTTGTCGATAATGAACGTCTACTATTATGAATTACAAATGGAGAAGGGACAAAACGATGGAAACTACACAAAGACATACACCCAAAAAAAAGAGAAAAGGGTTAAAAATTTTTCTCATCATATTAGTTGTCATATTAGCTGCAATAACCGCTTATGGATATTCAATTTATCATAATATTAATAAAGCTGTATCAACGGTTCATAAACCAATTGAAAGAACACCAGAAGTAAAAAGGCCAACAGATTTACAACTTACAAAAAGAGAACCATTTTCTGTTCTTTTACTTGGAGTGGACGAGCGTCCTGGTGATCGCGGACGTTCCGATACGATGATTGTAATGACGGTGAATCCGGATAAAAAATCTATGGAAATGTTAAGTATCCCTCGTGACACACGCGTGACGCTCGTAGGTCGTGGTACAGAGGATAAAATCAACCATGCTTATGCCTTTGGTGGTGTGGAAATGTCCATGAATACAGTGGAACGTTTCCTCGATATTCCAATTGATTATTATATTAAAATGAACATGGAAGGCTTTAAGGACATCGTCGATTCTGTCGGTGGAGTAACTGTAAATAATGACTTGGAATTTTCTGCAGGGGGGACAACCTTCCCTAAAGGAAAAATAGATTTGAATGGTGCAGACGCTTTAAGTTATGCAAGAATGCGTAAACAAGATTCACGTGGTGATTTCGGAAGACAATTAAGACAACGTCAAATCATTCAAGGAGTCATTAATAAAGGTGCCAACATTTCAGCACTATGGAAATATGATGAGATATTAAAAGCAATCAGTAAAAACGTAGAAACGAATATTAGCTTTGACGAAATGCTAGATATTCAGAAAAACTACGCGGATGCTCGTCACAACATCGAACAATTACAAATTGCTGGTACTGGAAAAATGATTCACAACGGCAAACAAAATATTTGGTACTATATCGTATCAGATGAAGAACGCACGAAAGTACAAAACCGTCTAAAAGAACATTTAGGATTATAAGTAAAAAGCTCCTTGGATAAACCTAGTTTTGCCCAAGGAGCTTTTTTGTGTGTGCTGTTATAAGAGACTTGAGAGCAGTTATCACGATGATTCGCCTCTGGGTCTGGGGGTAAATCTGTCATGAGCCGTGCTATCACGACGGATTATACATGGATTAAAGCTAGGACTCGTCTTGAGAGCGGTTATCACGACGGTTCATGCTTAGATTAATGCGAGGACATGTCTTGAGAGCAGTTATCACGACGGATAATGCGTGGATTAAAGCTAATACCTGTCTAGAGAAGAAGTATCACGACAGATTATGCCTGGATTTAAGCTTGAACCTGTCATGAGCCGTGCTGTCACGACGTTTTACCAGTGTGTATAAGCTTGAACCTGTCATGAGCCGTGCTGTCACGACGTTTTACCAGTGTGTATAAGCTTGAACCTGTCATGAGCAGTGCTATCACGACGTTTTACCTGTGAGTATAAGCTTGAACTTGTCTTGAGAGCAGTTATCACGATGGATTTAAGCTAGAACCTGTCTTGAGCAGTGCTATCACTACAATTCCCCCGTGGATATAAGCTTAAACCAGTCTTGTTACTTACTATCACGACGTTTCATCCTTGAATATTTGCTCACACTTGTCTCGATAAGTATTGTCACGACAGATAAGCAGTAACTTTTCGCTTAATCTGTCTTGATGAACGTTATCATGACACTTTATTCAAAGAACTAGCAGGAAACGGTAGAGAGGTCTAAGATTAAGGCAGATTTGCAGTTCGTTTCATCAAATATAGGCCATGACCAAAGGTTAAACACCAACTGTGAATAAAATAAAAGCACCCCTCCAAATGGAAAGGTGCTGTTTATTATCTTATAGAGAGTCTAAGCTTATTTCGTTGATCAATTCACCAATTGTAGAATCCATAATAATTCCGCCAACGATTGCAGTTAGGATAGAGAATACTACAATATATAAGATGTAGCTGTAGAATGGATCGATAGTAGTTGCTCTTTGAGTTAAATATCTACCCATTAAGTAAAGTGGTACAACTAATGTAGCAATTACAGATGCTGCAATAATTAAGATAGTTGCAAACACAAATGCTTTTACTAAAATTAGTAACAATCCTGCAACAAGAACAACGATTGCTCCATTTAGTAACGCACCATAGTGAGTAATGATTGTTTTAAATGAAAAGTCTGGTCCGAAAAACTTAGTAATTAGGAACATAGATACAACCACAATGGCCATCGATAATAACGTAAAGAAGAATGAACTTGCAATAGTTGAGAACCAGTTAACATCTTCTAATAGGAGTTCAGCAAAGCCACCCATAGTTGCTTTAAAGATTTGTACAACTAACGTATAAACCGTAATACTAGATAATAAGGCAAAAATAACAATTGAAATAATGCCGTTAATAAATTCATGACCTGATTGTAAAATAGCAGTTGGATTTTTCAAATATCTTAAATAATATGACCAGTATTGCTTAGATGTTTCCTTCACTTTTTCCACGTGAACATTTGGCTCACCTGGTTGTACCGTTTGTTGTGTGTTTACTGTGTACTCATTTTGAGGAGCATTTGTAGTGTTTACTTGTTGGCTAGTAGCCTCCATCGCAGCTCCACATTTCCCACAAAATTTTCCAGTTGCTTGTTCATTACCGCAATTTGCACATTGCATCAAAATTCCCTCCAAATTCCATGTTCATTTGTAAGTAGCAAGGCCTACGTACATCATATGTACCAGCTATTCAAATATTCTGATATGTGCCGATACAAACTTTCTTTTTGTTAGCTGGTGCTTCTTTTTAACGTAATTTTTTACAGGAAAGTAAACGAATATTATGAATCTACTAAACATAAAAAAAAAATGACATTAGCGACACACGCAAATATAAGAAGAAAATAAGTTCTAGTTCCATTGTAACAATAGAAAGTGTTAGCATTGGATGTCATCTTTACGTAAATAAGATCCTATAAGATTATTACCAGCTGCAAAAATTCCGCAAAAAGTAAATCCGACTATGTAATTATCCCCTCCTAATATAGAAAATACAAAAACCTATACATGATTCTATCATAAATATTACAAAAAGGTAACAATTATACTTCTTCCTATTCAATATAAATAGCCTTGGAAATATACTTGTTTCCTGTAATTTTAATAGGAATAAGTACCTAATTGTATAGACGCTAAGTCAATACAAGAAATCCACTACTAATAAAAAGTAATCATGTAATTTAAGAGATTAGTTGACAAATAAAAAAATGTTTGTATTGACTAAAAGTTTGAAAGCGTTTAAATTATAAACGAAGTTAGATTTTAATAAAGGGGATGCTTACATGTCTGAAAAGTTAAAAGTTGCTATTGTTGGTTGTGGCGGAATTGCGAATGGCAAGCACTTACCTAGCTTGTCCAAAGTGGAGCAAGTAGAGTTAGTGGCATTTTGTGATATTGAAGTAGACAGAGCCGAGAAAGCTGCTGCACAGTATGGAGTAGCAGATGCTAAAGTTTACGAGAATTATAAGGAATTATTAGAAGATGCATCAATTGATGTGGTTCATGTTCTAACACCTAATAGCTCTCATGCAGAAATCTCAATTGCTGCATTAGAAGCTGGAAAACACGTAATGTGTGAAAAGCCGATGGCAAAAACTTCAGAAGAAGCACGACAAATGGTAGAAGCAGCAAAACGTACAGGCAAGAAGCTGACAATTGGATATAATAACCGTTTTAGACCAGATAGCTTACATCTACATAATTTGTGTGAGCGCGGTGATCTAGGAGAAGTTTATTTTGCAAAAGCACATGCAATTCGCCGCCGTGCAGTACCAACTTGGGGAGTATTCCTTGATGAAGAAAAACAAGGTGGAGGCCCTCTTATCGATATCGGTACACATGCACTTGATTTAACATTATGGATGATGAATAACTATAAACCAAAATCCGTTATGGGAAATGTTTATCATAAACTAGGATCAAAAGAAAATGCTGCTAATGCTTGGGGTCCGTGGGATCCAGAGAAATTTACAGTGGAAGATTCAGCATTTGGCTTTATTACAATGGAGAATGGAGCTACTATCGTTCTTGAATCTAGCTGGGCATTGAACACATTAGATGTAGATGAAGCAAAAGTATCTTTAAGTGGTACAGAAGCTGGAGCTGACATGAAAGATGGTCTTCGCATTAACGGCGAGGAATTTGGTAAACTTTACACGAAAAAAGCAGAACTTGATGCTGGTGGGGTTGCATTCTATGATGGAAAAATGGAATCAGATGCAGACCTAGAAGCAAGACTTTGGATTGAAAGTATTATCAATGATACAGAGCCTTTAGTAAAGCCAGAACAAGCATTTGTTGTTACACAAATCTTGGAAGCAATCTATGAATCTGCAAGAACTGGTAAAGCTGTATATTTTGATGAAGTACTAGTATAATAGAAGGACTTATATATGGTGGTCAATAAGTAGAGAAATCTATTTATTGATCACCATTTTTATATACTTCTGTTAAATTGCGAATCTTCTGTTATAATAAAAGTTAAAGTTGATCTAAATGAAACCGCTATCATTTTAGAAGGGTTTGTGTGGAAAAGAAAACTCTTTGGATATTAGCAGCAATGGCAGCATGTCTAGCATTGGTATTCGGATTTATTGTTTGGAGAGACATTAAAGGAGTAGTGAAAGAGCAAGAAAAACCAGAACCAGTAATGAATATAGTAGCTGAAGTCGAGGAAGGACTCGTGGAAAGCGAATTAGAAGAGTACACGGAAATGAATCCGTTTCATGACAAAATTTCACCAGAGCGATTAAATGATGCAAAAGTACAAGAATATATTCATAAAATGTCGCACCAAAAAGTGAAGGCAGACGTGAAGATCGGTTTCTATCAAATGACTCCTGAGCGAATTAATTGGTTACTAGCATCTCTAGATAAAGCGAAGTTGGAACATGAGGAATTATACAGAGAAATTCTGATTAGGTGGAAGAATGGGGATTTTTCTATAGCAGATAAAGATCATAATGCCATTTGGGATTTGGAAAATGGTTCAATAGGTCGAGCAACGGGTTTATTGACTCCTGAAGAAGAGGTTGCATACATAGAAACTTCGGAAGAAGGCTCAACATATACACCACAATAAGTGGAGGAGGAAGATAATGAGTAAAACAAAATTTATATTTAGTTTGCTATTAAGTGTTATTGCGAGTCAATTTATATTTGGTTTCTTAGATTCGTTAGGATTGTATTTTTCATTAGCTAATGTTTGGCATTTTATATTTGGCGAGCCAACCGCATTTTCCGTTACTATCGTTACGCTCATTACGATAGTGCTATGTTATTTTCCCATTCGTTTTCTATATAAAAGAAATGTAGAATCTAAATACTAACAATTGAGGTTTATTTCTTTCCAATTGTTATTCCCCTTAAAAGGTTTTAGTCGCTCACATTAATATCCTACAACTGATCCAAGATGGAATCTTCTTAATAAGCCCTTTAATATCAATTTTAATAAAGGCTTAGACAAAATGAATTGGCATGGATGTAAATCCGAACAATGTAAGTGGAGCTATACCGCTTCGGAAATACACTTCGCTGGTAACTATAAAATTTTTATAATTGATAAAGTGACCGAACTATCTTGTTTTGAAACAAGTTATAGTTCGGTTTTTATTTGCAACCATATTCCTTTATGAAAAAAACTCATTTTTTTGAGGAAATGCTGGAGTTCGTTTACTAGTGAACAGACGCCTAAAATTCTGCTCCCTTTTCCAAAAATATAGCGCTTACATACCTGCGGGTAATTCCTTAAGATAAAAGTAAGGTTGGCGCTATCCTTATTCGTGGAGGTGTTTTAGTTGAAGGGGAAAGTAGAGAATAGAGAGCTTGTCATTACCCCAAGTAAAGGATCGAGATTTAAGAAGTTAATGAAGGATATCGCTTCACAGAAACAAATACAGATCATGGCGCTACTTGGTGTCGTGTGGATGATTGTTTTTAACTATTTTCCAATGTATGGATTAATTATTGCATTTAAAGAGTATAGTGTGATTCGCACCATTGCAGAGGCACCATGGGTTGGCTTAATGCACTTTAAAGAATTTGTGCAAGATGATTATTTTTGGATTGTTATCAAAAACACACTTGGTATTAGTTTAATCAAGTTAATTATCGGGTTTCCATTACCTATTATTTTTGCATTATTATTAAATGAATTGACATCGCTGAAATTTAAGAAAATGGTTCAGACGATTACATATTTACCGCATTTTCTTTCCTGGGTTGTACTAGGAGGTATTTTAACAACTTGGCTTGCAGATATTGGTATCATTAATGATATTTTAATTGGCTTAGGGGTTACCAATGAGCGGCTAAACTTTTTAGCAGAACCAGAATATTTTTGGGGAATTGTTGTCATCTCCGATATATGGAAAGAGTTAGGGTGGTCGGCCATCATTTATTTAGCGGCAATCGCTGGTGTTTCTACCGAATTATATGAAGCAGCAACAATCGATGGAGCGAATCGCTTCCGTAGAATCTGGCATGTGACACTACCTGCAATTAGACCAACCATTACAATTCTATTTATTTTAGCAGTTGGTGGCGTATTAAATACGAACTTCGACCAAATATTAGTGCTACGTAACGCATTGAACGAAAGTGCGAGTAGTGTTATTGATATTTACGTGTACAATGTTGGGATTCAAAATTCACGATTCTCCTATGCAACGGCAGTAGGGTTGCTGAAGTCAATCATTGCTTTCATACTCTTATTATCTGCCAATAAAATTACGAAAAAACTTGATGGAACATCCTTGTTTTAAAAGGGAGGGATACACATGTTAAGACTATTAAAACGAAATAGAAGAACAACGAGTGAATACATTTTTGATAATATCAACATTCTTCTCATGATTTTCATCTGTTTCATCACGCTTTATCCTATCTGGTATGTCATCGTGAATTCCTTAAATGAAGGAATGGATGCGATGAAAGGTGGTATCTATTGGTGGCCGAGAGAATTTACATTGGATAATTACAAAGCAGTTCTTTCCAATGAAGGTATTTTAACTTCGTTTGGGGTTACGGTAGCAAAAACAATCATCGGTACCATTTCTCATGTGTTCTTCACAGCGATGGTTGCATATGCGCTGTCGCGTAAGGATTTACGAGGAAGAAATATATACATGTTTGTTGGTATTGTTACGATGTTCTTTAGTGGTGGATTAATTCCATATTTCCTACTTCTACGAGATATTGGATTATTAAATAACTTTTTAGTGTACATTATCCCAGCATTATTTAATTTCTTTCATTTAATTATTTTCGTGTCCTTTTTTAGAGAGCTTCCTACTTCACTTGAGGAGGCAGCAAAAATTGACGGAGCAAGTGATTTGAAAATATTCTTCAAAGTAGTTATTCCTTTATCGATGCCAGTAATTGCAACGATTGCCCTTTTCCAAGGTGTATACCAATGGAATGATTATTTCGCAGGGGTCATTTTTGTCAATGATGCGGACCTGCAGCCGATTCAGACTTATTTATATAAAGTGGTAGCGGAATCGAGCTCCAATCAAATGATGGTCAATGCTCCAAGTGGAGTTGCGGCGAAATCATTAACATCACAATCTTTAAAACTAGCAACAATGGTGATTACAACGTTACCGATTGTACTCGTGTATCCATTTTTACAAAAGTACTTCGTCAAAGGAATGTTGATTGGTTCCGTAAAAGGTTAATACATTTAGTAGTTCTTCCTCTATGAGGAATTCACATTTTAATAAAAGTTCTGTTAATCTCTGTTGTTGATTTTCGCTCCTGTACACTCGCTTTCCGCGGGCACGGCCTCAGCTAACTTGGCAAAGAAAACCGCTTTGCCAAGTGGATCTTCGGCTCGTGCTGTTCCCGCAGGAGTCTCGTGTACATCCGCTACATTCAACTAAGTTGTTAACAACAATGAACTTTAACAGAGCCTTAATAAAAAGAGAGGGGTTATGAAAAAATGAAGAGAAAAAGATGGCTGAAAAGCCTGTATCTCATGTTTGTTGTTTCCATTATAGGAGCATTGCTTGTGGCCTGTACATCGAAAAAAGACAGTGATTCTGTCATTAATCAGAAGCCGCAAACTGAACTAACGGAGGATGAACCAGGTTGGAAAGAGGATACATCTCCAATTACGTTCGATTGGTATATTAACTTCTCTTGGTTTGCAAGTAAGTGGGGAAATGACGCAACTTCCAAATATATTACGGAAAAAACAGGGGTAACTTTAAACCTAATCTCCCCTGCTGGTAATGAAGCGGAAAAAATGAATACGATGATTGTGTCAGGTGATCTGCCAGACTTCCTTACATTGTCTTGGGGGGAAGATGCTGTTAAACAAATGATTGAAGGAGAACTAGTACTTCCATTAAATAAACTTGCTGATCGTTATGATCCATATTTCTTTAAGGTATCGGATGCAGGGAAATTAGAGTGGTATCGACAAGAAGATGGTAATGTTTATGGATATCCAAATGCCTCTTCTTCACCAGCTAATTTTGATAAATATAAGGATCAAAAGCCATCTAACCAAACATTTTTAGTACGTAAAGATATGTATGAAGCAATTGGTAGCCCAGACATGAGAACACCTGAAGGCTTCCTCAATGCATTAAAGAAGGCGAAAGAAGAATTTCCAGAAGTAAATGGTGCTCCACTAATTCCATTAGGTTTACATGAGTTTGGTGATAATGGAAACTATTCATTAGAAGGATATTTACAAAATTTCTTAGCAATTCCGATGGAAAAAGACGGCGAATTATATGACCGTACGACAGATCCAGAATATCTAAAATGGTTGAAAGTATTTAGACAGGCAAATGAAGACGGACTATTAGCGAAAGATATTTTCATAGATAAGCGTCCACAAATGGAAGAAAAAATTGCGCAAGGCCGTTATTTTGCAATGCTGTATCAACGAAGTGATATGCAAGCACAGCAATTAGGACTTTACCAAAATGATCCAGATTCTGTTTATATTGCAGTAGATGGGCCAGCAAATTCTAATCTAGACGCACCAACACTTGCTGGTGACGGCTTATCAGGTTGGACGATTACGCTAATCTCTAAAAATGTAAAAGATCCAGAAAGAGCCATTCGTTTTATGAGTTACTTAATTAGTGAAGAAGGTCAACGGGATATGTATCTTGGTCCTAAGGGAGTAACGTATGACACGATTGATGGTAAGGATCAGTTCAAACCGGAAGTTCTAGAATTATTAAATAGTGACAGAACTGCATTTGACCAAAAATATGGAGCTTCTCATACATTCTGGATGTTAATGGATACCGACATGCAATTGCAATGGCAGCCACCAACTTCGGAGCCGTTTAAACAACTAGAGGATTGGACAAAAGGAAAAACGCAAAGCTTTGCAGTATATGATGATATTAACCCACAAGGTACATCATCAGAAGGGGTAGCGAATACGAAAATAGCCCAAGAATGGGGTAAAACTCTTCCGAAGCTAATATTAGCAGAATCTGATAGTGAGTTTGACAAAATTTTCGATGAGTTTATTGAAAAACGTGATGAATTAGGATATAAGAAAGTCCGTGAGTACCAAACGAAGAAGTTCCAAGAAAATAAGGCGAAAATTGAAAAAGCAATGAATCAATAGATACGTGTACTATAGTGAGAAATCCTCCTAGATTTTAGGAGGGTTTTCTCACTTCAATGGTATTGAAATCCTCGTTTCTTAAAGTAAATGATTGTGTGATAATGGAGTTATGGACAATATGTAGGATGTGGTCATCATATTTATGAAAAAAATAGCGAAAAGCATCTATCAACGATATAGCCAGTTATCCTTGCAAAACAAATTCGTCGTTTTGTATGTAATGTTGTTTATGATTCCTGTCATTATCATCGTTTTCTTTTATTCGAATGCATTTTACAAAAATGCGGTCAAAGATAGTAAAGAACAAAATGAATATTTGATGGAAATGGAAAAAATTCATATCGAAAAGAATATAGAAACGATGCGTGAATCAGCACAAATGATAGCATCTGATGATCACATCATCGATTTTATCAGCAATAGAAACGAGCGAACTGTAAGTGAATTAATTGAATTTCAACGAGAACATATAACGAAAATGGTGAATGTGCAAACAGTAAACCCTAGTATTAATCATTTCCGCCTATTTATGGATAATGAATCAATGTATGAGATGTGGCCGATTTTATATAAAGAATCTCGTATTGTGGCAACACCGTGGTATTCCGAAGTAATGAATCTCGATGGAAAAGAGCTATGGTGGCTAAAGCACGATGATATAGACTTATTATCGAATATTAAAGAAGAAAGGCCAAAGATCTCCTTGTATAGAAGGATTAATGATTTGTATGGAAACCATCTAGGAATTATTGAAATTTCCATGCTGCAAAGTAATTTTTTTCCACGGATGTTTAGTCCGATTTCAGATGGAATGTCTGAGATGATCGTCATTAATAATGATGAAGAAATCTATACAAACCCAGCAAATAATTTTTTGCAAGATGAAAAGTTTAGTAGTGAAGATTATCGCATTATTTTAGATAAGTTAACAGATGAAGAAGAAACGGATAGTTTTTTATTAACGAATCGTCATATCCCTTATTTAGTCGTTGCGACATATGTGAAAGATATCGATGTCCATATGGTTAATGTCATTTCACTTCAAGATATTTATATGGAAACGAAAAAAGCTAGAAATGTTACATTAATAACAGCAATGGTTATTTTATTTATTTTATCAGTACTTACGTATGTCATTATTTCGCTATTACTGAAAAAATTGTATAGGTTAATAGATAATATGAAACAAGTGGAAAAAGGAGATTTTTCCACTGAAATAAATACAGATGGTCATGACGAAATTGCTATTCTTGCGTTTCACTTTAAACGAATGCTAAGTAAAATTAATACATTGATTGCGGATGCAGTGTATAAACAGGCAGTGACAAAAGATACCGAATTAAAAGCATTGAAAACACAAATTGATTCTCATTTCCTCTACAATACATTAGAAAATATTAAGATGATGGCGGAAATAGAGGGGAAATATGAAATATCTGATTCGATCACTTCTTTAGGTGAAATGATGCGTTACAATATTAAGTGGAAAAATGAATATGTCGTATTAAGTGAAGAAATTGCACATATAAAAAATTATGTTGATATTATGAATCTGCGTTTGAATCGACCACTTTCACTTGTAGTAGATATACCTGATCAGTTACGAGATCAAGAAATATTAAAGCTATCGCTGCAGCCTATCATTGAAAATGCCATCAAGCATGGTATCGAACCAAATTCGATGAAGGATGAGGAGTCGACCATTCATGTGAAAGCATATTTGCAACACCAAACAGTAATCATCGAGGTAACCGATAATGGGGTAGGGATGGATACCCAGCAATTATATACGCTTAATCGAAAAATTAATGGACTAAGTAATGATCAGTCCACGAGTGAAGACGGAATTGGCTTGCGAAATGTCCATGAACGTATCGCTTTGTTTTATGGAAAAGGGTATGGAATTTCCGTGAAAAGTGTGAAAAACGAATATACATCAGTGATGATTAGACTGCCTTATTTAATCATAAGGGGGGCGAGTAGGGATGCATAAGCTATTAATTGTGGACGATGAAAGGAATATTCGACTTGGGATTCAAGCAATGATTAGTCGAGCATTCCCAGAAACATTCGAATTTCTTTTAGCTAGTAACGGGTTGGAAGCTCTTGAACTATTAAATTCAAATGATATTGACATCTTATTAACTGATATTAAAATGCCAGAAATGGACGGTATTCAACTTGTCCAATCCATACAAAATCTCGCATACAAACCAACTGTTCTTATCATTAGTGGCTATGACGATTTTCAATATGCGAAAGAAGCAATTAAATTTCGCGTCAAAGATTACTTATTAAAACCTATCAATCGCAATGAATTAAAACAAACTTTAGAACGTGTTCTACTGGAAGCAGAAGTCGAACAAAATACAAAAAAAGCTGCTAATGAATATTGTTCCAATCAATTAAATTATATTTTTATCCACCCGAAGATACGGGAAGAAGAAGTGAATAAGATTGTCACGAACCTACAATTGGATGCTTTTATGGACGGTTATTATGTTGGGGCAATGAAGTTCCATGAATCTAGTGAGGAAGAAAATGTTGCCTATGTAGAAGATATGATTGCTAAGTATTGTAGTGGCAGTGAATATTTCTGCTTTCGAGACAAGGATGGGAACGTAATTATACTCACTTGCGAGGAACAGTTATTTCATACACTAAAATCACATATGAAATCAAAAAGATCATCACTAGGGATAAGTGTCAGACATACTCACTTAGAACATATTAAAACCGCCTATGAGCAAGCTGTTTTTGCCCTGAAAAATTATTTTCTTTATCCAGAAAAACCGCTCATTCATTTTAGTCATGTAAATAAGAGTAAAATCACCGATCATGATATACCAGTAGATAACTTGAAGAAAATTTTTCATATGATTGGCACCAATCGAGAACAGGAAATTAAAACGTGTTTACTAGAAGTATTAAATTTAGAGGAAATCACACATCAAGGAATTGAGTATATGGAGTTACTCAGTAGGTCCATTAATACGATTATTCTAGATGCTGCCTACCACAGACTAGGTGAGGATTCGGTAGAAATTTTAAAACGCTATGATAAAGTAGGGTATATTTATCATTTTAAGAGTTTTTATGACTATTTTTATGCATTGGAAGAGATGATTTTTCTTTTACATGAGTATCAAAAACAGTTAAAATCTGTATACTCTGAGCAAAAGTATATGGAAATGGCCATCAAGTATATACATGACAACTATAACCAAGATATAAATTTAGCAGTTGTGTCTAATTATGTTTCCTTGAATTATTCGTACTTCAGCCATATGTTTAAAGAATATACTGGCCATAGCTTTGTTGATTACTTAAAGAAAGTGCGGATTGAACAGGCAAAAACATTACTGACTAGCCCTGAATTAAAAATTTATGAAGTTAGCAGTTTAGTAGGGTATAAAAATCCGAAGCAATTCACAAGAGTTTTCCGAGAGTTTGTAGGAATTGCTCCAAAAGAATATCAAGAAAAATTACTTAGCGACTGATGGTAGTGGAGAAATCCGGGAATATTTTAAGTTCCCGGATTTTTTGTGGTTGTATTTGTCCTAATCGGTTCATATATTGTTTGGGAATATATTAACGAATAGGGAGTGAGAGTGTGATTCAATCTCAAGATGTAGAATTTTACAAGGAAAATGGATATTTGCTAGTGAAAGGTGTATTTAATCCAGAAGAGGTTGCTGAAATGAGAACGGCAGTGGAACAAATTTTAAAGCGAGCTGTACAAGCTAATAAAGATGTGAACCACACATGGCAAGGGGATTATATTCCTGAAGAAGAACTGAAACAACTGGATTTAAAAGGCTTCCATGATGTCCATTATCATGATGCAGCATTCACAAAAGCAGTTGCACATCCAAAAATGGTAGCCATTCTCTCGAAATTGATTGGTCCAAATGTTCAATTGCATCACTCTAAAATGCTGGTAAAACCACCAGAAAACGGTGCAGCATTCCCGATGCATCAGGATCATCCGTATTTTCCGCATGAAAGCCATTCGATGTTAGCAGCAAGTGTTCATTTAGATGATGCAGATGAACGAAATGGCTGCATCCATGTCATACCTGGCTCACATAAACAAGGTCCGATTGAACACGAAGGCAGCTATTACTTGAGTAGTGAGGACTATCCGATAGATTCGGGTGTTGCTTGTCCAGCGGAAGCAGGCGATGTATTAATCTTTAATTATTTAACGATTCATGGCTCCAAACCAAACCGTAGTGAAAGAACACGACGCAATGTCCTATTTCAATATCGTGACCCAGAAGATCTTCCAACAAAAAATGTCCACGTCAATTGGGGACAAGGCCTAATGATTGCTGGAGCAAATGTAAGGAAATTTATGGAGAGTTAGTGGACATGTTAGTTGAAAAATGTCGTTGAGAAGATTATTTGAAGCATGTCTAATGGACATTTTACAAGGGAATCGTGGTCGAACTGTCTAATAGAATGCTTCTAATGGACATTTTACAAGGGAAATGAGGTTGAATTGTCTAATAGATTGCCTCTAACAGACAATTCACCAGCAATCCAACATTCAAATGTCCAATAGCTCTAGGCTACCTACATTTTACCAAAAACAAACAGCAAAATACTTTTCCAAGGGGGAGGTCCAATTAAGGATCTCCTCCTCTTTTAATCTAAAAAACCTCAAGTACCTCTTCATCGAAAAATATGACTTTTTTCCTACAATTATAATTTTTTTGTTTGCGCCAAATGATATATTTGTTATAATGATTTAAAACAATCAAGGGAAATAGGTGTTGTGATGATGGTGCGTGGGAGCAGAGAGCCGCTTTATTTGCAAATCCATGAGTATTTTAAAGAGCTGATCTCTACAAATCAATTAGCTGCTCATGAAAAAATTCCAACAGAAAAAGAAATTATGCAACAATTTAATGTAAGTAGAATTACAGTCACAAATGCACTTGCGGAACTAGTGAAAGAGGGGTTAATTTATCGAATTCCTGGAAAAGGTAGTTTTGTCCAGGATGGAGCGCAGCAATTAGCAGTCTCTAAGCAGGATGCTTCGGAGGAATCTACGCAACTAGAAGAACCTCAATTTGAATTACTACCAGCTGAAAACCTACAACATAGAAATAATAACACCAACTATGAAACTCCTATTCTAGAAGAAAAAACTGAAAATTCCGGGGTAACTGTAACAAATCGTAAAGTTATTGGTTTAATCCTGCCAGTGATTGAAGATTTCTTCGCGATTCGATTAATTAATGGGATTTATGAAGTATTTAATGAATCGGAATATATGGTGACACTTATGCTAAGTCAGAACTCTAAACAGCAGGAGCGCGAGGCAATTCGTGAACTATTGCGCATGCAAGCAGTAGGGTTACTCATATTCCCAGTGGATGCAGAAATTTATAATGAGGATATTTTAGAATTAAAAGTAAAAAACTTCCCGTTTGTATTAATTGATCGCTACTTACCAGGTGTTGAAACGAACTATGTATGCTCTGACAACGTGGAAGGAGCAAAGCTAGCTGTTTCTCATTTATGGGATTTAGGGCACCGAAACATTGCCATTTGTTCAGATTCAGCACTACCAACAATTACAGTCGATCACCGCATTAAGGGTTATATGGATGCACTCAAGGAACGTGAGACAATGATTAATCCCAACTTAATTGTGACCGATTTCAAAGTAGGTGCTGGTCATGTGGATGAAAATCATATTTTATATGATTTTATCAAGAATCGTCATGCAAGTGCTTATATCGCATTAAATGCCAAGTTAGGTGTTTATATCGCACGTATTGCTAAGGAATTATCATTACGAATTCCGGAGGATATATCGATTATAACGTTTGATGATCCTTCATTTGATACGGACTTTGGCGTCTACACCCATATATCTCAATCTGAACAAGATATTGGCCGGGAAGCAGCTAAAATTCTTATACAAGTTTTGGAAGATCAAAAACAAGATCGAATCATTCATTATCGAAAAAAGAATCTTTCACCTAAATTAATTGTGAAGTCTACTACTGGGCCAGTACCTCAATAACTAGCTAATAATACCTCCGAATATAAGGAGGTATTTTTTTCTGAAAATCTATTGACATAAATGATGTAATTGTTATAATGACATAAGACATATTAGATAATTCTAATTACTTATATGATTAATACTTCATCATGAATCTCATCAGCAATTCCTTCAAAAGCGCAAAACTAACATATTCCTTCTGCAGAAAAAATTAAGCGCTATCATTTATCGAAGCAACACATCTAATCACAATCAATATCTATGGGATATTAGTTTTATTCCCTTGATATAAAAATTTATTGTTGGAGGTGAATAGATTAGTAGAATGCTAGTTAAGTGATACGAGATTAAAAGAAAACAAAAAATGTTGCAGGAGGAGAAAATGGTAAGAAAACTATTTTTGATCAGTTTGATGCTAGTGCTCGTTTTATCAGGGAGTACAATTTACGCGCAAGGTCCTAATCCTGAACCAGCGAACAATGGCAAAATTACTTGGCCAACTAGTCAAGCGCTACCTTCCTTTGCAAAGCCAAAACATCTAGATGTAGTTGATATAGAAAAAGAGCCAGGTGATGTGAAATTACTTTTCGCCACTTTACAAGGAAATATAAATCGAGAAAGACCGAGAATATATCTTTTTGAGAATGTGGAAGAAGGCAAATATACTTGGTTGAATGATTTAAAAGTTCCTTATACTGAGGCAGAAAACCCATGGAATGTACTGTATAAGTATAAAGATGAAATTGATGGCATGGTAATTTATGATCCAGATGTGCCAGATACAGTGAATGTTGCAACGACATATGCAGGTTTGGAAAATGCCGTTGTAGTAAGTCCGGAACTAGCTGCAAGACTTCAAAGAAAACCATTCAGTCTTGAGATTCTTAAAGACTTCCGTGGCCAATTTGAAGATGGGTTAGAAGCTTATCAATGGCAGTTCGAGCACCTATGGCCAAGAACAACACATCGTATGTTAATTGGGTTAAGTCCAACAAAAGGTGTTCCACTTCCAGATGATAACTTTGACTCCTTCGTTACAAAATTAGTAGCAGAAGAAGTTCGTGATAGTTCTAATCGCGATGTATACGAGATCGATTTAACGGAATTCCTAGGTGAGGATGCAGTATACCTTCGTTTCCAAGATGCTTACTCAGCTGATGGCTGGGGTCCTGCTGTACATGAAGTAACCGTGAGAGCGGATGGAGAAGTGATTGCGCAGTTTATCCCAGGTACAGAAAGTGAAGAACCATATTTATATGATGCCGATGGATCCAATTCAGACTCGCGTTTTGATTATCATCGCTGGGCAGATGGCGGAGCATACTTTGTATACGAATTTACGCCTCCAGCAAATACTGACGAATTAACTGTTTCAGTTGATATGTGGAACCAGTTTAAAGTATCAGCATCCAATGTGAAGCCAGTTGCATCTGGAGATCAAGAACCTTATGGATTCTTACGTGACTATGCAGTGGCAAATAAAGCAATGGTGTTCTGGTTAGAATCAAATCTTACAGAAGAAAAAGCATTATTCGAGGAAATTTTATCTGCTACAGAGCCGAACACTCCATACTTAGGTTGGTTTGGAAATGATGTTGCAGGTGAATTCAGTGGTACAGAGCTTGCTTCGAAGCATGGTAATTACGTGCTAGCAGCAGACTGGTTTAATAATATGACTGTTTTCTCAGGAGCGAAAGGGAAAATTAAAAAACAAAAACCAGTAGCAGCACCGGAATTGGAAAACAAGATTTATATTACTTTTACATTAGGTGAAGGTGACAACCTTCAGTACAACCAACATCGCATGCGAATCATTTGGGATGACGAGAGACGTGGAAGTGTTCCAATTAACTGGACAACAAGCCCGTTATTATACGATGTTGCACCTTCCATTCTTGGTCATTTCCAACAAACTGCAACTGATAATGACCTATTAATTGCTGGTCCATCAGGAGCTGGATATATTTATCCAAATGTTTGGCCAGACGAAACATTCCATACGTTTGCGAAACAAACAGGTAAATACATGAAGAAAACAGGTATGGATATTATTTATGCACTGAACCGTGAAGATCACAGAGATGTCATGTTAACAGAACAAAAAGCTCAGGCTTATATTGACTACGCAAATCCAAATGGAATTTTTATCGGTTGGGATAACTATTCCGAAACAACGATCTTAAATGGAAAATTACCACAATCTATTCTTTTATCTGCAAGCAGTGTTGGGCAAGCCCAAGAAGTCATTGCTAGAGAAACAGCAGATTGGGATGGCGAATCACCATTATTCGTTGCAATGGGAATGCTAGCATGGTCAATTGGCCCGAGTGAAATTGAAGAAATCGTTAACTCTCTTGGAGAAGAATTTGAAGTTGTCCGCGGTGACCAATATTTCGAACTCGTACGCGAAGCCAACGGATTACCGAAGAAGTGATTGTAAAAACTACCATTAAATTTCTGTAAGAATTTTTCGTGCAATGTTGATTGGAGCGGAGGGCACGAGACTCCTGCGGGAAAAACGGTAGCCGGGAGACCCCACAGTTAGAAAAGCGAAGGTGACTGAACAGCGGCGTATGAACGCGAGACATTCCTGCACTGAGATAAAGGAAACACGGCGAGGAACGAGCCGATGTTGACTTATCGTAAGGAAAGGAATGGCTCGTTCTCTAGCCGCTAGGAGCCTGAGCTAGACAGGCGCGCCTAGCGCCGAGGAGGCTCCCGAACCGCCCGCGGAAAGCGAGTGTCTGGAGCGGAAATCAATAATCCATTATAAAAGGGTTGGTAAAAATGACAAACAGAAATCGAACAGAAGAACGTACAGGATTTCAGGAATCAGCTCCTTACAGGTCTTCCTATGACCTGCAAACCGACTTTGTCATGGTCTATGGAATCGATAAAACGATGCCAGAACGAATAAAGAAATGGAAAGAAAAAGGATATGTCATCCACCTCATGACAGGAGTTGCCTGGGGCGAGTACCAAGACTATTTATACGGAAAAGTAGACGGTAGAACACATTGGGATGAAGCCCAGAAAAACAAACAAGGTGATCACATTAGTCATGGTGTTGATGTGCCATACATGGTACCAACGGTTGCTTATACGAACTACTTAACAGAGCGAATAAAAATAGCTGTAGATGCGGGAGTAGAGGCAATTCACTTAGAAGAACCAGAATTTTGGGTGGATGGTGGTTACTCAGACGCATTCAAACGCGAATGGCAAATTTATTATAAAGAACCATGGATGCCACCGCATGAATCAGAAGACGCTCAATACCGAGCTTCCAAACTAAAAGCCTATTTATATAAACGGAGTTTGGATCGACTATGTAGTGAATTAAAAGAATATGCACTCGTAAAATATAATCGTTTTCTCCGTTTTTATGTACCAACACATAGTCTGATCAATTACACACAATGGCGTATTGTAAGTCCAGAATCCGCATTAATTGATTTACCAGCAGTAGATGGATATATTGCACAAATTTGGACAGGAACATCTAGGACTCCTAATGTATACGAAGGCGTACGAAAGGAACGAACATTTGAAAGCGCTTTTCTGGAGTATGGCATGATGCAGGAGCTTGTTAGTGGAACAGAACGGAGAATGTGGTTCCTACACGATCCAATTGAAGATAATCCACGCTACACATGGTCTGATTATAAGAAAAACTATTTTAAAACAGTTGTCGCATCACTTTTACATCCAGAGGTTGCTAGATTCGAAGTGTCTCCTTGGCCAAGAAGGATTTTTGATGGGAAGTACCCGAGTGAAGAAAATCATGAGGTGAAAGAAGCCATCCCAGAAGAGTATGCAACGACATTACTGAACATCATGCACACGCTTGGAAATATGAATCAAGATGATGTTCAAGTATATGGCAGACAGGAAAAAATCGGTATCCTCCTTTCTGACTCCATGATGTATCAAAGAAAGAATATTGCTGCTCAAGGCTCAGAGGCGAAATATGATGGAACAGATGCAGCTGCAGTGGAAAAAGAAGAAGATATCAAACTATTAAACTTCTCTCATTTCTATGGTTTAGCACTACCTCTATTAAAAAGAGGATTTTGGGTAAGGCCTGTTCAGCTCGATAATGTACGTCGTTTTTCCAATTACTTAAAAGACTACCGTGTTTTAATGTTAAGCTATGAATTTTTGAAACCGGAATATCCTGATTTACATAATGCAATTGCCCAATGGGTGAAAGATGGGGGGATTCTAACCTATGTTGGCGATGACGGCGATCCATACCACAAAGTACGAGAGTGGTGGAATAATGGCAAGCAGAAGTATGACTCGCCAAGGGAGCATTTGTTTGAGAGCTTAGGCTTAACAACTAACATACATGCCGGAATCCATTCAGTAGGGAAAGGAATCGTTGGTTATCTTCCACAATCTCCTGATAGCTGTGCGGAAAGTAAGCAAGGTGCAGATGCTTTAAGAGAAATAGTGAAGAGCAGTTTAGAAACTGCTGACCAAAGTTTTAAATGGGAAGAAAATAATTATTTTATGCTACAACGAGGACCATATCGAATTGCTGCCGTAATGGATGAATCGATACATCTAAGTCCCCTTGAAATCGAAGGAAAGTTTGTAGATTTATTTGATTCACAATTGCCCATTCGAGAAAAAATTGTATTGAACCCAGACGATAATGTATTTCTTTACGACTTAAATTACGAGAGACAAAATAATCAAGTTGAAGTGATTGCAGCGTCTTCTCGTATTGAGAATCTAGTTCATGATGAAGAAGGTTTCGAAATGGTCGTAAAAGGTCCAGAGAAAATGAAGGCAGTAGCACGAGTATATAGTGCGCGAAAACCACAACATGCTTCCATGGTAACTGCTGACAAAGCGAATGAAATTAAGTGGGAGTGGGATGAATCATCAAATACCATTTTACTTCATTATTTTCATGATTCCGATCAGGAAGTGAAGATACAAGTTAGATGGGAAAATGACTAAATCTGAGGCTTTGCCTTAGGGAAAGGGGGAAAAATGAAAAGTCATGCGGAAGCGCCAATAAACAGAAAGCCTGATATTAGTAGAAAAGCCAATAAAAAAAATCTTTGGAAAAGAATCTGGGAACATCGAATTTTTTACTTATTTTTACTTCCAGGTGTCATTTGGTTTTTTATCTTTTCCTATATTCCGATGTATGGTATCACCATTGCCTTTAAAGACTTTAACTTTGCACAAGGAATATTTGGTAGTCCATGGGCAGGGCTGAAGTATTTCAAACAATTTTTTGATTACTATCAATCTGGCGAAATTATCCGTAACACATTAATTATTAGTTTACTAAAGCTAATCATTGGTTTTCCAATGCCGATTATATTAGCGCTTATGTTAAATGAAATTCGTTTCCCTAAATTCAAGAAAACGGTACAAACTATTTCGTATTTACCACACTTCATCTCATGGGTTGTTGTGGTGACATTGATGCAAAGGATGTTTACACCGTATGGTGGACCAGTAAACGAAATTATTGCCGCATTAGGCTTTGACAAAGTGCAAATTTTAGGGAATATAAAGTACTTTTACCAACTGATCATTCTTTCTGATATTTGGAAGGGAGTTGGTTGGGGAGCTATCATTTACCTGGCTGGTATCTCCGGGATTGATCCACAGTTATACGAAGCCGCAAAAATGGATGGTGCTAACCGTTTCAGGCAAATGTGGCATGTGACATTACCTTCGATTCGAGGAATTATGGTTATCTTATTCATCCTAGCATGTGGAGGAATTATGTCTGTAGGTTATGAACAATTATTACTTTTAAATACACCTTCCACGGCTTCAATTGGAACGGTATTGGATGTATATGTCATTAAAGCAGGTTTAGAGCAAGGTAGATTTAGTTATGCGGCAGCAGTAGGTTTATTCCAAGGACTAGTCGGAATGATATTAATCATCACCGCAAATCAAATTAGCCGCAAAGTAAATGAAACGTCACTATGGTAAATAGGAGGGGATAAAATGCGTATAAGAAAGTGGTCGCTTTTTTCCATCATAAATTATTCACTACTAGCACTTTTTGCTTTTACTACACTTTACCCCTTTATTTACATCCTAGCTTATTCGCTAAGTGACGGGGTAGAGGCGATGAAGAATACGATCTATTTCTTACCAAAAGGATTTACATTTGAAAATTACATTACTATTTTCAAAGATACGAAATTCTTAGGTGCATATCAAATTACGATATTGCGAACATTGATTGGAACAGTTCTTCATGTGTTTTTAAGTGCATTATTCGCTTATGCACTAACAAGAAAGAATCTCCCAGGTCGGAGCTTCTTCACATTCTTTATCTTCATACCAACACTATTTAGTGGTGGTTTAATACCGACATTTGTATTGTATCGTGATTTAGGATTGATTAACTCGTTTTGGGTGTACGTCATTCCATTTCTATATAGTTTCTTCCATATTATTATTTTGCGAACGTTCTTCCAGCAAATTCCGAGCTCATTGGAAGAATCAGCGAAAATGGATGGTTGTGGAGATTTCCAAATCTTCATGCGAATTATTATGCCATTATCGATTCCCGTATTAGCAACAATTGGTTTATTTAATGGAGTATTTCACTGGAATGATTGGTTTACGGGTACCTACTTTGTGACAAGTAAAGAACTTTTACCAGTACAAACTTTATTGAATAATCTCTTGAATGAATCACAAGCATTAGCAGATGCCGCTAAGAGAGCTTCTGAAATTGGTACTTCAACCGGATTAGTGAATGCATCACAGACGACACCAGAGTCTTTGCGAATGGCAACCTTAATGATTGCGACATTACCAATCTTATGTTTATACCCATTCTTACAAAAGTACTTTGTAAAAGGTGTAATGATTGGCTCTATTAAAGGATGAACCTTCTTTCGAAACGGGAGAAGTTTATCAATAAAAAATATGTGGTGACGAGGGGGAAGTAAGATGAAAAAGGCGTGGAGATTAGCATTACCTTTTTTGCTAGTTTTAGTGCTTGTAGGACTGTCCGCATGTAAAAAGGAAGAAACGAATGCAGACGGATCTATCACATTGAAGGTCTTGCATAACTGGAATGGTTCAAGCGGGGCTGAAAATATGCTTGATAACCCTGTTGCAGAGAAGATTTTAGAAGAAACAGGTGTGCGTGTTGAGTTTGAATACACTACTGGTAGTGAAACAGAAAGAATTACACAGATGTTTGCTACAGGGGAAGAGTTTGATATGTACACTGGTCCTGCATGGGGCGGAGAAAGTGAAGTGCTCCTGAAGGCGGCAAATGAAGGACAACTATGGGATTTAACAGAATATATTGAGAAGTATCCGAATCTAGCAGAATTAGTGAAAAAAGAAAACTTTGCTGAATCATTATACGATAATATCATTAGCAAGCAAAAGGGTGGCCAATTCATGCTTCATGCAAACTACCCTGCGACAGATGCAGACGTTACAAACTGGTTATACGGTCTGTATGTAAATAAAGAAATTGCAAGCGAAGTTGGAGTTGATCCACAAACGGTTCACTCGCCTGAAGAACTGTATGATTTTCTAAAAAAGATAAAAGATGCAAACCTTGAAGTAAACGGTAATCCAATCTATCCACTAGGTGCTCTAGGTGGTGGATGGCCATTAGATATTATGTCGGAGATGTTTGTTCCAGTGGCTGGATCAACAGCGTGGTTTATTGATGATGATGGAAATACAAGACTGAACTTCATGACAGAAGAGTATGAGAACTATATTTTATACATGCGCAAGTTGTTAAGTGAAGGTCTACTAGATCCAGAAGTATATACACATACGGATACAATCGCGAAAGAAAAAATTGCACAAGGCCGTGTTGCTGCTCTTCCAAATCAGTTCCCTGGATTATGGACAGAGTTAGTAAAAGCTGGTCTTCAAGATAAGTATGTTCCACTTGGACCTATGAATGACTTTAATGGTGATAAGTATCGTACGGAAGTGAATGTAACAGGTAATAACTTAATTGCAATTCCGAAAACTGCTTCCAAAGAAAAACTAGAAGCAGCGATGAAGTTAATGAATTTCTTAGCATCGGATGAAGGTTATTTACTAGCGAACTATGGAATCGAAGGCGTCCACTATGAAATGAAGGATGGCAAAGTAGAAGCGAAGAAGGAATGGGTAGATAAGGTCCAAAAAGATCCAAAAGCATTAACGAATGAAGGGGTTATGTTTGGAAGCTTATCTGGTTTGAATCGCCAAGTATCATTAGCTGGTGGTCCATTCGGATATCAATATGATGAAAGATATAAAGTGCAAGCAGAATTCGAGAAGATTATGACACCAGATGGAATCAAAGCTACAACTGGTAAGGATCCTAACGTAGTGTTTAATGAGCATCCGAAGTATGAGCAAATCAAAGCTATTTTCGATACGATGGGTGATGTTGTTCTTCAAGCAATTCATGCGACATCAGAAGGTAAAGCAAAAGAATTAATTAATGGAACAAGAGACGCATTAGAAAAAGCAGGAATTCATGAAGTAGAAGATGAGATTACGAAACAAGCTAAATCTGGAACAGAGTTCATGCGTTACAGAACATCGAACTAAGCAAGTAATGAAATTGCCTTTAGGGGGAGGGAATCTCTCCCTTTTTTTCTTATAAAAACTACTAAAAATCATTCGTGTGAATATAGTAGAAAGAGTGATTTTAGAATAACTACTAATCTTTTATTACTGGAGGATACATATATGTCATTTAAAATTGGGATGCGCATTCCGCCGAAAATTGGTGCTCAAGGCATGGAAAGTGTAGCAAGTTGGGCGAAAAGTGTTGGGTTAGATGTGGTAGATGTTCCGTATTATAACGAAGAAGTAAAAGAGATATTTGACAGAGTTGGGATTGAGGTTGGCTCGATTGATGGCGTTGGAGCAGTTGGGATGACAAAGCTTTTAAGTGAAGATGAAGCAAAACGCCGGGAAGCGGTGGATGCCCTAAATAAGCAAATTAGTGAGGTCGCTAAAATAGGTGGTAAGACGATGTTTATATGTCTGGCACCAGATGATATATCCCAACCGCGTTCACGAAGTTTTGAAATTTGGAAGGAAACATTTCCAGAGGTTGTGGCACAAGCAGAAAAATCGGATGTTTATTTTGCTTTAGAAGGATGGCCTGGACCTGCACCACAATATCCTTCGATTGGATGTACACCAGAAATGTTACGGGCCATGTTTGAAGCCATTCCATCAAAACATTTTGGTGTCAACTATGATCCATCCCATCTTGTACGTTTGGAAATTGATCATTTACGATTCTTATCTGAATTTGGATCAAGGGTAAATTATTGTCATGGAAAAGACACGGAAATTTTAACAGATGATAAATATGAGATGGGCATCTTAGCAGCTACATTCGGTAATAAGTATGATTTCTCGGAAGGCTCATGGCGATATACAATTCCAGGAGCAGGAGACGTCAATTGGGAAAAAGTAGCGATTCGTCTTGAAGGAATTGGCTATAAGGGACCAATTAGTATTGAACTAGAAGATCACCGCTACTGGGGTACATTGGAAAAGGAACAACAAGGGATTTTGAAGGCGAAGCAACATTTGGAGTCTATATTTAAATAATAGGCTCTGTTAAACTCTGTCGTTGATTTTCGCTCCTGTACACTCGCTTTCCGCGGGCACGGCCTCAGCTAACATGGCAAAGAAAACCGCTTTGCCAAGTGGATCTTCGGCTCGTGCTGTTCCCGCAGGAGTCTCGTGTACATCCGCTACAATCAACTAAGTTGTTAACAACAATGAAATTTAACAGAGCCAAATAATTAAAAGCTTACAAGCTTGCGAGAAAGACAGATCTTTAGTCGAGTGGTGAAAACACCACTCGATTCATAATGGGAGGACAACGGTATGGAGAAGAAGATAAAAATTGGAATTATTGGTAGCGGTGGCATTGCGCAGGCACACGCACGCGCTTATATGCGCATGGATGATGTGGAGATTGTTGCAGTAGCAGACGTCATTCCAGGGAAAGCTGCTGAGTTCGTTAATAGGTTAGGAATTACAGGTGCAAAGGCATTTGATAGTCATTTGGAATTACTAGAATTAGATGTTGATGGTGTGAGTGTTTGTACGCCAAATGTGGCCCATCATCGCACAAGCGTCGATGCACTCCAAGCAGGAAAACATGTTTTAGTAGAAAAACCACTTGCCGTCACGTTAGAGCAAGGGGTAGAAATGGTAGAGGTCGGCAAGAAAGCAGGTAGGATCTTATCTGTAGGCTTCCAACCGCGTTATGATCCGAACATGCAAACCGTTAAAAACATTGTTCAATCAGGTGAGCTTGGAAATGTATATTATGTACAAACTGGTGGCGGTAGAAGACGAGGCATGCCAGGGGGGACTTTTATAAATAAAGAACTTGCTGGTGCAGGAGCAATGGCTGATATCGGTTGTTATTCCTTAGATTTAGCATTAAATGCACTTGGCTATCCGAAACCACTCAGTGTTTCTGCTTACACATCGAATCATTTTGGTACAAATCCGCATTACCATGCAGAAGCTTCTAAGTTTGAAGTAGAAGATTTCGGTGTGGCGCTTGTTAGATTAGAAGGCGGAAAAGTGTTGAACTTTAAAATATCCTGGGCGATGCATATGGATTCATTAGGACCAACTCTTTTCCTTGGAACAGATGCAGGCTTGAAATTAACTCCTGCAGGAAGTGGACCTTGGAGCGGTGTTTGGGATGGAGGAATTGGCTCGATTACCCTTTTCCATGACATTCAAGGGCATCATACAGAAAGTCCTATTTCTGTTCAGCAACATAATGTCGATATTTTTTACGAAAAAGTACGCGCCTTTGTAGTAGCGGTGAAGGAAGGAACAGAAGCTCCGATTCCAGGAGAAGAGATTTTAATAAACCAAGCTATAATTGATGGAATTCTACGCTCATCCGAAATCGGTAAAGAGGTGGATATCCATATTCCAAAAATCGGGGGGTAACAACCTCCCGATTTTTCTTCGAATTTCGATATAAAATTGTGGTATGATACTATGTGGAATGGGGATGATGAGATGTTGCAAATTTTTATCATTTCTGGCCCGTGCGGAGTGGGTAAGTCGACTGTCTCAAAGGAATTAACTCGTCTTATTCCGAAGAGTGCGCTTATTCACGGTGATGATTTTTTACATATATATAATGAAGCTACATCACCACCATGGGAAGAAATGTTAGCTATCATGTGGAAGAATATATTATCGATCACACAAAATCTCCTACAGCATCAATTTCACGTTATAATTGATACCGTAGTTGAAGATGAGCTAGAATGGTTTTGTAGACATTTTTCTCATATGAATGTACAGATTCGCTATGTCGTTTTACGAGCCGATGCATCTGAATTAAAAGAGCGTATACTAAAACGTGGTGATGTTGAAATAACTGAACGTTCCTTATTTTTACTTGAAAAATTAGAAAATGAAACAGCTTTTAACAAACCGTATTTATACGATACAATGGATAAAGCAGTGGAGGAAATCGCAAAGGATATTATCGAGTTTCCTCCATTAAAAATAAAGTAAAATTGGGCGAACTTGAAAATACCGCCCCCCTCTATCGAAAGGTGAGTGTTATCATGGATTTGAAGTTAAAGCAATGGCTAGAATTTGAGCATTTAGATGCGAAATTAAAAGAAGAATTACAAGCAATGCAAGGAAATGAGAAATTATTAGAAGATAGCTTCTATAAAGATTTAGAGTTTGGTACTGGTGGAATGCGTGGAGAAATTGGCCCTGGTACAAACCGAATGAACATTTATACAGTGCGTAAGGCTGCCGAAGGTCTTGCTCGTTTTATTTTGGAACAAGGTGCGGAAACAATGGCACGTGGTATCGTAATTGCCTATGACCCACGTCACATGTCTGCAGAATTCGCATTGGAAGTAGCAAAAGTAGCTGGAAAACATGGCATTCAAGCATATTTATTTGAATCTCTCCGTCCAACACCAGTACTTTCATTTGCAGTACGTTATTTACATGCGTATGCAGGGGTAATGATTACAGCGAGTCATAACCCACCAGAATATAATGGATTGAAAATGTATGGTGAAGATGGTGGTCAGCTACCTCCTGCAGAAGCGGATGTGATTATCCGTTATGTACAAGAAGCAGACAATGAACTAGAAATTGAAGTAGCTGATGAAGCAGAGCTTACAAATAAAGGTCTTCTAACATACATCGGTGAAAAAGTGGACAGAGCTTATATTGAAGCAATGAAGTCTATTCAAATTAATCGCGAGGTTGTTGAAAAAGTTGGGAAGGACCTTAAAATTGTCTTCACACCACTTCATGGTACAGCGAATCTCCCTGTTCGTGAAGGTTTGAAGGAATTTGGCTTTGAAAATGTCACGATTGTAAAAGAACAAGAGCTACCTGATCCGAATTTCTCAACGGTAGCATCTCCAAATCCAGAAGAACATGCTGCATTTGAATTGGCAATCAAATATGGACAAGAAATTGATGCAGATATTCTAATGGGGACAGACCCAGATGCAGACAGATTAGGAATTGCAGTGAAAAATGATGCAGGTGAATATATCGTATTAACCGGTAACCAAGTAGGAGCGCTACTAGCGAACTATATATTGGAACAAAAACAACAAAATGGTACCCTTCCTGAAAATGGTGTTGTCATCAAAACAATCGTAACTTCAGAAATTGGAAGAGCAATCTCAGAACATTTCGGACTTTCTACGATTGATACTTTAACAGGATTTAAATTTATCGGTGAAAAAATTAAAGAATTTGAAGAAACACATGAACATACATTTTTACTTGGCTATGAAGAAAGCTATGGTTATTTAATAGGTGATTTTGTTCGTGACAAAGACGCCGTACAAACAGCTGTATTTGTAGCAGAAGTTGCTGCTTATTATAAGTCACAAGGAAAATCTCTATATGATGGCTTAATGGAGATCTTTGAAAAATTCGGCTTCTATAAAGAAACACTAAGATCATTGACGTTAAAAGGAAAAGACGGAGCTGAGCAAATTGCAGGCATTTTAGAAGAGTTCCGTAATAATCCACCAAAAGATATTAACGGTGTTGCGATCAGCAAAATTGAAGACTATGACACAAGTATTAGTCTAGACGTAGCTACAAATGAAAAAACAACAATTGAATTACCAAAATCAAATGTTTTAAAATTTATCCTAGAAGATGGATCATGGTGCGCACTCCGTCCATCTGGAACAGAACCAAAAGTGAAATTCTACTTCGCAGTCAAAGGCAATTCCCTACAAGACAGCGAACAAAAATTATCGGTACTTGTCGAAAATATTATGGGTAAAGTAGACGAACTAATTAAATAAGCTGTTAACCCCCACACTAATCTAGATAGTAGAACGGTGTGGGGGTTCTTTGTGTTATACGGACATATTTCATCTAAAAAGTAGATTATTACATTTTTTGGTTGACATGTACGGTCAAGATTATGTATATTATGGATATTGTGAACGCATCCTAGTGGATACTTTATGAAATTGGACGATGTTAGAGGGTGATGTTACATAAGATTCATTTAAAATGTACGTATAAGTTATATGTTAGCATACTTGTGAAAAGAGGTAGAGGGAATATTCGAATAGAGGAGGAGACAGTATGAAAAAGTTTGTAAGCGCATTCCTTGTAATGGTTTCTCTTGTTCTAGTAATTTCTGGATGTAGCAGCGGGGAGAAAAGTACTAAGGATGAAGGAGAAAAGTCCGCAGATCAAAAGGAAGAATTAACGTTTGATAGCTCTTTAGAGGGTGAGATTACTTTTTGGAATTTCCTCCCTGATATTTATGATGGAGTGATAGAAGAGTTCAATAAAGTTTATCCAAACATTAAGGTGAAAAATGTTGTATTAGAATTTGGAGAACTGCATGATAAATTGCAAACAGTAACATCTGCTGGAAGTGGAGCACCAGATGTTGCGTTAGTAGAACAAGGGAGTTTTCCTCGCTATGGAAACGGTGTACTAGAAAACCTGCTGCAGGAACCATATAATGCAGGACGCTATCAATCAGATACATCGGAGTATAACTGGGAGCGTTGGAAATCAGTAGATGGTACGCAACTTCTCGGTATGCCGTGGGATGTAACACCAGGTGTTTTTTACTATAGAGAAGATTTATATGAACAACATGGATTACCAAGTGATCCTGATGAGTTAGGTGAATTTCTCCAAGATCCAGAAAATGTGTTAACTGCAGCGCAAACTTTTGCAGCCAATGGAATTTACATGTATGAATGGCGCGATTCTCCAGCGATTCAATATGGAGATGCAATTGGCTACTATGATTCGGAATACAATTGGTTGAGAAATGATGAAAAGATGGCAGACCTATTAGACTTTGTGAAAAGAGGCGTACAAATTGGATGGGCGCCGCAAGTGTCAGCATTGTTCTCTGATGAAGGTAAGCAACTAGTTTCTCAAGGGAAAATAGCTTCCTTTCCTGCAGGTAGCCAAATTGCCCGTGACTTAGAAACGTTATTCCCTGACCAAGCTGGCAAATGGCGTGTAACGAGAATGCCACTTGATTTATATGTGGGGCTTGGTGGATCTGCACACGTAATTCCAGCTCAAAGCCAAAACAAAGATGCTGCTTGGGCATTTGTAGAATGGATGAATCGTAGTGAAGAAGCGTGGAAGATTTTCACTGACCATTCAATCCAACCTGGTTGGACAAGCATTTCCACATTACCTTGGTATGCAAATCATGAAAATGAATACTTAGGTGGGCAAAAAGATTATGCGTTTTACGATACGTTAGATGAGCACATTCCTGTTAGAAGATTAACACCTTTTGATGGTCAAGCTTGGGAAATTTATATTAGTCACGTTGCAAGAGCCATTGATGAAAATATTGATTCCAAGACAACGTTAAACCAAATTGAAGACCAAGCGGAAAAACAAATCCGTCCAGAGATTAATAAATTATTAGAATCTGAATCGAATTAAGGCCACTTTTCTCACATTCTTTTTAGAAATATAGCAAAATATGAAAATATTTAAAGCGTTTCCATTGAAAAAATGTAAATACATGATAAAATCAAATCATAAATATACGTACAAGTTTATGTTGTTGAAGATGACTGGTAATCGAATAACCTTTCCCCTTGTACGTATATATGGTGACAGGTAAGAAACAATTAGACTGTCATCGCTAGATTTTGTCGAAATTTTGAATGTGAGGGAGGAGAAGGAAGTTGGCTAATAAAAAAGCAAAGATGATAGTGGAAAAGGACTTTAAAGTATCTGAGGTAGATAAGCGAATTTATGGATCATTTGTCGAGCATTTAGGGCGATGTGTATATGGTGGAATTTATGAACCAGGTCATCCGGAAGCAGATGAAAATGGATTCCGTAAAGACGTAGCACAACTCGTTAGAGAATTAAATGTACCTTTAGTGCGCTATCCTGGTGGGAATTTCGTGTCCGGTTATAACTGGGAAGATGGGGTTGGACCGAAAGAAAATCGCCCACGTCGTTTGGAACTTGCATGGCGTACAATTGAAACGAATGAAATTGGAACAAATGAATTTGCTGATTGGGCGAAATTAGTTGGTGCTGAAGTGAATATGGCGGTGAATCTTGGTACTAGAGGGGTAGATGCTGCTCGTAATCTAGTAGAATATTGTAACCATCCATCCGGCACTTATTATAGTGACCTTCGTATCTCTCATGGATATAAAGAACCTCACAAAATTAAAACATGGTGCCTTGGAAATGAAATGGATGG
The DNA here is from genome assembly GCF_042655485.1 of Lederbergia graminis. Taxonomy (NCBI): domain Bacteria; kingdom Bacillati; phylum Bacillota; class Bacilli; order Caryophanales; family Bacillaceae; genus Lederbergia; species Lederbergia graminis. Next base: position 71,570 of record NZ_JBHSMC010000025.1, read on the forward strand.
TCCATGGCAAATTGGCGCTAAGACAGCAACAGAATATGGAAGACTTGCAAATGAAGCTGCAAAGGTTATGAAGTTAGTTGACCCTTCGATTGAATTAGTAGCATGTGGTAGCTCAAGTAGAACGATGCCAACATTTGCAGATTGGGAGGCAACTGTACTTGATCATACATACCACAATGTTGAGTATATTTCTTTACATCAATACTACGGTAACCGCAGTAATGATATAGCAAACTATTTAGCTAGCTCTCTTGAAATGGATGATTTTATTAAATCTGTTATTTCAATTGCAGACTATATCAAGTCGAAAAAACGTAGCAAGAAGACTATTAATCTTTCATTTGATGAGTGGAATGTATGGTATCACTCTAATGATGCTGACCGTAAAATCGAGCCTTGGTCCATTGCACCACCACAACTAGAAGATATTTACAATTTCGAAGATGCATTACTAGTTGGTTCTATGTTAATTACATTACTGAAGAATGCTGACCGCGTAAAAATTGCATGTATGGCTCAGTTAGTAAACGTAATTGCACCAATTATGACTGAAAATGGTGGACCAGCATGGAAGCAAACGATTTTCTATCCATTTATGCATACATCTACATTTGGAAGAGGGGTTGTTCTAAACCCAATCGTTTCTAGTCCAAAATACGATAGTAAAGATTTCACAGATGTACCTGTTTTGGATACAACTGCAGTGTACAACGAAGAAAATGAAGAACTAACAATCTTTGCGGTTAACCGTGACCTAGAAGATACTTTATTACTAGAAGCAGACATTCGCAATTTCGATGGTTACCGCGTTCTGGAACACATTGTGTTAGAAAATGATGATTTAAAGCAAGTAAACACAGCTACAAATCAAGCAGTTGCACCACACACAGGTGGAGACGCTAAAAATGACAATGGCCATGTAACAGCATCACTACCTAAGCTATCATGGAACGTAATTCGCTTGAAAAAACAATAATGGGGTTTACCCCGCATTATCCTGAATTGTTTGGGGGCTAACCCCAAACAATTCTTACCTCATGATATCCACTAACATCTTCATCAACTTAGATTTCAAATCAAAATAATGAAAGTGCTTTCATTTTATACTTAAAGGAGTGTGATGCCTTTGGATAAGTATGATTAGTCGATCGTGAAAGTATTTGTTGAAAATTGAATAAGGGGGAGTAGCAATGGGGAGAAATGTGCTGAAAAAGATCGCATATTACTTTTTAGCACTATCATTACTTGTCCCTGCACCAGCATCTGTATATGCAGCTGACGGTGAGGGAGAAGTAGAAGTAAAACCGGCTGAATCACAAGATAAGCCTGTTTTTAAGAATGCATCTGTACATGATCCTTCTGTCATTAAGGTGGACGATACGTATTACGTACTCGGATCTCATCTAGCTATGGCGAAGACGAAGGATTTGATGCAATGGGATAAAGTTGCAGATGGTGTAAATGCAGCAAATCCGTTGTTTGATGATGTAACAAAGGAATTAGCAGAGGCGCTCGATTGGGCAGAATCTGAAACATTATGGGCTGGAGATATTATTCAGCTAGAAGACGGAAAGTTTTACATGTATTACAACGCTTGTAAAGGAGATTCGCCTCGTTCCGCACTTGGTGTTGCTGTAGCCGATCATATCGAAGGTCCATATAAGGACTTAGGGATTTTCTTGAAATCTGGCATGTGGAATGAAACCAGTGAAGATGACACCATTTATGATGCTACTGTTCATCCTAATGTGATAGATCCACATACCTTTTTCGATGCAGAGAATCGACTTTGGATGGTATATGGATCCTATTCTGGTGGAATTTTTATCTTGAAACTTAATCCTGAAACAGGATTCCCATACCCAGACCAAGGCTATGGAAAGCACTTAATTGGGGGCAATCACAGTAGAATTGAAGGACCTTACATTCAATACGACCCAAATACGGAATATTACTATTTATACACAACTTTTGGTGGTCTTGCTGCTGGTGATGGCTACAATATGCGTGTTGCCCGTTCCAAAAATCCGGATGGTCCATATGTGGATGCAGAAGGTAATGATATGTCCAAAGTAAAAGCGGACAGAAGTAAGCCATTATTTGATGATGAGTCGATAAAGCCTTACGGTGTCAAACTAATGGGAGATTACTTGTTTACTAGAAACCCAGGAGAAGCGGGAGTAGATACTGGATATGTATCTGCTGGACATAACTCCGTTTATTATGATGAAGCAACTGGACAACACTTCTTAATTTTCCATACACGTTTCCCAGGAAGAGGAGAAGCGCATGAAATTCGCGTTCATCAATTGTTCATGAATGCTGATGGCTGGCCAGTTGTAGCACCATATCGTTATGCAGAGGAAACGTTACAAGCGGTTTCGAAAGCAGACATTAGTGGTGATTATAAATTCATTAACCATGGAAAAGAAATCGTCATGAATCTCGCAACACCTACGACGATTACCCTAAAAGAAGACGGTACTATTTCAGGACCTGTCAAAGGAAGCTGGGAATTGTCAGATGATTATCATGCGACATTGAAAGTAAATGGAGAGACGTACAAAGGAGTATTTTTACGTCAGTGGGACCCGACAACAGAAAGTTATAATCTTACATTCACCGCTTTATCTGGAAAAGGCGTAGCAGTTTGGGGAAGTAAGACTGTAAGCCAAACAGATAAACAACTTGTTGATACAGTGAAAAATGAGTTAGACCTTGGTGATACGAGTGGCATCATTGCTAACTTATCGCTTCCAACAGCAGGTGCTAATGGTGTGAAAATTAGTTGGGAATCATCCAACCGTGCTGTTATTTCTACAACTGGAGTAGTAACAAGACCATCAGCTGGAGCAGATAATGTCCTAGTGAAGTTAACCGCCACAATTACAAAAGGGGCATATGCTGCGAAGAAAAGCTTTGAAATCACTGTTTTAGCTGAAAAAGCAGCAGGATTAGTTGCTCACTACCAGTTTGAAGATGATTTAACTGATGAAACCGGAAATGTCAGTGAGGGAACTGTTACAGGCGACCGCATTGATAAGCAAGGTGGAACAATCAGTTTTACAGATGGAAAAGTAGGGAAAGCGGCTAAGTTCGACGGTGCTTCTGGAATCTTGTTACCGAAAGGACTCATCGCCAGCAATCAATATACAGTTTCATTCTGGTTGAATCCGGAACAACTAACTGGATTTACTACAAGCTTTTTTGGTGCACGTGCAACAAACAGCTGGATAAGTTTTCTTCCGGCAGGTCTCGGTGATGCTGGAAAAACGATGTTATGGTCGGGAGAAGCTTGGTATGATGCCGTAACTGATACGAAAATTAACGTAAATGAATGGTCACATATTGCTTTCTCTGTTAATAACGGGAATGTAGAAGTTTACATTAATGGTGTAAATAAGTTTACAGGCAAAAACTTCCCGAACATTTTCACCACACAAAATGCCGTGTTTGGACTCGGTGTGAATTATTGGGACCTTCCATACAAAGGGTTAATCGATGAACTACTCTTCTATGATAATGGAAACCTAACGGAAGAACAGATACAAGATTACTATGAAACAGGTGAAATACCTGAACTAGAAACTCCTATTAATACAACAAAGTTACAACAGTTAATCCATACTGCAAAGCAATATGTAGAAGGTTCTTTTACAGAAGCGAGTCTTTCTGCTTTGCAAACAGCTATTTCGGATGCAGAAGCAGCGCTTGATACAGTTACAACTGAAACAGAACTTAATCAAGCAATCGCTGATTTACAAGCAGCTATTAATGGGTTGGTTGAAATCAAACAACCAGGCTTATCTGCATACTATTCATTTGATGGTAATCTCTCCGATGAAACTTTAAATGCAGGAGATGGAACCGTTACAGGTGATCGAATTGATAATACAGATGGTCAGATTACGTTCACAAAAGGTGTAAACGGCGGACAAGCAGCTGTATTTGATGGAGCCTCTGGTGTGAAATTACCGAATGGCTTAATTTCTAGCTATAAATACTCCATTTCTTTATGGCTAAAACCAGATACATTAACGCAATACACTACTTCTTTCTTCGGAGCAAGATCAACGGATGACTGGATTAGCTTACTTCCAGGTGGAAATGCAGGTAATCAAACAGGTCTTTGGTCTAGAGCGAATACAGCGAATGGTGAAAAATGGTTTGATGGTATGGTAGGCTCACGAATTCCAACAAACACGTGGAGTCATCTTGCTGTCACTGTAAATGAAGGATTAGTCGAAGTTTATTTAAATGGAGAACGAAAATTTTCTGGCGCAGGATTGGAAGACATTTTTACAACGGAAGATGCTGTATTTAGTTTAGCTGTCAACTATTGGGATGTACCATACAAAGGGTTAATGGATGAATTACTCATATATGATGGCATAGTATTATCCTCTAATGAAATAAAAACGTACTTTGAAACAGGAGAATTCCCAACTGAACTAAATCAGGGAAGGACAAAACTTCAAGAATTACTAGTCAATGCTAAGGTCATCAAAAATTATGGCACATATACAGATGAGTCATTTTTAGCATTACAAACGCTTATAAAAGAGTATGAAGCAGCACTTGAAAGTGATACGAAAGATGACTGGAGCGCAGAAATTATTGCATTACAAGCAGCTATCGATGGCTTGGAAAAAGCGGAAGCACATCCGAATTTCCAAAATGTCGGAATCCATGATCCTTCCATTATTAAAGCAAATGGCAAGTACTATGTATTCGGTACACATATTGAAGCTGCTAAGTCAGATGACTTAATGAATTGGGAACGGTTTACAAATGGCTATACGACACCAGGTAATGCATTATATGGTGATTTATCTTCGAACCTTGCAGGATCGTTCCAATGGGCAGGAGAAGATGATGCCGATAGTAAAGGTGGCTTTTCCGTATGGGCACCGGAAATTTTCTGGAATGAGCATTATGTGAACGAAGATGGCTCTAAAGGTGCGTATATGATGTATTATAGTGCATCGTCCACTTATATTCGTTCAGCTCTAGGGATTGCTGTTTCCAAGGATATTGAAGGTCCATATGAATATGTGGACACGATCATTTACTCCGGTTTTACAAGAGATGAAGCATATGATGCTAATAGTGATGTGAATAAGAAATGGACGAACACAAATATTCCAGGCTTGATCGAAGATGGCACATTATCCGATGTAAGGCCAGGTTGGTTTAATAGCAATGGTTCTTATAACAACGGTGTTTTCCCTAACGCCATTGATGCGAATCTTTTCTATGATGAAAATGGGAAGTTGTGGATGACATATGGTTCGTGGTCAGGCGGAATCTTCCTACTTGAATTAGATAAAGAGACAGGGAAGCCAATACATCCTGGAAAAGATGGGACAACTGAAGATGGTAGATTAATAGACCGATATTTCGGTACAAAAATCTCAGGTGGCTTTGGTAAATCAGGTGAAGGTCCTTATGTGACATATGATAAAGCAACAGGTTACTACTACTTGTATGTGACATATGGCTGGCTTGCAGCAGATGGCGAATATAATATGCGATTGTTCAGAGCTGAAAATCCAGAAGGACCATATTTAGATATTTCTGGACAAAACGCAGTTCTCACAAGTAATGCAGATCATTCGCCAATTGGGAATAAACTAATAGGTCACTTCTTATTCGAAAGAAAACAAGGAGATCCTGGTACTGGAGTGGGCTATGGTTATGTTTCATCAGGTCATAACTCTGCGTATATCGATCCTGATACTGGTGAGCGTTTCTTAGTATTCCATACTCGCTTCCCGAATAGGGGAGAAGCATTTGAACTAAGAATTCACCAGATGTTTATGAATGAGGATGAGTGGCTAGTTGTCGCACCATCTCGATATACAGGTGAAAAACTGGATAAAATAAATCCTGATCAAATCATTGGTGAATATCAATTTGTAAATCATGAGAAGGATATTTCCAAAACGATTAAAAAGTCGGTAACCATTACATTGAATGAAGATGGTACGATTGCTGGACCTGTAAATGGAACATGGGAGTTAGTAGATGAATACTATGCGACGTTAACGATTGATGGAAAAACATATAAAGGCGTATTTGTAAGACAGTGGAATGAAGTGACAGAATCAACAGAGATGGCTTTTACAGCAGTTTCTGAAGAAGGTAAATCAATTTGGGGCATTAGAAAGTCATATGAACAATCAGATGTAGAAATTGTCGAGATTGTAAAAGAGCAGTTAACTCTTGGTGACACATGCTCAATCGACATAGATTTACCATCACAAGGAATTCATGGGGCAAAAATCACATGGCAATCCTCCAACGAAGCGGTTGTTTCGAATGAAGGTATTGTTACAAGACCTGTACCTGGATCTGGACATGTAGAAGTAACCTTGACTGCAACAATTACGAAAGGGGAAGCAAGCACAACTAAAACCTTTACGATTATTGTTGTAGCGGAAGGAAGTTTAGTTGCTCACTATTCCTTCGATGATGACTTAGTGGAAAACAGTGGAAATAGTGAAAACGGAACGGTTACCGGTAATCGGATTGATGCTGAAGGTGGAACAATCACCTTTGAAAATGGTGTGCTTGGAAAAGCAGCATATTTTAATGGCGATTCTGGGGTGCTTTTACCAAAAGGATTAATAAGTAGTAATCAATATACTGTTTCCTTATGGTTAAAACCAGAAGAGTTAACGGCCTTTACAACGACATTCTTTGGTGCTAGAACAACAGATAGTTGGATAAGCTTCGTTCCAAGTGGTCCAGTAAATGATCAAACGATGTTATGGTCTGGTACTCAGTGGTTCGATGCTCCAACGGGCTTGCAAATCAAAGCGAATGAGTGGACGCACGTCGCATTCACAGTCGATAAAGGAAAAGTGGATGTGTACATTGACGGTGTCAACAAATTCACGAGCACTGGGTTCCCGAACGTCTTTACAACGGATGATGCAGTATTCGCACTCGGTGTAAACTACTGGGATACTCCTTACAAAGGTTTCATGGACGAACTACTTGTCTATGAGAATATGGTGTTATCTGGAGAAGATATTAAGGATTACTATGAGTCTATTTCCCTTCCTCCAGTTGATTCTTTAGAAGTTGGCTCGAAGGAGGATTTAATAGCTAGTGGTGATGGTATTTATGAGGTTGAAAAACCTGCTAAGTCTGTCACGTTAAAGAAAGAAGTATTAGAGCAGTTAGAAGAAGATGCTTCAATTATTTTAACGGATGGACAAGTGAACGTAACAATACCTGTTGCACTTTTACAAGCAGGAGCGGATATTACGTTTAATTTCAGAGAAGTCTCAGATGTAATCGCAGAGAAAAATACGGATGCTGTAAGCAAACTGTATAACTTCACTATCGTAGCGAATGGTGAAAATGTAACTGAATTTGCTGAACCGATTACGTTGACTTTCACAGTAGATCCAAGCGAAGTTACGAACTGGGATAACTTAAAAGTGGTCTTTATTGATGAAAATGGCGTAAAACAGGAGGAAATTACACCGGAATCTATTGACAGAGAAAACGGCATTGTAACAGCAAAGGTTCGTCATTTTAGCGCTTATGGTGTATTCGAAATCGCAGATTCAGGTGACCCAGGTGATCCGAGCGATCCAGGGAATCCAGGCGATCCGGGCGATCCGGGCGATCCAGGTGACCCAGGTGATCCGGGCGATCCGGGTGACCCAGGTGACCCAGGTGATCCAGGCGATCCAGGTGACCCAGGCGATCCAGGTGATCCTGGCACTCCAAATGATTCAGATGACTCAAGTGATTCAGACGATTCAGCTGACCCAGGTGACTCAGAAAAGCCTGGTAACCAGGACAATGACGATAAAAAAGATGATAAGGATGAAGAGCTTCCAAACACAGCGACATCAATGTATAACCTATTATTAATAGGTTTCATATTGTTAGCTTTAGGTGGAGTATCGTTGTTTATCATCAGACGTAGAAGTCTTAGATAATCTGTAAGTTTTATAGGTAAAAGTCATGATTCATGTCGACGTGGCTTTTACCGTTCTTTTTTCTATTTAACAAAGGTAATAAGAGAAATTCGCAGAATAATATTAATAAGAATGAAAAGAAGATGGAGGCGTTTCCTATTAAAACGAATGTAGAAAGTGAAAAAAACGCTCGAATTAATCCACAATTCGAAAATGTATCAGTACATGACCCATCCATCATCAAAGTAGATGATACGTACTATGTATTTGGAACGCATGTTACTGCTGCTAAGTCAAAGGACCTCATGAAATGGACAAGGTTTACAAATGGTTATACAACACCAAATAACACATTATATGGCGATATGTCTGCAAATTTAGCAGAAACCTTCAAATGGGCTGGTGAGGATGACGCCAATTGTAAAGGTGGTTTTGGTGTATGGGCTCCTGAACCGTTTTGGAATAAAGATTACTTACATAAAGATGGAACAAAAGGTGCCTACATGTTGTACTATAGTGCTTCTTCTACACCGATTCGTTCTGCAATTGGTTTTGCGGTTGCAAAGGAAATTGAGGGACCTTATCAATATGTCGATACCCTCATTTATTCTGGTTTTACACGAGATGATGCGTATGATAAACGCAGTAATGTGAATAAAAAATGGTCAAATACGAATATTTTACAACTAATAAAAGCTGGGGAAATTAAAAATAAGGATGCGAAAGTAGATTGGTTCCATCCCGATGGTGCTTACAATAATAGCATGTACCCTAATGCCATTGATGCCAACTTATTCTATGACGAAACAGGTAAGCTATGGATGACATACGGCTCCTGGTCTGGTGGCATATTTATTCTAGAACTTGATAAAGAATCAGGAAGAGCTATCTATCCTGGTGAAGATGGAGTAACGGAAGATGGAAGAATAATAGATCGCTATTTTGGTACGAAAATAGCAGGAGGGTATCGCAAATCCTGTGAAGGTCCATATGTCTACTTTGATACAGAGACAAAATTCTATTATTTATTTGTTACCTATGGCTGGCTAGGAGCGAATGGCGAATATCAGATGAGGGTATTCCGTTCGAAGAAACCGGATGGTCCATATGTAGATATTTCAGGGCAAGATGCTGTACTTAAGCCAGAGCATGCTTTCATGGGAGTAGAAACAACCGATTTGAATGGTACCCATGATACGGACCATGCGCCATTTGGAAATAAATTATTTGGTCATTTCCAATTTGTTGAGAATGTGGAGGAAGAAGTTGGATACAATTATGTGTCCTCAGGGCATAACTCTGTATATGTAGATGTAGAAAATAATCTTCGTCTATTAGTCTTTCATACACGTTTCTTAAATAGAGGGGAGCGCCATGAATTACGTATCCACCAATTATTTATGAATGGAGACGCTTGGCCAGTTGTCGCACCTTCTCGTTATACAGGAGAGAGTTTACAAGAAATAAGAAAGGACCAAATTATTGGTACCTATCAATTTGTGAATCATGAAAAAGATATCTCTAAAGTGGTGAAAAAAACAACCGCAATTACTTTACAGGAAGATGGAACAATTGCTGGATCTACACAAGGGTCATGGAAACTAATCAACAAGTATCAAGCCGAAATTAATATTGCTGGTCAAACATACAAAGGTGTGTTTTTACAACAATGGAATGAAGTAACGGAACAAGTGGACACAGCTTTTACTGCATTGTCTAATGAAGGAAAATCAATTTGGGGTATTCGTATATAAAAGTTTTCCATTTTCTATAACTAAGGAGTGATTAAAATGATGTTTGCCGATAATTCTAGAGGTTATCCTTTTGCGAAGGATCCCGCAGTAGTAAAATTTGCGGGTAAGTATTTTTTATATTATTCAAAAGCACCTTCTGAAGACGGACGCTGGGGGATAGGCATTGCAGAAAGTTTTGATTTGGAGAACTGGGAAATTATTGGTGAGCTTCCTATGGAACAACTATGTGAACAAAATGGGATATGTGCACCAGGCGCTATCGTCCTTCGAAATCAAGTTCATCTATTCTATCAAACATATGGGAACGGCAGTAAGGACGCTCTATGCCATGCCGTATCAGAAGATGGCGTTACGTTTATAAAAGATGCTACGAATCCTGTTTTTTCACCAACAGGAGACTGGAATAATGGGAGAGCGATAGATGCGGATGTAGTTGTCCATGATGAAAAACTATTCATGTATTTTGCTACACGGGATCCAAAAGGGGAAGTGCAAATGCAAGGAGTTTGTACAGCACCGATAGATTCAGAATTTGCACGAACAGACTGGACTCAAGTTTGTACAGAGTCTATTCTGAAACCAGAGTTAGACTGGGAACAAGATTGCATAGAAGCTGCAGCAATGTGTAAACGAGACGGGATATTATATATGTTTTACGCAGGAGCGTATAACAATGCACCACAACAAATTGGGTGCGCTGTGAGTAAAGATGGCATTCATTTTGAACGACTTTTTGAAGAACCTTTACTACGAAATGGTGCGCCTGGTAGTTGGAACTCTAGCGAATCGGGTCACCCTTTCTTATTTGAAGATGGCGACAAAACATACTTATTCTTTCAAGGGAATAACGACATGGGGAAAACATGGTATCTTTCCAAAGTGGAAATTGGTTGGGAAGATGGAGTGCCTTATGTTATGAATGAATAAGAATGAATTCTATTAAAGTAATGGGGGTAGCACCTCCATTACTTTAATAAAATCTCTCATTTATATACGTGGTTGGTGGGACACCTGTAACTTTTTTAAACACTCTACTAAAATAAAATGGATTGGAAAATCCTAACGCATCACTTACCTCAGAAACATTTCCTTCTTTTTTCTTGAACATTTCGATTGCCTTTTCGATTAACAGTTCATTTTGAAATCTTTTTACACTCATGCCCGTTTGCTTCTTAAATAAAGTAGATAGATATGCATAGTTCATACCAAGTGTCTCAGCAATCTCTTCACCTGTAAGATTGTGCTTAGAATTCCTCATTAAATCAATCATTTGGTTCACAACATAATGTTTATTCGCTTCTTGATTCTTTTCCAATTGATTAGAGTACAATTCTGTGAAAAATTGATATGCAGCAATCGATAAATGTAAAGGGCGCATTGGTAACGGTTGTTCATACATAGAGACCAGTTTCTGTAATTTAGCTGCCATATATTCCACATTTGTAATATCTCCATGAATAGGAAAGCTTATCTTAGAATCATAGACATCCTCGTAAATTAATGAAGTTTGCGTCAAATGATTATACTCGGGTTTATCTCCAATTACAGTAGGAGCTTGATAGAAATGAATGTAAAACCACTTTGTTCCAGGATGATAGTGTTTCGTTCCCCAATGAGTATTGTTTTTCCTCAAAAAAAGATATGAGCCTTTTTTTACACTATACTCTACACCGTTTTCGCAAACATAAATACACCCTTCTACGACAAAAACAAATACATGGATTTTCTCCATTTTTCGATTAGGGTGTGTGAACTCTCCATTTGTGTCATACATGTATCCGGTTTCTCGAACGAGAGGTAGTGAATGGATAGGTAACTGAAAATGATGCATCGACATCACCTTTGTTCTTTTTATTAAACGTACCATAAAATCTAAAAAAAGGATATGTATTCTGTGAGATTGTGAATTCAAAATAGCTCTCTTGCACGTGATAATAGAATTATAGTGTAAAAAAGGTGGGGGAGTATATGTTGAAAAGCCAGGATATTCGTATTCGAGATCCATTTATCTTACCAATTGCAGAGAGCCAAACCTATTATTTATACGGGACGACAGATGTAAATCCTTGGAACGGTACAGCAGTTGGCTTTGATGTGTATAAAAGTAAGGACTTAGAAAATTGGGAAGGGCCATTTCCAGTCTTCCGTCCAGATGAGGATTTTTGGGCAGACCAAAATTTTTGGGCGCCTGAAGTTCATGTTTATAAGGAAAAGTATTATATGTTTGCTAGTTTCAAAGCAGATGATAAATGCCGTGGAACGCAAATACTAGTTGCTGATGGTCCACAAGGTCCATTTCAACCGTTAACAAATGAGCCGGTAACACCTAGGGATTGGGAATGTTTAGATGGAACACTTTTCATCGATGAACAGGAACGTCCATGGATGGTTTTCTGTCATGAATGGGTACAAGTGAAGGATGGAAAGATGTGTGCCATCCAACTTTCCGATGATTTGAAAACAGCTGTAAGTGAGCCAGTTGTATTTTTCCAAGCAAGCGGGGCAAGCTGGAGCAGTTTCACCGGAGACGGTAATTGTATAACAGATGGGCCATTTCTATATCGAAACCAACAGGAAGAATTACTCATACTTTGGTCTAGCTTTGGAGAAAAAGGGTACGCCATTGGTACTGCACGTTCCCACTCAGGAGAAATCACAGGTCCGTGGGTACACGACGAAGAGGCATTATTCGATACAGATGGTGGTCATGGCATGTTGTTCCACAGTTTTTCAGGGCAACTAATGCTCACAATCCACGCACCAAATAATTCGCCGATGGAACGACCAGTATTTTTCAAAATAAAAGAAGTAGATGGCAATCTAATATTACAAGATTAATAGAGGAGTGAAGGATAATGGAACATACATTAAATAGAGAAAAGACAATACTGCTAGATGGTTTATTTAAGCGCTCTCAAGAAAAAGGAAAAGAGTATTTATTGTACTTAGATGTAGATCGGTTGATTGCACCTTGTTATGAAGCTATTAATCTCACGCCGAAGCAACCACGCTATGGGGGTTGGGAAGCGAAGCAAATTGCCGGTCATTCTGTCGGTCACTGGTTGTCAGCTGCAGCTACAATGTATACGGTTACAAATGATGAAGCATTACGTGCAAAAGTAGAATATGCGGTAAATGAGCTTGCGCATGTGCAAAGCTTTGATGCAGATGGGTATGTAAGTGGCTTTCCACGTGATTGTTTTGATCGTGTATTTACAGGAACGTTTGAGGTACAAGCTTTTGGCCTTGGTGGTAGTTGGGTACCTTGGTACAGCATACACAAAATTTATGCAGGGTTAATCGATGTTTACACACTAATGGGGAATGAAAAGGCATTAGATGTTGTAGTGAAACTAGCAAATTGGGCGAAGCGTGGTACGGATAATTTGAGTGATGAGCAATTTCAACGCATGCTAATTTGTGAGCATGGTGGAATGAACGAGGTGATGGCAGACCTCTACAATATTACTAAAAACAAAGGTTATCTAGAGCTGGCAATTCGTTTCTGTCATAACGAAATCTTAGATCCGCTTGCGGAAGGAATTGATCAATTAGAAGGAAGACACGCGAATACACAAATCCCGAAAGTAATCGGAGCTGCGAAAATATATGATATTACTGGAGAAGAAAAATATAAGCAAATGGCTGTGTTTTTCTGGGAACAAGTGACGAAGAAACGCTCTTATATTATTGGTGGAAATAGTGCTTATGAGCATTTCGGACAACCAAATCAAGAAAAGCTGGGTGTTCAAACTGCGGAAACATGTAATACGTATAACATGCTCATTTTAACGGAACTTTTATATAACTGGGAACAAAAAGCAGAGTATATGGATTATTACGAACGAGCATTGTACAACCATATTCTAGCATCACAAGATCCTGATTCTGGAATGAAAATGTATTTTATTCCAACACAGCCTGGCCACTTTAAGATTTATAACTCTCCAGATAATTCTTTCTGGTGTTGTACAGGAACAGGAATGGAAAACCCAGCACGTTATAATCGCAATATTTACTACCATACAGAGAATACATTATATGTGAATTTATTCATTGCATCAGAATGGACAAGTGTGGATGGTGATTTTTCAGTAAAACAAGTAACTGACTTCCCGAATTCAGAACTAGTTAACCTAGAAATTGTACAAGCTAGTTCAGCAGTAAAATCTGTGAAAGTCCGTGTTCCGTATTGGGTTGCAGGTGCTGTCACCGTGACATTGAATGGAGAAAATATTGCAGTTGAAGCTGTTGATGGCTATATTACGTTTTCCCGCACATGGAATACCGGGGACTCTATTGCAATAAACTTCCCAATGGGACTACACACATATGAAGCAAAAGATGACCCTAATAAGGTTGGTATTTTATATGGACCAGTTGTGTTAGCTGGTGCTCTTGGTAATAAGGACTTCCCGGAAACAGATATATTAGACGATCACATGAAGCTGGATAACCATCCACTTATAAATGTTCCGGATTTAGTCGCAGATAAAAATGATATAGCAAGTTGGATCACACGTGTAGAAGAGGATGCTTTAAAATTTGAAACGGCTGCGGTTGGACAACCAGGAGACGTAAAAGTAACGCTCATTCCTTTTTATGAACTTCACCACCAACGTTATACAATTTATTGGAATATTTTAGATGAAGAAACATATAAGAACTTTGTGGATGAAGAACAGGAACGTGTGAAAAAACTACAAAGAATCACGGTTGACTATGTTCAACCTGGAGAACAACAACCAGAAATTGAACACGATTTCCAATCAGAAAACTCTTACGCAGGTTATTTGAATATTGCTCAAAGAAGTTGGCGTGATAGCCGTGATGGCGGGCACTTCAGTTATAAAATGACAGTTAAGCCAGAACAACAAATGTACTTGCAAGTTACGTATTTTGATGGTGACAGAGCCATGTTCTTCAATGGTAAGTGGTATGAAAGAAAGTTTGATATTTTAATAGATGGTAAAAAACTAGCAGAACATAAACTAGATGGTAAGCGCACGGACCGCCTTTATGATGTTAGCTATAAAATTCCTGCTGATTGGATAGAAGGGAAAGACAAAATCGAGGTCAAGTTTACATCAGAAGAAGGAAAAGTATCCGGAGGAATATTCGGTGTAAGAATAACGAACGAAAAAGAATGATTTAGTGGAAAATTGACTCCCTCAAAGCTAGAAAAGATGCAAAAAGGGAATCAAACGTCGCGAATGATTCCCTCCAAGCAGAAAATATTTCAAGACGGGAATCAAAGTCGTCCAATGATTCCCTCTGAAGCGAGAAAAAACGCAAACGGGAATCAAACGTCGCGAATGATTCCCTCCAAACAGAAAAAATTCCAAAACGGGAATCAAAGTCGTCCAATGATTCCCTCTGAAGTGAAAAAAATCGGAAATGGGAATCAAACGTCGCGAATGATTCCCTTCAAGCAGAAAAAATTCCAAAAAGGGAATCAAAGTCGTCCAATGATTCCCTCTGAAGTGAAAAAAATCGGAAACGGGAATCAAACGTCGCGAATGATTCCCTCCAAGCAGAAAAAATTCCAAAACGGGAATCAAAGTCGTCCAATGATTCCCTCTGAAGAGAAAAAAATTGGAAACGGGAATCAAACGTCGCGAATGATTCCCTCTAAGCAGAAAAAATACCAAAACGGGAATCAAAGCCGTCCAATGATTCCCTCTGAAATGAAAAAAATCGGAAACGGGAATCAAACGTCGCGAATGATTCCCTTCAAGCAGAAGCAATTCCAAAATGGGAATCAAAGCCGTTCAATGATTCCCTCTGGAGCAAGAAAAATCGCAAACGGGAGTCAAACAACGCGAATGATTCCCTCCAAGTCGAAAAAATTCCAAAAAGGGAATCAAAGTCGTCCAATGATTCCCCCTAAGTAAGAAAAAACACCAAAATCGGATTCAAAATCAATCTATATAAGGAGGAAACCATATGTCATTCAAAGTTGCTTTTATTGGTGCAGGTAGTATTGGCTTTACGCGTGGATTGTTGAAGGATTTGCTCGCAGTACCAGAATTCGCAAACATTGAAGTTGCATTTACGGACATTAATGAACGTAATTTAGACATGGTCACACAGCTCTGCCAACGTGATATCGATGAGAATGGGTTGCATATTAAAATCCATGCAACACTTGATAGAAGAGAGGCGTTCCGAAATGCGAAATACATTTTTTCAGTTGTGCGTATTGGTGGCCTTGAAGCGTTCCAAACAGATATTGACATACCATTGAAATACGGTATCGATCAGTGTGTGGGCGATACATTGTGTGCTGGCGGTATTATGTATGGTCAGCGTGGTATCGCAGAAATGCTAGAAATATGTAAAGACATCCGCGAAGTTGCTGCTCCTGATGTACTTTTACTTAATTATGCGAATCCAATGGCGATGATTACGTGGGCATGTAATAAATATGGTGGCGTGAATACGATTGGTCTCTGTCATGGTGTGCAGCATGGTCATTGGCAAATAGCGGATGTGCTTGGCTTGAAACAAGAAGAAGTAGATGTCATTTGTGCAGGTATTAACCATCAAACATGGTACATCAGTATCAAACATAAAGGGGAAGATTTAACAGATAAATTACTCCCTGCATTTGAACAACACCCGGAATATAGCAAAACGGAAAAAGTGCGCATTGATATGTTGCGTAGATTTGGTTATTACAGTACGGAATCCAATGGTCATTTAAGTGAATATGTACCTTGGTATCGTAAGCGTCCAGAAGAGATTAAAGACTGGATTGATCTTGGCGTTTGGATAAATGGGGAAACAGGTGGATATTTACGTGTTTGTACAGAAGGAAGAAATTGGTTTGAAACAGATTTTCCAAACTGGTTAAAAGATAAACCATTTGAATATAAACAAGAGAATCGCAGTAAGGAACATGGCTCCTATATTATTGAAGGATTAGAAACAGGCAGAGTATATCGTGGGCATTTCAATGTTGTTAACAATGGTGTGATCTCAAACCTACCGGATGATGCCATTATTGAAGCACCTGGTTATGTTGATCGAAATGGGATTAATATGACACAAGTAGGTGAATTACCTCTTGGACCAGCTGCAGTTTGTAATGTGAGTATTTCCGTTCAACGTCTTGCAGTAGAAGCAGCAGTTAATGGTGACGACTTTTTATTACGCCAAGCGATGATGATGGATCCATTAACTGGGGCTGTTTGTAACCCGAAGGAAATATGGCAAATGGTCGATGAATTCCTTGTTGCTCAAGAGAAATGGTTGCCGCAATATACAGAAGCAATTGCTGCTGCTAAGGAAAGGCTGGAATTAGGAGACTTACTCCCAACAAAAGATAATTACACTGGTGCTGCCCGTATAAAAGTTAAGTCAGTCGAGGAGATGGCGGAAGACCGCGAAGCCGCAAATAAAAATGCCGGAGAAGCCGACAAAGCTCAAGAAAGACCAGCTGAAGCTATAGAAAAGTAATGTAAGTATTAAAAAAATGCTACTAGAATAACACAATCACAACCACAGATAGAATTGCAGAAATACAGGTATGATCCTTTTTTAAATTAAACCAATTCGAAAGGTGGATTCACGATGATTGTTGAAAAAGCAAAGAACAGCGTAAAGATAAGTGATAAGTTTTGGGGACATTATCAAGAAGTTGTGCGCGAACAAGTTATTCCATACCAATGGGAAGCATTGAACGATAGGCTACCTAACACTGCACCGAGTCATGCAATTGAGAATTTCCGAATTGCAGCAGGTGAAGCGGAAGGTGAGTTTTATGGAATGGTGTTTCAAGATAGTGATGTCGCAAAATGGCTGGAGGCGGTTGCGTTTAGCCTTGAAACAAAACCAAATCCAGATCTAGAAAAAACAGCGGATGAAGTAATTGAGTTATTAGGTAGAGCGCAAGGGGAAGATGGTTATCTCAATACGTATTATACCGTAAAAGAACCAGAGAAACGCTGGACGAATGTACGTGATAATCATGAACTTTATTGTGCGGGACATTTAATTGAAGCGGCTGTCGCCTACTATCGTGCAACAGGGAAAGATAAATTTCTAAATATTATGATCAAATATGCTGATTACATTGATACTGTTTTTGGCCCAGAAGAGGATAAGATTAAAGGTTATCCAGGCCATCAGGAGATTGAGCTAGCACTTGTGAAATTATATGATGTAACGGGCAATAAAAAATACTTAAACTTAAGTAAGTTTTTCATAGATGAAAGAGGAAAGCAACCACATTATTTTGAAATAGAGAAAAAAGAAAGAAGTGATTCAAATCGGTTCTTCTTTAATATTAGTTACGCCTATAATCAAGCTCATAAACCTGTCCGCGAACAGAAAGAAGCAGTGGGTCATGCAGTACGTGCCGTGTATATGTATACAGCAATGGCAGACTTAGCCGCAAAAACAAATGATCCAGAATTGAAAAAGGTTTGTGAAACATTATGGGAAAATGTAACACGGAAACAGATGTATATTACCGGAGGTATCGGCTCCATGGTATTTGGTGAAGCATTCTCCTTTGATTATGACCTTCCAAACGATTTATCTTATACTGAAACATGTGCATCGATTGCGCTCGTATTTTGGGCAAATCGCATGCTAGATTTAGATATTAATAGTCAGTATGCAGATATTATGGAACTTGCCTTATATAATGGCACAATAAGTGGCATGGATCTCGATGGTAAAAAGTTCTTTTACGTGAACCCATTAGAAGTTTTACCAGAAGCTAGCCAAAAACGTGGAGACAAACGTCATATAAAATCAGTACGACAAGGCTGGTTTGGCTGTGCATGTTGTCCGCCAAACTTAGCTAGATTAATTGCATCGATTGGCCACTATATCTATTCACAAAAAGAAAAAGAGCTATTTGTCCATCTCTATATGGGGAATGACGCGAAGTTTGAAATAGATGGGAAAGAGGTTCTTCTCTCCCAACACACTAATTACCCTTGGGATGGCAATGTTGAGATTCATGTATCAACGGAGTTGCAAACAGACTTTATGATTTCTCTTCGTGTTCCAGGTTGGGCAAGAAAAGTTATCGTAAAAATTAATGGTCAGCTCATTGATCATGAGTCATTAATGAAAGATGGGTACATTCGTCTTCAACGGAATTGGAAGAAGGACGACAAAATTGAGCTCATTCTACCAATGGAAGTTGAGCGGATTCAGGCAAATCCATTAGTGCGGCATAATAATGGAAAAGTGGCACTACATCGTGGGCCAGTCGTTTATTGCTTGGAGGAAGTTGATAACGGAAAAAACTTACACGGTATTTTCTTACCAAGAACAGCGGAATTACAAGCAGAATTTAACCCTGATTTACTCGATGGAGTTGTGGAAATAAAAGGACTCGCAGAGAGAGTAAGTGAGAAAGATTGGGGAAATCATTTATATCGTCGAGCTGAAACGAACACAACACCTATAGAAATAAAAGCAATTCCATACTACGCATGGTGCAACCGCGAACCTGGAGAAATGCTTGTTTGGGTGAATGAGAAGAATTAAACTAACAATACTCTGAAATGTGTAGCTATACCGCTACCGATTACCAGAAAAAATTTCAAATAGGAAAGCCAAACTATGTTAAAAATGATGTAAGCATAGTTTGGCTTTTTATTTCTCTCATTATTTTTTGCCCCTGTCTCAATCAATCACTAAATAATCCACAGGTATCTTATTTTTACTTTCGCGAAACATCCCCGGAGACATCCCAATCCTCTTTAAAAACACTTTGCTAAAATAATTCCCATTTGAATAACCGACTTCCATTGCAACATCTTCAATAGACTTATTCGTCAAACGCAATAATTCGATTGCTTTATCGATTCGAATCTTTGTTAAATATTGGATTGGAGTGAGGGTAGTCACTTTATGGAAAAGTCTTGTGAAATGGTATTTTGATAGTCCAGAAGCATCCACGATATCATCTAAACCAATTTGTTTACTAAAATTATTTTGCATAAAGATGATGGCTTTCGTTACCGCTTCTGGCCATTTCTCAGGTGATGAGGCAATATTTTGAGCATATCGATATAATTCCATAATGAATGCGTATCCAAAAGTAGAAGCTTGAAAGGAATCACTAATTTTTTTGCTAGAAACCTCTTCAAATATAGTAAACCATAACTTTATTAAATCCGAATCTGGACTTACCTGAATAATATGTCCTTTTGTTTCTTGTAAATATTGATATGTTTTCCTTGCTTCATTCCCATATAACGTAATGTGAATGAATTCCCAAGCATCACTTGATTGCGGTAAAAAATACCGGTGGTTACTCGGAATTTGTACAAGAAATGCATCTCCGGCTTCTAATGTGTGATACTGGCCATTAATTTCAATTGCACCTTTACCAGATAATGTGTATTGAAACACACACTTTCCAATTTCATCTCGTTCCATTCCATGCCAATTATACGTATGCGTTTTCACTTCTTCCCAGCCCATTGAATAAAGACCAACGATATCTTCTTGATGTTGTCCTTTAAAAAGAAATCCATACGATTGATAATTCTTACTTTGTAGATCAAAAGGCAATATTTTACCCTACTTTCATTTATTTTTACCATTGAAGGAAACGTTGGGAAAAATTATCATGAATATACAACACTTATATCTTACTGAATAAACACAATCAATACAATGATGGAGCAATATTTTATTGCAAATGGCAAGGAGGGTGGTTACTGTAAAATGTAAGGGGGTTTGCAGTGGTAAGTAATTGAGTTAGCAAAAAGAGAGGTTTCGTTTATTCCCGTCGAAGGTAACTCAGGAGATATGGTTGTAGATACATTTGTTCTTCATGATAGAGGGACGGACGAAACATTTTTAGCCTAACGTCATTTGTAACAAAGGAAAGTGATGTGTTTTACATTAATTACTAGAGTCGTATAAAATCGATGAATCTTAAAAGCACTCTGACCTATATGATTATTTAGTGCTTTTCTATTACTCCATTATTCTGTTCCTTGCTTCAACTTCTCAATTTCTGTTCCCACCCGTTTCATTTCTGCTTCTTCAATTTTTTTCTGTTCTAGAAGCAATTTTACTATCTACAGATTAGTGTATAAATTGGCAAGCTTGTGTATCTAGCGGAGTATAACGTCGTACTGGGATGTTTTCCATTAATAGAGTCAGATAATCTATCATCCCAAATGCCTAGCTAGATATTTATTCACATGCTCTTGATACCATAGTGACTTTGTTGTGTGCTTCCATGCGGTTGGATCGAATCATACACGAAGGTCTTCCACGCTTCCTCTGCTACATTCGTCACATTCTACGAAAGCCTCAACTGCTTCTTTATTTTTGCTTAAAACAGGAATAACAAAAGTAAGATGGACCTACCCTTACATATCATTTTAATTTTGATTATAAAGTCATAGGACTAAGGTAAGTTGTACGTACTATTTTACTATAATAAATGACAGTTATAGAGATTTTTCTGCAAAATTGGCTAAGTCCTCTGAACTAAAAACAAGGTAAAATGTCGTGAAAATATAGGCTTTTGACGGGTATGAAACAATGGTTTTGTTCTTGACTGACTTTTTGTGAGATGTTAACCTGTTCGTACATGTTGTTAATTAATCAACTTTTTTATCCATCAACTGTGGTTAGGAGGTGTAATTTGGAGCTTTAATGATAGCGTTTTCAATTTAAAGATAAATTGAAGGGGGATTATTGATGAAAAAGCTACTTTTTACAATGCTTTTAGGGATGGTTGTATTTGCACTAGCTGCTTGTGGTGGAAAAGACTCAAACAGTGATGCAGAGGAATCTAAAGTCATTGGTGGAGATGTTGAAGGTGCCACGGAATTGACGTACTGGACGTTTGCTGAATTACACATGGACTTCTTTGAAGATGCTGTTCCGAGGTGGAATGAGGAGAATCCGGATAGACCTATAAAACTAGTAGCAGAAACGTACCCTTTTGATCAAATGCATAATAATCTACTCATGTCACTACAATCGGGAAAAGGTGCCCCGGATCTTGCGGATATTGAAATTGGCCGCTTTCCAAACTTTTTGCAGGGTGAGCCTCAATTACTAGAGATGAATGAATATGTTGATCCAGAAATAGATAACTTTGTGCAATCGCGATTTGAGATATATGGAAAAGACGGGAAATATTACGGTATGCCGACACACGTTGGTGCTTCAGTCATCTATTACAACAAGGAAATTATGGATAAAGCAGGAGTAGATATTGATTCCATTGTTACTTGGGATGATTATGTGGAAGCAGGTAAACAGGTAGTTGAAAAAACAGATGCGATGATGACTACAGTTCATACTGGGGATTATATGACTTTTTGGCAAATGGTAAATCAACAAGGATCGGACTGGTTTGATGAAAACGGAA
Organism: Lederbergia graminis; assembly: GCF_042655485.1. Lineage (NCBI taxonomy): Bacteria > Bacillati > Bacillota > Bacilli > Caryophanales > Bacillaceae > Lederbergia > Lederbergia graminis. The sequence continues at coordinate 93,631 of NZ_JBHSMC010000025.1, forward strand.
ATTTAACTGTGAATACAGAAACAAATGTAAATACACTACAATTTTTATATGACTTATTATATGAACATGAGATTGCAGAGCTAACACCAGGTGGAGAACCACATGCGGAAGAATTCTATGCTTACATGAATGATGGGAAAGCAGCTAGTGTTGTGATGCCATTGTGGTATATGGGTAGATTCACAGACTATATGGAAGACCTGAAAGGAAAAATGGTAATTCGTCCAATGCCGGCTTGGGAAGAAGGTGGAAATCGCTCAGCTGGTATGGGAGGTACAGGGACTGTAGTAACTAATCAAACAGAACATGCGGAACTTGCGAAAGATTTCCTAGCATTTGCGAAATTATCCAAAGAAGCAAATATCAAGTTATGGACAGTGTTAGGATTTGATCCGCCGCGTTGGGATGTTTGGGAAGATGAGGCAGTAAAAGCTGATAATAAATACTATCAATTTTTTGGTAATGATATTTTCGATACTCTCCTAGATATTCGAGATGAAATTAATGCTGTAAATATTACAGAATATACACCAGCAGTTGCTACCGAGATAAATACCAATGTATTTAATAGTGTGCTCAGACAGAAAACACAAACTGCGAAAGAAGCATTAGACCAAGCGCAGGAAGCAGTGGAAAGTGGCATGAAATAGTTTGAGTTTGATAGAGCAATAGTATGTCTTTTCCTAGGGTTATTTTTCGAAAGTGCTTCGAAAAATAACCCCTCTTGCAAATGAATGAAGGAGGGATTATATGTTACCAGCGTCTAAGAACACAACAGCCACGCTTGCACCGATGAAAAAGCCTAATAAGCTCTTTAACTTCTTTAATTCAAAAAAAGTGGTTCCCTATATTTTTATAGCACCCTTTGTCATAACATTTCTCATATTTACCCTTTATCCATCTATAAGGGCAATCATAATGAGTTTTCAAAGTATATTACCAGGACAAATAGAATTTGTTGGAACAGCTAATTATTCGAGAATATTTAATCCAACTTTTTATAAGGCATTATCGAATACGACGATTTATGTCGTACTCACAGTTGTCATTTTAGTTACCGTTCCGATAATTTTAGCTACTCTACTAAACTCTACTTTTGTGAAGATGAGGACAATTTATAGAGCGGCTTTATTCATTCCAGCATTAACTTCGACCATTGTAGCAGGGATGGTATTTCGTCTTATGTTTGGGGAAACAGATAATGCTGCAGCCAATCAAATTATGCATTGGTTAGGATTAAATTCAGTAGATTGGCGTTATCATGCATGGTCTGGAATGCTGTTAATGGTGTTACTTTGCTGTTGGCGTTGGATGGGGGTTAATATATTATACTTCCTCGCAGCATTGCAAAATGTTCCGAAAGAATTATTCGAAGCAGCAGACATCGATGGTGCCAACCGACTGCAAAAATTTCGATTTGTTACACTGCCGTTTTTGAAACCTGTAACAATCTTCGTTACGACGATATCCATCATTAATGGTTATCGGATGTTTGAAGAGAGTTTTGTATTCTGGGAAGCAGGATCACCAGGTAATATCGGGTTAACGGTTGTTGGATACATTTATCAACAAGGTATACAGCAAAATAACTTAGGGTTCGGAGCGGCTATTGGAGTTGTATTGATGATTATCATCTTTATAGTCAGCTTTATTCAATTAGTCCTGACAGGAGCATTTAAAAGGGGGGATGAATAAGTGAAGAAGAGAGAAAATATTGGGTTGAAATGGATAGTGAACATTATGTTCGTTATAATTTCTTTCATTGCTTTATTTCCAATACTAAGCTTATTACTATCTTCCTTTCGGCCATCCTCTGAGTTAATGCGAAATGGAATTAGTATTCAATTTGATATAAGCACATTAAATTTAGATAACTATACGTATATATTTACAGAAGCAGGTAAGTACTGGTCGTGGTATGGCAATAGTTTAATAATTACTGTGATTACTATTATACTATCATTATTCTTTTCCTCCATGGTTGGTTATGCATTAGCAGTTTATGATTTTAAAGGTAGGAATTTTTTCTTCGTGCTAGTGTTGTTTATCTTAATGGTGCCGTTTGAAATCTTGATGCTTCCGCTATACCAGTTAATGATTAGTTGGGGATTTATTGATACATATACGGGTGTGATGCTCCCAGCTATCGTAGCGCCGATTGCTGTATTCTTCTTCCGACAATATGCATTAGGATTACCGAGGGAATTAATGGATGCAGCTCGGATAGATGGTTCTACAGAATATGGAATCTTCTTCCGAATTATGATGCCATTAATGACACCAGCATTTGCGGCAATGGCAATCTTACAAGGATTGGGTAGTTGGAATAATTTCTTATGGCCATTAATCATTTTACGATCAAGTGATATGTTTACATTGCCGATTGGTCTCGCAACACTATTAACACCTTATGGGAACAACTATGATGTGCTCATTGCTGGATCCATGATGACAATAATTCCATTTATCATTCTATTTGTCTTCTTCCAACGCTATTTCGTTGAAGGATTAACGGTTGGAGGAGTGAAGGGATAAGTTCCTCTTTTCTAAGAGGGACTTTTTATAGGTGTATTTGTCGAAAAATGCAACAAAATGTAAAACAGTAATTTCCATAAAAAGGTTGACTTCAAAAAAGAAGAAAAGTATTCTTGTAATATGCAATTGGTACCGGTTTCATAACCTTATTCAATCTATTGGTACCGGTTGCAATAAAGTGCTTACTTTAACTATCCTTTCAAGCACAGTCGGTTTCAATTTTGCTTCCCCTTAATTGAAACCGGTTGCGGTTGGAAGTGATCAACGGGGGGTTAGAAGAAACTGTAATTAATAATCTATTGGATGAAATGACACCGGTTTCAATGTTTAAGTTGCACATATAATAGGAGGATAAAAAATGAAGAAATCATTACAAACATTACTATTTTTAATTATTGCTATTTTAGTAGTTTCGGGATGTAGCAACAGTAATAAAACTTCAGATCAAAATAAAAATACGAATGAGGATAAAAGTTTAGAAGAGGAATTAACATTTGATACGTCACTAGAGGGGGAAATTACATTTTGGAATTTCCTTCCTAACATTTATGATGAAGTCATCGTTGAATTTAACAAGGTATACCCAAATATCAAAGTGAATCAAGTAGCAATGGGTTGGGAGATGCATGACAAATTACAAACAGCATTGGCTGCTGGGACTGGAGCTCCGGATGTAGCAGTAGTGGAACAAGGTGCGTTCACTAGATATGGTGCAGATATGCTGGAAGATTTGTTGCAAGAGCCATATAATGCGGGGCGTTATCAAGATGATACTTCAGAATATAACTGGGAACGTTGGAAATCGATTGATGGCAAAAAGTTACTTGCGATGCCGTGGGATGTAACACCAGCAGTGTTTTACTATAGAGCAGATATTTATGAACAACACGGTCTACCAAGTGATCCAGAAGAACTTGGGGAATTTCTACAAGATGATAAGAATGTAATCGAAGCAGCAAAAACACTTGCAGCAAATGATATTTATATGTTTGAATGGCGTGATTCACCTCCAAACCATTATGGAGATGGAACTGGATACTTTGATTCAGAATTAAACTGGGTACGTAATAATGATAGAATGGTAGAACTACTTGACTTTGTTAAAGAAGGAGTACAAGTAGGGTGGTCTCCACAAATTTCTGCGTTCTCTGATGAAGGAAAACAGCTAATTGCACAAGGGAAAACAGCCTCTTTTCCAGGTGGAAGTCATGCAGCTCGTGATATAGAGAACACATTCCCTGATCAGGCTGGCAAATGGAGAGTGACAAGATATCCATTAGGTATCAATGCTGGTCTAGGTGGTTCAGCTCATGTCATTCCATCACAGAGTCAAAACAAAGATGCTGCATGGGCATTTGTTGAGTTCATGAATCGTAGTGAAGAGGCATGGAAGGTATTTACAGAACACTCTATTCAACCAGGTTGGAATAGCATCTCAACATTACCATGGTATGCAAATCATGAAAGTGAATTTTTAGGTGGGCAAAAAGATTATGCATTCTACGATAAACTAGATGAAGATATTCCTGTAAGAAGATTAACGTCACTTGATGGTGCAGCATGGGAAATCTATATTGAATTAGTCGCAAAAGCAATTGACGAGAATATTGATTCAAAAACTACTATGAACCAAATAGAAGATAGAGTTTATCGCGAACTTGGAGCGGAGATTGAAAAGCTGAAACAAGAAATTGGGCAATAATTCATCAGGTCCCTTTACAATGGAATTGTAAAGGGGCTCATCTATATTGAGTTGTAAACGATATCAAAAAAGGTGGCTTTCTTTCTTAATATCTTGCATAATAGGAGATAAGTAGTATTTTACATAAAACTGCTAAAATATAGAATTATTATCGACTGCAAATGAGGTAATACAAACATGAAAAAGAAAAACATTACTATTTATGATATCGCGAAGGAAGCGAATGTATCTCCTACAACAGTTTCCCGGGTGTTAACTAACAATCCACTTGTAAAAGAAAGTACGCGAAAGCTAGTGCTCGAAAAAATGAAAGAAATGGATTTTACACCTAATGAAGCTGCAAGAAGTTTGACGAAGAAGCAAACAAATATGATTGGCTTCATTCTTCCAGACATTACAAATCCATTCTTCTCACAAACATATATCGAAGTAGAAAGAAGAGCCCATGAATTAGGTTATACGGTATTATTGCGTAATTCTATGAATCGAAGTGAAATGGAATCTACTCATTTACGAGAGTTTGTGCAAAGACGTGTGGAATGTATTGTGTTTATGGGAGGCCGAATTAATAAGGTTGATAGCGATCCTAATGAAGTAGAAGAAATGTTAGAAGTAATGGAGAGGGTTCCGTTGATTATGGTGAATGGCCAAATGGAAGGGGTCGAATGCCACCGAATTTGTACAAATGAAGAAGACGGAATTCGTAAGATTGTATCACACTTAATTGAGCAGGGTCATAAACATCTTAGTTTAATAGGTGGGGCAGAAGGAATATCGACGACTGATGTAAAGGTGAAAGCTTTTCAAGAAGAAATAGAGAAGAAAGGCTTAGAATTCAGAGATGAATGGCAAATCTACTCAGGTTATGATATAGAAAATGGTAGACATGCAATGAGAGAATTATTGCAGAAGGATCCTAGACCAACAGCTATTATCGGTATCAATGACATGGTTATTTATGGCGCATTAAAAGAATGTCGTGAACAAAATGTCCCTATTGATAATTTTTCATTTGTTGGTTTTGATGATATCTTTCCTTCTGATATTGTGTACCCAAGCTTAACGACCATTAATCACAACTATGAAATGTTAAGCACGGAAATTGTTCACTCTGTCCAGAATATAATAGAGAGAAAACCAGTTGAGAAAGAAATTCTCATAGATACAAGATTAGTAATTAGAGAATCAAGTCTCGTAAAAAAATAAAATTTTTTTCAAGTATTTTGGGACCGGTTGCAATGTTATAAGTCCCTCCATTAATATATAGACTTTTAGTTTGATGAATCAAAAAATAAATATAGAAAAGAGGTTTTCTCATGTTAAAACAACTAAAAAAATTCCAGTACACGCCACCAGCTAATGGTTATCCAGAGTGGAATAACAATCCAGATATTTTTCAACTTAATCGTCTACCTGCACATGCTACTTTGATGCCGTATAAAACGGAAGCAGAAGCAATTAGTGGGGACCGTACAGCGTCAGATTATTATCAATCATTAAATGGCATGTGGAAGTTTTCATTTTCTGAGAACCCGGAGAAACGAAATCTATCCTTCTATGAGGCTGGTTTTGACAGTGCTGACTGGGATGAAATTAAAGTACCAGCACATTGGCAGCTACAAGGGTATGATTATCCGCAATATACAAATGTCAGATATCCATGGGATGGAAATGAAGATGTACAAGCACCATTTGCGCCAACAGAATATAATCCTGTTGGGCAATATATTACGACTTTTTCTGTACCTAATGATTGGGATGGTCTCCCTGTTAATATATGTTTCCAAGGTGTAGAATCCGCATTCTATGTTTGGGTGAATGGAGAACTTGTTGGTTACAGTGAGGACACATTTACACCAGCTGAATTTGATTTAACTCCTTACTTACAAGCTGGGGAAAACAAACTTGCTGTAGAAGTGTATCGCTGGTGTGATGCAAGCTGGCTTGAAGATCAAGACTTCTGGAGAATGAGCGGTATTTTCCGAGATGTATACTTATATGCAACACCAAAGCTTCACATCCAAGATTTTTTCGTAAGAACTATATTGGATGAAGATTATCGTGATGCAGAATTAGAAATTGATGCGAAAGTCAATAATTACTATATGGAGGAAAATCAAGAAGCTACGTTTGAAGCAGTGCTTATTGATGCGAAGGGAAATAAGGTTGAAACGATTAATCAACGTATAGATGTATCTAACGAAGAAGTTAGTGAAATTAGTACTTCGGTTTTCGTGAAAAATCCATTAAAGTGGAGTGCGGAGACGCCAAATTTATATACACTTGTACTAAGTTTATATGATGCTAGTGGTGAGATAATAGAATATGAGAGTTGTAAAGTAGGTTTCCGTCAATTTGAACTAAAAGATGGATTAATGAAAATAAACGGAAAGCGTATTGTCTTTAAAGGTGTGAACCGTCATGAATTTGCAGCCGATCGTGGGCGTGCCGTCACTTATGAAGATATGGTTCATGATGTAAAGTTGATGAAGCAGCATAATATCAATGCAGTTCGTACATCTCATTATCCAAACAATCCACTTTTCTATGAACTATGTGATGAGTATGGTCTGTATGTGATTGATGAAACAAATATGGAAACACATGGTACATGGAAGTATGGGCAAAAGGGATTAGGTGATGCAATTCCAGGTAGCAAACCGGAGTGGACAGCAAATGTAATCGATCGTTGTAACACGATGTTCGAACGTGATAAAAATCATCCGTCCGTCATCATCTGGTCTCTTGGAAATGAATCGTTTGGTGGCGATAACTTCTTAAAGATGCATGCTCATCTTAAATCGAAAGATAAAACTCGTCTTGTCCACTACGAGGGAGTTTTCCATTATCGTGAATCAGCAGCTGCATCTGATATGGAAAGTACGATGTACATCCCTGCAGATAAAATGGAACAATATGCACTTAAAGCGCAAGAACAGCCATTGAAACCATACATTATTTGTGAATATAGCCATGCGATGGGGAATTCATGTGGGAATCTCTACAAATATACCGATCTTTTTGATAAATACCCAATTTTACAAGGTGGATTTATTTGGGACTGGAAAGACCAGGCTTTAAGGAAAAAATCAGAAGAAGGTATTGAGTTTTTAGCATATGGTGGTGATTTCGGAGAATCTCCACATGATGGTAACTTCTCAGGTGATGGGATTATTTTTGCAGATGGAACGGTATCACCGAAAATATTTGAAGTGAAGAAATGCTATCAAAATATTGATTTTACGGCAGTGGATGTAGAAAAAGGCATTGTAGAAATCAAAAATAAAAACCTATTTATTAATGTCAATAAGTACGATTTCAAATGGTCAATTGCAGAAGATGGAGAAGTAATTCAAGAAGGTACAGTAGCAGTTTCCATTGAGCCTGGAGAAACAAAATCTATCCAATTAGGTTACAATTTTGCTGACATTCAAGCGAATACAGGTGAGTTAGTACTTACAGTAAGTTTTCATGAAAAAGCAGCCACATTATGGGCAGATAAAAATCATGAAGTTGCATATGAACAATTTGTTTTACAACCTTCTCAACGTAAGCAACTAGAAAAGAGCGCTGCTCCAAAAACAGCAGAAATGGATAACGAAGTCATTATTTCTGGAAGTAAGTTTGACATTCATTTTAATAAAACGACTGGAGAGATGAAATCAATTGCTGCTAGTGGTGTTGAATTACTCAAATCAGCTCCAGTACCAAACTTTTGGAGAGCTATGACCGATAATGACCGTGGTAGCAGATTGAATGAACGTAGTGCAACATGGAGAGAAGCAAGCTTTAATCGGAAATTAGATAGCTTTAAATATGAAGTAACGGATGAAGCGGTTGTCGTTACAGTACTCTATAGTATCCCTACAACTACTGAATCTAGAGTGGAAATTAAATATACGATTAATGGCTCTGGCGAAATGCAAGTAGATTATGAATTAGCACCTGGTTCTGATTTGCCGGAAATACCAGAAGTAGGGTTACTCTTTATAATGGAGGAGCAATTTGAGAATCTGAAGTGGTACGGAAGAGGGCCACATGAAAACTACATTGATCGTAATAAGGGTGCAAAACTTGGACTTTATGACGGCAAAGTAAATGATCAGTATGTTCCTTATTTAAAACCACAAGAATGTGGAAATAAAACAGATGTAAGGTGGGCAATGATTACAAATAATGCTGGTGTTGGTTTGAAAGTTGCAGCACTAGATACTGTGGAAATCAATGCACTCCCATATACACCTGAAGAACTGGAAGAACATAGTCACAGCTATAAGCTACCAGAAAGTAAGCAAACAGTATTAAGAATTAATCATAAGCAAATGGGCGTAGGAGGCGATGATAGTTGGGGCCAGAAAACTCATCCGGAATTTACGCTATATGCAAATGAAACTTATCGTTATAGCTTCATATTAAAAGTGGTCCATAACTAACAAAAAAAGAAGGATATTTTTCTTCACTGCACCATATAGTGAAGAAGGTGTCCTTCTTTTTTCCTGTTTATTTATATAACTCTATATCTTAAGACGTGATGCGAAAGGTGTGTTCGACAGTTTTCTTTCTTTTTTTGACAGAAAGTAACAGAATAAAAATGATTTAACTTATGATTTTTTAACCTAATTTTAACCTTACTCCATTAAAATGAAAGTAATGTGAATTTTTTGGTATTAAAGGTGATTTCTTATAGGGGGCGAATGCGACGAATGGCGAAGTATGAAAAAATCGTAATAAACGGCAAACCGCTTTATCGGGAGTTCTGTCTAGACACTGGCTATTATACAGATGTGCTAACGGAAGAGGAGTTAATGCAACAGTTGTATGACAAAGCGGTCCATTCTGTTACAGAGTTTCATGAACATGAAATCGAACGTGCACTCATGCAATTGGACCCATACCATAAAAATATACTAGAAACGTATATTAGTTATTTAGAAAGGGTAGTAGAATCATTAGAAAGAACGAAAAATGATAAGAAGGAACCATTAATAGCATATTCCCTTTAACGATTAGAGGTAGTTATTTATTCAAGTAGTTGAATAAATTGCTGCCTTTTTGTTTTTAGTTGGGGTTTGTAATGATTGGTAGTTATTTGTATGTTAAAGACATTTTGTGTTTCAAATGTAGTTTGTTAATAGAGCGGTTGTAATGGACATTTGATCAAGGGAATTTGGATGAAATGTCTAATAGAGCGGTTGTAATGGACATTTGATCAAGGGATTTTGAGTTAAATGTCTAATAGACTCATTCTAACGGACACTTGATCAAAGGATTTGGGCTGAAATGTCTTATAGAGACATTCTAATGGACACTTGAGCAAAGGTTGTGGCTGAAATGTCTAATAGACTCATTCTAATGGACATTTCGTCATAGAAACTAAATTAAAATGTCTTATAGAATGATTCAAATCGACATTTCTACTACGAATACATGCAGAAATGTCTAATACAAACCTCTTTCAATAAAAATGGTTCTAATCAACACCACATCTTCGTATCCTTTAAGAAAAAACTCATAGATCACTATTAATCAACATATTGTCCAAAAGAACCCCATCCCTAATCAACCTTTCTCCTCCTATTCTCTTATACATGTTGGGTCTTCTCTCACCAAATATATTAAATTTCTGGTTCTAAATGTTTAGGAATTTTACAACATATGGCACAATTTAATGGTATAATTGGAAATATATTCATAAATTTTGCGTTGGATAGAGGGGAGTTTATGTCTTTAAGACTACTAAAATATGTTTTTGTTCTTTTCATCATTATCTTTATTAATAGTATAAGTCACCCGAAAGTACAAGCAGCCACCTTACAACCTTCCACCAATAAACTAATCTTACATTCATCTTTAGAATTATTGGAAGACAAGGATAATAGTCTAACAATAGAAGATGTAGTTTCACCAACATACTCCAATCAATTTAGCTCTCATGAATCAACAGAGGTTCCAAACTTTGGTTATGCAGCATCAGTATATTGGGCACGGTTTGAAATAACGAATCAATCTATGCTGGATACGTGGATGCTAGAAATAAGTTATCCACCACTTAATGAGATATCTATATATATTCCAAATCAAGATGGTGAATATGAGAAACACCAGTATGGAAACCAGTATCCGTTTAAATTTAGAGAAATCATTCATCGGAATTTTGTTGTACCTATCGATATGGAACTGGAAGAAAGTAAACTGATTTATATTCGTTTCGAGACAGACGGAGCACTCCAAATGCCGTTAACGCTCTGGGAGCCAACTACCTTTATTGAAAAAACGCAAAAAGAGTTTATCTATTTAGGTCTATATTACGGTATAGCAGCTTCCATGATTTTATATAATTTGTTCCTCTTCTTTAGCTTACGTGATAAAAGTTATCTATACTATGTGATGGTAATTTTCACTTCTATGTTTGCTAATCTAGCTTTAAATGGTCTAGCATTTCAATACGTATGGCCAGATTATCCATGGTGGAATATGCGATCCATCGTATTTTTCATCTGTTTAGGAAGTGCATTTTCGCTTCTGTTCACAAGGAATTTCTTAGATATGAACATATATTTACCAAAGTTTAAGCGGTTCTTTCAATTTGCGATCTTGATGAACTTCTTAAATGCTGGTCTTCTATTTATTTCCTATCCCATTGCTTTAAATGTAATGGTAGTTAGTGCTGTCGTCACGATTGTAACGATATTGAGCGCATCATTTATTTGCTTGAAAAAAGGTATAAGGCAAGCTCGCTTTTTTCTATTAGCTTGGGTTGTCTATTTAATAGGCTTTTTTGTATCAATCCTAGCTGATGGTGGAATTCTGCCGTTAGTTGTTTGGACAAAATATTCAGCTCAAATTGCTGGTGTATTTGAAATGATATTGCTTTCATTAGCACTTGGAGATCGCATTACGATTATGCGTCGGGAGAAGGAAATAGCGGAACGTGAAGTAAGAGAAAGTCAAAAACTGGCAGTCGCTAATAAGCAACTTAGACAGATGGAAAAGTCACGTACTGCATTATTAACAAGTATTGCACATGAATTGGGAACACCGATTACATTAGTGCAAAGTTATACTCAAGCAGTGCAGGAAGGACTAATTGAGGCTAACAATACAAGATATATAAATATGATTCAAAAGAGGTTGACATTGTTAGATCGTTTGACAAAAGATTTATTAGAATTAGCGAAGCTGCAGTCAAATCATATTAATCTTGATTTCCAGCAAGTAAATTTTGGGGACTGGGTGGAGAAATTCGTGCAAACAATTGAGCTTGATACGAACCAAAGTGGGCGCATATTTCACTATCCTCCACTTGAAGAGTATAAACAGATGGACGGTTTATATATCACCATTGATAAAGAAAGAATGGATCAAGTTTTCACGAATATAATATGGAATGCTATTAAACATACCTCCGAGATGGAAGGAGAAATTACGCTTACTATCACGATTGAAATGCAGGAAGAAGTGCAGGAGTATGCTGAGGATGAATTAGAAGGTAGAGTAATAATTGCAATTCATGATAATGGTGAAGGGATTCCAGAAAAAGATATTCCATTCGTCTTTAATCGTTTCTATCAAGCGTCCAATATACAGAAGGATGATAATGGGATGGGGCTAGGGCTTGCAATTACTAAGGAATTAATCCATGCCCATAAGGGAGAAATTTGGGTAGAAAGTAAAGTTCTTCATGGAACTACATTCTATATTGCGCTGCCACTTCTACAAAATCGAATTCATATAAAGGAGAGAGTTTAGTGAGTAAGGATCGCGTTCTTGTTGTAGATGATGAAGAGGGAATTCGTGAACTAATTCAATTATTCTTGCAGAAAAAAGGTTATGAAGTGTTATTAGCAGATAACGGATATAAAGCTCTAGAAATTATTATTAAACAGCAACTGGATGTCATTTTACTAGATGTGGAGATGCCAGGGATGCAGGGCTTTGATATATGTGAGCAAATACGTATGATTACAAAGGTTCCTGTTATTTTTGTAAGTTGTAAAAAGGATTCGATTGATAGGATCAATGGATTAAAAGTCGGAGGTGACGATTATATTACAAAGCCTTTCGATTTTAATGAATTAGAAGCAAGGATATACGCGGTTTTACGCCGTGGTGAATGGGGGAACAAAGATAAAAGAGATTCTACCATTCTTGCGTTCAATCAATTACACATTCATACAGATACATATGAAGTTTTTTTAAATGGAAAGCAAATCCGTCTCTTGCAGAAAGAGTTTCAGCTATTATTGTTGATGGCCAAACACCCGAATCGTGTATGGACCGCAGAACAATTATATGATCATGTTTGGGGGGAATACTCAGAAGGGAGCATCCAAACAGTAAAAGTTCATATCAGTAAATTAAGACGCAAGCTAGAAACTGATCCTACTAAACCTGAATATATTCAAACCGTACGTGGCTTTGGATATAAATTCGTCGGTGACAATAAGTATGAACAACAGGGAATGACTTTATAAAGAGATAACAAGTAATATTCATAAAGATGTTATGCGAATACTGTCTATGAATCCCTAAGTATTAATGTTAATTATTCTTATAACTTTTCCATAATTTATGATAGAATCATAGTATGGATACGATTACAAAATAAAAGGGAGACATAACAAATGAATGTAACGAAGAAGTTATTTGGGCATTTGCAAGACAAACCAGTATACGCTTACACACTGAAAAACGACAACAATGTAGAACTAACAGCAATTGACTATGGATGCATCATCACAAAGCTCTACACACCAGATGAAAATGGCAAACTTGAAAACATTGTGCTTGGTCATGATAATCTAGAAGATTATTTACATAGATCACCATATTTTGGAGCAGTAGTAGGGAGAGTTGCTGGACGAATTGGTGGTGCTAAATTCGAACTTAATGGCAAGACATATACGCTAGCACAAAATGAAAACGATAACCATCTTCATGGTGGATTAGTAGGATATGACAAAGTAATCTGGGATGCTGAAGTAAAAGAAGGCGAAGATGAAGCGAGCATTGAGTTCTCATACTTAAGTGTAGATGGGGAAGAAGGATATCCAGGTAATTTACAATTAAAAGTAACATATACTTTAAATAATGATAATGAATTTTCGATTCAATATGACGGAATTTCAGATGAAACAACATTATTAAATATTACGAACCATTCATATTTTAACCTTAGTGGCGAATTGAAACGTGATATTTTAGACCATACATTAACATTAAAGAGTGATCAGTTCTTAGAATTACGAGATAATCTACTACCATCAGGCGAACTTATTCCTGTGGAAGGTACGACATTTGATTTCCGTTCTGGTAGAAAGATTAGAACAGGTGTGGAATCCGATTATGCTCAAAATAAATTAGCAGATTCTGGATATGATCACCCATTTGTCTTAAGTACCAACCATGATAGTGAAATTTACTTGGAAGATACTGAAAGTGGACGTACACTTACAATTGAAACAGATGAAAAAGCAGTTGTAGTGTATACATCCAATATGCTTCCAGAAGAGGGAGAAGTGTATGGTGTTCCTTCTAGAAAGTATTTAGGAATTTGCCTTGAGACACAAGGTTATCCAGATGCACCGAATCATCCACATTTCCCAAATTGGATATTAGAGAAAGATCAAAAACGTACTTCCGTAACCAAGTATAAATTTGGGACAATTTCTGCAAAAGCTTAATCATCGTCATTATAGAAAGGGTGCTCTCTTACTTTCATAGAAATAAGTAGAGCACTCATTTCTATGAATCTTAACTTTTTTCAAAAGAATAGTTGACTAATATTCATGTTAATATTATTATATATGTAAACGATTACCTAGAAGATTTAATAAAAACACTAGTAATTGTGTAAACGATTACTAATTAATCTAGGAATATCCTGAAAACGATAACCATAGTTATTATTAAATAAACAGTAGAAGGAAGATGCTGCAGTGGGTATTTTAGTTATCGGAAGTTTTATGATGGACTTGGTTGTTAGAACACCAAGAGCACCACAAAATGGAGAGACAATCATCGGTACTAGCTTTTCGCAATTTCCAGGTGGGAAAGGTGCTAATCAGGCAGTTGCTGCTGCAAGATTAGGTGGCGATGTAACAATGGTTGGTAAGGTTGGTAACGATCCATTTGGAGATGAAGCATTAGCTACAATCGCAAATGAAAACATTAATATTGATTACTTTTTACGTGACGATAAGCTGTCAACAGGAGTTGGTTCCGTTACATTAGAGGCAGATGGTAATAATAGAATTATCGTTGTACCTGGCGCTAATATGAATTACTTATCATCTGACTTAGAAGGAATAAAGGATATTATCAAAAAATCCGATTTACTTATCGTTCAGTTAGAAATGGATTTGAAAATGACAGAGGATGCAGTAGCATATGCTGCCGCAAATAATGTACCAGTAATTTTAAACCCTGCACCTGCACAAGAGTTAAGCGATGAATTATTAGCAAATGTTACGTATCTTACACCAAATGAAACAGAAGCGGAAATACTAACTGGTATAAAAGTCGAAACAGATGATGATGCTGTACGTGCTGGGAAAGCGCTTTTAAATAAAGGCGTGAAAAATGTGGTAATGACACTTGCGGAAAAAGGTTGCTTAGTTATGAATGATAACGGTCCAATCTTTGTTCCTGGATTCCCTGTTTCCCCAGTTGATACAGTAGCTGCAGGTGATTCATTTAACGGAGCACTTGCCGTTGGGATTGTAAACGGTAAACCGTTGGAAGAAAATGTGAGATATGCAAATGCGGTTGGGGCTTTAACTGTTTCTAAAGAAGGCGCTATTCCATCTTTACCATACGCCGAAGACGTTGAGAAATTTATGAAAGAATATAAATAATTATTAGGTTTTTATCAACTCATCATCTTGTATAAAAGTAGATAACAACAATTTGCTTATCTGCTTTTATACAACTTAAAGGAGGTGGTGCACGAAACCGGCGTGTAATCATGCGCCCGATTTGTCGAAATTTGTCGATAAAACAACACTGATTTTTATGTAAACCTTTACCTGGGAATTACTTCAAAGAAGTTTCCATACATCAAGAAAAATTATTGTATTTGAGAAAAATATGAATAAGGAGGCGTTTGAAAGATGAAGCGCAAAAAGCATTTTATAATTCTAATTGCTACACTATTATTTGTTTCTACTATTCTTGCCGCATGTGGTGATGGCCCAGGTGGAAAGAATAATCCAGATATGGAAGGAAAAACAGTAATCAATTTCTGGACACCTGCATGGGATGAAGCATCAGAAGATTGGTGGAATAAATGGATTGATAAATATAACAAAGAACAAGAAGATGTATATGTAAAAATTGAAATTATCCCTGGAGATGCTTGGGATCAAAGAATAACTGCTGCACAAGCTGCAGGAACTAGCCCTGATATTACAACGATGAACTATAATAAAATTGTTTTCTCTGCAGACCAAGGGAAAATCGTAGCATTAGACGATTATGTAGATGCAGCAATTTTCGATGATCTATATGATAACGTTCGTGACTTTATTTCAGTTGATGGTAAGCATTACGCATACCCAATGCTAGTAGAACCATCTTCACTACTTTTCTATAACAAAGAAATGTTCGAAAAAGCAGGCTTAGATCCGAACAAGCCACCGAAGACTTGGGATGAGCTAATCGAATATGGTAAGAAATTAAAGGATGGAAGAATTTCTGGTTTAACAGCTGCAGGTAACACGTCAGAGCTTGGTTGGACACATTGGGGTCTTCAAGCGATGGTAGGAGCTTCACCGATTAGCGATGATTGGTCTGAAGCAACAATTAACAATGAGAAATATGAAAGTCTATTAAACTTATGGGGAACACTTTATAAAGAAGGTATTTTCCCTAAACAAATGCCAGGTCCATATACAGATATTCAGCCGTTTGCTGAAGGTCGTACTGCAATGGCAATTAATGGTTCTTGGGCAATTAGCCAATTAAGAAATGACTATCCTGAAATTCTAGATAATATTGGTGTAGCTGTATTACCGACACCAGATGGTAATCAAGATGTCCCTACTGCATCTTTAGGTGGATGGACATTAACAATTGATGGTAACTCTGATCATAAAGAAGAGGCTGCTGATTTCATTCAATATATGCTAGCTGGCGATGAAGAAATCATGATTGACTTCTTCAAGAATACAACAAAATTCTCAAAATTTGCTGTTCGTAAATCTGTTGATGAAGTATTAGCAGAGGATCCTGAAGCAAAAGATGATCCATGGAGAAAAATGATTGCAGAAGAAGTTGTACCTTATGCGGTAGCAGAACCAATTTATGCTTGGGAAATTAGCTTGGCTTATGCAAATGCAATGGAACGTGTTTATCTGCAAGGTGCAGATGTGAAAAAATCATTAGAACAAGCTGAAAAAGAAATTAATGACTACATTAAGACGAATGATTATGCAGGTACAAATCCAAAGCAAAACTAATTTGACTCAAGTAGGGAGGACTGGAGAAGCAATTCTCCAGACTCCCAAATTTATACTTTGTGAAATCGAAATTAAATGGTAATTACGCTTTACTAATGGGATGGTGAAATGATGAAAAGCCAATTTTCTTTAAAAAAGAATGATGTGAAGACAGCTTATGGAATGTTACTTCCGAATCTTATTTTATTGTCAGCCTTCGTTGTCATTCCACTCATTTATGCAATATATGTAAGTTTTTATGAATGGAGTTTTTACCAAGATAATGTTTTTGTTGGCTTTCAAAACTTCGAAAGGGTTATAAAAGATCCACTTTTCTTCAAGGCGCTATGGGTAGGTGTGAAATTCACCTTAATCGTAATTCCTGTTCAGTTAATAGCAGCATTTCTTTTTGCTAATTTAATTCGCTTTGTTGGTGGGAAAATTGGTGGCTTTGTAAAAACATCTATTTATGTTCCACACGTAATTTCCGGTGTTGTAGCATCTATTATCTTTATTTTCATTTATGATTATCATGGTGGTCTTGCTAATGCTGTTCTGGAAATTTTCGGTGCAGAGCCAGTTGCATGGCTAAATGATATTAAGATTGCCTTAGGAAGTATATCCGTTCCTGCAATTTGGCTAGGATTTGGTTTTACAACCCTTATTATGCTTGCTGGTTTAAATGATATTCCGAGTTCATATTATGAAGCTGCAGAAATAGATGGTGCGAATGCGGTTCAAAAAATGTTCCGTATTACAATTCCATTGTTGAAAAATATATTTGTATATTTACTCGTTGTTGGTGTGACAGGTGCAATTCAACAGTTTGACTTACCATATATGATGACAGGCGGAGGTCCATTAAACGAAACGACTACTCCAAACCTATTTATCTATAATCATTTTAAAAATGATCCTTATATGGGATATACAATTGCATCAGCATTACTATTGTTTGTCATATTAGGAGCTATTTCAGCATTGATCTTCAGACTTATGAATTCTAATAAAGACTAATTGTGTAACAACAATGGAGGTGAGCATATGCATAACAAAGTAAAGAGAATAACCCTTAGAATTATAGGAATTCTGATCGGATTAGCAGCAATCTTCCCGCTGTTTTGGATGGCACTTGCCGGATTCAAATCAGACCGAGAAGTACTTGCTTATCCATTCAAGTTCTTCCCGACAGAATGGGACTTTTCAAACTATCAACAATTGTTCCAAGACCCTGCGTTTATACGTTCGATGGGAATAACGTTTGTTGGAGCGATTATTTTTACAGTATTAGTATTATTAATTAATTCAATGGCTGCTTATGTGTTTGCGCGATTGAATTTTCCATTAAAGAATTTTTGGTTTATGTACGTGATTATGACTATCTTTATTCCATCAATGGCAATATTGATTCCATCCTATATAGTAGTTGCGAAACTACAAATGCTAAATACAATGGCAGTGCTTATTCTTCCAGGTTTGGCTTCTGCAATGAACGTTTTCTTAATGCGTCAATTTTATTTAAACATCCCAACCGAATTAGAAGAGGCTGCCTTTATAGATGGAGCATCCAGATTCAAAATTTATTGGTATATATTCATTCCTTTATCCATCCCAGTATTTGTACTTGTAGGTATTAGTGCATTTCTAGGATATTGGAACGCATTAATTTGGCCAATCATGACAATTTCGGATGAAAGCTTATATCAAATTATGCAGTTGCTATCTTATTTCCGATCTGAGCAAAATACAAATTGGGCGATGATAATGGCAGGATCAACTGTAGCGGCGATTCCAACTATTGTATTGTTCTTGATCTTCCAAAGACATCTTGTGGAAGGAATTAAAATTTCTGGAATTAAGTAATGCTTTACAATAGAAAAGATGATAACCTTTAAGTGAAAGTTTGAAAAAAACGAAAAACTTAGGGGGAAACATGATGAGATTAGAAAACGATTACCTATCGATTTCTTTTGATCATGAAACAGGATCGATTACAAGTATTTTCGATAAAGAAAAGCAGCTAGAGTACATTCAAGAAAAACAACATGCCGTACCATTTCGCGTTGAAATCGAGGATAAACGGATAAGTGAATTTGAAGATTTTACGCAAACATCGTTAGGAGATGAGGGCTTTGCTTTTACATGGAAAGTACAATCCAACTTACATGTATCGGCGCAAGTAACCTTATCTAAAGACAAAAAGGAAGTCTCTTTTACTAGCGAAGTTGATAATCGATCAACTTATTCCGTGATTAGTATCGAGTATCCGATAATCCCGAACTTAGGTATGATTACCGAAGATGGAAAAAATGATTATCTTGCACATTCCTTTGCAACGGGGTTTCGGATACACAATCCTTCTATTCACTTTAAAAAGGATTGGAGAGGATTTACCTACATGCCTTATCCGGAATCCTTTTCTGGTTCGACCATGCAATTCTTTAGTTACTATGGTCAAGGAAAAGGTGGACTGTACTTTGCGGCGTATGATCCAGATAGCTATTTGAAATGGCTCAATTTTTATAAAAATGATCATGATTTGTTAGAGGCATCCTTCATTCATGCGTGTGAGGATATTGGCGCACAAAAAGGAATGAAAGTGGAATATCCCATTGTCGTATCCTTGCTTGATGGTTTGGATTGGTATGAAGCTGCTGATAAGTATAAACAATGGGCACACAACCAATATTGGTGTCAAAATGGTAAAGTAGTAGATTTACCTAATGAAGAAAAACCTACATGGTTGTTAGAAGAAATGGGTGTTTCCACATTCGGAATCAATGCCGGAGTAGATCGGACGAAATGGTTGGAAAAATATCATGAATACATCGAAACAAAGATGTTTCATATATTAGGACCAGATTGGCCAAAAACAAACCAAGATTTTCATAATCGCTTTCCTGGTGGCATAGGGGATTGGTTTCCAACAAGGTTTAATGAAAAAAACTTAAAAGCGATAAAAGCATATGGAGATAAATATGCTCCGTTTGAATTTGGCTATTTATTCAATGTAAACGGTTCCGATGGTGAACTCGGAAAGAAGGCAATGCAAAAAATACCTAAATCTCCAACGAAAAGTATTGATAAGTATGTATTTCCGATTCTTTGTCCTACAGAGGAGTTTACACAGAACCTTCATGTTGAACGTGACGTACAGTTATTAAAAGAAAAAGATGTAGATGCGGTGTACTATGATATTTCCGCTAATAATGTCATGATGAATTGTACAGATGAATCACATCAACATACGATAGGAGCGGGAAGACAAATTGCTCTCGCATTCAGAGATAATTATATAAATACAAAGCAAGCATTGAGGGAAGAAGCACAAGGTAAGTATGTTCCAATGGGCACAGAAATGATGAATGAAATATTTTTGGATGTGCTCGATTATTATCAAGCAAGAGCGGGTGGACAACCAGCATCGATGCTAGAAGGATGGAATATAAAACATTTATTAATTTCTGGGGAAGCAGAACTCATTCCAATGTTTGCGTATGTTTATCACGAGTATGGTGCAGTCCGCTTAGATGGTTGGGGAAAGTTAGTAAACGAGATTGGTGATTTATTTTACTATACTGTTGCCCGTACGTATTTGTGGGGTGGATTATATGAATTAAACTATGAATATAGTCCAATGGAAGCAATTGACGGGGAGGAAAATTCACCTGAGGAACATTATTTTTCGTTTCAACCAAAGGGATATGAATTTGATCCAGAACGCGCTAAATATGTTGGTCAGTTTGCCAATTTACGGACAGGGATGGGAAATAAATATTTAGCTTATGGAAAAATGTTACGACCACTTGATTTTTCTAGTAATAAAGTGAAGCTTAGTTGGTATCATTATAATTGTGGAGAAAATTCCCCTGATTATGATGCTAAAGGTGAATTAGTAGTAGATAGTATTGTTCATTCTGCGTGGCAATATAAGAATGAAAGTATTGGGGTGTTTTTTGCTAATGTAAGTGAAGAGAGTCAAAATGTAACGTTTGCTTTAGATAAGGAAAACATTGAATTATATAATGAAAGATTACATGTTTATCAGGGGCAAACCCGTTTGGATGCAAATGAAGATGGCACTATCACATTTTCTATCAATCCGAGGAGTGTCATTATGTTGGAGGTAAAATAATGACGAACCAACCTAATATTCTAGTTATTTGCAGTGATCAACATCATCCATTGATGACAGGATATCGAGGACACTCTCTAGTGAAAACACCGAATTTAGATAAGCTTGCGGAGGACGGGACTCATTTTACACGGGCATACTGTAACTCGCCAGTGTGCACTCCTAGTAGAATGAGTTTTATAACAGGGAAATACGTTTCTCAGATTGATAGTTGGTTTATTGGTTGCCCCCTAGATCCTAATGAAATGACGTGGGCCCGTCGGTTAGACGAAGCAGGGATACCGTCTACCATGTTAGGGAAAATGGATTTCTGCGGAGACTATCAAGATGGTGGCTTTACAGATTTCAAGATTATCGAACGGCGAGCTGCATATGACCCTTATCCAAGGAATACGCCGTTGGACTCTCGTTTAAAAGGATATATTCGACCTGATAAACGAAAACACATTGAAAACGCAGGCATTCGTCCAGATGTAATAACCGACGGTGAAAATGGGCATGGGCCATTGGGATTCTATGACCATGATCGGATTGTAACGGAGTGGTCGATTGATTATATTAAAGAAAAAGCTAAGTCTGATATAAACGATCCATGGGCACTTTATGTCGGATTACTCTATCCACATTGGCCATTTACTGTACCGAAAAAATACTATGATATGTATTATGAACAACTAGATAAAATTGAACTTCCACATGATGCGAAGTTTCCAAATGAAAATTTGCACCCTGCGTTATTTCGTTTTCAACAATCATTAGATCTAGGTGTAGTAACGGAAGAACAATTGAAGAAGGTCATTGCCACTTACTATGGTATGATAACGGCGATGGATGATATGGTTGGACAAATCGTGGAAGAATTAAAAGCACAAGGATTATATGATAATACGTATATTGTGTACATGTCCGATCATGGCGAATCACTTGGTGAACATGGCTTGTTTTATAAGCAATGTTCGTATGAAGGATCTGTCGGGGTTCCATTAATTGTAAAGGGACCAAACGTACCAAAAGGTCAAAAAGTAGACCACCCTGTATCTCTAGTGGACTTATATCCTACGATTATGGATATGGCTAATCTAGATGTTGAATCCGATCGCCCTGGTGTGAGTTGGTTGCCATTGATTCGTGGTGAAAATCATGAACGACCTGAGTATGTCTTCTCTGAATACCACGGAAACTTTTTTCAGCAAGATTGGTATATGTTAGTAAAAGGTGATTATAAGTACACCTACTATGTAAAAGAACGCCCAACCTTATATAATATAAAACATGATCCAAAAGAAAATAATGAACTTGCACATGATCCTCAGTATGCAGAAATTTTGCGAGAATTTGAGGGATTATTAAGAACGATCTTAGATCCAGAAGAAGTATCATATCGCTCCAAAAAAGATTTAGGTTTAATTAGTCCAGATGGAAAAGATTACACCGAAACTCTAACTGTTCAACAACTTCACGAAAAAATAAAAGCTGGGGTTTTTCCGAATGAGCCAGGATTTCCAGTTTGGAAATAAAAATAAGGCAATCGGCCCAAAATTATTGAATAAAGTAGACGAAAATGCTTGAATTAGAGATGAATGTGTACTATGATAACGTAAACGATTACATAATGGAGGCGATACCCCTCCGAATTCATTATGTTTGGAGAGTTGACACTTGAATAAAGTTACGATAAAAGATATTGCTAGAGAGTCAGGTGTTTCAACCGCTACAGTCTCTAGAGTTTTAAGTAATAAAGGTTATGCTAGTGAAGAAATAAAAGAAAAAGTACGATCAATTGCGAAACGATTAAATTACCAACCGAATGCTGTTGCGAGAAGTTTAAAAATGGATCGGACAAACACGATTGGTGTAATTATTCCGGATATTTCCAATCCGTACTTTATGAAGATATCTAGAGGAATTGAAGATACACTGCAAAAATCGGGATATAATCTAATTTTCGTTAGTGGTGATGAAAATTCCGATAAAGAAAAGAAAATGCTTCAAGTATTAACGGAGAAGCGAGTAGATGCACTTGTAATAGCAACATCGGGTGGTAATGCAGAAGATATTAACCGAGTGAAGAATTCTGGTATCCCTGTCGTACTTATCGATAGGAAGCTAGAAACAGACTCTGACGATTTAGATTTAGTCGTAGAAGATAATATTGAAGGAGCATATCAACTCACTAATTATTTAATTAAAAAAGGCCATACGAAAATTGGAGTTGTAAACGGTTCCCTTGTTTCGAGTACGGGTACAGAACGTTATCTCGGTTACCGTAAAGCAATGGAAGAACATGGCCTAGACTTAGACCCGGATTTCATTTTCAACGGTCACTTTACACAAGAAGATGGAAGTAATGCTGTCACTTATTTTTTCAATAGAGAAGAAAAGCCAACTGCCATTTTATCATTTAATAACACCATGACATTCGGTGTCATGTTGCAATTAACAAGAATGGGATTACAAATTCCAGATGATATACTTGTTGCTTCCTATGGTGAAGCAGAGGCTGCTCAATTACTAAGCCCAGATGGGATTGTTAGTATTAAACAATCACCATATGAAATGGGTGTAAAGGTTGGCGAGATTCTAATTAATCGTTTAGTTAGAAAAATAAATAAACCAGTAACTGAAATATTTGAACCAATTATGAACGTAAAAACAAAGGAAATATAATAACTAGTTTGGGGGATGAAGGTCATTACCTATAATTCAAAGTCACAATCATTTGAATTAATCGCAGGTTCCACTCGAAAGGTCGCCCGAGTAACGGGTGTATCTTTACCTGGTGAAACAATACCGAATCCAAATAACACAAGCGAGAATTATAGTTTACGAGCAACAGATTTAGGGATTATGTGGGATGCTACAACAGATCCTGCGAAGAAAAAAATCATGATTGCCTTCGGAGATTCCTATGATGATGGATGGTGTGGGTCTGGAGGCGGTGGTGATCCTGCTGGTTGGCGGGGAAGTTTATTAGCAATCTCAGAAAATAGTGATGTAGAAAATGGATTAAAGATTACGAGAATGATAACAGAAGACGAAAATCCAACATATGCAAAGGAAATCATCCATTCCGAACATGATGTTTCAGGTAATGGAGACCATACAGCAATTCCTACAGCTGGCATAACGGTTGGAAATCGCCATTTTATACACTATATGCAAGTCCGAAAATGGGGAGAGCCTGGTAGATGGGATACAAACTTTTCCGAAATCGCCTTTTCTGACGATGAAGGACAGAACTGGGTTAAGTCTGGAGTCAAATGGGGTGCGGAAAGTAAATTTGCCCAAGCTGCTTATGTGAAGGCAGACGGTTTTGTTTATATGTTGGGTACTCCTTCGGGCAGAATGGAATCCGCTTACATCGCTAGAGTTCAGGAACAGTCCATATTAGACAAAAATCAATATGAGTATTGGGATGGTTCCGAATGGAAGAGAGATAAGGAAGAAGCAGCTACACCAGTTATCGAAGCTCCAGTAAGTGAGCTGTCTGTTGCCTATAATTCCTTTTATAAAAAGTGGATTATGGTGTACTTAAATGAGCATCGTTCAGCTATCGTAATGAGAAGCTCCTCTAGTTTAACCGATGGCTGGTCAGATGAAGTAGTATTAATGACTAGTCAGGACTATCCAGGTCTATATGGAGGATTCATTCATCCATGGACAAATACTGGAAGAGATTTATATTATCTCACATCAGAGTGGGGTCCTTATAATGTATTCTTAATGCACTCTACTTTGGATATTAAGCAATAATCAATCTAGGAATAACTTTCTCTTCTAGCGGAGAGATGTTATATAAAAAAATAATTATTATACTAAATGGAGGATTATCACATGACTGAGTTTAACGGGTTAGGATTAGGTCTTGGGAATATTTCACGCGTATCTAAAGCGAAATCAAGATCAATAAGTGCAGAGAACTTCACAGGTGAAAAAGGTAAAGGTGGTATGGCAACTGAAGGAACTGGTGCAGGTCCTGGCCGTGATTTAGGACAAGGCTGGAAAATCTCACCTTCTATCGATCTACAACCAGGTACTACAACTACACTTGCTGAAATTGAGGGTCCAGGGGTAATTCAAAGCATTTGGATGACTTGCTTCCCTGCTCACTGGCGTAACGTAATTATTCGTATGTATTGGGATGGAGAAGAATCACCTTCCGTAGAAGTACCTTTTGGTGACTTCTTTGCAAATGGTTGGTGCGAGCGTGTAAACGTTAACTCTTTACCAATCGCAGTTAACCCTGCTGGTGGAATGAACTCTTACTGGGAAATGCCTTTTAGAAAATCAGCAAAAATCACAGTGGAAAACAGAGATCACGTTGTGTTCCCATTGTACTATCAAATTAACTATGCACTAACAGATATTCCTGAGGATGCTGCTTACTTCCATGCACAATGGAGAAGAAGTAATCCACTAAAATATAAAGAGGTTCATACTTTAGTAGATGGCATCAAAGGTGTTGGACACTATGTAGGAACATATATTGCTTGGCAAGTAAACAGCAATGGCTGGTGGGGCGAAGGTGAAATTAAGTTCTACCTAGACGGCGATGAAGATTTTGCTACAATTGTAGGAACAGGTACAGAAGATTACTTCGGTGGAGCTTGGAACTTTGAACATCCAAAAGGTGAATACGGTACATTCTCTACACCATTCCTAGGTATGCCACAAGTAATCAAACCAGACGGCCTATATCGTAGCCAACAACGTTTCGGTATGTACAGATGGCATATCATGGATCCAATCCGCTTTGAACAAGACTTAAAAGTAACAATACAAGCACTAGGATGGCGTTCTGAAGGTAGATACCTTCCATTACAAGACGACATCGCATCAACATCATTCTGGTACCAATTAGAACCACATGCAGAGTTCCCTAAATTAGGTAGCAAGGATGATTTAGAAGTAATCTAATAAGATAAAATGCACTTCTCTCACGGGAAGTGCATTTTCTTTTGGAAAATGATTATAAAAACAAAGGCCAAACAATAAGCAAAATATTGTAGAGTATTATTTGCTTCGTTGTAAAAAGATGGTACATTATTAATTAGAGAGAACTACTAAATTAAGTATTTATTAAACTATTTTAAAATGAACAAATGTGATAAGAGCTGCATGTAAATATTCTACTATCAGAAATTGAAAACGATTACACGAACGGAGGAAGAATGGAGTAGTTGGATGTTCATTAATTTTCTTCACTAATGGGGGGATTACAAATGATTCGGATGAAATGGATCGGAATTTCCGTAAGTGTACTTATCATTGGTTTGGCAATAGTTATCTTATGGATGAGTAAGGGCGGAAATGAGGTAGAGAAAACAGCTAAAGACACAGATAAGGGAAAGGAGGTTGAGAATGTAGAGCCTAATGAGTCTGACGATTCAGATGACAATCCTGACAAGAACAAGGAGGAAGAAGTGGAACTTCCTGTAGTACCTGAGGGAATGCAACGGACTGCTTTTCAAAATCCGATATTTAAACATGATGCTCCGGATCCTACGGGAATCGTGAAAGCTGATGATGGGTTTTATTATATCGTTACAACTCAATCGATGTATTATGGTTCATTAAAAAAGTTACCTATTCTTCGATCACAAAACCTAGTGGATTGGGAGTATGTTGGTGAAGTGTTGCCTCAACTTCCTGATTGGCTTCACACAGGAGAAGTCAATGTGTGGGCGCCAGATTTGGTAGAACACAATGGTAAATATTATGTGTATTATTCTGGAAAGTCTAAACCAAATGATAGAGATGAGGACTTCGGTATAGGGGTAGCAGTTGCTGATCATCCTCTAGGCCCATATGAAGATAAAGGAGAGCCAATCGTAATTGGTCCATCGTTTTCAACCATTGATCCGTTTATTTTTATGGAAGATGATGGAACGAGGTATATGTATTGGGGATCTGCTGAGCAACCTATAATGGCACAAAAGCTTTCAGAAGATGGCATGTCTTTAGAAGGAGAGCCAATAAAAATTCTAGATGTAGAGGCGTATAAACCATATGAAAAATTATTAGAAGGACCGTGGGTAGTTAAACGTGATGATAAATACTATTTATTTGTATCAGGGAATAATTGTTGTGGTGAATGGGCGAATTATGCTGTAGTTGTAGCTGTTTCTGATTCTCCACTTGGTCCCTTCCAAAAATATTTGGAGATTGATGAAGAGTACAAACCACTATTGGAGGAAAATGAGAAATTTAATGCACCTGGCCATAACTCCATTATCACGGACGAAGCAGGACAGGATTGGATACTGTACCATGCATACGATCGTGGCAACCCGCAATGGGGAAGAGCGCTTATGATTGATAAGATTGAATGGGTCGATGGTTGGCCAGTAGTGAACAAAGGCAATGGCCCAACTTCTGGTCTGCAAAAAGATGGACCGATAACGTCACTTCCTGAGTCTTCCGATGAATGAAAAACTCCTTCCCGGTAATTAGGAATTTATTGTATCGAAATCAGTTTTTTTGAAAAAGGAAACAAGTAATCAAGATGACCTATTTTATAGTAATTGTAAATGTTTAGTATTCAGAAGAAACAAAATAATATAAAATAAAGGGGTAGATGAATCCCCCTGTTTTTTGTAAAGTCAAGGAGAGTGATGTTTTGAAAGCAGTTGTAGAAGTTAACGTCTATAAGCAAAAAGGGAGAATTAGTCCTTATATATACGGACAATATTTCGAACATTTAGAAGACTGCATCTATCCTTCTGTAATGGATAGTTTGTCGCCGAATTCGAATGAAGTAGGACTTCGACAAGATGTAATAGAAGCAGCAAAAGAATTGTCTGTTCCTATAATTCGCTGGCCAGGTGGCTGTTTTGCGGATTTTTACCATTGGGAAGATGGTATTGGTCCAAAAGAAGAAAGACCTGTACGCCGTAATTGGCATTGGGGTGGTTTGGAGTCTAATCAATTTGGAACGGATGAATTTTTGAAATGGTGCGAAGCTGTTGGAGCGGATCCGTACATTAATTTTAACTTAGGTACTGGTACATTGGATGAGGCACTTAGATGGATGGACTATTGTATTGGAACAGAAGAAACCACAGATGTACTTAGACGAAAAGCTAACGGTCGAGAAGCTCCTTACCATGTAAAGCATTGGGGAGTAGGAAATGAAACGTGGGGCTTTTGGGAAGCTGGACAAATGGATGCGTTAACATACAGTCAGAAAATACGGAATTGGGTCGAATTTATTAAAAAATATCAAGCAGATTCCAGTATTTTAGCTGTAGGTTCCAATGGAGGTCTTGATCCTGAATGGGACGCAGAGGTACTAAAACAAGCTGGAACATTTATTGATTATTTAACGATTCATAATTATGGCTTTTCAGTCGATCGTGAAAGTGGCGATGAATATTATTCTGTCGTATTTTCACCGACGTATTTTAAGAAGCAAATAGAGCAGATGATTAGTACTATAGAAGATTATGAGAAAACGTTATCATCGGACCACTACGTAAAAATCAGCATGGATGAGTGGAATATACGACATTTTATTGAGGATGAAAATGGACGCTATCATCTAAATCGAAAAAGTCCACGAAATATACAAGACGCGATTTTTGCTGCGGGAATTTTGAATACAATGATACAGTTAAGTCCACGTGTAGGAATGGCAAACTATGTGTTCCTTGTGAATGGCAACGGTGTCATGAATGTGAATGAAGAAGGTGTCGTTAAAACGCCACTTTATTATGTGTTTCAGCAATATGGACGATGGATGAACGGGGTATCGCTAGAAACAAGTATAGACAGTCCTACTAGAATTGCACCAACTCCCCAATTAATAGACCCATATTATAAAAGAGAATATACAGAAGAGGTTGTTAGCTACATCGACACTGCTGCCTCCTTGAATGACGATGGTTCGATCGTAATCTCCATCATTAATCGTCATCAAGATGAAGAGATAGATATCGAATTAGTTATTCCGAATGGGTTACAACCAACCGAAATATGGACATTAAATCACCACGATATTTACGCAGCAAATGACTTCGACAATCCAGAAAATATCCTACCAACAATAGAGAAAATAGAAGAGAAAATAACATCCTGGAAATGCCCTGCACATTCTCTCGTATTAATTAAATGTGAGCAAGAATAATAGTTTACAATCATCATACATTAGGAGTGAGAAAATGAACTATATTGTGGAACCAGAAAAGCAAGTAGAAGTAATTGCGAAACCAGATGTGTTAGTTGTAGGTGGAGGACCAGCCGGGATTGGAGCGGCAATTGCGGCAGCTCGTAACGGAGCGAAAGTTATGTTGATTGAACGTTATGGGTTTGTCGGTGGTAACTTAACGATTGCGATGGTTAATCCTATGTTCACATTCCATGATGTGAATGGGCAGCAAGTCATACGTGGTATTGCTGGAGAATTAGTAGAACGCTTAATACAGAAAACCAGTTCTTTAGGACATGTATCTGATATGACTTTTGATAATGCTTCCATGACTCCATTTGATCCAGAAGGTATGAAACTCGTATTGTTTGAAATGTTGCAAGAAGCGGGTGTAGAGCTGCTACTTCATTCTGTTGTAACCAATGCGATTAGAGAAAACAATGAAGTAAAAGCAGTAATCATAGAAAATAAATCTGGTAGACAAGCTATATGTCCGAAAATGGTGATTGATTGTTCAGCAGATGCTGATATTGTTGCTAGAATCGGAGCGCCTTTTATTAAGGGAAGAGAAGAAGATGGGATGATGCAGCCAGTTACATTATTCTATCGAATTGGAAACGTAAACACTGCTAATTTAAAGGCTTGGATGAAAGAAAATCGTGATCTATTGAAAGATTCACCAACAGATGAAGAAATAGATTCGAATCAAGCCTTAGCATTCCTAGGATTAAAAGATTTAGTGAAAAAAGCAATTGATGCAGGGGAAATATCGCCTGATGCTGCACCAAGAATTTTAATGTACCAGCTTCCGAAAGAAGGACAATTCGCTGTGAATTGCACGCGGTTACAAGGTATTGACGGTACAAATGTATATGATTTAACACGAGCAGAAATGGAAACACGAAAACAAGCATGGCAAATACATCAATTTTTACAAAAGCATGTTGGTGGATTTGAAGATTCTTACATTTTGGATAGTGGGGTTCAAGTCGGGGTTCGAGAAACACGTCATATTATTGGTGACTATACAATGCATGAAGAGGATGTCCTCTCCAGTCGTAGCTTTCATGATGGAATTGCTTGTGGAACGTTTGCGATTGATATCCATCCACCCGAAGGAGAACAGCAAGTTTTCACGGGATCAGGAAAAGCCGTTTATGAAATTCCATATCGTTCGCTACTTCCGCAAGGGGTTGATAACTTATTAGTTGCCGGTAGATCGATTTCAGCCACACATGCAGCATTCGGGTCTGCTCGTGTAATGGCGACATCGATGGGAATTGGTCAAGGAGCGGGTACAGCTGCTGCACTAGCTGTGAAAAATCGACTCACAACTCGTGAGGTGGACGTTGATGAAGTAAGGGGTCTATTGTTGAATCAAGGTCAGTATCTATTAGATGCAGATGTTGAAAAAATGGTTGATTCCAAACTGGTTTTAAATAGGGGAGAAGGATCTGGAGCAAATGCTAGCCACTTCAACCCATTTGCAAATAAAAATTAAATAGACATTCACAGCTTATCCACAAAGGAGAATTTAAAATGAAAATTAAAAAACTAGAACTCTTTAAAGTACCACCACGTTGGCTATTCTTGAAGATTACTACGGATGATGGTTTGACAGGTTGGGGTGAACCTGTAATTGAAGGACGTGCGGAAACAGTTAGAGCAGCAGTTGATGAACTAAGTAGTTATTTGATCGGTAAAGATCCACTTCGAATTGAAGACCTATGGCAAGTGATGTATCGTGGTGGTTTTTACCGTGGTGGACCAATTTTAACGAGCGCAATTTCAGGAATTGAACAAGCACTTTGGGATATTAAAGGAAAATATTATAATGCTCCAGTTTATGAATTATTAGGTGGTGCATGCCGAGACAATATAAGAGTGTACAATTGGATTGGTGGCGATCGTCCTAGTGACGTGAAGGCAGCGGCTCAAGCGCAAATTGATGCTGGCTTTACAGCAGTTAAAATGAATGGAACAGAGGAAATGCATTATATTGACTCTTTTTCCAAAATAGATGCGGTTCTAGAACGGGTGGCAGCTGTGCGTGAAATTGGTGGAAAGGATTTTGGGATAGGGATTGACTTTCATGGTCGTGTACATAAATCTATGGCCAAAATTCTAGCCAAAGAACTGGAGCCGTATCGTCCGATGTTTATTGAAGAACCGGTTTTACCGGAGAACAATGAGGCACTTAAAGAAATAGCAAAATATACTTCCACGCCAATAGCAACAGGCGAAAGAATGTATACACGCTGGGGCTTTAAACAGCTTCTACAAGATGGAATTGTGGATATAATTCAACCGGACGTATCTCATGCTGGTGGAATATTAGAAACTCGTAAAATTGCGGCGATGGCAGAGGCTTATGATATTGCGATGGCACCACATTGTCCATTAGGACCAATTGCACTTGCTGCTTGCCTGCATGTAGACGCGTGTTCACCAAATGCATTCATTCAAGAACAAAGCCTAGGTATTCACTATAATGAAGGAAGCGACCTATTAGATTACTTGTTGGATGCGAGAACATTCAAATATGAAAATGGTTCCGTGTCACTACCAACAGGACCAGGGCTCGGTATTAATATGAATGAGGAGAAAATCCGCGAAGTGGCAGCAATTGGCCATGACTGGAAAAATCCTGTTTGGCGCAATGTTGATGGTACAGTCGCCGAGTGGTAATGGATTTAATAAAGCAATAACTTGTGAGATTTGAATAACATCTCTCATTAATTGCACAATGTATATGAAAAAAAGGATAGGTGAACAGCATATGTAAAGCTGACTTCACCTATCCTTTTTAGTTTTATTTTATGAATCTAGAATTCTATTGATATTAATTACTTCTGATAAGAATGGAAAGTTTCTTTCAATTTATGATTAGCAAGTTTTTCTCTACGATAAATATCTACTAAACCTTTATTATTCTTGGTTTTTGGTCTTCCGTGGAACTAATCAGGCTCTACTCTACAATCTGTATACGGCCAGATAATCACTCACTTGTTTATACAATCCCCATTCTAACGAAGCAAAGCCAAAGACCATTAAATAAACTCTTCTATGCCCACCCAACAAATTAACAAGTTTTTACCCAACATTTTAACATGCTTTTAAAACGAGCCTCTCACTATATTTAGCGTAAGGGATTTTTAACAGACTAAACAAATTCAAATCAGGGGGTAATGTTCTCAGGTTAGTAAGTGAAAAGTATTTAAATTGTTCAGCAACCTTTGCCGAGTGTCTATTAAAAGGGAGGAACAGTAATGAAAAAAGTATATACGTATGGTTTGTTCCTATTAATGGTTTGTCTAATCATTAGTGGGTGTTCGAAAAACAAGTCGAATCAAGATTATGTCAGTGAGGGGCCATCGGAAAATTTTAATAAAGAGGGCTTTCCAATTGTGGATGAAGAGATCACATTGAACTTTTTTGCTAGAAAGTCACCTCCAAATGGTCCATACAAGGATATGCTAGTTTTCCAAGAGTATGAAAAAATGACGAATATGAAAATTGTCTGGGATGATGTTCCACAAGATGGTTTTACTGAAAGAAAAAATTTACAATTTTCTTCTAAAAAATTGCCAGATGCCTTTTATAAAGCAAGTATTACCCAATTAGAAGCAATCAAATATGGCACAAGTGGGATTCTAATACCACTAGAGAAACTTATTGAAGATTATGCACCAAATTTAACGAAACTTTTCAATCAATATCCAGAAATTAAAGCTTCTATTACTGCACCTGATGGTCACATTTATGCGATACCTGCCATCCTCACTTTGAATTCAGCGCGAACAGATAAAATTTGGATTAATCATACTTGGTTAGATAAATTAGGATTGCAAGAGCCGAAGAACCAAGATGAGCTTGAAAAAGTTCTAAGAGCATTTAAAGAAGATGATCCTAACGGAAATGGTGAAAATGATGAAATACCATTGACATTCCGAAATTGGAATCAACTAATGAATTCGATGTCTGGTTCATGGGGGCTCATTAATCAAATGGGGTACCATCTAAATGTAGAAAATGACAAGGTAAAGATTTGGATGACAGATGATCGTCTTAAAGATTACTTGCAATTCTTGAACAAGCTATATAAAGAAGAGTTGTTGGACCGTGGTGTGTTTACACAAGAGGAATCCATCTTTGTGGGGAATATGTCATCAGGGAATCTAGGAATGTTTTGGAATCAAGCTCCAGATGCGTTTGATAAAGTAAAGGAACATTACAGCGGTATCTCTCCAATTGTAGGACCTTATGGCGATCAACTGTATCCATCATCGCCAATTGCTCGTGACTTTGGAACATTTGCGATTACGTCAAGTAATAAATATCCATATGAAACGATGAGATGGATAGACCATTTCTATAGTGAAGAAGGATCGATTTTCTTAAGGTACGGAATTGAAGGAAAGACATTCTACTATAAAGAAGATGGCACACCTGAATCGAATGATGAAATATTAAATGATGAGCGTGGTATTGGAGTAGCTGTTGGTCAATTTTCCCCATATCCAGGGGGAGGAGCACCTCAATTAGTAACGGAAAGGAATGCTTCTGCTATTAATCCACCGTTAGCACAAGAGGCGCAAGAAAAGCTTGACCCATATTTGGCAAAACCGATTTATGGTACTCCATTATTTGATGAAAAAACAACAAAAGAAGTAGACCGTTTACGACAAGACATAGACTTGTACTATGAAGAGTCAACATCGAAATTTATTACAGGAGATCTAAGTTTTGAGAAATGGGATGAGTACGTTGCTACCTTGGAAGGTATGGGTATAAAACGTCTTGAAGAAATTTATCAAGAAGCATATGACCTGAACTATAAATAATCTATTACCCACGAGGTATGAAGACACCTTTATACCTCGTGTATTGTAGTAATGAATGAGAGGGTGTAAATGAGTGGAAACAATAAAAACAGGATCGCAAGCAAAAGAACCGCAAGCGGAACTAAAACTTATACCCCAAAAAAAAGGCCGTTTAAAAAAGATTTTATCTCGCTATGATTTGTATTTGATGCTTTTACTACCAATAACTTGGTATGTAATCTTTCAATATGGTCCGATGTATGGCATACAAATTGCTTTTAAGGATTTCCATCCTGCATATGGTTTTGCAGGTAGTGAATGGGTTGGATTTGAAAATTTTGAACGCTTCTTTTCTTCTTATTATTTAGGGAGATTACTTTGGAATACTTTTTCCATTAGCATGTTATCTTTACTTATTGCATTTCCAATACCAATACTTTTAGCGTTGCTCATTAGTGAAATACAAAATAAAAGGCTGAAAAAACTCGTTCAAAATGTAACATATGTACCACATTTTATTTCTTTAGTCGTCATAGTGGGGATGCTAAGTTTGTTTTTAAATGCAAATGGTGGATTCGTGAATGTAGTTTTAAATACGTTTGGAATTGAATCCATCCCATTTATGGCAAAAGCGGAATGGTTTAAAACAATATTTATTGGATCTAATATTTGGCAAAATATGGGGTGGCAATCGATTATTTATATTGCTGCATTAAGTGGGATTGATCCTGAGCTATATGAAGCGGCAAAAATGGATGGAGCTAGTCGTTTTCAAAGGGTGTTACACGTATCTTTACCGGGAATTTTTCCGGTTATCATTATTTTACTGATATTGGATATCGGTCAATTTATGAACGTTGGTTTTGAGAAGATCTTATTGATGCAAAACAACTTAAACTTAGCGTCTAGTGAAGTTATTCAGACTTTCGTATATAAAAATGGGATTCTCAATGGCGATTTTAGTTATAGTACAGCAATTGGTTTGTTTAACTCACTTATCAATTTCACTTTACTTATTATTATTAACCAATATGCGAAGAAAAAGGCGGAAACAAGCTTATGGTGACAAAGAAAGCCTTAAGGAGGGAGCATATTGAAGCAGAAGTATCAAAAAATATCTGATGGAAAGTTTTTTGATATTGGGGTCATTTTTATTTCTATATTGATTGTTATTATGGTACTGTATCCATTAATCTTCGTAGTTAGTGCTTCATTTAGTGATCCTGCAAAAGTAATGCGTGGAGATATGTGGCTCTGGCCAGTAGGATTTAACTTGGATGCTTATAAAGAGATATTGAATAATAGTGCTGTTTGGACTGGCTATAAGAACACCATTTTTTACACGTTACTAGGGACTTCCATTAATATTCTTCTAACTACTTTAGCTGCTTATCCTCTATCAAGACGTGATCTGCCAGGACGAAATGTATTTATGTTTCTAATTACATTTACCATGTTTTTTCACGGTGGGCTCATTCCAACATTTTTAGTAGTACAAGGCTTAGGAATGATAGATACGATATGGGCAATGGTAATACCAAACGCTATTGCAACTTACAATCTAATTGTGATGAGGACGTATTTTCAATCGAGTATCCCTTGGGAGTTACAAGAAGCAGCAATGATAGATGGATGTAGCAATATAAAAATGTTGTTTAATATTATTTTGCCATTGTCCAAGCCTATTATTGCAGTCATGATATTGTTTTATGCAGTGTCGCATTGGAATGCATTTTTTAATGCGTTAATCTATTTGCGGGATGATTCCATGTATCCATTACAACTAATTCTTCGAGAAATTTTACTTGTGAGTCAAGCAAGTGGCACAGAATCTGCAGGACAATTTGGCATGGATGAAAAGATACTGTTAGGTGAAAGTATTAAATATGCATTGGTAATTGTAGCTAGTGTGCCTGTACTAATTATGTATCCATTTGTACAGAAGCATTTTGTGAAAGGTGTTATGATTGGTTCGATTAAGGGGTAAGGAGTAGAAAAACAGACTGGGATAAAATTCGAAATATGTTGGTGCAACGATACCGCTACGGAAATACACTACGCTTTCCGCGGGCTTCGAAAAGCGGAAGGCGCTTGCTTATCGGCGACAAGCAAATGTTCCTACCCGAAGAAAGGTGTTCTTTACCTTTCATCGGGTAGGGTATTTGACCTCGAGCCGATGGCGCCTGCAGCTAGACAAGGCTAATGAGCCTCCTGATATGAACGAAACTGTCAAGGCTCCCACTCAATATTTTGTAATATAGATTTTTGGGCAACTTTAAGTTAAGGAGCTGTTT
>NZ_JBHSMC010000026.1:0-37996 GCF_042655485.1 Lederbergia graminis
TGATTCATCTTAGAACCAGATCCTCGTTTTTTATTCTAATCCGAAAAGTCAAATGGAAAAATTATCTATTCATTCAATTTATTTCAATCTATGCAACGCTAGTGGGCACCAGGGCTGCCAGGCACCAGGACTACCGGGTCCACCACTATTGTCACCGCACCTCACTGTAGTACTTCACAATTTCTGGGTATTCTTGTATTTCTTTTTTGCCTTTTTCGCTGATGATGTATATGCCCCTGCTGGTTCGTTCAAACCATTTATAGTAGTTTTTGTTTAAGATGGAAAGTGTCTTTTCTCCTGTTCCCATTTCTCGAAGTTGCTTTGGGGATAGCGGTCCAAATTGTAGTAAGCAGCATGCAATATGAATACAATTCTCTTTATAAGCAGTCATGATTTTCGTTTGATGGCTGCCACCGATATTGTGTCCCCCTTTACGCCCCTTCAATTCTTTCAACAATGATTCACGCTTCTTCTTACTTTGTTGCATACTTTTCTCCCGATCAAAACGAGAAGGTTGAATTTTCACCTCCATATGAGGCTTCTTGCCGCTGAAAGAAACAATGATTAATCCTAATTCTAGTCTTCTTATTAAATAACAAATGTCCTTCCATTTCTTTGAGAACAAGCTAAATTTCGGTTTCGGAATCGCGATATAAACGAAATCTGATAAGCGCTGTCTTTTTGCGGCTTGTATTAAAAGCTTTATCGTCAATTGAAGTTTCATTTCTACGAGTACTAATTCATCCTCTTTTACGGCCGCGATATCACAGTCATCTACCTCTCCATACACCTCATATCCTTTTTCCAAAAAATATGCTTCAATCGGTTTATACAAATCTACTTCATATAGTTTTTCTATTTTCATATCTACCCCCCCATAAATCGAGGTTCCTGCCCCTTTATCTATTACTCAACTTTAAATCAACGATGTATGTAACTCCACTCCATCATAACACCCCATCTTTCTTATTTTTCATATAGATGAAAAAAGATGACGGGTTTTTTCTATAAAACTTTTGCACGCTTTGAAAAATGGTAAACATTTCTAATTCTAGTACCAAATGGACAAGTAAGGTTGTATAATGGAGCCAAGAACAAAACAATAAGGAGGTTTTTAAAAAATGGTTGCAATAGTGAACACGTATAAACAATCAATGCCTTCTACGCGTTTTATCGGTATGAAGTATGGTGATGAAGATCGAGTGAATGGATCATTTGGTGCAAAGTGGCATGAATGGATTGAAACTGGGCGTTTTGAAAAACTTCCACCTATAACAGAAGATTTTAGGCAAGCATATGAAGATTACGATGCTTCTATCGGTTTAATGCGCTGGAAAGCAGGAGAAAAGTTTGAATATTGGATCGGAATGTTTCTTCCTGAAGGAACTACAGTGCCTGAGGGCTTTGAATCCATTGACTTTCCTGCCTCTAATTTAGGTGTTTGTTGGCTCCAAGGGAAAGAATCCGAATTATTTGGTATTGAAGATACATGCGCTCAAAAGCTTCGAGCTGATGGTTTTGAAGTAGTGACGGATGAAGAAGGTGCATTATGGTTCTTTGAACGCTACGGGAATCCTCGCTTTACTCAACCAGATGAAAACGGCAACAGCATTCTTGATATTTGTCACTTTGTAAAATAATAGGATAAGGGACACCGCTACCTATACTTTGATGTCTATGCAAGTTGATTGTACTTTTAACTAATACTGTTTCTCCCAGCAACCTCTACCTTCAAGGTGATGGTTGACCACCCTTTTGCTTGTGACAGCATAGGGTGGTTTTTTTTCTAGAAAAAAATACTCGCTCTTCCTCCCCTTCATCTATATTAAAAAAGCTTCAATACTAGTTTTCACTTCCCAAGTTCCTTCTAATAAAAAATTTTCAAAATAATCATTGATATTGAGAATCATTATCAGTATAATGGTTTTTGTTGAGAATGATAATCATTGATAATGCATATCGTTATGAAGGGAGGGATTGTATGGAGGTTTTTGATGTAACGATTATTGGCGGTGGACCTGCTGGTTTATATAGTGCTTTTTATAGTGGTTTGCGAAATATGAAAACGAAGATCATCGAGGTGCAACCCGTTCTCGGTGGAAAAGTAAACACGTATCCTGAAAAGGTTATTTGGGATGTTGGTGGCCTGCCTCCATTGCAGGGGCGCCAATTTGTTCAAAATTTAGTGGAGCAAGCAAGTATTTTTTCACCGACGATTTGTTTAAATACGAAAGTGGAACAAATACAGAAGCAGGATAACTTCTTTGTTATTTCAACTGATTGTGGTGAAGTTCATTATTCCAAAACAATCATTTGTGCAGTTGGTGGTGGGATTTTACATCCTCTTAAACTCGAAATCGAAGACAGTGAAAAATATGAAAAGACAAATTTGCATTATACGATTTTAGATATGCAACGCTTCCGCCATAAGACCGTCCTCATTTCTGGTGGCGGTAACAGTGCGATTGATTGGGCAGTTGAACTTTTATCCGTTACAAAGGATGTCATTGTCATTTATCGGAAGGAGCAGTTAACTGCACACGAGGCACAGGTAGAAAAGCTGAAAGAACATGGAGTGCAAATAATGCTCCATGCGGAAATCAAGTCCTTTTTATCAAATGATAGTGACATGATTGAACAAGTAATAATCTCGCAAAATGAAGACATATATGCCATACCGGTCGATGAAGTATTAATAAGTCATGGCTATCAACGTGAAGCATCTTTAACTTTCGCTGATAATATACAACCACTTCGCAAAAATGATTACTATCTCGTGAGCCAAGGTCGATGCATGACTTCCGTTCCCGGTATATTCGGTGCGGGTGATATTATCTCGTACGATGACAAAGTTGGCTTAATCGTCGGCACTTTCCAAGATGCTGTGTTGGCTGTCAATAACGCGAAATTATATATCGATCCAGATGCCAACGAGTATGCGATGGTATCTTCCCATAATGATAAATTCATAGAGAAAAACAATGAACTTTTGAAAAAAGTATATTCCAAGACTTAAAAAAATTCCCAAGCGGAGAGGAAGGGTTACATATGAAAAAACAAAAATCATACATCCTAATGTTAACGCTAGCAATGGTGGCCATTTTTGCATTAGTAGGCTGCTCTAGTGAAGCTTCAAAAGAGGAAGGCGAACAAAATAATTCATCATCTTCCACCGAAACAGATGGTGCATATCCAATTACCATTAAGCATGCTTTAGGCGAGGCAGTGATCGAAAGCAAACCAGAACGAATCGTTACTATTCAATGGGCAAACCATGATGTCGCATTAGCGCTAGGGGTTGTCCCTGTTGGTTTCTCTGCTGCGAACTTTGGTGTACAAGATGATAGTGGATTATTACCGTGGACGAAAGAGAAGTTAGATGAACTAGGTGTAACAAATCCGAACGTCTTCCAAGATACAGATGGCTTAGATTTTGAAGCAATTGCGGATGCAAATCCAGACGTTATTCTTGCTTCGTATTCAGGTATTACAGCAGAGGATTACGAAACATTAACTCAAATTGCACCGGTTGTTGCCTACCCGAATGCACCATGGACAACAACATGGCGCGAGCAGGTCGAGTTCAATGCTACAGGCATGGGCATGAAAGAAGAAGGCGAACAGCTTATTAAAGACATAGAGAAATTAATTGCAGAAAAATTAAGTGCATACCCTCAAATCGTAGGCAAAAAGGTAGTGTGGGTGAATTTTTCAGCGAATGATTTATCTCAATTACACATTTATACACCAATTGATGCACGTGTAGCGTTTCTAGCAGAGTTAGGGATGACGTATCCTGAAAGTGTTACGGAGTTAATTACTGATCCAAATAGTTACTCTTTAAAATTGAGTGCTGAAAATGCAGAAGCATTGATGGATGCTGATTTAATTGTAGGATATGGAGACGATGCACTCCTGGAAACAATTAAAGCTGATTCACTACTTGGGAAAATTCCAGCAATCGAAAGAGGCTCTGTGGCGTTTATTACAAGTGACACACCATTAGTAGCTGCGGGAACTCCAAACCCACTTTCCATTGCATATACAATCGATGAATATTTAGAACTAATCGGTGGAGCGATTGATAAAATTGAAAACTAAAGCCCTCCCCACTGAAAAAAAGCAAGTGGATTTCCATGTACCAAGGCACTTCCCACTAATTTTACTAATAGGAATGATCCTATTAATCATTACCATCATTGCCTCGCTAGCATTAGGTGCGAAAATGGTTAGTTTCCAAGAGTTCATGGATGGTTTGTTTTATCAAAACCTAGATTCCTATGGTGCTAACATCGTTCAAAAAAGAATATCTAGGACGATTTTCAGCTTATGCTGTGGGTTGGCTTTAGCGATTGCGGGTGTACTCATGCAAACTGTAACACGTAACCCTTTAGCAGATCCTAGTATTTTAGGAGTTAATACAGGTGCAGCGCTGTTTGTAGTTAGTGGGATTACATTTTTTCAAATAACGACTGCTGGTCAATATATTTCGCTAGCTTTAATAGGATCTGCAGTAACAGCGGTATTCGTATTTGGCATTGGTTCGATTGGAAATGGTGGGGCTACGCCTATAAAACTAGTCTTAGCAGGAGCTGCAACTACTGCAGCTCTTTCTTCACTCGTAACAGCGATCATGATTCCGAGTGCATATACAATGGACCAATTTAGATTTTGGCAAGTTGGTAGTGTCGGTTCCGGTTCATGGGATTCCATCCTAATCTTCATTCCCTTTTTATTATTTGGCTTAGTGATTGCGTTCATATCAGGGCCAGCTTTAAATGCATTAGCATTAGGGGATGATGTTGCAACTGGACTTGGCGTACGGCCTGGTGTGATACGTGTATTGGCGATTAGTGCAGGAGTTATTTTATGCGGAGTAACGACTGCGTTAGCTGGCCCGATTGGATTTATTGGACTTTTAGCAACACATGCAATGCGCTTAGTCATTGGCCCAGACTTACGCTTTTTAATTCCAATGTCCGCTTTAGCAGGGGCAATCATTTTAACACTTTCGGATGTCTTCGGGAGATTATTAGGCAGTCCTGGAGAATTAGAGGTAGGTATCGTCACAGCGTTTATTGGTGCACCAATCCTCATCTTACTAGCGAAGAAAACGAAGGTGAGGTCATTATGAAAAATCACTCTAACTTCATAATAGATGGTATGCGAAAAAGAAAAAAACGTTGGATTATTATATCCTCTCTATTATTGGTAGTAACTGTTATTCTTTGTTTTGCGATGCTTTTATTAGGAAATACGATTTATCCTGTGGATGTAGTTATCCGTGCATTGATAGGAGACGCAACTGGTGGGGTTCATTTTGCTGTTAATACGATTCGCCTTCCCCGCATGATTACTGGTTTATTTTCTGGATTTGCCTTCGGGGTTGCCGGTTATATTTTTCAAACGATATTACGTAACCCATTAGCAAATCCGAATATTTTAGGTATAACATCGGGATCAAGTGTTGCCGCGGTCTTTTGTATCACGGTTTTACATTCGAGTAATGCGGGTGTATCCATCGCAGCAATCATTGGTGGATTATTGACCGTCATCATCATGTATCTTTTATCTCGTAAACAGGCATTTTCGATTGGACGCTTAAT
The DNA here is from genome assembly GCF_042655485.1 of Lederbergia graminis. Lineage (NCBI taxonomy): Bacteria > Bacillati > Bacillota > Bacilli > Caryophanales > Bacillaceae > Lederbergia > Lederbergia graminis. The sequence continues at coordinate 5,607 of NZ_JBHSMC010000026.1, forward strand.
AATCATTGGAATTGGTATGCAGGCGATGTTGAATGCAGGTATTTCCTACTTGATTTTAAAAAGTTCCCAGCAAGATATTGCCGGTGCGCTTCGCTGGTTAAGTGGTAGTTTAAATGGCTCGAAAATGGATGAGGTACTTCCATTAGTTTTATTCGTAGTGATATTGACTCCTCTTATGCTCTTACTTGGTAAACAGTTAAGCATACTCGAATTAGAGGATCAAATGGCAACATCCCTCGGTACTACTCCTGATAAAATTCGAATGATATTAATCGTCAGCTCTGTATTTTTGATTGCGATTGCAACAGCGACAACTGGGCCGATAGCGTTTGTATCGTTTTTAGCGGGGCCAATCGCGAATCGACTCGTTGGTGGTAGTGCGAAAAATATTCTCCCAGCAGGTTTAGTAGGTGCTATTCTCGTGTTATTTGCAGATTTAATAGGACAGTTTGCATTTGAATATCGATTCCCAGTCGGTGTTATTACGGGCATACTCGGAGCACCATATTTAATTTATTTACTGATCCGAATAAACCGAAAAGGAGAATGGTAATGAACAACACATATGATTTTCGTGTGAATGGACTTGTATCTGGTTATGATCATAAGACGATTATTCAAGGAATCGACCTGGAAATACCGAAAAACAAGATAAGTGTCATTATTGGAGCAAACGGTTGTGGGAAATCTACGCTTTTAAAAACAATGGCCAAACTGATGATGCCTATGGAGGGAGATGTTACTCTCGACGGGAAAGCAATCCACAAATATCCTCCAAAGCAGTTGGCACGTATTCTCGGTCTTCTTCCCCAATCTCCAATCGTCCCGGACGGAATTACGGTTGCGGATTTAGTTGGAAGAGGAAGATTTCCACATCAATCTTTATTCGGCGGTTGGACGGAAAAAGATTATGTAGCCGTGGAAGAATCAATGGAGTTTATGAACATTACGGAATTTGCTAACCATGATATTGACGAGCTATCCGGAGGGCAACGGCAGCGCGTCTGGATTGCCATGGCGCTCGCACAACAAACTGATATTTTATTTCTAGATGAACCGACAACCTTTTTAGATATCACCTATCAAATAGAAATATTGGATCTACTAACAAACTTAAACCGTGAATACGGAACAACGATTGTAATGGTCCTACACGATATCAACCTAGCCGCACGCTACGCAGACCATATTTTCGCGGTAAAAGAAGGAAAGCTCATCGCAGAAGGACACCCAACCGTCGTTCTAACTAGCGATCTAGTAAAAACAGTATTCGACTTGAATTGTTTAGTCATCGCGGATCCAATATCACACACCCCGTTAATAATTCCAAAAGGAAGATATCATGGGTAACTGCAATTGTTAGGGTGCCAGGCACCGGGACTATTCCGAATTTTCCCGGTGTTGTTTGGGTGCCTGGCACCCAAACAAAATAAAAAGATTCGGCCACGTATGCTGTGCCGAATCTTTCTTGTTTTATTTTTTTAACACCTTAGCAAATAAATAATAGCCTAAGATTAATAAGACCGCACAGGATGGTAGAATGTATAGCCAGATAGATGTTTCTCCTTTTTCCTCTGATTCCAATACATCTTCTGCTACTTCGTCTACATTTACTTCCATCACTACTTCTTCTTCAGGTGTGCTTATACTCTCATAAAAGTCCATCGTTCCTTGCATCGTATCTCTCGCGTACTCCAAGGAGATTTTCATATCTTGAACAGTAGGATGCCATGTACCTAAACCGTCTTCTACTGTATCTTCATCAAGCGTTAGTACCCATTCTAACAATTCAATTCCATACTCTAATTCTTCAAGATAAGCTGGAATATCTTGAAGGTATTGCAATTGCTCTACTGTTCCTTCAAATTCCGTAAAATGAAGTCCAATTGTACTCGGACTCATAATTAATGCTGCTTCTTCCATAATTCTCGAATAATCATATAATCGAGAAAATGCTGCTTGTTGTTTTTCACCAAAATTATCATTGCCTACATCTAAATACTTACTCCACACTTCAAAACTGATATTCTTTTCACGAATAGCATATTTATGGCTATTTCTTCCTTCGTGGTATTCCTCACTGACATGTCCATGATCGTTACCTGTATATAAATAATCAGTGAAATCATACTCGTCATTTTTAATAGTTTCTAAAATCTTATAAAAATCGTGCGGTTCTCTAGCATCTGGCCATAATGGAATATCCCACAATTCATCGTCTAATGTGTCATATTCAAACATATCGAAATAATGATCATACTCATTTCCTTCCATGTCTACCACACTCTTATATCCATCCGCAAACGCAACGGAATTAGATAATAGTAAAAATAATAATGTAATAATACCTACTAATCTACCCCTCATCCTTACTCCCCCATTTATGTTCTGTTACATCGTGATGTCCCAACCTAACTATTATACTAAAATAACAATATATTGTCTTAGAGGAAGTATTTTGATTTTTATTGTTTGGGTGCCTGGCACCGGAACTATTCGGAATTGTTTCGGAGTTGTGTGGGTGCCTGGCACCGGAACTATTCGGAATTGTTTCGGAGTTGTGTGGGTGCCTGGCACCGGAACTATTCGGAATTGTTTCGGAGTTGTGTGGGTGCCTGGCACCTTTAGTTGCAGCTTATGTTTGGTGTATAATACATTTATAGATGATATGTTAACCAATTTCGAGTTCGACTAGGGAGGGAATGAGTTGGGAACAAAGCCGAAGCGTATTGCTAAATATAAGATGATTGAGAATGATATTTTTAATAAGATTAATAATGGTGATTTTGTAACCGGGCAGTTAATTCCTACAGAGCAAGAACTAGCAGCCGAGTATAATGTTAGTCGTGTTACTGTGAGGCAAGCTACCAATAATTTAGTGGCGAAAGGATATTTAGTCCGAAATCAAGGGAGTGGTACATTTGTCGCTAAGCAGTCTGTTGTTGGCAGGGCGACAAAAGTAAAGAGTTTTTCAGAAGAAATGACTGAGTTAGGAAAAGAAGTAACAACAGACATTCTTGTTTTCAAGGTGATTACCGCATCAGAAAGAATTAGTAAAAAACTCAAAATCAAAGTGGACGCACCAGTATATTATTTTGAACGTCTAAGGAAAGCAGATGGAGAGCCAATGATGTATGAAATTTCTTATATGGATGTTGCGGAGTATCCAGATTTATCGTATGAGAAACTTAAAGGATCAAAATACAAATATGCTGAAGAATATAAAGAAACAACTGTCGATTACTCTCACCATGCTATCATTCCTATCATGCCCACTTCCGAAATTGTCGATTATTTTGGCATCGACCCAGAAATGCCTATATTAAAAGTTATGAATACAACCTACCTATCCAACGGCGCAATATTAGACTACACAGAATTACTTCTAAACACAGAACGCTATCAATACCAAGTAATTAAAGCGAAGTAAACCTAAACAACATGAAGCCTCCTTTCAGGAGATCATGTTGTTTTTTATATTCAATCATATTATCGCGAAAAGATTAATATAATTAATCATAATGTATTAAACATAATTTAAATTTGTTAATACAAATATATTGAAAGTGTATAACAATCTGTCTATAATAAAGTAAAGGCTCTCACAAAAGGGGTGATTATATGAAACTATCTAAATATCAGATTTTATTTACTGATCTTCATTCTAATGTTCATCACGAACATGTCGAAGACTTAGATACTTGGTATCAACAGGCAAAGGAACTTTTGGATTTTTGGGCCATTGCATATTATCCTTATTACATGAGAAAGCACGAGTCCGGTATGCCAGTAGAAGATATATATCCAATGGAAACCGTTTTGGATGATTGGGAAAAAATAAAGAAATTCTTACGTCTTCAAGAAGATGCAAACTTCCCTGTTTTCCTAGGCTATGAATGGCAAGGCGCCTGTTTAGATGGTGACCATAACGTATTCTTTAAAGAAGATGGTGACTTCTATAATCCAAGGAGATACCGTGAATTATGTGAGCTATTACCACCTGATGCAATAGCAATCCCTCATCACCTAGCTTATTCACTTGGGCATCGGGGTAAAAATTGGTCCACTCATGATTGTAAGCGCTCTCCATTCGCGGAAATATATTCATCACATGGTTCTTCAGAAAGTGGTTATACCGATATCCACATGAACCGTCATATACACATGGGACCTAGAACTGGTGGCACTTCTATCATGGATGGGTTAAAAGCTGGACATGAGATTGGAATTATCGCCTCTGGTGACAACCATGTAGTACCTGCTACATTTGGCCATGGATATGCCGCTGTCTTAGCAAAGAATAACAGTAAAGAAGAGATTTGGGATGCATTTATAAAAAGAAGAGTGTATGGAGTTTCTCATAATAAGATTTTACTAAACTATGAAATTAATGGTCATAGTATGGGAGAGTCTTTTGAAACTACAGAAGATGAGTTTACTCACGAAGTACAAGTGGAAGCTGGAGATGCTGTATCGCGCATAGAACTAATCAAGGATGGAATTGTCTATAAAACCTATGTTCATAATGGAAAATGGGAAAACCAGCCTTCTGAGCAAATCGTAACTTTTAAATTCAAAATAGAACACGGATGGGGTCCAGATACACGAATTTTCCCTGATATTACCTCCAAGCTATGGCACGGTAAAATAAAAACAGAAGGTGAAATTGTATCTGTAGAAAAATGTTGGACATCACCTGGACAAAAACTTATATCTTTAACAAACAAAGAATTGGAATATGAACTTACTTCATATAAGTCAACACAAACGGGTAAATGGATGGGGCCATCTCCAGTCTTAACAGAAGGATTTATTGTTGAAATCCGTGCTCCCCTCCACTCTACCGTCGAACTTGAAATTGATGGAAACACATATAAAAAGAAAGTAGCTGAATTACTAGATAATACGGATCTATTTGTATTGTATGAAGAAGCAAAAGCACTGTTAAAAGACCGATTTGGATTTACGGATTATTACCGTAGTGATCCTTTCTATCATAATGCTTACAAAGTAAGGCTATTAAAAGGAACAAGCGAATCTGGCTATAAAGTGAACTGGAAATTTAACTTAAAACAAGAAGAGAAAAAAAGCTTTTATTTTATTAAAGTTACACAACGGGATGGCGCGACTGCGTGGTCCTCTCCAATTTGGATTACTAAAAAGTAAACACAAGAAGTTCCTATAAGTCCTATATAAAAGCATGGATTGTAAAGGGAGGGTTAAGTATGGCGAAAAAGCCTAATAAATGGATGGATTTTGGTCAAAGACTCGGGAAAGCTATTTTGTTACCAATTGCAATTTTACCTGTAGCTGGATTATTTTTAGGAATTTCAGCTGCTCTATCAGGTCAAGCGGTGCTCGAAGCATATCCAATTTTAGATAATACGGTGCTGCAAGCAATATTAAGTATTATGAACGCAGCTGGTAACGGAGTGTTCTCTGCTTTACCACTGATTTTTGCGGTCGGAATTGCTTCTGGTCTTGTAAAAGGAGATAAAGGTACCGCCTCACTTGCTGCAGTTGTTGGTTACTTTGTATTAATCCTGACCATCAATGCCTTATTAAAAGCAACAGGGACAATTGCTCCGGCTGATGCAGACCCCCGTCAATATGGTCAAGGGATGCAATTTGGAGTATTGACCCTTCAAATGGGAGTATTTGGTGGTATTTTGACAGGGATTGTGACAGCCTTTGTGCATAATCGCTTTTATAAAACGAAATTACCAGAATTCCTTGCCTTCTTTGGCGGCTCCCGTTTTGTGCCAATTGTTAATACATTCGTATTTGTTCTTGTAGGGGCACTTATGTATGTAATTTGGCCAATGATTGGTAATGGGATTGCTGCCTTTGGAGAAGTTGCTTCAGGTTTAGGGGTTGTGGGTGCATTTCTATATGGTATCATGCTGCGCACCCTATATTTACTTGGACTTCATCACGTCTTCTACTTACCATTTTGGACAACAGCAGCTGGTGGAGTCATGGAGGTAAATGGCGTCGTCTATGAAGGTTTCCAAACCATCTTCCTAGCCCAACTCTCTGACCCAAATACGACAAAATTCTTTGAAAATCTAGCTCTATTTAATAGTGGTCGATACTTCCATATGATGTTTGGTATGCCAGCCATCGCCTTTGCAATGTATAAAGCAATTCCGAAAGGGCCAAAACGTAAGGCAACGATGGGATTCCTAATTTCCATTGCACTTACATCGTTTATTACAGGGGTAACTGAACCAATTTCATTTGCATTGCTATTCGCATCACCAATTCTCTTTGTAGCAGAAGCTTTACTTTTCGCGTTAGCGTTTGTACTAGCGGCCGTTATGAATATCACGATTGGTTCTACCTTCTCCGCTGGTGTCATTGAGTTTCTACTATTTGGAGTTTTCCAAGGTAATGCGAAAACAGGTTACTTATGGGTAATCCTCTTAGGAATTCCTGTAGCGATTGTCTACTACTTTGTATTCAAAACATTGATATTGAAACTAAATGCGAAAACACCTGGTCGAGATGAGACGATTAATGAAGAAGAAATGAAAATCCAGAGCACATACGAATCTGGTCAAGCCGCTGCGATTATAGCGGCATTAGGTGGAATGGAAAATATTACGGATATCGACAACTGTGCAACTAGATTGCGAGTAAGTGTCGTGAAACCTGACAAAATTGATCCTGATGCATTGAAGGCAACAGGGGCTCTCAATACCGTTGTTCGTGGAAATGCAATTCAAGTTATCTATGGTCCTAAAGTAAATATCATCAAATCAGACATCGATGAGTATATTGAAACTTTATAAATATAGCACCTCAAGAGAAGCGAAAGGATTTGTTATATAAACATGAAAAAGAACATTATTTATATTCATACTCATGATAGCGGCAAAATTCTCAGTCCCTATGGATATGATGTTCCTACGCCAAATCTCCAGGAGTTTGCACAAAATGCAGTCCTCTTCCGGAATGCATTTTGTGCAGCTCCCACCTGCTCACCTAGTCGAGCAGCTCTATTGACTGGTTTGTATCCGCATAGCAACGGAATGTTAGGACTCGCGCAAAGAGGATTTACATTAAATGATTACTCCAAGCATATGGTGCACTTTTTAAAGGAGAATGGTTTTCATACGGTCCTATGCGGTATTCAACATGAGGCTGCTAGTTACCTCGACCATGAAGAAGCTGCACAAATTATTGGATATGACGAGAATATTACAACGGTCAATACAAACTATACAGAGGAAGAATTAGTAGAATGGGATCTACAAAATGCACAAAGGATTAGGGAATGGTTAAAAAATAAAAATACAGACAAACCTTTTTTCTTATCGTATGGTTTGTTTGCTACTCATCGAAAATTCCCGAAAAAAGGTCTTACTGAGATTAATCCGAACTATGTCTCTCCTCCATTCCCAATCCCAGATCTCGAAGAAACACGGGAGGATTATGCAGACTACTTGAATTCAGCGACCTGGTTTGACGCTTCTTTTAAAATCGTAATCGATACACTTAAGGAAACAGGATTATACGATGATTCTATTATTATCTTTACAACAGACCACGGAGTTGCATTCCCATTCAGTAAGTGTAATTTAACGGATAGTGGCATTGCAGTTTCACTTATAATGCGGGTACCTGGCAAATCAACTGCTGGAACAGTTGTTGATAGCTTAGTTTCACAAGTAGATATCTTCCCTACACTGTGTGATTTAATCGGTTTGGAAAAACCAAAACACCTACAAGGGGTCTCATTTGCGGAAGTGTTCACCGATTCAAAATCTGAGGTACGCAAGGAAGTATTTGCTGAAATTAATTTCCATACTTCCTATGAACCAGCTAGAAGTATTAGAACAAAGCGCTACAAATATATACGCTACTTTGACGAGGACTTCTTAAAAATTAACATTTCAAATATTGATGCTTCGAAAACAAAAGACTTCTATTTGGAACATGAACTAAGAGAGAAAGAAAAACCGAAAGAGGCATTATATGACCTTTACTATGATGTGGGAGAACGAAACAATCTAGTAGAAGATCCTGCATACCTACCAATACTGCAGGAAATGCGTGAAACACTAAAAACTTATCAAGAAAAAACCAACGATCCATTATTAACTGGCCATATCGCGATTAAGGAAAATTGGAAAGTGAACACAAAAGAATGTATCCACCCCAGCTCCAAGGATCCAAAAGATTACGTAAATAAGTAAATTCAATGGCTAGCTCCTTCTTCTGTGGAGACCGCTAGCCAATTTTCGCTATTTCAGGTGCCTGGCACTAAATTGTAAACATTAGATTTTGATAGTGTCAGGCACTAGATGAGGTGATTTCATGAAAAAACAAGAGTTATTGGAGTCAATTAAAGGAGGTTTAATCGTATCTTGTCAGGCTAGAAAGCAAGATCCCATCTATATGCCCGGTATTGTCGTCAAAATGGCAGAATCAGCTATTTGGGGTGGTGCAGTGGGGTTAAGAATCAATACCCCAGAAGATATTCAAGCGGTAAGAAAAATAACGGACATACCAATTATTGGGTTATGGAAAATTGATGATGGGAAGAGCCCTGTATTCATCACACCAAATATGAATGCTGTTAGAGAAGTGATTCAAGCAGGTGCAGATATTGTAGCAGTCGATGCTACCAACCGCTTAAATGCCACAGGAGAAAAGGCATATACAATTATAGAATTAATTAAAAAGGAATTTCCAGATATAACAGTACTCGCAGATATTCGTAATGCCGATGAAGCGAAACTAGCATGGAATTGCGGAGCCGATCTAGTAGCACCTACCCTATATAGATTTAATGAACAACCTAAGTCTATCGACAGTCCTGACTTCGAAATGCTAGCAGAAATCATTCATGTTAGTAAAGAATATGGTCCAGTTCTAATGGAAGGGAAAATCAATACACCTGAAGAAGCAATACAAAGCCTTTACCTAGGTGCACATGCTGTTGTCGTAGGTAGTGCTATTACAAGGCCACACATCACGACCCTACGCTTCACTTCAAAAATTAATAAATACGAAAAGAAAATGCCACTGCGTTATTAATTAGCTCCCAAGAATTTTGTGGACGAACCCTAGCACACGAAAGGTGCCTGGCACCGGAACTATTCCGAATTGTTTCGGAGTTGTTTGGGTGCCTGGCACCGGAACTTTTGTTAATTTTCATAATCGTGTCGGTGCCTGGCACTAAAAATGTAATTTTCCCTTAAGAAATTTTCATTTTCTCTATGAATATAGTGAGGAAAATTAGATTTTGGCTATTTGCCACTATAAAAGGTATTGACTATGATAATGAAAACTAATTGTGCCGGTGCCTGGCACCTAGAATATTGGGAATTGTATCAGTGCCTGGCACTCAAAAGAGGAGGGATTTTGTGGCAAGACCTAGAAGGACATGGCATCCAGATGGCTATTATCATGTTGTGATGCGCGGAAATAATAGACAGAAAATCTTTCCTGGAACACGTGATGTGAGGGAATACTATCGGATCTTAACGTATGTATTTGAAAAATATTATTTTGAAATATACGCTTTTTGTATTATGACCAATCACAATCACCTTCTCCTTCGCTCTCATGAAGTACCTCTTGGAAAGCTAATGGCGATTCTCAATAAAAGATATAGTGACTACTTTCGAAAAAAATATAATTATACGGGACAAATCTATGAAAATAGATACTTCTCTAAAGAAATCAATAATCCAATCCGCCAACTAAATGCGAGTGCTTATATACATCGCAATCCTATCGAAACTAAAGTCCCTATTGTAAAAGCAATGGAAGACTACCCGCATAGTTCATATCAATACTACTTCCACAATACGAAACCACCATTCCCTTTCCTCAACCTGCAATACCTACCATCCTTATTGCCACATGAAGCACACAACAATAAAAAAGCCTATACGCAATATTGTATCGATTACGATCCAAAAGAAGACAGCACCAAACATCTAGAACCTTGGATTGTAGATTAAATTGTGCGGGTGCCAGGCACCGAAACTATTGTTAATTGTTTGGGTGCGTGGCACTTCAAATAGAAATTTTCTGAATTGTTCCCGAATTGTTCGGGTGCCTGGCACCGAAAAAGGTGGCACCGAAAATTGCAGTGCAGGATGTGATGATGGCTATTCCGATGAGGTATCCGCCTATGACATCGGTTATGTAGTGGCGGCCAAGCATTATTTGAGCGATGCCGACTAGGATAGGGATGAGAAATAAAGCGTATGTTGTTATTTGGAGTTTACGAGTTTTCATGTAATTATATTGCAAGTAAATAATCCAGAACATAAAGAATAATAGAGATTTAATTCCGTGACCACTTGGATAACTATACGAAATGATGCCTTCGCCCCAGCCCCAAAAATCAATGAAACTAACTTCCTCACCTGGACGGTCACGTTTAATTACAAGTTTTAAAATCAATGTGACAATAACTCCACAACTCATGATGGTAATATAACTAACGATCCATTTTAACTTTTTACCAATCCACAAAATCACAACCGTAGTAAGCGATAATAACGCAAGTATTTCCGTATCAGCTAGTGATGCGATACCAATCATCATTACCTCAACAGTCGGATGTAGATCTCCACTAAATTTTTCATAAATTGAATAATCCATCATATCAAAAGCACCTGTAATTACAATTATCGTATATATACAGGCAATCGTTATCCACAACATTACTTTCATAATTTTTCTCCTTTGTAGTACTTATGTACCTTATCAACCTTACCAGTCTTAATAAAAAAGGTATACATGTAAAAATAATTTTATGCCTATAATATCTTTTTCGACACAATCTGATAAATATTTAAGTTTATGAACATGCCATTCTACACACGAAATACAAATATCCATGTAAAAAAGCTGCACCTCTTATAAAGAGATGCAGCACTTCTAGCACGACAATGGGGCAATTTCCCCATCCTAAACCTATCGGGACAGGGAAACTGCCCCCTCGTCCCTTCCACTTCCTCCTCTATGATATATAAATGTTATGTTGATTAAAGAGAGGTATCCCCTTATATTAAAGTAAATAGTAGATTTATAATGGAATAGGTTCAAGGTGATTTATAATGGAATAGGTTCAAGGTGATTTATAATGAGAATCTCATTAATTAGACACGGAAGATCTATGCTTACAAACAACGAAAAAATGTCCTTATTCGAATATAATAATTGGCTTACAGATTATGATAATGCTGGGGTGCTACAAGAGGTTTCATATCATTCAGAAACGATTGAAATAGTAGAGAAAGCAAATATTTTCATAACGAGTGACCTGAAGAGATCTATTGAATCAGCACTGCTGTTAAATGCCAATGAAAAAATAATCTCAGACCCTTTGTTTAGAGAAACAGGATTGCCTAATGCTTATCCAAAAATAGCAAACTTAAAATTAAGTCCAGCTAGTTGGACTGTAATTTTAAGATGCTTATGGTTGATGGGATATTCAAGTGGTTGTGAATCTCTACGGGATGCAAGAATCAGAGCAAAAAATGCAGCCGAAAGACTAATTAATGTTGCAAAAGAATATGAATATGTAGTTCTAGTAGGCCACGGCTTTTTTAATATGCTTATCGCGAAGGAGTTACAAAAAAAAGGACTAAAAGGAAAGCGAAGAACAGGTTCTCAGCATTGGAAAGTTACTACGTATTCTTACTAATGTAAGATTGCTTTTAAGATTATAGAAAAAGTTACTTCAAACTATTCCCAATTAGCCTGACTCCTATTAAACAAACGAGAATAAGAAACGAACCAAGAAAGTTTTGTATCGTTATCTGCTCTTGTTTTTTTCTTTGTGCCATTAGGCTTGCCAGCATAATAAAGGCCGCAAACAATAGCGTTCCCGCCCCAACAGGTCTGACTAGAAGACGCAAAAGTGGAATCATACTATCCTGAGCATCCAAATAAAAATATAATCCAATAAAAATAACAGCTATTGCTACAAATATTAACGCCATCCACTTAGCTGTTGAAAATTTCATTTACTCTTCACCTCCGAACGATTTGGCCTATCCAACCAAATAAATAATTATTTATTTATCCTTCAGCATGATGATATGTGATGTTACCCATAATTAAAAGCGGCTTAAGTACTAGATAAAGACTCTGCGGGACATGATGGGGTCAGGTCCCTTGTCCCACTTCGTACGCTGATTGTGGGACACTTTCTCTGACCCCGTGTCCCGAGGAATCAATTACAAGTTTTTTGCAAAGTATTAGTATGCCATTCCGATGAAGTATCCACCCATTACGTCGGTTAGGTAGTGACGTCCATGGAAACATTACCAGTCTTAATGAAAAAGGTATACATGTAAAAATAACTTTATACCTATGCCACCGTTTTTTTCGACACAATTTGACGAATATTTAAATACATATGCTCTACAAATATCCATGTAAAAACGCTGCACCTCTTATAAAGAGATGCAGCGCTTTTAGCACAATAATGAAATAATTTCTCCACCCTAGCCCATAACCTATTGGGACAAGGAAGCTGACCCCGTGTCCCTCTGTCCCACTAACCTACTTGGACAAGGAAACGGACCTCGTGTCCCAGCCCATATCTTTTATCCATTCATTCAAATAGGTTAGTTGGGCTTCTATTTCATTGCGTAAAGTATTAGCCCAGTTGCTGTCAATATCAGCTAGTACTGTTTCTGGTAATGTTGATGGAAGTTGTTTGCACAGTTCATAGCGAATTAGCTGGTCGCGTTCGACAACCGCCTGGCGAACGACAGTCATTAAGTCCGTAACATCACATTTAATCTTATATTGAACGGAAACCGTTTCTTTTTGAAACAATAATCCCTTTGTAGAATTCATCGGATGTCGCAGCATTTTCTCTAAGTGGTTCAAACATTCCTGTAAGCTTACCATCGCTTTATCATACTCCACATCGGGGAATAATTCTTTGCATAAGATTTCCCGAGTCGTGATCGGATGAAAAATTAAATATGAGAGAATCTGCTTCGCATGAAGATGGTTCCAGTCCGATGTCACTGGTACAGAATCAATTGCAACATGGAATCCATGAAGAAGTTGGACATGGAGAACAGGTATCCTCTCCATTGCCTTATCCTCTTCAGGCTGAAATACTGCTTGAATATACCGCTGTGTTTCCATTATGGATGAACTCGCACCACTATTCCGTGATGCAAAAAGTCGCACCCATTTCGCCACTAACTCCGGTTGCTCTAAAAAAGGCAGAAAGGAAGCATCCGGTATTGTAATTCGAGTACTATTTTTTAATAAAAAAGAACTCGCATTTAATAAAGCATCTGGACTCGTTACATTCAATGCCCCGCTTAATAGCAGGACTGGACAAGATAACTGTGCAAGTTCCAACAATAATGTAGAATTCGAAGCTAATTTTACCATTTCTGAAAAGAGTTCATCCGAATTACCGAGCAAGACGCGAAAATAGGTGATTAACCCCTTATCATTGGAACTTAAGGTCGTATACCCCTTTAATAACCGTTCGTATGGATGGAGAAAATTGGGATTTCCCGCTTCCATCGTCTCCTTTATGGATGGAAAAACACGCTGAGTTAAATGGTAATGGGTATTATTTGGCTCCATATATGGCAAGGACATGAGCGTAAGTGACTGAACATAATTTGGATACTTGAGGGCAAATTTTACCGCAAAATTGGTTCCATAGCCAAATGCTAGAATATGTACTCTCGTTAGTTTTAAATGATGAATAAGGCCATGTAGATCTTCTCGTAATAAATCCCATGTAATTGGCTCCTCACCAGTGCTACTCTCTCCATGAGCTCGTACATCGTACTGAATAACAGTAAACGACTCCTTTAGAATCTCAGGGAACGGACCCCAACACGAAGAATCTAAGGCGAGTCCATGGATTAGCAAGAGAATATCTTTTTGGTCTCCGCTACTTTCTTCCTTTTTATAAAATAACGTATGATTATTCACTTCTACATGAGGCATATGACCAACGCCTTCCTCTTAGTTTCACATAAAAATATTTGACAACTCCACTACAAAACCCTGCTATTGCACCAAAAAATTCCATTTGAATAGTGAGTGGCTGACTCACACGTATCCCTTTGTTTCTTATTAAAGTGGCTCCTCTTGCAGTTCATCATAAGTAAAAACCGTATTTTTAACATATGAATGCTCTAGCATTTCAGGTGCACATAAAAAGATAAAACTGACTCTATTATCTGTGAACTCAAAAACTAGCTTATTGGTATGATAGTCTACAACTACATACGAAGGTTGCGGATTTCCCGCTCTATATAAAATTTTATATGTAAAATTGATATACGCTTCTCTCACATCTTCAAATGAGGATCGTCTTCCAATACCTTCCTGTGTTTCCCATTGATCGAAGCTTCCACTTCTTCCCCAGCTAATTAATTGTACAACACCGTCTTTCATATAAAACGCGACAGGAAATTCCCGATAAATAGATAACCCTTCCCCATCAGTTCCATGTTCCACATCCCAACCAAAATGATTAGTGACAACATGTTGAGGTGTACCAATTTTTATCGTCTTACTAAATGCCGCCGCTTCATCTTGTTGGGCAAACGGATTATAATCCTCATCGATTTGGACTTCATCGGAAGCATATTCGTCTCCCATCTGATCACCCTCATCAGATATCTCGGTATGCTCCTCTTCCACAGGAATTTCATCCTCCACTAATTGCTCTTCCATAGGAACTTCATCGTTTTCTAACTGAACCCCAACCGTATCAGCTTCCTCATTCATGTCTAGATTCGAACTATCCCCAATAGATTCGTCGTTCGTCTCGTTCTCCATCGGGTAATTAGGGTCCTCATCATCTCCAAGAGCAAATGAAGTAGAATTCTCAACACCTGCAATTTCGTCAAAAATTTCCTGAAGTACTCGTTGTTTTTCCACTACTTCTGGATCACCTTGTGATATTACCAAGCCAATAGCGGTCGTCGAGATTACAATACTTAAAAATAAAATAAAACGCGCCATGACAACCTTCCTTCTCTATTTTTTCACCAGTACACAACCTGAAACGATATCGTGCAAGGTTTGTTTTTTCTCAGTGAAAACAGGCATGATGTAGCCGATTAACATCGTTATATTCGATAAAATATGCATGAAATATCGTGACGATGCTCTCCAAAAGGAAATCCGCTTCCCTTCCATATCACAAACAGATATTCCGGCGATTTTTTTACCAATCGTGCCTTGCCATGTAGAGCTCTCGAGTAACGCATAATATAACCAGGCAATGAAAAATCCTACTATAATATTGTAAGCATCATGAATTGGAAGCAAAAATACGGTAATGCAGTACAACAACCACAATAAAACATCGATGGTAGATGCGATCACTCTGCGGAAAAAGCCTGCATACATCACTTCTGGTTGGCTAGCAGCACTACGACTTCGTTCGTTGAGCTTTTCATGACTCGCATCACGCTGTAAAGACTTACCACACTTAAAACAAAATTTCTCCTCTTTATAAATCTCAAAACCACAATTCGGACAAAACATAAATCTACTCCATTTCTTTAATATGAAAAAACACCCCTACATTGACGATCAATATAGAGAGTGTTTTAAATAATCCTACTATTATCATAGTATGTAATTATAGCAAATCAATAGTTAATAGGAAAAAAGTCGAATTTTGTAGTTTTTAAGTACTGGTTTTATCCATCATTACTTCCGATAAATTAATTTTAATTTTTTCCCGTTTAGTCTCACGAAATCCTTGATCTTGTTCAGATAAACGAATCCAAAGCATGGAATTGATTAAAGATAGGTCTAAATCATCAATGGTTTTGATTTTTTTCTTTTGTAGAAAATTAATAAACCTTTTTACATCCTTAACTGCTTCAACAAATGAAATAATTTGGAACTCATTAACACTATGATAAATAAGATAATCGATTAAATGTTTCTTTTTTATAAAAGTTAAATACATAATGTTCGTATGTTCATATATAAATGAAAATAGACGATTCAACGTTTCCTGTGTTTGTAAGTCAATGTAAAGATCCTCAGCCTGGAATTGAAATTGTAATATTTTATATCGGGGCTGTTTTCTTTTTTTCACCTTTATCATTACCACCTATTTTTAACCTAAGAAGTTTTCCTAATATAACATTGTTCATTTGTGAGCATAATATTGTATAAAAAAGCTTATGTAACCATTTTGTTAACCTAACTTTTAAAGTTATTACTATGGAAACCGCACCTCACTATTGATTATTTTCGAGATAAAATACGGAATCTATTATGCTAGCGCGTATGGTGTAGTTTCTAAAGAGGTATAATGGTAGCAATTGATTCTGTTAGTGCCTCCTTATTTTGAGTTAGAATTTACGATTCGATTTGATATTAAACTATATAAATAATTTGTAAAGTGAAAAACGTCGAATTTTGTATAATTTTGCAGATGATTTTATATTTATGTAGGGACTTTTTACTATAAAAACTGCGGAATTTGCGTAATATAGGACAATAGAACCAAAAATTGTTTCGGTGCCAGGCACCCGAAAGATTCTGAATTGTTCGGGTGCCTGGCACCACAAACAGAGGCACCACAAACAGCCATTGGATTACTATTCCAATGGCTGTTTTGTTCTCCTTTGCAGTTTTCCACTTAATCCCTCGTCAATTCTATTACTTCTCCTTCTTGTAGGAAGTCGAAGTATAAATGAATCTTATCATTATTAATGAAGGTGATTTGCAGATCATTGTTACGTATATAAACTGTGTTCCCTTCAATTGCTTCTATCGAGTCTGTCGAAAGGGAATTGATGCTGCCTGTGTGGCCATTTTCATGAAAGCGAATGATCCACCCGACATATTGGGACTCTTCCACCGATATTTGCTTCACAAAGTGGTAATCGTCTGTCGGTTCAGCTGTATTTGTCCAGTAACCTTTTAAACGGACAAAGGTGTTTGCTTTTGCTTCTTCAAACGCCTTCTCAGCCGCTATCAAATCGTGCTGCTCTTTTACATTACTTTGGAAAACAGATTGTGTCACACGGTCATATTTATAGTGAAAAGCAGAAAGTAGATCTTCTTCAAAGTCATAGTTTAAATAACTAGGCCCAACTAGAAGACTATCATCCCAATCCTTTGTAATCTCCTCTATATTTTCTTCTCCATCCTGAATTTGAGTAAAATAATAACTGCTGTCCTTTTTTTCTATTTTTGCAACTACATTAGACTCTTCCCCATCATTCAGTGGTCGCCGTTTCCAATAGCCAATTATTTTTTCCTTTGTAAAATCAGCTTGTTCCGGTGCATCATTTTCTTCCAGTAACGCAATCATATCTGTAGGATAATTGCGATTCGCAATCGTTAATAACGTATCTCCCGACTGATTTGCTACTGATAAATCAACATCATGAGCAATCAATAATTTTACAAGCTCTAAGTTATTATTACTTACGGCAGATACGATCAATGGTTCACGATCAACATTTACCCCATTTGGATCAGCACCTATTTTCAACAATCTTTCCACCATCACCAAATCATTTTGCTCGATAGCAACAAGTAGTTTGTCTTGCAGATTTATCCCATCTACTCCTATCAAATCGTAAACTTCAAGGTATCCTTTTTCTAAAGCATAATCGCTCGCAGTCTTTCCAGAACTATCTTTAAATTGTAGATTCGGCTTATATTTTAACAATCCGGATAGCAACTCTGTATCATTTTTAATAGTTGCTAAAATTACAGGCGTGCGTTTTTCACTGTCCGTGCTGTTAATACTCACTCCTGTTTTTATTAACTCAGAGATTATTTCAAGACTCCCTACATTTGCGGCTGCAATCATCGATTGACCGTCCACTACAGCACCAGCATCGAGGAACAGCTTCACCATCTGAAGATCTTTTTTATTAATTGCAGCAAATAACTTCGTTTGCGGTATCGGCAGTTGTCTAATTGCTAGCACTTGTTCTATTAAAGAATGATTGCTAGAAAGGATTGCACCATCAATAATGCTCATCAAATCTGCTTCCGTTAACCGTTCATCATGCTTCACATGCTCTAACAGAAACTCAATCATTGTAGTCTGACGACGATTTACCGCTATTTGAAGTGCATGTCCACTACTTCCTTGCTGTAAAACATCTGCACCTAATTCTAGTAAAACTTTCACCAGTTCTACATCACCATCAGAAACTGCTTGTTGAATCGGGAGTAATCCAGCTTCATTCGCCTTATTAATATCGCCACCATACTCCATCAATAGATCCAAATAAGCCATGTTCTCTCTTTTTATCACATCAAAAATAAGTGCTGCTTCATTTGGATTTGCCCCATGCTCTAATAAAAGGCGAGACATCTCCATATCTTCGTTCGCCACCGCAATCGATAATGGCGTATCACCATCTCGATTGGCAGCATTGACATCGACTCCATAATCAAGCAGGCGCTGTACGGAATCTTGATCTCCACGTTCTACTGCCTTACTTAAAAGTGTGATCAAATCACCTTTAAAACGTCTCTCATCTACATTGGCGTTCTCTAATAAATAGAACACTCGATTCATATCTAATTTTTTAATTGCCTTTGCTAATGCCGAATGATCAATATGCGTCTGAAGCGTTGGTACTTCTACCTTTTCAAAATAGTAACGATCGAGGGCAGGCGGTATTAATTTCCCTGTTTGTCCAAAAACAACTCCATTTGTGATAAAAAATAGGAAGAATAATAGCGGAAATACATATCTTAGTTTTAAAACCTTATATTTATCGGTAAAATCTTGGTATTTTGCGATGGAACGACTAACAGCTACAACTCCTAGCTTCTGTAAAAAAGCTTTTCGTTTTAAGAAACGCATAAAACGATCATCATCTTCAATATGACTATCTTTTAAACTTTTCTCATAGTTTTCTAATACCTGTTGATAAGGAATTGCAAGTCGCTTTTCCTTCCTTGTTTGTAACACAAAATATGTAAATGCCTGTATCATCTGTAGTACTGGTTGTGACGTAACTTCTTTTTTCTCCACAACATTGTTCAGGATTTCTGTGGTAGCCAGTAACGTTTCTGAATTGCGTACACTCGCTATCATCATTCGAATACAAACTTCTTCTATTGACTGCAAAGGCACATGTGCTATTGCTTGCGATTCACGAACAGAGATTGGCAATTTAGTTAACAGCTCTCCATACAGCTGTAAAGCTTGTTCATACTTTCCTTGTTTCCAATACGCTTGATCAATTTGGTATATGTACACACCGTAGCGGAACAACTGTGATTTTTCCAATAAGGTGCGTGTTTGCCCAGCAGGGATTACTTTACCTGCAGTTTTATTTGCTGAGAAATACTGAACTAGATTGGTCGTCAATTGTTGCGCAAACGAAAAATTGTTTGCACCTAATGCTTTGCACAATAATTGCTCGTTTTCGTCCATCCAATGCGCCAATCTTTGTTGTTCTGACTTTTTTACCTCTAATTTAAATGTATACCGTTTACGAGAAAAATTGGTGATAACATATCCCAAGTCATCGAAGTCTGTTGCTACCTTTTTAAAATATCCACCAATTAAAGTAAAAAATAAGATATGTAATTCCTGTCTAATCCTTGTTTTCGCTGTCTCCCAGCCACTTATAATCACACGCCAAGTTTCCCTTACATTTTGAAGAGATGCTTCGATATACGGATCATTGTTTGTGAGAGAACCGACAACTTTTCGAGACGCAATTCCTCCTACAGGCCCTGCTAAAAGGGAACCAACGATCCCTGCTCCGATTTTAAGTGCTACATTTCCACCTTGTTTCTCTGCTAATTTTTTCACAAAATCAAAGTGTTCCTGCAATGCTTCCCCATGATTTTGCAACAGTTGAATTAATCCTCTTGTTTCTTCCATCACATAATGGGAGTATGCTTTAAAAATAGATTCATTCGCTTTGTACCTTTTTAAAATAGTAGAAAAATCATTCGCAGTCGTTACTTTCTTGTAAAAGCGCTCATATGTTTCTTGCACATGCTTCATATGTAGGTTTTTGTTTAATATATCGATAAACATTTGCGGATGGAGAAGTTTATAATACTCTTTCATCAAATCATTTCTCGCAGATTTTGTAGTTTCCGAGCTTTCGAGTCTTTTCTCAATTTTTTCGATACGCTTAAAAACCCACTTCCTTATGGAACCATTCATTCGTTCTATCTCTTGATCTGCAAGTTCATTTATGTACTTATATACATCATCATAAAGTGTTTTACTTATACTATTTTTCAGCTCATTTGCCAACATTTGCATTTGGCGATTTGCATCTTTATATGGTTTTTTCATTGTATTCATCTTCTTGACTTCTCCTTAAATCCAATCAAGGAAATCAAGTCCATCTAACATATCAACTGACTGAACAGCATCTATGGCATCTAAACTATTACCAAAGCCTGGCATCACCATATCCGTATAGGAAACAAATGATTGATGACCGGAAAAGGAATCAAAGATGGAACTCATATCCGTCACATTCGCTTGCATATCGATATATGGCCCATGTTCAGGAGAAATACCTAGAAGCTGCATATCACTAGAATAAATCGACTCCCCAACCTCTGTATCGAAGCTAATTGTCTGTAATGACATATCCGGCCCGTATACATGTTCTCCTCCAAATACATTCTCACTAGTAAAAGCAACTTGCTGGAAGGAGTCATTCATAATCGACTCACCCCCGACAGAATTGGGAATCGTTGTTCCAATCACACCATTCATCGTATCCGTAATCGTAGTCCCACCATGAACATTACTGCTAGCAAAAGCAATTATATTACCCGTAGTTGTATCAATGATTGCATCCTGCCCCACACCCCAAGGCTGTACTACTGTTCCATCTAAAGGAACTCCTAACGCTTTTAACTTCTGCGCTAGCCCTTCCTGCGCATACGCCTCATCAAACAAACTCATTTCAATACCCCCATGAAAGAAATTAATACTATTATACTATTAAAATAGGATAATGGACCTAACAAAACATCCCTTTATGTGAAAATTTCAACATTTATATTTCTCGAACGCTAAACAATCATAAGTGCTGATATGACAAAAACCACGGAAAATCATCCCATTATTTCCTAAGAAATATTAAAATCTGTCAATGTTTCCTATCGTTCTTGATCAAAGAGGTAACCTTCATTGCATGTTCTAAATTTCAACATCAGGCTAAAAACAAAGTGTAGTAGATTATACCAACTAGTTACGCTAGAATTAAGATAGAAAAGCTTTTTTATGAGGTATTGGAACATATAGTATTATTAGTTAATATCATATATCAAGCGACCGATTTTCTTAATCTGCGAAGTAAGGGTGTTGAACGATGGAAAAAAGCAATGAGTTGCATAAAGAATGGATTCATCCGTTTTGGATACATATTGATGGAATGCAGATTGAAATGGATGGTGGAATATACGAGGGCTATGTTCGTATGTTCGCAAATTATTATTTTTGGGAAGAAGAAAGCATTGTTGGTATTGGCGAAGTCTCTACTAAACGTCACGAAATAAAAGATGCAATTCTTATTGCGATGAAAAATGCAATTACCGATTTACTTGCAGAAATTAAACATCACCCAATTGACTTTTGGGAATCAGAAAAACCAATTACGAATGAAAAAGTCTACTTCTCGATGTATCATTCGGAATCGTTGGAAATAGATTATCTAGATGATTCACCGGATGCTGGTGAATGACCCGCTAACTCGAGAATAGGCAATAAAATTTTACGAATAGAAGTGATTACCTAACACTCTAATATGAGTAGGTAATTACTTCTTTTTTTGTTCAAATGACGTTTTGTAATTACCTACGCTAGAAGATTATGAAGGTAAATGATGATAGACATTTTCCCTGAAAATGCACGTTTATACTACAAAATCATAGGAATTTTTATCATCTTTCAGTGGGTTTAGTATATTGGTTTATACAATAATTACAGACCGACATATTTTATTGTACAACCATTAGAGGGAGGTGCATTAAATGACAGGAAAAAGAAGAAACAATAGTAGAAATATCTTTATTGATGCAGACAATGTATTTATTAACGCAGATAGAATTGTAATCCGTGCAGATGAGCTTATTGTAAAAGAGAACAATGGTCCATTTTCTAATCAGAGTAATAATGTCCAAGGGGATAGTAATAATGGAAGGCAAGAAGATTTTGAATGGTAATAAACTAGTATTTTCTACGGTGTTCCATTAGATTTTCATTCACTCAAAGAGATGTTGGGGACCTGGCATAAATAAAATTCCACCACTTTCCCTCCTAGGTAGTGCGTGTTCTGCCCGGTCCCGCTTTTTCGTAGTATACTATAAGTATTAATTGTATAGGTCAAAAGGAGCAACTATGATGGAAGCAGAAAAAGAGATATATTGTTGGCAATGTGGAAAAAAAGCTAGTAGTAAAACAAGTTTTTGTAGTGATTGTGGTGCTAGGTTATTTAATGGGGAAGACCAGCTCCCTGCTGCAAGAACTGTAGCAAATCAAATGGATAGTATTAAGAAGAAACTAGTAAAAGTCGACAAAAAAGTATTTTACTCAGTAGGTGCAATTATCATTGTTATTATAGGCATTTTATTTTATAGCCTACAAAAAGAGAAACCATCTGAAATTGTAGAATTATTTATCAATGAGACAGTTGAGTCAAACTGGGATCAAGCGAATACATATGCATTCGAAGAATTTGATTACTTAAAAATGAGAAACCTCTCCCAACGATTTCCACTAAGTGGAAGTCCTTACTTTGTAGATGAATTACAATTAATAAAAGAAGAAAAATCTGGTGATAAAGCAACCGTCACATACAAACTAATCTTCACGAATGGCAGAAGAGAAAATGTAACATTCGAATTGCTTAAAAACGAAGGCAAATGGCTCATAACAAATTATCGCGAAGAATACTAAGACAGGCGTGTGGGTTGTGTGGGTGCCAGGGTTGTGTGGGTGCCTGGCACCGGAACGATTCTGAATTGTTTTGGTGCCTGGCACCCGATCTATTCTGAATTGTCCGGGTGCCTGGCACTTAGACCTGTAGTGCTTGTTTCAAGTAATTTATTGATATTTTAGTATCTTCCACCAGTGAACGTTGTGGATGATTATCTTCTCGATGCCATAGTTCGAACGTAAGCCAACCTTGATAATTGATATCACTCAACAAATGGATAAGTTTTTGCATATCTATATCTCCACTTGTAATATTCTCTGAAGGAATGGCACCATGTTGATTCCGCAAATGAAATGAGTAGACTCGCTCTGGGTATTTCTCTATCCACTCTAATGGATTCATTCCTGCTACATGTGCCCAACCTGTATCGATACAGAGACCAACCTCTTTACTCGAATATTCAATGACAGACCGCAAATCACCTTCAGCATTGTGTTTATCATCCGCATGATTATGCATACTTACTTTCAAACCGAGGTCCCTTACTGCATCCGCAATATTTGACAGATGCTCTCCTTGACGCTTAAACTCATCTTCTGTTTTCTTAAGAGCAACACCCCAGCCGCCTTTTGGATCAGCATTTATTAGTAGATCCCTTCCATTGACTTCGGATAACCTTCTTGCAACTGGCATGACGGTTTCTTCTATATTAATGGACGATTCGTGTAATGGTAATCCAATATAAGAGCCTGAAATCGCAAATCCATATGACTTCGCCAACTGTACAATCTCCGGCTGTGCGTCGACTTCCACTGCATCTAACCCAGCCTCTGCACAAGAACGGAATATCTCATCCAAAGATGGCTCTTCCTTAAAATCCATCCAATGCCTCTCATACCAACCATACATCCCCGACGAAAAACCTAATATATTCATACACCTTACCTCCCTCTCGGTGCCTGGCACCGGAACTATTCCGAATTGTTGGGGTGCCTGAATTGTTTGGGTGCCTGGCACCGGGAATTTTCTGAATTGTACCCGAATTGTGTGGGTGCCAGGCACCTAAGCACTTACAACTTCCTCCACCACTGCCCCTGCCCCGGTTTCTGCTGCTTTATATAGGGCTTGTAGGCATTTGAAGTTGAAGATTGCTTGTTCGTTTGTTAATGCTGGGGAAGGTTCGCCTTTCACTTTGCGGTAGAAGTAATGGATCGGGTGGTCCATGTAGTCTATCGCGTTAGTGTTCGCTAATTCGACTTCCTCTGTAACGACTTCCCCGTTTTTATCAGTGCGGAATATCACCTTATCGGATTCGAAGTAAGGCGACCATTCCACCGCTCCTTTAGTACCTTCAATTTCAACGAGATGATACGGTTTCCCATGTGTACAATGAGCCCGCTCGTAATGTACCCAAATCGATTTCCCCTCCGCGTGATATTTCAACATCGCACCTACGTGGCCTTCCACATCATATACTGTATCAACTGGATCCACTTCCGTTTGCGGTTTGCTCGTCCATGCAGCCGTAACCTCTACGGAAGTTGGTTTTAAAATGTCATTTATGACCGTAAAATCATACGGTCCCCAGTCCATGACAATTCCTCCACCGCTTTTAGAACGGTCTAAAAACCACTTACTTTCTGGCTGATATTCGACACCCGGTCTCCCCCTTTGACCGCGATGAATAAACGTCACCTTATATATATCACCGAGCTGATTAGTCTCTAGCAACCTTTTAATTTCATCCAATTTAGGTAACCCAATAAAGCGAACACTACAGCAACCCAATTGTCGATTATTCCGTCTAGCAATCTCCAATAATTCGTCAGCCTCTTCCTCATTCATTACAAGAGGTTTTTCACATAAAACATGTCGACCAGATTCCAACGCCATTTTACTTAATGAAAAATGGGTGAATGGCGGAGCACAAATAACAACAATATCGTCATCTTGTGCCTCACCAGCAAGCATCTCCTGTGCATCCAAAAACGTTTCTGCTTCTGGATACAGAGCCTGAAAATCACGTAAAACCTGAGGATTCGTATCAGCCACTATAAGTGTTACTTCATCCGCGTTGTCTAGTTTTCGAATCGCCTCGGCATGCGACCTGGCAATTACCCCAGCACCTATTAAGTAAAAATTCATGTTCACACCTCGTTTTCTAGTTTTCTCATAAACATCTAGTTCCGTACATGTCTCCTAAACCAATCAGCGGTTAGCTCTATTACCGCATCTTTAAGTTTAAACGATGAAAATTGATGATCCCCATTATCTAACCATGTCACTTCAACACCAAAAGCATGTGCATTTTCAATCGGTACTTCCTCATCGTCTGTTCCATGAAAAAGAGTCGTTTTCGCTTTTACAGCCTTCATCGATTCCACCGGATTCAGAAAGTCCAATCCATCTAGAAATCCTTTTCCGACCTTCCAGCCTAACCAATCCGTCCATCCTTGTTGCTCGATTTCCTGTAAATGAGAAGCCTGGAAAAAGGAACGAAACACTTTTACCGGATAAGCGACAGGTGCCAATAGGGACAAGGCGCGAACACACTCTGTTTCCGAGGCTAATTGAACCGCTAGCATTCCACCTAAACTGAAGCCGACAACGCCCAATCGATCGCTATCCACTTCTGGCTGCTCCGCTAAAAACTGAAGTGCAGCCCGCGCATCTGCAAGACCACTCTCTATCGTAAAATCAACAAACTCTCCATCACTTTCCCCTTGGCCACGATAATCAAATCGCAAAACAGCGAATCCTTGCTGACAAAGTTCCCGCGCCATTTGCACATGTAAATTATGAGGACCTACGGCCGTATCGGCAAAGCCCGGGATAATTAAAACCCCAGGAACTTTGCCTTTCGTTTCACTTGGTACATGCAAGGTCCCGCGAATAACCTCACCCTCTACCGGAAACTGAATCGGTTGCATAAGCATTCCTCTCTTTTGACCAAGGAAATGTTGATTCGATTGCGATTCTTCTGCCTGTCTCCGCTGACTTCAAACTCGCAATCATAATCTCTAACACATGAACTGCATGCTCTCCATAAATTGCTGGTTCTTTCCCTTCCGCCAAGCATTCCGCAATATATGTTGCACCGCCAGCCCAATGATATCCTTCTTGATCTTTCGCAACGGTATCCCATTCGCCAGATTTGGAAGTGAAGACACGAACCCCTCTTGGCTCCCAATCATAACCTTCCATTGCAACTGTACCTTCCGTCCCAATCACTTGAATCGTCCAGTCATCCAATTGATTTTTATACGTAAAACCTGTTTGGATAACAGAGAAAACAGCATCTCCGTGATCTAAAATAATCGCTGTATTATCATCTGCTTCAACGGTTGTTAACTCTCCATCCACGACTCTTTCCGGTATTGCCGCACCCGCCATGGCGACAACACTTTTTACAGGACCTAATAAACCAGTCAAAGTCGTAACATTATAGACACCTAAATCAAACAGCGCACCGCCACCGTTTTTATAAAACCATTTGCCCCAGCTTGGACCTTCCCAGCCATAAATTCCATGAGCAGTAGTTGCTTTTCCGAGCTCTCCTGATGAAATTAAAGCAGCCATCTTTTGATAAGCTGGCGATAGCAGTGTGAATGGTGCGCCCCAAATGCCGACTCCCTTCTTTTTCGCAACTTCCAGCAACTCATACGCTGTGCTCAAGTCGGTCGCAATCGGCTTTTCACACCATACGTTTCTTCCTTTTTCTAGCGCCAATTTATTAATCGGACCATGGAGGTTCATCGAAGTTAAGTTGACCAATAACTCAAAATCAACCTCTTCCAGCAATTGTTCCACATCCCCAAAATAGTGAGGAAGGTGGTAGTCTTCCGCATGTTTCTTTGCTCTTTCCACCTGATTGTCACAAACAGCTACCAATTCCACATGCTTACTCTTCAATAACTGAGGAATATATGAATGCGATACAACTCCACAACCCACAATTGCAACTCGAATTTTGCTCATTTTCTTCTCCTCCTAATATTTAAAATCACTGCCCCAAACTTTGATTTTCGCTTCCACAACATCCTGAACAGCTGGTCTTACTCCTGATAAAACTTCTGTGATGCTCGTCGTATTCGGATTTTGCGATAATGATTGTTTAATAGACTCCACAGCTGCCTTCGAAAGGTCCGCATAATAGTTGATTTTTGCCATCCCATTTTCCATTAACTGTTGATATGTGTCTTCGGTTAAACCAGACCCTCCATGAATGACCAATGGAACCGGAACCGATTTATTAATCGCTCTTAATCGTTCAAAATCAATCCGAGGTTCCCCTTTTAAAAGACAGTGGACCGTTCCGACCGAAACCGCTAAGCAATCAACACCTGTCTCTTCCACAAATTTCTGTGCATCTTCCACTTCTGTGTAAATAGGCTCGTCTGATTCCATCCTGGAACCGTGGTCTCCTTCATGACCGGATACATAACCGAGTTCCCCTTCAACGGAAACATTTACTGCATGCGCAATCTTAACAATTTCCTTTGTCACTGCAATGTTTTCTTCCAGCGGCAAATGAGCCGTATCCACTTGCACACTTGTAAAACCGCAACGAATTGCTTGCACTGCCATCTCTAAATCCGTACCGTGATCAAGATGTAATGCGACTGGAATCGGTGCATTTTCTGCTAATTTCACCAGACTTGGTGCGAGTGATTCCATATCAACATAATCAAAATGGACTGCCGCTGTACTCAATATGAGCGGTGACCCTACACGACTAGCCCCAGCCACAATCGCTTCTGCAAATTCCATATTGATTAAATCAAATGCCCCTATTGCATACTTTTCCTGACGTGCCCTCTGTAACATTTCATCCAAATTTACTAATGCCATGATTTCCTTCTCCCTTACGTATATTGTTTCTCTACTTCACCATATAGCGCATATACTTTTTCATAAATTTCACTTCTGACGCTATCTGGGTAAAAGCGATTGCTATCCCGTTTCGTTCCAATGAAAAAATCTTCTCCGAGCGCCAGTGCCACCGTTCTTGCAGCTCCAAGCGCTGTCGTATCAACGAGTGGTGCAGTGTCAATTGGCACTTGAAAAATATCTGCCTTCAATTCATTCCATAAGTCGTTTTTCGCTCCACCACCACTTACACAAACATTTGTTATCGGTTCTCCTGGAGACGTCATCAGCTCAATTTGTTGCTTGAGCGCAAATGTAATCCCTTCCAATACTGCTCTCGCCAAGTGCCCCGCTCCATGTTCCAGCTTCAATCCTATAAAAGCACCAGGCATGTTCGAGTTATTGCGTTCTCCCCCATCTAAATATGGGTAGAAAAAGAGACCATCTGCACCTGGCGAAACGTTTCTAGCAGCAGCGATAAGTGACTCAAAACTCATCCCTAGTAATTGCGATAACCACGTAACAGCTAATCCTGTTGTATTCATTCCGACTTCCAAACACCATTCTCCATCCACTACATGTGGATACGTATTCACAAACGGCTTCGTAACAAGCTTCGGAGTTATCAAATGCAGACATGTCGTACTGCCGGAAATATCATAGAGCACGTTCTCATCCGCATTCCCTGAGCCAAAAACAGCACATACACTATCCGCTCCACCTACCGCGACAGGGATATCAGGAGGGATCCCGATTAATTGTGCGGCTTTCTCATGCATACTGCCTAATAGACTAGTAGATGAATAGACTTCCGGCCATTGCAACTGCCCAAGGTCTAATTGTGTTAACCATTCCTTGATCCAACTCTTTTCCTGCAAATCATACGCCAATGTACAAGCGGCATGAGTTGGATCCGTTGCAACCGTTCCAGTTAAAAACCAACCGATATAATCGCGCGGTTGCACGACTGTTGCTCTCGAAATAAAGTATTCCGGGTGATGTTTTTTCAACCACATCAGTTTTGGTAAAAGATAAAAGGAACTCGGATGTTGACCAGTTCTCCTCTGAATTTCTTCGCTTCCAAATAACGCAACCAACTGCTCCGTCTCTTCAGCCGCTCTATTATCGGAATACAAGATACCCTTATCGAGAACTTTCCCATTATCGTACAAAAATGTAAAAGTTGGACACTGACCTGTTAGTCCAATTCCTTTTATTTTCTCCGTTTCTGAACCCAACCGCTCTGCTACTTGCTGTAGAGAAAAAATCGTCGCATCCACCCACTCTTGTGGATGTTGCTCTGCATGACCAGTTGAAGAATAATGAACGTTTATTTTCGCCCTTCCCTCTGCAACTACTTCTCCTTGACCAGTAAAGGCAACGGTTCTCACCCCGGAAGTACCGATATCCACGCCTAAGTAGATTGCCATACACTCTCCTCCTGCATGAAAAGCTGTGCAGCATCCTTATCTGCTATGACGGTAAGTTGCTCTGCTAATCGTAAAAACGATGCTGGAAACTCACTTGTCACCGGTCCCTTTAACGCTTTGTATAAAGCTTCTGCTTTTTTCGTACCTGAAGCTAATAATACGATTTTTTTAGCTGCTAAAATTTCCGACATGCCAATTGTCATTGCACGGTCTGGGACTTCGTGGTTCCAGTATTGAAAATTATATTCCTTCGTTTCTTCTGATAGAGTGACGACACGGGTTCGACTATTTTGCTTCGTACCAGGTTCGTTAAAGCCGATATGTCCGTTCGTCCCTAGCCCTTCAATGATTATATCTAGACCACCATACTGTTCTATTTGTTGACTAAAGTATTCGCACTCCTTATCTGGATGAAGGGCATCTCCTTTTAAACGAATAATTTGATCTGGCTTTATGTCACAAGGCTGAAGCAAACTTCTTTTTAACCAATTGTAAAGGCTAAAATAAGCATCTTCAGATATGCCTAAATATTCTTCTGTGGAAAAAATCGTCGTTTCTCTTAGGGAAATTTGCTCCGATTGCTGCAACTCAATTAATTTTTCATATAAACGCAATGGTGTATTCCCAGTCGTTAACGCTAGTGTCGCAGCGGGCTTCTGCTTGAGCAAAGAAACGACAATTTCGGCAGCAGCTGCACTCATTTCCTCATAATTCTCGGTAATAATCAGCTCCATTCCATCAAGCCTCATTCGTGAATTTCGTAATCTGTTGTGATACGATCGACAGCCATTGGTCTAAAATGTTCATCTGCAAACTCAACATGAATTGGATGGTCGCGATACGTTTCAATGACGCTACGATCCCGAAAATCTACTGCAATCGTATATTTATACTTTGCATTTTCAGCAACGGCAGTACCATACGTTACACCTAATACGCCCGGAATTTCGGATAACACTCTTTTTCCTTTTTCTAACATCTCAATACATTCTTCATGTGTCGCATCTTCTCTAATATTAAAAACAATTAAATGCTTAATCATTTTACGATCACTCCTACTTTCTCTTTTGCTTTATTGTATTGTTCTATGACGAACGCCCGCGTTTCCGCAACCTCTTCTTCCTGGAGATGCTCTAAAATAAACGGTCCCTCATATCCTACTCGTATGAGTTGCTCCATGAACAATGGATAATCGATTTGCCCTTTTCCTGCTCCAACGAATAAGAAATGTCCGTTTGGATCTGGCAAACAATCCTCTACATGGACAAGCCCTAAATATGGTTCCATCTCCGTAAATGCCTGTGGTAAAACCTCTGCTTGCTTGTTCAATGTGATTCGGTTTAAAAGTCCAGCTGGATCCGCAACTAGCGTAACATTATCTAAACCTAGCTTTTCGATAAAACGAGCGGATCTTTTGGCATCGTAAGCGATATTCATCACATACGGTTCAAATCCTAACTGAACGTTTAATTCCTTCGCCTTCAATGCGAGCGGACGAACAGTTTCTACTAATTCTTCCAAAGCTTCATCTGTTACATTGGCTGGATCCCAATCCCAATCACTAGCTGGATGGAATGTTCCAGTTTCCGAACAAACCATTTTCGCTCCAACTTGCGATGCTAACTTTATAAGTCCTAGGAAGCGCTGATGAACCTTTGCACGCTTTGCTGGATCCGGATGGATTAGGTTGCTATAACCACCAATCGCAACGATTTCTACTCCTACTTTTTCAAAAGCAGATTTGATTCTGGCACCTATTTCCGGCTGTGGATTGTCTAAATCGATTTCCAAGCCAGGGAAAGAATCAAGAACGACACTATCTAGTTCAAAATCACGTATCTTCTGTGCCAGTTCTTCAATCGTGTTTGCCTTAATCCACTGTGTAAAAACTCCAATTTTCATATGTACACTCCCTTTCTTAAATTTGATTTCGGGGTCACTTCGCCAATTTATACCTTGGACATGACCCTAAAATTCATAATGTGCTAATGTCCGTACATTTAATAATAAAAAATAAAACCCTTACATTTTCTTAGATGCTTACATGTGGTATTATCAAATTATTAAACTATTCAATTTAATTTTATAGTATGGTATAGTGCAAACTAAAGTCAACCTATATTTGGAATCTTTTTCAGAATGATGTCCTTCCTATTTGGGATTTCGTTGTATAATGTTCGGACATTATCTCCTTTTATTTTATGATTTATAATATAAAGATAGAACGATACTAGTTTTTAAAGAGGGATTTTTATGAAGAAATTACAATTAGATAGTAAAATGCCGTTATATGCGCAGTTAAAAGATATATTAAAAAAGCAAATAACAGAGCAGGTATGGAAGCCTGGTGACACCATTCCACCAGAATCTGTCCTTGTAAAAGAATATTCCGTAAGCCGCTCCACCGTTCGTCAAGCGATTAACGAATTGGTACAAGAAGGATTTTTAACTCGGCAACGCGGTCGGGGAACATTTGTAAAGCAACCAAAACTCGAAGTTGGCTTACAAAAACTATATAGCTTCACGGAAGACATAAGTGCAAAAGGAATGCGACCAGAATCTCGCTTGCTAGAGTTCGATATTGTCGTGGCCAAACAGGATGTTATTAAGGCTCTCAACCTCAACGAAGGCGACCTAGTTTGTAAGATTGTTCGTCTTCGCCTTGCAAATGACGAGATCATCATGGTCGAGACTACCTATCTCCCATTTGATATTTGTAGCAACTTAACAAAAGAAGATTTGGAGTCCGCTCCCTTATACTCGATACTCGAAGAAAAATACAATATATCGATCGAACGCGCCATTGACTACTTCGAACCAGTCATCGTCGACAGCCTAAACTCGAGCCTCCTGGACGTACCAAAAGGATCCGCAGCCCTTTACCTCGTCCGCATCGGCTCCGACCAACAAGGCACACCCATCGAACTATCCCAATCCTACGTCCGCGGAGACCGGAGCAGATACTACGTAGAACTAATCAAACAATAATGGGCAGTTGTTTGGGTGCCTTTGCTTCGGTGCCAGGCACCTAAACTATTCTGAATTGTGCGGGTGCCTGGCACCGGATCTATTCTGAATTGTCTTGGTGCCTGGCACTCGTCACTAGCGTTGCATAGATTGAAATAAATTGAATGAATAGATAATTTTTCCATTTGACTTTTCGGATTAGAATAAAAAACGAGGATCTGGTTCTAAGATGAATCAG
>NZ_JBHSMC010000027.1:0-174244 GCF_042655485.1 Lederbergia graminis
GTTGTACATGCATTCTTCCCACCTCAAATCAAGTATGCATGTACTGATCAAAACTGTACATTCTTATCCAATCATTTATGTACATTATTAAGTTAGCATTTATAGTCACCTCATATTTACTAGCCATCATGCCTCCATTACTGGCCGTCTTCTGCTTTACTGGCCATCCTCACTGTTTTACTGGCGGTCCTGCTTCATTTACTAGCCATCACCTCTTATTTACTAGCCACCATGCCTCCATTACTGGCCGTCATCCCCTTTACTGGCCATCGTGCTCCGGTTACTGGCCATCATTCTCCAGTTACTAGCCGCAACTCATATTTACTAGCCATCACCCCACAGTTACTAGCCGCAACTCATATTTACTAGCCATCACCCCACAGTTACTAGCCGCAACTCACATTTACAAGCCATCATCCCTTCATTACAAGCCGTCACCCCTTTCTATTGAATTCTCCTACATATGCACTTAATAGGACACCAAAAAACACCGCCAGGCTCCTTCCCCAACGGTGTTTTCCCACATATATTATTTCAATTTGCTTGCTGCTTCCTCGTCCACGATGATGGTGACGTTTGGATGGTTTTGGAGGACGGAGGCTGGGCAGGCTTCGGTGATTGGGCCTTGGATCATGTCCCGGACTGCGTCTGCTTTTGCTTCGCCGAATGCGAGTAGTAGGATTTCTTTTGCTGCCATGATGGAGGAGATCCCCATGGAAATGGCGTGTGTTGGTACGTCTTCTGCTTTTTCGAAGAAGCGTTTGTTTGCTTCGATGGTAGCTGGTGTTAGTTCAACGACGTGTGTTTTAGAGTCGAAAGACGTTCCAGGTTCGTTGAAGCCAATGTGACCGTTTGTTCCAATTCCTAGGATTTGAAGGTCAACTGGGTTTGCCTCTAGCACCTTTTCATAGCGTTCGCATTCTGCATCTAGATCACTCGCTATTCCATTCGGTAAGTTTGTTTCTTTAAAATTCAACACGTTAAATAGTTTTTGCTCCATGAAGTAGTTATAGCTTTGCGGATCGTCTGCTGCAAGACCAACATATTCATCGAGATTGACTGTTACGATATTGGATACATCCGGTTTTGCTTCACGCATTTTGGCATATAAACCTTCTGGAGTGCTTCCGGTTGCAAATCCGAATGTGGAAATTTCTCCTGCTTCTAGGCGGGCGTTCACGATTTCAAATGCTTTCTCTGCTGCTTCTTCCTTGTTTTTCACTATGATTGTATTCATAAAAATCCTCCCGTTAATACTCGACGCCTCGTCGATAGGTTTTTTGCACTTGAAGTTGTTCATTCATCCAAACAAAATCGGCATCTTTGCCTGCTAATAAAGAACCTTTCTGGGTAAGTCCGAATTCGCGTGCTTGGTTGCTTGATGTCATTTGCACTGCTTCTTGAATGGTACAACCTGTGAATTTGATAATATTGCGGAAGGCGTCATCCATTTTTAATACACTACCTGCAAGGGAGCCATTTTCAAGACGGGCCTCTCCATTCTCTACCCATACTTTCTGGCCACCAAGCTCTGTTTCGCCATCGGGCATTCCTTTTGCGCGCATTGCATCCGAAATAACGCAAATACCCTCTGCCCCTTTTAAACGATATGCAAGCATGATCATATCTGGTGTAATATGAATACCATCCGCGATTATCTCCACTTGTACACTAGGTGTTAATAGTGCATGCCCAGCAACTCCAGCTTCGCGATGATGAAGACCACGCATGCCGTTATATAAATGGGTTGCATGTGATGCTTTGCTTGGGATGAGTTCTTCTCTCACCGCATCCGAATGTCCTACAGATGGGACAATTCCCCGCTCCAACATCAATTTTTCAAACTCTGCAGCTCCCTTTAATTCAGGAGCATATGTTACCAATTTTATTAACTCACCAGAAGCTTCATGCCACTGTAAAAAAAGCTCCAAATCTGGATCGGTTATGTACTCAGGTGGTTGTGCTCCAGCTCGTTTTACATTAATAAAAGGACCTTCTAAATGTACGCCTTCAATCGAAATACCTTGTTGCTTGGCAATGCGAACAGCTTCTAATGCCTTCGTAATGTTGTCATGATTTTGGGTGATGGTCGTTGCAAAAAAAGAAGTAACCCCTTCTTTGAGCAGATTTTCACTGAGGAAACGCAACTTTTCTGGGTCAGCGTCCATCGTGTCGACACCATATCCGCCATGAATATGGATATCAATCATCCCTGGGATTATAATTGCTCCAGATGCGTCCGTTACTAATTCATTCATCTGCCCGGTGAACGCACTCATTTCTCCTATTTCCGTTATCGTTTCTCCGAAGCGAAGAAAACCATTTTCAATAGGTTCATTTGTTCCTCCTGGATAAATCGTTGCATTAATGATTACTTGCTCCTTCATCATATACCACCCCAATTTAGTGCATCACTTTTTATTATAATTCTACATAAAACACAAAACAAACAAAATTAATACAGTTCCACAGCACCTAATCAATTGTTCCATGACGAACTAATCGAACATTTAGTTTGTAATCAACTTCAATATTAGGAAACTTTTCGCGCCATTCTTTGTTTTTTAAGTGACCATCTTTTTGATTAATGCGATAAATAACACCGTAACCAAAGGGATCGGCATTCAATTCCTTTAGATCGCTTAAAAGTTTTTCATATTTCTTTTTCAGTTCTTTTGCTACTTCTTTTTCGATTATTTTCTCTACTTCTGGACTGATAATTACTTTTTCGGATATCTCGACAAGTTCCAAGTCTAACTGGACTTCCGTTTCAAATTTCATAGCTCCCACGTACTTCGTGTTGCTTTTACCACGAAGGATATTATATGCCGTATGAAGTGTATCTCTTCTTTGCTGTACAATCGTATCTTTCTCTAAAAACTTTTCAAATGGCTCCATCGGCAAGGATACTTCTAGCCATTTCGCTCTCACTGATTTTCTAATCATATTTAGTAATATCGCATTGTCAATCGATATTTCTCCTACCATCTTATCATCCTGCATAACGGCAATCGCTGAAAGTTTCGGAACATCCTTATTAAGCTTAAACAAAGGAAGTATGGGATCTACCCCTATATCGTAAAAATCACGAATGAAATTAGGCAACATGACACGCGGAAACCGATTTGGAGTGGAGTTTTCTTCAATTAGTCCATGCAGGAATTTCCCAATATTCATGGAAATATCTTTTTCTTGTATTCGAATAATATCCTTCGCATCACCATCACTAACTGCTAAATAACTTGTATTTGGTAGGTTGGCATCACGGTATAATGTTTCGATGAACGGTAAAATTCCATATTCCGCTGCTTTTCTTCCATATAATTCTAGTTGAATTTTTCCCGGCGCTAACATGAAATTCGTTTCATTGTTCGCGTCTTTTAATGCACCTTTAATAGACTTACCTTTACCTGCCACTATTTTCGCTGTATCTTTTGACTCTCCTTCGAATTGATAAATCGCTAATGTTGTTTCATAAATATTCTCTTCCCCTAAATCGACCCCACGAGAATTAATTACTCCTAATCTTTCAATATCATGAGATGGGATACAACTTGCTAGCAGAAGGCAAACAAGCGCAATGTTTAGCCATTTTATATACCTCATTCTGGAGCACTCCCTTTAGCTTTTCGCCATTTTTTCTTTAATAACACAAGTGGCAATAGAATAAATGGATATACAAATACTAACCATATGCTAACTTTTGCAACTG
Source organism: Lederbergia graminis (assembly GCF_042655485.1). NCBI lineage: Bacteria > Bacillati > Bacillota > Bacilli > Caryophanales > Bacillaceae > Lederbergia > Lederbergia graminis. Next base: position 3,713 of record NZ_JBHSMC010000027.1, read on the forward strand.
TATCTGTTAAAAAGTTAATTTTTATATTCGTATTAACGAAAAAGACAAGCACATATATTAAACACATAACCCCATATAGCGCAGTTTTCTGCCTTACTTTAAATAATCGTTTAATCCCATAAGTTGCGGCCCATAAATGCAGGCACATGTTGGGAATAACAATGAAAATCCACATCCCAACAACAATATAATCTAGTCGTTCCAAAAAACTATAGGAAAGACTTTTAAACAGGGATAACACACTCCAATCGACCTCTTCAATATCTTGTGGACTAAAATAGCCAATCGCCATGACTGTAGTAGTAAGAATAACAAATATTGTGTACGTAAGCCCGATAAACGCTGGAAGTTTCGCTTTTTCTTTATTTTCAATAAAAGGATAAATAATGAGTAACAACTCTAATCCCGATAAAGAGAAGCTCGTTGCCTTAGCACCTCTTAGTAAATCAGGAATGGAAGTCTGAAACATCGGTAGAAAGTGGTACAAGTCCATTTTTGATATGGGGTCATACATGAAAATGTAAACCCATTGCATTAATAATATGAAGATGAACGTAACACCTACTACAATCCGGATTCCTCCTAAAACCGTATATCCGATTAGGATAAGGAAAAAGAAGGCAGCGACAAAAGCAGGTAACACAGGATGGAGAAACACTTTTAGTACTTCAATATACGTTAATAGAACAGATGCTACACCTGCGATGGAATAAACAATATAAAAAGATCCTAAAATAGTTCCAAAAAATCGACCGAATACGTCGACCTGAATTCCGAATATATCTGCACTCTCATATTGCTTTAGTATGAGGAACATTACATAAAGAAGGATAATCATAAAAACATAAGCAATTAAGATTGAAATCCAGGAATCGCGATGTGCTTCCTTGAAAATATAACGAGGGAGCCCCATGACACCGACTCCAGTCTGTGCACTATATATAATAAAAATTAAATAAAATGCACGAAAGCGTAGATTCGGTTTTACTTCCATGTTAATTTGCATTGAATCACCTATTCATCAATATCTTGCTTCTTAGCTGCTTCTTCCTTCGAAAACCGTCTCTGATCCTTTAACAAAAAGGATTTCATACGATTACTGTCATATCTTGGTGGCGAACGGAAAAATACATTATTAAAGTCTTTTAATTGTAATGGATACAGTGGTGATAAATACGGACGTCCGAGTGATGTTAATCGGATCGCATGAATGATAATAAAGCAGATTCCAAACATAATCCCAAAGACTCCTAGAGCACCTGCTAAAAGCATCAACGGAAAACGGATAATCCGTACAGAACTCCCCAATAAATAACTTGGTGATGTAAACGAAGCAAGTGCGCTCATTGCGACTACAATAATGAGAATGTTACTTGTTAGACCTGCTTCAACTGCCGCTTGGCCAATAACGATACCACCAACGATACCCATTGTCTGTCCAACCTTTGTAGGCAGTCGTGCACCAGCTTCTCTCAGTAGCTCAATCATAAATTCCAATAAAAATGCCTCCAGCAATGGTGGAAAAGGCACTTGAGCTCGCGACTGACCTATAGATATTAGTAGTTGCATAGGGATAAGTCCATATTGGTACGTAACAACTGCTACATACGCAGGTGTAACGGTAATCGCAAAAAAGATAGAAATGAAGCGGAGGAAACGAAAAAACGTTCCGGATTGCCATCTCATGTAGCGATCTTCCGTTGATTCTAAAAAACTAAAGAAAGTTGCCGGTGCTATAATCGCTGATGGGCTATTTTCAATTAATACTCCTACTTTTCCATGGGTTATCGCATACGTTAATCGATCGGGTAATTCGGTAATTTCAAACTGTGGAAATACATTTAATTCCGAATCCTCTAAGTACTGTTTTAAGACAATCGCATCTTCTATCTTATCGACATCTAAGTCTTCAATTCTTTGTCGCATTGTATTAACGTCATCTTCATTCGCAATCGATTTCATATATACAAGACGAAGATCCGTAGGAATGGATTCACCTACCTTTAATTCTTCCATCACCAAATCTTTAGAGCGAACCCTAAAGCGGATAATATTCATGTTAGTAGAAATCGATTCGGTAAAAGCAATTTTCGGACCAAGTACGAGTGATTCTGTTTCCGCCTTATCAAGTCCGCGTTTTTCCTTATTTAATAAGATATAACAAATAATCTCTTCCTCATGTTCTACATAAATAAAAACGCCGCCCACTAAAAGCTTATCGATTATCTCTTCAAAGCTGGTGACCTTTACACCAGTACTAAGTGGAATTTCATTTAAGATTTCCTCATTTGTCCAATTTATCTTTTTTTCCAATAATGGTTCTAATAAATAATCATTTAAATCTACTTTTTCAATTAAATAGGGAACACCGAATAAAAGTAGTTTTTTACCGTTTTGTTCATGTTCTTGTATAAATAAATCCTGCTTTCCAGGTAATTCCTTGCGAATCTTTTCCTCTAATACTTTTATCGATATCGGAAAAATGGATTCTTTCTTCTCCTGATCACTTTGTTTTTTGAAAAGTCCTCGTTTACGCATAAGAACCTCCTTCATACAGAAAAACGTAAGGTACTAACAGACTTTAAACTAGTAACCCTTAGTATGTGGAAATTGTTTGAAATTATGAGGAGCTTTGGATAAATTTATATTCTTGGAGTGCAAAGCAATTTGAAATTTTATAACTAGCATTGAAATCTCCAGAAAATATCTTCATTACATTGCTCCTTGTTTCAATCAATCGCAAATCACGGTATAATAAGGTTTTGGAGGTTGAGTATGTATAATCAACAATTGCTTCAATTTATAAAATCGTATAGTGACGAACTTCAGAATATATTAGACCCAAATAATGAGGCGCAACAAAAGCTCGTTCAAAAGGGGCTTATTTTGTATCGCCAACAGCTTGTTTCTTCCATTAAATTTGCCAATGGAAAAGTATCAGCAAGAGTACAGGACGTAACTCCTGTCCATGTCGAGCTGTTTTTCGAACACCCTACTGATAGTCATTGTTCTTGTCCAGAGCAAGGAATTTGCCGCCATCAAATGGCCTTATTCTTCACTGTCATCAGTAGAATACAAAGCGTTTATTCTTGGGTCCAAGATTGGAAGAAACGTTGGCAAGTAGCCGATGTTTTGTCTACGTTACAACGTGGCTCTGATTTGCTGAAGAAAAAGGAAGCTGCAGACGAAAAGGCTGGTCCTGCTCGTTGGATTCAACTAATACGTGATTCATATTCCGCTCCTTCTGGAAATTTTCATTACGCACTGAATGATTGGGCTCGAAGTAGTTACCGACGGCTTTTTAATTATGCGCCAGTAGAGCGTGAATGGAAGCCGCTCTTTCAACTTTTCGCTGCATGTGAATCACTACGAACGATTAACTCATTTGCCGATGATGCTAAAGTTCGCGATCATTTGGATATATTCGGAGAGTATATGTTAGAGGAAGCAGATGAGGCACTAACTCATTTGGCTACTACTGCTGCACCATTCGCATTTGATGAGTATCTTCATTATTTACGAGAATACAGTGCGAACTTTTTAAAAGAAGAAACGTATTTTACACAAGAATATATGGATTTTTATATGATTTTATGGACATCTCTGTTCAAAAATAAACGTGATCGAGAACATGAATGGAAAAGACTCGCGGCATTAGCAGATAAAAATCATCGCATGCAAGTTGCCGAGATTCATATCGCCATTCTGTTAGAAAAAGATGAAGAAGCAATTGCAAAAATACAAGAACTTGGGGCAGAAGTTGCTATTTATATTATTGGCTGGTTAAAACTATTGCAAAGTGAACGCGTAAAATCGCGATTATCCTTATATATGCCGGTGTTCATGAGTCAAATAACGAATTATGTGGCATCATTACACCATTTATATGAACAATCACAGTTTACCCGTGCTTTATTCCAAGCACTTGATCAAAGTACGTTATTGAGTATGGATGAGAATTTATTAGAAAAAATATATAGGCAACTCCTCCCTCATAGTCGTTATCATTATCATAATTATTTACTGCAGAAACAAGATTATCGTAAGTGGGTAGAGTTACAAGTGTATGTCGATAATTCCTTAGAATACATGGATCGCTACACCATCGATTTAATTACAAAAGAAGACCCAGCAGCACTAGAACCGCTCTATCACGATACAATTATGAAGCTAATTAACCAGCGAACTCGTGATTCTTATAAAAAAGCGGTCCGCTATTTAAAAAGACTGCAAAAGTTGTATAAAAAAACGAAGAAAATGCCGCAATGGGAGCTTTATATCTCCACGTTAATAAAGAGAACGAAGCGATTGCGTGCATTTCAAGAAGAATGCCAGAAAGGAAAGTTAATCCATGATGAATCTTCATAAGATTGAACTGCATGTCATTCCCCATAAAGAAAATTCCTTTTTCATTTATGGCTTGAATGAGGAGCAAGAATCTATTCATCCAACTGCATATATGCAACAGCTTTTCCTATGGCATGAAGAGAGCTTTTACGGTTCCTTCATTGAAATCTCATCTTTCCAAGGCCATATGGGGATCGAACTAGACAGTTACGGTACTCTTACTCTGCTTGGTCATGAGCATTTTAGCTCCCTTATTGATTGGCAGTGGAGTGAACTAACCGATACATTGCTTGCCGTCTCTTCTATTATGTTAGAAACGATTCAGGAAGGTCATTTCCTTCCGAGTTTCCAAGATGAAGAGGAACATGTAGTTATGTGGAAAGTACCCGATGTCATATGGGAAGAGTTCCCCCCTGAATTCTGGGAGCAACCTTTCCATGACACGACATTAAGAAAGTTTGCTACTAGCTTTTATCATCATGCGTTAAATACTTACTTACAGCGGCATTTGGATAAAAAACAACTGTCGGAAAGGTTAGAGGAATTAAAGGAGAGTACATTAACTGCGGATGAGCTGGAAGCATATTTCGATGAAGAACGTTGGCAAGAATGGATTGGGATGAAAGAAGAAAATCTGCCATTTTCGATGGGTATTCGCCTTTCCGAACCAGAGGAAGATGATCAACCGTGGATCATTGAAACGATATTGCGAGATAAGAAAAACCCGGATAAAATCTATCCTTTTTCCAATCGAAAGAAACTACTGAAACGGTATGAACCATATGTGGAAGTGGTGGAAAAGGAAGAAGCTCGTTGGCAAATGCTATTCCCATGGCTCACAGGTCCTGATGGCTTAGTACAAGAACTCGATGAAGTTTCTGCGTGGGAATTTCTCACAGATGCGAGTGAAAAACTCCTCACCCTCGGAATCGAAATTCTCTTACCTTCCTGGTGGGAAGCAATGCGTGCAGCCAATATGACGGTGAAGGCACGCGTAAAACAAACAGGTACGAACTACCGCCCTTCTTTCGTCGGCCTTGATGCGATGCTCAACTTTGATTGGCGCCTCTCCATGAATGGTGCCGAGCTTACAGAAGAGGAGTTCCAGGACTTACTGAACCAGCAACGCAGGCTCGTCAAAGTGCGGGGGCAGTGGGTAAAGCTCGATCCAAAGATGATTGCTCACATTCAAAGCTTAATGCAGCACGCAAAAGAAGAGGGCTTGCGGATGCGAGACATTTTCACATTAGGTGCGGAGGATGAAGATCAAGCACTTTCAGTGGATGAATTTGATCCACGTGCGTTTGCACAAATAAAAATAGAACTAAACCAATCATTAAAGAAGATGCTGCGCCAACTAAATACTGTTTCTGAAATACCAGTGATAGATATTCCACATAATTTAGACGGTCAGCTTCGCCATTATCAGCAATTAGGCTTAAACTGGCTCGTCTTTTTAAGACAATTTGGCTTTGGAGCTTGTCTAGCGGATGATATGGGACTTGGAAAAACGATTCAACTAATCGCCTATTTATTGCATGTGAAAAATGAGAAATTAAGTGATAAACCAGCACTCATCATTTGTCCTACTTCCGTACTTGGTAACTGGCAACGGGAATTGGAACGATTTGCGCCAAGCCTTAATGTAGTACTTCATTACGGGACAAATAGAGCAAAGGAAGAAAGCTTCGAAGCAAGTATTAAAGACGCAGATGTTGTATTAACAAGCTACGGACTCTCTCATCTAGATTTCGATGAGTTTTCAACCATTGAGTGGAGCACCATTGCACTGGATGAGGCACAAAATATTAAAAATGCCGAAACAAAGCAATCGCGGGCCATCCGCAAGTTAAAAGGAGAACATCATATTGCCCTAACTGGAACACCGATGGAAAACAGATTAGCAGAACTATGGGCGATATTTGACTTCATTAACCATGGTTACTTAGGGACATTTGGGCAATTTCAAAGGAATTATATTGCTCCGATTGAAAAGGATAATTCCGAAGCAAAGATTCGTGAATTACAGCAATTAATTAAACCTTTCTTATTAAGAAGGACGAAGAAAGATCCTGAAGTTGAATTAAATCTTCCAGATAAGCTGGAACAAAAAGAATACTGTGCCTTAACAGCTGAACAGGCTGCACTATACGAGGATTTAGTTCAAGATACTTTTAGCAAAATTGAAACACTCTCGATGTTTGCTAGAAAAGGCTTGATTTTACAAATGCTCAATCGATTAAAACAGTTATGTAATCATCCAGCTTTATTCTTAAAAGAAGAAGCACCAGATAACCTGGTTGCCCGCTCCAATAAACTAGCAACATTAGTGGAGCTTGCTGACTCCATTATCGAAAATGAGGAAGCTTGTATTATTTTCACGCAATACTTAGGTATGGGAAGAATGATCGTGCAGATTTTAGAAGAGCGTTACAACATAACGGTCCCATTCTTAAATGGAAGTATGCCGAAAGCTCAGCGTGATGACTTTGTTGCAAGATTCCAAAATGGGGAGTTTCCATTTTTCCTTCTTTCACTAAAAGCTGGGGGAACCGGGCTAAATTTAACAGCTGCCAACCATGTAATTCATTATGATCGTTGGTGGAATCCAGCAGTGGAGAATCAAGCAACAGATCGTGCTTACCGAATTGGCCAGAACCGCTTCGTACATGTTCATAAATTTATTACGACAGGTACATTAGAAGAAAAGATTGATTTAATGCTGGAGAAAAAACAAGCGCTAAATGAGGAAATTATTCGCAGTGATCAGTGGGTGACAGAATTATCTAATGATGAATTACGCCATTTACTCGCTTTAACATAGTCTGAAAAAATTAGGGCTGTCTAAACGATGTGTGAGAATGAACCATCCTTTGGACAGCCCTTTCTATTGGGGAAATAAAACGAGGAAACAATGAAGTGAAATTAGATTGATTTTTTAAGTGGTGGCTTATGTGTATCTATATAGAGGAACTTTTGTTGTTGAAGTTGTGTTTCTAATTGATGAATTCGATCTGCCAGTTGATGGACTTTCTGATTCGTCTTCCCTATTTTAAAAATTAAGTCACTAATTAGTGCTTCAAGCGAATCATTATGCAAAGGTACACCTCCCATTTAATTATTGAATTGTTAAAACGGTAATAACTCTTCTAAATTCTTTGTAGGCTCTTCTTTTGAAGGGGGTTCGTTACTCGTTTGTGTAGGTCGAGTAGTGTTCGTATTTGATGCTGGTCTTGGATCCATAAATTTTACCGAGTCGGCGACAACTTCTGTGACATACACTCTTTTTCCATTCGCGTCATCATAATATCGTGTTTGAATTCGACCCATTAGTCCAATCAGGGAGCCTTTCTTACAATACTTCCCTGTGTTTTCAGCTGTCTTATTCCAAAGGGTACAAAGCACGAAATCAGCTTCGAAATCCCCATTCGCATTTTTATAATGACGATTTAGCGCAAGCGTGATGTTTAACACTGGTCTACCTTCTACGGTGTAACGAACAGTTGGATCTTTTGTCAGCCTGCCAACTAATGTCACTTGGTTAATCACTTCTTTTCCTCTCCTTTCCTTCAAAGTAACATTATCTTATAACAGGTTTTATAAACTGTAAAATCAACAAATTTAAAGTTTCACTACATAAACATGTCGAAAATTTAAATTTTCCCCTAATGAAAATTATAAATTTGACTAATTTTCTCTCATGAAAATTCAATATTAGACAAATTTCCTTTTTAACACCGACTGACTTACCTTCACTCTATTTTTTCTAAAGGCTCTGTTAAAGTTCATTGTTGCTAATAACTTAGTTGATTGTAGCGGATGTACACGAGACTCCTGCGGGAACAGCACGAGGCCACTGAAAAAGTCCCTTGAATTTAGCGATATGGTAAAACAGAGCTGTTGATTTCCGTTCCAGGCGGCTTCGCTTTCCGCGGGGCGTGCGGTGAGCCTCCTCGTCGCAAATGCTCCTGCGGGGTCTCACCTGTCCCGCTAGTCTCGCAGGAGTCTGCGCCGCCTTCCACTTCAATCAACAGAATTCTTAATGAAGGATGTTTATAGATAGTTGCAACTTCATATTTGTAAGGATTTATCCCATCTCACTGTATCCATTTTATTAGGGCGGGTACTATGTTAAGTCGTCCTTTTTAATCCCTCTTTAGGACACTTTCCTTTAATATCAGGGTTTTTCAGTGACCTCAACAGCACGAGCCGAAGATCCACTTGGCAAAGCGGTTTTCTTTGCCAAGTTAGCTGAGGCCGTGACAGGAGCGAAAATCAACAACAGAGTTTAACAGTGCTTTTCTAAAAAAACTGTTATAATGAAAACAAGTTATCATGTATGGAGGCGAACTGCTTGAAGACGTTTAAAATTGTTGCGTTGCAATTGTTAGAAAACAAGAAGGCTCAAGATATTGAACTGGAAGACGGACTAATTATTAACAAGGAAAGTGAAGACGGTACGTGGATTATTGAAGCATATATTCCGAAGAAATATAATGACATCTTCCAAACAAGACTTGCTAGCAAAGAGACATTTGATATTCGAGTCATTATTACACATGCGGATAACGATCCCGCTCCTTTTACCGTTACCATCAGCTCCATCCAACAATTGAAAGACCATATTAGCGTATTATTTCAAGGTCGCCTAAGCAAAAAAAGAAATGATTATTCCGAAATGCTGTTAGATGATTTAATTAAAGAAGGCTATAGTGGTGAGCAGTTGCTCGCAGAATTTAAACAACGCATGCAGTCAAGACAAGTACTTTCAAGACAATAAGAAAAAGCAGGGAGAAAATCCCCTGCTTTATTTGTTTTCATCATCATCATTGTTATCGTCGGTAATGTCTAAATCTACACCATCACCATTGCCGTTGTTTCCATTACCTGTGCTATCATTACCTGTTTCTCCATCGTTATTATCATTATCCAATCCATCCATACCTCTGTCTAAATCATTGTCAATTCCATCATTATCGTTATCAAATCCATTATCTAGGCCATCATTGTCCTCATCGATAATGTTATCATCAGCAGGTGGTGGTGGGTTTAGGTCATCATCATCGTTATTTGCACACCCGACTAATAAAGCAGATGCCAAAGCTGCAGAACCAATTATCTTGAAAAATTTAGAGTCCATGTAGTTTTGCTCCTTTCAAATTTGTGGCCTGTAAAATTGCCATGCCTCCATGTGGATTCTGACTATCTGTTTTGGCCTGATTATATCTTTCCCATTAAATCAAAAATCCTTCAGGAAATTTTAAAAAGGGTACTGAGAATTTTTTCATTCTCTGTACCCTTACTATATCCGTATATAGGACAACCAAACATTTTTTTTATGAAGTCATCGTTTCTGGCTTCGATAATGACGGATTTTTTGTTAATTCAGGATGCGCTTTTCTCATCACTGCCGGTCTTGCTAACAGAAGCACAACCATAATTAAAAGGATTGCTGATGATATTAAGATCCATTGTGCTGGTAACAGATCATAAAGGAATCCATAAATCACCATTCCTAAAGGCATAAGTGCCATTGACATCGTTTCTATAATCGAAAACACCCTGCCTTTATAATCATCATCAATTTTCTTTTGCATCATTACTTGAATTGGCGTATTCACAATAATAATCAAGCTTCCAAACGTAAACATAAGTGCAACATAATAAGAAAAAATCACCCAGTAATTCATGGATACCATTAATGGAATCGAAATGGCCGCCATTACTACTGCCATTGCTAGTATTCCTCGTTTTGATACTAATAATGGAAACCGCACTTCTTTTCTAATCGAGAAATAGATAGACATTAATAACATTCCGACTGCAAATGCACCTTCTGTAAAACCGAAATGTTGTGACGCCATTTTCATTTGATCAATAAGGATGTAGGAATAACCAACTTGGAAAGCTCCAAATAAAAAGTTAATAAAGAGAGAAATCCAAATAATCGCCATCAGTACATCTTGTGTTTTTAAATATTGTATCCCCATTTTAATGCTTTGAAATACCGATTCCTTTTCTGTTTCTTCACTTACTTCTTTTCTGTTCGCATACAGTTTAAAGTCCATCGTTGACTCTAAAATAATCGCGATTGAGGAAGCAACAATGTAGCACATTAAGAATACCGGCATGGAAACATAGCCATACAATAGTCCACCAACTGCAGGACTTGCGATCGCAGCAAATGAAATCGAGATTTGATTCAACGACATCGCTTTTTGAATCCTCGCTTCATCGACAAGTCCTGTAATGGATGAGCTAAATGTTACACCAGAGAAAGTCGAAGTCACTGCTAAAATACATGTCGTAATGTAAATAGCAACTAATGAAAGGCCTGACGTGATACTCACAATTAATAAACCACTAATCGCCAAAGTTGTAGCAATCTGTGCTAGTATGACGATTTTTTTTCGAGAAAAATTATCTGCAACATATCCTGCAAATGGAGCGACAATTGTCCGTGGCAAAATACTACAAATTAAGTTCATCGCAAAACTAGTGGCAGAACCAGTTGTTTGTAATATATAAAAGCTAATCGCAAATGCATACACCTGTGCTCCAAAAGAAGAAATAATCTTGCTTATCGTGAACGTCCACAAATGATAGGTGGCTTTTTTTAACTTTAATGTTGTATTCATAAGAACACTCCGTTCCATGTAAAGTTTAATTTGATTAAACAAATTGTATCATGGAGATAATGATATTACAAGAGAAAGTTTAATTAAATTAAACTTTTTTTATCCCCCCTTCCTTTTCTTTGCTTTGTTTAATATAATTAAACTGATTGATAGGAGGTTTTTCATGGCTACTTTAGGTGAAAGAATTCGCACATTAAGGAAGCAAAAAAAGTTAACACTGGAAGCACTTGCTGGTAAAGAGTTAACAAAAGGGATGCTCAGTTTAATTGAAAACAATAAAGCAAATCCTTCAATGGAAAGCTTAAATTATATTGCAAAGCAACTCGATGTGGAAGTTTCGGAGCTTTTAGAAGAAGTAAATGTACAAGAATTGCGCCAAGTTCTGGAGCAAGCAGAAAAGCTCTACTACGCGGAAAGCGAGGATTTGGATGCAGACCTCATCGCTCTCGTGAAACCATATGTAGACAAGCTAAGTTATGGTTATGAAGCAGCGCGGCTACTAGATCTGTATAGTAGAAGCCTTTACTACGAAAAGAAACCTGACTGGCAATCATATTCAGTACGTGCGGAAAAAATGTACGATGAAATGAATTTAGTCGAGAAACAAGCGAACATCGGGATTTTCCGTGCGACTGTAAAATTTGTGGAGCATGATTATGAACGAGCTCTAGAAATCCTTTTAATGGAGCGTAAGAAAATAGAGACGAAGTATGCATTTCTTCCTGCCATTACAAGACTCGATTTTGATTATAATGAAGCTGTTTTTTATTTTGCAATTGGAAATACCGATAATGCGATTGAAGTGATGCAAAGAGCGATTGATTTCTCTAAAGAGCAACGAATGTTTTATCGTACAGATGCGTTGTATCGACTTGCTGTAGGACATGGAATGATGAGTTTTGATAAACAACAAGCAGAATATTATGCGAAAAAGCTACTCCAATTTGGAGAGTTTGCAGAGGATATAGAAGCAACGTTATTTCATGGATTTACAACTGCTTATTTCTTCAATTACGATCAAGAATACATAAAAGCATTAAATATTATAGATCAAAATTTAGCAATCATGAATAAAGAAAACATCCACCTTCCTTTTTATTATGTTGAAAAAGGAAAAGCACTATATGGGCTAGGTAAATTGGAAGAGGCACTACATTCCCTAGATAAGGTGATTGTTCCACTTCATATCCATCATCCATATGATCTGTCCTTTTTGTATGTCATGGATTCGTATAAAGCACTCTGTCATAAACGGCTTGGAAATATCGAGAAGGCTGTTCACTTAGCAAAAATTGCTGTCGACAATATTAAACCACTCCCGCGCACCCCAATGCAGGATTTTATATTCGAAACATATGAGGAATGTTATAATGGGTGAAAATTGCTAAAAGAGGCGGTTATCTTGGCAGTAAAAACGGAATTTACAAAAGAAAACCTAAAACAAATATTGACTAAATATCATATTGGCCAATATTTAGACTCGACACCTATCGCAGAAGGAACCGTTCAAACAAATTATAAGCTTCAAACAACGAGTGGACAGTATGTCTTTCGATATTATGAAAACCGTCTGTTGAAGAGCGTCTTGTTTGAAACTGAGTTATTAAGATACTTAAAGAAAAACCATTATCCATGTCCTAATCCAATCCATAATATAAATGGTGAATATGTAGATATGTATAACACAAAACCATTTGTGATATTTGAGTACATGGAGGGATCTCATGTTCAAAATCCGAATGAGATTCAAAAGAAACAACTAATACAAAAGGTTGCGGAGTTACATCGTATTACTAAAGATTATCAATCAAAATATATTAATAGTCGTTTAAATTATGATGTTGCTTTCTGCATAGAAGAGGCCCAAAAGGCGTCAGCTCGGCTCAACACTTTAAATTCAAAGAAGAAATTACATTGGCTTAAAAATGGCATACAGGAATTAAGATTACCTGAAACTTTACCAAAAGGAATTTGTCATGCCGATTTTCATTTTTCAAATATACTTTTTAACAATAATCAATTTAGTTCCTTGTTAGATTTTGACGATGCCAATTATACGTACCTCTTATTTGATTTAGTCGGTTTAATGGAGTCTTTTGCTTGGCAGCGAGATAAAAGCGGAAGTATTAACTTTAAAGAAGCAAAGAATGTTATACAAGAATACATGAAGCACCGCCATTTAAGTCAAGTTGAAAAGGAACATTTATTTGATGTATATAAATTAAGTATCTATATAGACAGTATATGGTTCTTTGAAAGAGGAGAAGCAACTGATTTTTATGAAAAAAGAAAAATTGACTACCTGGAAGAAGTGGGCAGAGGGAATTTTTATGACGAGTTAATTGGATGAGGTTGCATTTTAACTAAACAAGGAAATATAAAATCGCCTAGATCGTTTCATCTAGGCGATTTTTTTATTTTATAGCAAATGTAATTTCCGTTTCACATGCAACTTCTCCATCAACGGTTGCAATGCCTTTTCCTTTTCCAATAGGACCTTTAATACGGATAATTTCTACTTCAAGCCGCAGTTGGTCACCTGGTTTTACTTGACGTTTAAAACGGCAATTATCGATGCCAGCGAAAAATGCTAGCTTGCCGCGATTTTCTTCCTTCTTCAACATCGCAACAGCCCCTACTTGAGCTAGTGCTTCTACGATTAACACTCCTGGCATTACTGGATAATCAGGAAAGTGGCCATTGAAGAATTCCTCATTAGCAGAGACATTTTTAATACCTACTGCTCGCTTTTCATCTTCGATTTCCACAATTCGATCTACTAACAAGAAAGGATAACGATGTGGAATAATTTCTTTAATTTGCTGAATATCTAACATAGTATGTCCCCCTATATGTATTTGAGATTAGAACTTTTCCATTTTATAAAAAGGACGTTCTAACTAAAGTAGAACGTCTCATTTTTCTTTTATGACTAAATCAATAATATGTGTCCATGTTTCTTTTTTCAAGGCGTCTGTTGGATTTCCATCGCCAATTACTCCGTATCCTACCATCAAACCAGCGGCAAGGCTAGCAGCAAGAAAGATGAGAAGTAGCACGATTCGTAACCAGATAGGGATTAAGCGTACACGAACCCGTTTGTTCTTTTTCGCAGTGGATTTATGTTGCACCTTTTCTGCTGATCGTTGCTTTTTCATTTGTTCTCTTGTTCGAACTTCTACTTGGCTGATATCTTTTGCCATCATGTGATTAACTCCTTTTATCCTGTTACCTGTACATCTTAACAGGATGATGAAGCTTACTTCATGTTCTTATGTAAGTAAGCGACCCATGATTTTTTTAACGTATTCCGTTTACTAGTCCCATCATTTGGTCTGATATTGTAATGGCACGTGATTGGAATTGTAAAGAGCGTTGTACTGTTATCATGTCCGTCATTTCTTTACTTAAGTCAACATTTGAATTTTCTAATGCACGTTGTTGGATTTGAATATTTTCAGCTTCTAAGTTTGTATAAATTTGAGCCGGATTCACTGCAATATTGTCTGGCAGTCCTAATAAAGAATCCCCTTTTTGCTCTAAAAACTGTGGTTTATTCACTGCAATGACGCCAAACGTTGTTTCAAATGGTTCTCCGTTTTCTTGATGTGCAATAAATGTTCCATCTTGTAAAATCGTAAAATCATTATATTGATTAGAAAAAACAATTGGATTTTCATTTATATCGAGAACTGGATTCCCATCTTGTGTAACAAGCATGAGCTGCTCACCTTCTGTTGGTGTCACATACAGTGCTCCATTACGCGTAAAGCGAAGTTCATTATCCACTTGTACTTTCAGAAATTGATTTTCCGTTGTAAAAGCAATATCCAGTGCTCGTCCAGTATTTTGAATCGAACCTTGATTTAATACAAGCATAGATTTGGCGATTCTTGCACCAGTTCCTTGGCGTATCCCATGTGGGGAAAGACGACCGATTTCACTTTCACGTGACGGTTGATTATTCACTTCTTGGACGATTAAATCAGCGAAAGTAACATCTCGCTTTTTAAAACCAGTTGTTTGCGCATTGGCTATATTATTACTTAAAATATCAAATTGCTTTTGCAATTGTGAGATTGTATTTGTTGCGGTAATCATTGAACGATTCACTTATCGCACCTACCTTTATTAACCATTCACACGGCCAATTTCATTGACAGCTTTATCCATACTTTTATCATAAGCTTGGATGACCTTTTGGTTCGCTTCAAACGCACGATAAGCAGTAAGCATATCTGTCATCGCCTTTGATGGATCAACGTTGGAAGCCTCTATAAAGCCTTGAGAAACAGAAAAGAGTGCATCATCGGCAATTGGTAATGCGTCATTATTTTCTGTTCGGAATAAGCCGTTTCCTTCTTTGATCAATGCAGAAGGGTTATCTGTTACCGCAATGCCTAGACGAGCAATTTCCATACCATCTTGCTCAACTACTCCATTCGCTGTAACCGTAAATTGATCACTCGTTAGCAAAATGCGCTCACCATTTTCATCCAAAACAGGAAAACCTTCTGCTGTAGTCAATGTCCCCTCTTGGTCAATGGTGAAGCTACCATTTCGCGTATATTTCATTTCACCGTTATTTTCTATAGAGAAAAAAGCCGTTCCACCTGCAATGTCTGTTAATGCAAGATCTGTATTCTTATTTGTTTCGCGTAAATCACCTTGAATAAATCGCGGTAATGTTTCTTGCATATAGACACCAGTATTAATGGAACCAACTTCCCGTGCGTTTGTAGTCGGGTTAGATGAGTTGACATGGTGTAACAGCATTTCTGGGAAAGCACGAATGGCACCTTGGTCTTCTTTATATCCAGGTGTATTAATGTTTGCCATATTATTTGTTAGCATATCTGTTTTACGCGCTTGAGCGTACATTCCGGAAGCAGCTGTGTATAATCCACGTAACATGTACTCACCCCCACATTCTATTTTTTACTATTATACAATAATTCTGTCATACGTGTCGTTTAAAAATGAAATAAGTCAATATTTGGTAAGCTTTTAAATAAAGTTACGGCGTGCAATACGGTCCATGTTTTCTAGCATGATCCCTGTTCCAGTCGCAACAGCATCCATTGGATTTTCAGCAATAAGCACTGGTACCTTTAATTCAGAAGCTAGTAATTGATCGATACCGTGTAAAAGCGCACCACCACCTGTTAAAATAACCCCACGATCAATAATATCTGCAGATAGTTCTGGTGGTGTTTTTTCTAAAACATTTTTAGCAGCTTGTACAATCACATCAACTGATTCTTTCAATGCAGCTTCAATTTCCTTTGAATTTACTTCAATCGTGCGTGGAAGTCCTGTTACCATATCACGTCCGCGGATGCTCATTTCTTCATAACGTCCATCCGGATATACCGTTCCAATATTAATTTTAATGCTTTCAGCAGTTCTCTCCCCAATAAGGAGCTTATATTGTTTCTTCACATAGTTTAAAATTTCATTATCAAAATTGTCTCCTGCCATTTTAATAGAAGCAGAAGTTACGATATCACCCATGGAAAGCACTGCTACATCTGTTGTACCTCCACCGATATCTACAACCATATTACCGCTTGGTTCGAAAATATCCATTCCCGCTCCAATCGCAGCAACTTTTGGTTCTTCTTCTAAATAAATTTTCTTCCCACCGCTCTTTTCAGCAGCTTCTCTAATTGCTTTTTGCTCCACACTCGTAATATTCGTCGGGCAGCAAATAAGAATACGTGGCTTAGATAGGAAGCCTTTTACATTCAATTTATTAATGAAGTATTTCAACATAGATTCCGTAATATCGAAATCAGCAATAACTCCATCTTTCAATGGACGAATCGCTACAATATTTCCCGGTGTACGACCAACCATTTTTCTTGCTTCTTCCCCAACAGCAAGCACTCGATTCGTATTTCGATCTATTGCAACAACGGATGGTTCATTTAAAACAATCCCTTGTCCTTTCACGTGAATTAATACATTTGCAGTTCCTAAGTCAATGCCGATATCCTTTGCAAACATTGCAATTCCCTTCTTTCATCATATTCATCTATTTCAGTTTCAGCTATTTAATTATCATTTGTTAAAGAATTCCCTAATTGATTATTTTACCATATAAGATTATAAATTTCGCTTCCTTCCCAAAAAAATAATTGGAAATTCGACAAATTCCTTACAGTATAGTGGTTGGTGTAGTGGACGCGGGGATTTGGATCAAGGAAATGTTGTTTAAGAATAGAAGTGGTTGCTGTAAAATCAAGCTTTGGAGGTGATATGTCCCGGGTGGCGTTTGTGTTATGCGTTACAAATAAAAAACACCACACACATCTACAAGGATGTGCGTGATGCCTTAATTAACTTATTTAGTAGTGCTTGCTTCTTCCTTCTTATACTTCATCTTCGTAGCCTCGCCACCACGTAAATGGCGTATGGATTTATGATAATCCAATATCATTTTTACTTCATTAGCTAATTCTGGATTAATTTCAGGTAAACGTTCTGTTAGGTCTTTATGGACAGTACTCTTCGACACGCCGAATTCTTTGGCTATCACTCGGACTGTTTTTCTTGTCTCCACGATATACCTTCCTATCTTGATTGTCCTCTCTTTGATGTAATCGTGCACACCGCTCGCCCTCCTCGATTTGGATGTGAGGAGTGTGAAATGAGACTCGTCTGTTTTCTATGTCTATATTTCATCTGCAAACAAGGGTTACTGCATCATACCCCTTCCAAGCTTACGATATTGTAGTATAATTCCTTATGTCTATGCCATCACCGTTTTCACATATAATTTATATCTATAACTGTATGTGGACTCATTACAACGATTGCTCACCTCATACACTCACTATTTTGTATGGTTTGTATATACTTATTGCCCAACCTCAGGATATATGTACAAAAAATCAATATCATCGTGAAAAGATTAAAAAAAGTTAAAACACAATGGAAAATGACTATATCCTTACTGCGAAAAAACTGATTATTTCCCGAGAAATGTCGAGGTGGTAATATTGGAGACTCACTATTATTGTATGTTGCTGATGATGAAAATTAGAATGTGGGTTGGGAATTGAGGTTTTTGGAAGATGGGGGTTAATTGCGGTATTTGATTAATGGTTTTGGATTGCTGCTGTTTTTGGGAAATGGGGAAAATAAAATTTTGATTATGGGCCATTTGGGTGGGAACTGGGAAGATGGTTGCTTGCTTTATTAGGGATGTTGTATGGGAGTTGATGCGTGTAGCTGTGCGGACATATGTTACTTTAATGGGGTTGGGGATTTATTCGTGACCTCCTACAGCATTTTAATTATCAGGAGGGGAAAGATGGGCGTTCCAGCGTGGTTCGCTCCAACATTTTCCATTTTGAACGCGCGATGAGACTCCCAGCGTGTCCGCCTATAACACTTGTCATCTCATGAGGGAACAATGAACTCTCTAGCGTTACCTCTTACATTGTTTTCCATCTCAAGTGGGAACGGTGAACGTTCTTGCGTTACCACCTTCATCATTTACCACCTCAGGAGGGAACGATAAACCTCGCAACGTGACCACCTTCATCTTTTTCCACCTCAACTAGGCACGATGAACCTTCCATCGTGACCGTCTACAACCTTTTCCACTTCAACCGGGCACAATGAACCTTTCAACGTGACCACCTACTACCTTTTCCATCTCAACTGGGCACGATGAACCTTCCTGCGTGACCGCCTTAACCTTTTGCCACCTCAACTGGGCAGGTTAAACCTTCCAGCGTGACCGCCTTCATCTTTTTCTACCTCAACCGGGCACGATGAACCTTCCAACGTGACCACCTTAACCTTTTGCCACTTCAACTGGGAACGATGAACCTTCCTGCGTGACCGTCTACATCTTTTTCCACCTCAACCGGGCACGTTAAACTCTCCAACGTGACCACTACTCGATTTTTCACTTCAACTGGGAACGATAATCATCCCTGCGTGACCGCCTACATCTTTTTCCACCTCAACTGGTCACGATGAACCTTCCTGCGTGACCGCCTTAACCTTTTGCAACCTCAACTGGGCACGTTAAACCTTCCATCGTGACCGCCTGCACCCTTCCCACCTCAACCTGGGCACGATGGACATCCCTGCCTGACCCTCCCTAACTTTTCCACCCAAAAGGACCACGAATATCATTCCTTCCCCAGCAGAAACAAAAAAAAACGAGCCCAAGGATGGACTCGCTACATTATTATTGTTCTAGATTATTGTCTGCATCTGCATTTGTTTCAGATGAATCTTCATCTGTGTTAGTTCCAGATGTTTCGTTGTCTTTATCGTCTTGGTCAGTAGTTTCTTCGCTACTTTCATCTTCTTGTTGATTTGTTTCTTCGTTTGTTGCATCTTCTTGATCCGCAGCTTCTTCATTACCTTCTGCTTGTGCTTCACTATCATAATCTTGAATTGCAGTTAAAGGTTGTCCAAAGAAACTGATTGGATTTAGTGCAATATTGTTTTTGCGGATTTCAAAATGCACGTGGTTTTTTGCTTCCTTGTTTAATTGGCTTGTACTTGAGATTGCTAGAGTATCACCTTGCTTGACCTTGTCACCAACACTTACTTCGATGTCACGAATAGATTGGTATACCGTCTTAACGCCTTCACCATGGTCAATTTCAATTACATTTCCAAGTAAAGCATCTTGACGTACAGCTGTAACATCACCACTTAGAGCAGCAAGTACTTCAAATGCTGATCCGTCATTCATGGCAATATCTACACCTAAGTTTGGTCGATATGTGTCTCCATCTACAATAAGTGCTGCTTCCTGAGCTTCTCTAGATGCATTTGGGTCAAAGAATTCTGTTACATATTTAACTTCATCTTCATTCAAGACTGGCATTGCAACATTTTCGAAATTCGTGTTAACTTCGATTACCGGCTGTTCATCTTTGCCAGTAGCTTCTTCGTTTGTTTTATTCTGATCTTTTGTTTGGTCAGCTAAATTATCCCCAACTGAAGATTGGTACCAAACAATACCAGAAATAAGTAATGCTGCACAAGCTAAATAAATTGCTGGAAACACCCACCGCTTTTTGAAAAAGTTTTTCCATTGAGAAGATTGGTTCTTTTCTTCCTCTCTCATTTTCATCACCTCTGTCACCATTTTGAACAGAAACAGAGAATTATATACTCGTATACAAGAAAATAACTGTTTATTTTTCGACAAATCCAATAAATTATACATTTTTTTATAAAAAAACAAATAAAAATGCTGATCTTTCGTAGATCAGCACTTTTACCGTACTTTATTTAGATGCGAGTATTTGTTCTGAATACTGATTTACCTCAGAAATGGAGATGTTACTATAATAATGATTCACGATATCCTTATACGTTTTTCCGTCCTTTGCCATCCCATTTGCACCGTATTGACTCATCCCGACTCCATGTCCGTAACCAGTTGTGGTAATGACGATCTTATCATCTTTTCTTACCCATTTAAAATCAGTGGACCGTAAATCAAGTTTTTCCCGTATTTCTCTACCTGTAAATTCTTTACCACCTATCTTAACAGTGGCGACTTTTTTTCCAGTAGTTCGGCTTGTTATCGTGCCAATGTCTTTTTTGTCCTCTAGCTTCACTCCAAGCTTCTCTTCAAAAACTTTTATAGGAATTTCCGTTTTACTTGTGAATTTTGGTGAATCACTATCCCATGGACTTTCTACACTCACTAAATATGGAATCTGATTTTTCCAATATTCATCGGCATTTTCCGTATATCCATTACTTGTAGAAAAGAATGAAGCAGTTATCGGCATATTATTGTAGGTTAAAATTTCACCTTCTGTCGCTTTTACAGCTGTTCTTATTTTTCTTAGATTCTTTTCATAATCGTCTCCCCAGTTTTTCTTCATATCCTCTTGATTTAGAAAAACTTGATGATCAACTGTATCCATTATATTAGCACCCTCTGGAAGACCTTCTACATTTCCATTTAGCAGGTGGTTCACGATATAAGTGCGTGCGGCGAGTGCTTGTGCTTTTAATGCCTCTAGTTCAAATTCGGCAGGCATTTCAGCGGCAACAACACCGACCACATATTCTTCCAGTGGATATTTTTCAATTTCTTTTGTTTCCGTACGAAAAACAGCAACTTCTGTACCACTATCTGCGAATGTAATTTCCTGACCTCCATGGTTTTCCGCTAATTTCCCGTTCGATTTTCCTTTGTTTGTAGGTAGAACAAGTAAGGATGGTAGTGTAAATGTTAGTACGATTAAAATGGCGGCAATAACGAAGATTGGTTTCAATTGTTTCATACCTATTCCTCCAATACAGAATTAAGCAATAAAGCTTAGTTCATGTATATGGGTGTGGACAAGCATTTATGACAAGAATCACTCTCTTCGTCTTCCTCTTCTTACGATGAAATAAATAAGACCTCCGATTAGTATGAGCGCAAGAAAAACCGGAATATTTCCTATTAAAAATACCACCATTGCCGATGAAGCAGTTAAGAGGAAATTCATACTATCGGCAAATTGTTTTTTCGTCTTATCCCATGTATTTAATTTACTTTTATCAATGTCTGGAATAATTACAGCGCTCTCATACATGTTAATATTCACAGTAGAAAAAGAAACTTGATTGTCTATATACTTCATCTGTCCTTTTAAAACTTCAATCTCTTCTTGTACTTTCGATAAGTCACTAGAGATCTTCAATAAATCTTCCGTTTTCGTTGCCTTTTCCATAAATTCGAGTAATCTCTCTTCTACAACTAGTTTTGATTTCAATCTCGAGTCTAAGTCAATATACTGCTCTGTCACATCCTGCCCAGTTACACTACGATTAAGGACATCTGCAACTTCCCCTTCTGCCGCTGTTAAAAATTGTTGGAAATACTCCTCGGGTATACGTACGATGAGATTCGCACTTTTCGCAGTATCATCTTCGCGGTACACATTAGATTCAACAATATATCCTCCAAGATCCTTTACTTTCTTCTCTATTTTTTGCTGCGTTTTTTCCAAATCTACAACATTCACTTCCAGCCGAGCTCTGTGGATAATCATCCTATCCTCTTGTTGCATCTCTACTTTTTTCGACTCACGAGCTTGCTCTTCTGCTGCATCATAGTCGGCAGCAATACTTGACTCTGCGTTATCATTAGTACCTGCATAGTCGCCCCTAGACGACTCCATTTTTGCATCATGTTGTCGAGCACTACACGCAGCTAAAATAACAACTAATAATATGATGGAAAGCTTTTTTGTCATTCAATCACCTCATGCTATTTTAGATAAAGACGATTGTCGTAAAAAAAAGTTACACTTTGGATACATTTCTTTAGAAAACTGCTTTTAATTGAAAATTGGGACTGTGCTTTTGTGGAGTTTTACGATTCTTTTTGAAGATGGAGGCGATTTATTGGTGTCTTTTTTCACGTAGGGGAAAGTTATTTTATTCTTTGTTTCGCTTTTGGTCGTTGAGCTGCTTCTTTTCGATGCTAGACCTTTTCTTTTAGCCGCTCGAGCCTTTCTATTGAACGCTCAGCACTTCCTTTTGTATGCTCAGATACTTCTTTTGTAAGCTGTGTTTTCTTTTCGCCGGTGGGCACCTCCTTTTCAACGCTCAGGCCTTTCTTTTAGTCACTGGCTCCTTTTTATTGAACGCTCAGCACTTCCTTTTGTATGCTCAGATACTTCTTTTGTAAGCTGCATTTTCTTTTCGCCGATGGATGCCTTCTTTTCAACGCTCAACCCTTGCTTTTCGACACTCGATCCGTTTTATTAAACGCTCAGTACTTCCTTTTGTATGCTTAGGCATCTCTTTTGTGAGCTGCATTTTCTTTTCGCTGATGGATGCCTTCTTTTCAACGCTCAACCCTTGCTTTTCGACGCTCGTTCCGTTTTATTGAACGCTCAGCATTTCCTTTTGTATGCTCAGACATCTCTTTTGTGAGCTGCATTTTCTTTTCGTCGATGAACGCCTCCTTTTCAACGCTCAACCCTTGCTTTTAGCCGCTCGCGACTTTTTATTGAACGCTCAGCATCGCCTTTTGGCTGCTCAAGCATCTCTTTTGTGAGCTGCATTTTCTTTTCGCCGATGCGCGCCTTCTTTTCAACGCTCGCCCCTTGCTTTTCGACGCTTTCTCCGTTTTATTGAACGCTCAGTCTCTTCTTTTATCCTCTACGTATTTTTTGAACAGGTGAACGAATGGTACCGTCATATGAATCGCATTCTTGAGCGGATATCGATTTCCAAACCAAAAAAGGTTATCCTCCAGTACGTATACTGTGGATAACCTATTGTTTTCAATTATTAAGTTTAAGATTAAGTTCTTGTTGTGTTACTTCTTCTACTTCATCATTATAACGTTCGATGTCTGCACCAAGTGCTTTTAGTTTTAGATGGAAGTTTAGGTAGCCACGGTCAAGATGTTTTAGTTCTGTAACACGTGTGTATCCATCTGCTTTTAAACCTGCAATGATTAATGCTGCAGCTGCACGCAAGTCGGTTGCAGTTACTTCTGCACCTTGCAATTTAGCTGGACCGCTAATAATGACAGAGCGTCCTTCGATTTTGATGTCGGAATTCATTCTTCTGAATTCTTCGGCATGCATATACCTGTTTTCAAAAACTGTTTCTGTAATTACACTCGTTCCTTCTGCACAGACAAGTAAGGCCATCATTTGTGATTGCATGTCTGTAGGAAATCCTGGATGCGGCATTGTTTTAATATCTACCGCTTTGAGCCGATCTGGCCCAATAACACGAATACCATTGCTTTCTTCAAGAACTGTTACATTCATCTCTTCTAGCTTAGATATGACGGATGACAAATGTTCCGGGACTGCTCCTTGTACTAGTACATTTCCACCAGTTATTGCAGCTGCAACCATGAATGTTCCAGCTTCAATTCTGTCAGGAATAATTGTATGGTCAGCGCCATATAATTTCTCAACACCAGCAATTCGGATTGTTCCAGTACCAGCGCCTCTTACTTGTGCACCCATACTATTTAAATAATTAGCTAAGTCAACGATTTCTGGTTCTTTCGCACAGTTCTCAATGACAGTGTATCCTTCAGCCAGAACAGCAGCCATCATGATGTTCTGGGTTGCACCAACACTTGGGAAGTCTAAATAGATTTTGGCACCTTTTAATTTATCTGCCGTAGCTTCAATGAAGCCATTTTCTACTCTAACTGTAGCTCCCATTGCCTCAAAGCCTTTTAAATGAAGGTCAATTGGACGTGAACCAATTGCGCAACCACCAGGTAACGCAACACGTGCTTTCCCTTGTCTTGCAAGAAGCGAACCCATTACAAGAACAGATGCCCTCATCTTGCGGACGTATTCAAATGGCGCCTCAATGTTTAGTTCCTCTGATGCATCCACAACTACTGTCTTATTCTCAAAATCCACCTTAGCATTTAAATGGCGAAGTACTTCATTAATCGTATATACATCAGAGAGTGTTGGTACATCTCGAATAATACTTTTTCCTTCACTAGCTAACAATGATGCAGCGATCACAGGCAATACAGCATTCTTTGCTCCCTCAACTTTTACAGTGCCGTTAAGCCTTTTTCCGCCGCGGACGATGATTTTTTCCAAGTGTATTCCCCTCCGCGTCCGTATTCTTTATATTAATATTCAATCGTTAAGATGGGTGTGCCGATCACATAAATTGTTCCTTTACCCATTTCCTTTTTCCTAAGCGCTAGTTGCATATTCATTTCGTTATTTGTTAAAGATAATGTTTGGGAAAATAGAGTGGAATGCGCAGAAATGGACGCGAAATCCTCTTCTCTCAGTGATTCAATTTCTTTCGCTTGAAAAGAATGTAAGATTTCATCTAATGAGCCATTTAATATTTCATCTATTTCCTCATTGAATTCGCCTTTTATACAAGAGAACATGACTGGTTTTCCGTCAAAAAGGGATACATAGTTGTCATCCATTAATTGTGAAATCTGCTTTTCAACATTTGAATTCCAGCTTGTACCTTTTACCTCGTAAATAATATACGAAGTTTGTCTATTTATGTCAGTAAGATTGGTTGATAAAACTTTAATAATTTCGGTAAAAGCGCCATGATTGGCCGTACCAATAATAGATCTCGAATCTTCATCCATCGAAGACTGCCAATCCATATGTGGATATTGCTTTTCCAGCTGTTGTTGTTTATCAGCCCATTCCTTCTCGGTTGTCAGATAGACAGATTCTCTTGCATATAGAGACCATTCAATCATTGTTTCATCATACTTGTTCATTGCATCGATTAACTTGCTTATATCTGTATGATTTTGTTCAGCATTGGTGTTATTCCCATAAAAAACATAAATAAAACAAAACGTTGCTAAAATAATTGAACTAATAACAGTAATTTCTTTCCATCTCATGTCCTCTCCCCCTTAGTTACATTATTGCCACTACGGGGAAAGACATACTTAAAGATTACATGTTATGTTAGACTATTTCTGCGCACCTGAGTCGACAGGATTCGTCACATCTTTTCAATTTTATACAATTATGATGAAAAAAGAAACAGGGAAAAAGTCCCGAAATTGACCTTTATTTCCTATTTAAAAAAGTAATTCAATTTGCCTGGACCAATATAAATAATCTAGAAAGAAATTGCTGACAGATGATCCAATAACAATGGTAAGAAGGATGTATAATAGCCTAGCTTGGAATACGCGATTCCCTCTTAATAATTTATCAAAGTGTAAGGCTTGAAGTGCATAGAAAGTAATTCCTATGAAGACTAGATGAGAGAGGATATTGAGTATTGCTTGTTGTCCTAAATTTTCTAGCATAATTAGCCTCCTGTAAGAATTTAGCTTAATCAGTAGCATAAAACAAGTAACACCTTCTGACCTTGTCGTTCAGAAGGTGTTTTAAATGTATATGTTTAGCAGAATATCCATCGACTCGTCCATTTCTACCCAAGGGTCGATGAATAGGTACTTCTGCTTTTTTAACTGTGTTTATATACGTCGATTCGATTCATGGCCCGTTTTAGTGCCAGTTGCGCACGTTTGGCATCGATGTCGTCTTGTGCTCCTTGCAGTCGGCTTTCAGCTCGTTTTCTTGCTTCTTCCGCTCTCGCAATATCGATGCTTTCTGCTCTTTCAGCTGTTTGTGCAAGAATCGTTACTTTATCTGGTTGAACTTCTAAAAATCCACCATTAATCGCAACATATTCTGTTTTACTACCGACATTAATGCGTGCGGCAGCAATTTGAAGTGGAGCAACCATCGGAACGTGTCCTGCTAAAATTCCGATTTCGCCTAACTCAGTTTTTGTGCTAATCATTTCCACTTCTGAGTCAAAAACCGGACCGTTGGGAGTAACAATACTTACATGAAATGTTTTCATAAATTACAAACCCTCCTGGTCCAAATTATACTTCTACGCCCATTTCTTGTGCTTTCTTGATGGCATCATCAATTGTACCTACAAGACGGAAAGCATCCTCTGGTAAATGATCGTATTTACCTTCTAATAATTCTTTGAAGCCTTTAACAGTTTCTTGAACAGGTACATAAGATCCTGGTTGACCAGTAAACTGTTCTGCAACGTGGAAGTTTTGTGATAGGAAGAATTGGATACGACGAGCACGGCCAACAATTAGCTTATCCTCATCAGATAATTCATCCATACCTAGAATTGCAATGATATCTTGTAATTCTTTATAACGTTGCAATGTTTGCTGTACATTACGAGCTACTTCATAGTGCTCTTCCCCAACGATTTCAGGTGAAAGTGCTCTAGATGTAGACGCTAATGGATCCACCGCAGGATAGATACCCATCTCAGAAAGTTTACGCTCTAGGTTTGTTGTTGCATCCAAGTGAGCGAAAGTTGTTGCTGGAGCTGGGTCAGTATAGTCATCCGCTGGTACATAAATCGCTTGAATAGATGTTACGGATCCAACGTTTGTAGATGTAATACGCTCTTGCAATTGACCCATTTCTGTAGCAAGTGTTGGTTGGTATCCAACCGCTGATGGCATACGACCTAATAGGGCAGAAACCTCAGAACCTGCTTGTGTAAAACGGAAAATGTTATCGATGAAGAATAGAACGTCTTGTCCTTGTTCATCACGGAAATATTCCGCCATTGTAAGACCTGTAAGAGCAACACGCATACGTGCACCAGGTGGTTCGTTCATCTGACCGAATACCATCGCTGTTTTGTTAATAACTCCAGAGTCTTTCATTTCATAGTAAAGGTCATTACCTTCACGTGTACGTTCTCCAACACCAGCGAACACGGAAATACCACCATGCTCTTGTGCGATGTTGTTAATAAGTTCTTGGATTAATACGGTTTTACCAACACCGGCACCACCGAACAAACCAATCTTACCACCCTTAATGTAAGGTGCTAATAAGTCAACAACTTTAATTCCAGTTTCGAGAATTTCTACGTCTGTAGAAAGTTGCTCGAATTTAGGTGCTTCACGGTGAATTGGATCACGGCGTACACCTGCTTCAATTTTTTCATCGAGGTCAATGTTATCACCAAGTACGTTGAATACACGTCCTAGTGTTACATCACCTACTGGAACGGAAATTGGTCCACCTGTATCGATAACATCCATTCCGCGTTGAACACCATCAGTTGATGCCATCGCAATTGTACGAACAGTATCATCGCCAAGATGAAGGGCAACTTCCAATGTCAAGTCTATATTTACTTCTGATGCTGTTTTCGCAGCATAAGTAACTTTTAATGCGTTATAAATTTCAGGGAGTTGGCCATTAGGAAACTTTACGTCTACGACCGGTCCTGTTACTTGTAGAACTTGTCCTTTGTTCATCATTTCCCCTCCTAGCTGGGTTATGTCTTACTTTTTATAAAAGCGAAAGGCGCTTGCGACGGAAGGAAGGCTAAGGTCACAACATCCTGTTGTAACGCCTTCCTGACCCGCATCGTGCGGGCCCGCGACAAGCAAATGTTCTGATCTAAAGAAAGGCGTTTTTTGCCTTTCAGTGAGTCAGGTGATTTGAACTCGTGCAGATGGCTTCTTGAGCTAGAAAGAACGAATATCCGTTCAAAAGTTAGCTCATTCGACTGCATTTCTATTCTAGAGCTGCAACTCCACCGACGATTTCGGTGATTTCTTGCGTGATTTTCGCTTGTCGCGCTCTGTTAAATGATAATGTTAATGAATCGATAAGCTCGAAAGCATTATCTGTAGCAGTTTTCATCGCAGTCATACTTGATGCGTGCTCACTTGCTTTTGCATCAAGAAGTGCCCCGTATATTAAGCTCTCTGCATACTGTGGAAGTAATACTTCTAAAATTGCATCTGCAGATGGCTCATATTCATAAGTCAAATTCGATGCTGCTGAAGAGTCAAGATCTGTAAGTGGTAAAATCTTTTTCTCCGTTACCTCTTGAGATATGGCACTTACGTAATGGTTGTAATACATATAAAGTTCATCATATGTACCATCTGTAAACATGCCAGTCGCTTTACTTGTAATTTCCATAATATCTGTAAAGCTTGGTTGGTCTGGTAGTCCATTGATTTCAAGTACAACGTTCATTTCTCTTTTTAGGAAGAAATCTCTCCCTACTTTTCCGATTGCGATAATCGCATAATCGTCCTTAGATTGGTGACGTTCTTGAATCTTATTATACACAGCACGAAGGATACTGCTGTTGTATGGACCAACTAGACCACGGTCAGCTGTAATTACGATATAGCCAGTTCTTTTTACTGGTCTGGATACAAGCATAGGATGTTCGGCGTCTTGACTACCAGCTGCAATACTTGCGACTACTTCTTGGATTTTATCCATATATGGTACGAATGCTTTTGCGTTCATTTCTGCTCTGTTCAGTTTTGCAGCAGAAACCATTTGCATCGCTTTTGTAATTTGGCTTGTTTTTTTCGTCGAGTTGATGCGAGATTGTATATCCCTTAAGGATGCCACTAATTCTCACCACCCTTTTATCAAAAGTTTGGTATAGCTTTGCCTCAGACCACAAGATTAGCATAACTTGATTTCCGCTGCGGACACTCGCTTTCCGCGGGTGGGTCGGTGAGCCTCCTCGGCGCCAAGCGCCTGTCTAGCTTCGGCTCCTAGCGGCTAGCGAACGATCCTCTCCTTCCCCTACGATAAGTCAACATCGGCTCGTTCCTCTCCGTGTTTCCTTTATCTCAGTTCAGGAGAGTCTCCCGTTCGTACGCCGCTAAACAGTCGCCTCCGCTTTTCTTACTCCGGGGCTCACCCTGACCCGTTCCTCCCGCAGGAGTCTCGTGTCCTTCGCTCCAATCAAATAGATGAATAAATGATCTCGAGCAAATTCTTTAAGTTATATCAATTATTATTCGCTTTTAACGAATGTGTTTTTGAATGTGTTGAGTGCGTCTGCCATTTTTTCGTCAGCAGGTAGTTTGCCTGTTGTGCGAATTTCTTCTAGTAGTTCTGCACGGTTGTGGTCAAGCCAGCTGTATAGTCCATCTTCGAAGCGAAGGATGTCTGATACAGGGATATCGTCTAGGAAGCCTCTAGTTAATGCATATAAAATCATAACTTGCTTCTCAACTTTGATTGGCTTGTTTAGATCTTGCTTCAATACCTCTACAGTACGTTGACCACGGTTTAATTTCGCTTGTGTTGCTTTATCAAGGTCAGAACCAAACTGAGCAAATGATTCCAATTCACGGAATGATGCTAAGTCAAGACGAAGCGTACCGGCAACTGATTTCATTGCTTTAATTTGTGCTGATCCTCCAACACGGGATACGGATAAACCTGCGTTAATCGCTGGGCGAACCCCAGAGAAGAATAGGTCAGATTGCAAGAAAATTTGTCCATCTGTGATGGAAATTACGTTTGTTGGGATATAAGCAGAGATATCGCCAGCTTGTGTCTCAACAAATGGTAGAGCAGTTAAAGAACCGCCACCTTTTGCATCACTAAGCTTCGCAGCACGTTCCAATAGACGGGAGTGTAAGTAGAAAACATCCCCTGGATATGCTTCACGACCTGGAGGACGGCGAAGTAGTAAGGAAAGCTCACGATATGCAGCAGCTTGCTTAGATAAATCATCATATACAACTAGTACGTGTTTACCGTTGTACATGAATTCTTCACCCATCGTAACACCTGCATATGGTGCTAAGTATAAAAGTGGTGCTGGTTGTGATGCAGATGCAGTCACAACAATTGTGTAATCAAGTGCACCATGTTTACGTAATGTTTCAACTGCACCACGAACAGTAGATTCTTTTTGACCAATCGCAACGTACACACAAATCATGTTTTGATCACGTTGGTTCAAGATTGTATCGATAGCTACAGTTGTTTTACCAGTTTGACGGTCTCCGATAATAAGCTCACGTTGACCACGACCAATCGGAACAAGCGCGTCAATCGCTTTGATACCTGTTTGTAGTGGTTCGTGTACTGATTTACGGTCCATAACTCCTGGTGCTTCTGCTTCAATTGGACGTGTTTTTGTTGTATTAATTGGACCTAAACCATCTACTGGTTGTCCTAGTGAATTCACGACGCGGCCAATTAGTTCTTCCCCAACTGGCACTTCCATAATACGGCCTGTACGGCGTACTTGGTCACCTTCACGAATATCTTTATATGGTCCTAGGATGACGATACCAACATTACTTTCCTCTAGGTTTTGCGCCATACCCATAACACCATTTGAGAACTCAACTAGTTCTCCTGCCATGACATTGTCCAGTCCATAAGCGCGGGCGATACCGTCCCCGACTTGGATAACTGTACCAACATCCGTTACTTCCATATCAGCCTGATAATTCTCAATTTGCTTTTTTATCAGGGCGCTGATTTCTTCAGCTTTGATGCTCATGAATTTCACCCCTCGTTAATCAAGTCAATTAATCAATTACGTCTCTACGTAATTGCGCTATTTTAATTGGTTAATGTGCGTTCTAGGCGGTCAAGCTTTCCTCGCAGACTACCATCAAAAATACGATTACCAATACGAACCTTTATTCCACCAAGTAGATTTGAATCTACAATATTTTTAATATTTAAGGATCGTCTACCAACTTTTGCTGCAAATGATGCAGAAATAGATTCTGCTTCAGATGGAGTTAGCGGACGTGCAGAATATACAGTTGCATCTGCAACACCATTATCCAAATTCGCATAGTCAATAAATGATTTCGCAACATCGGCAATCTCGCTTTGACGTTTGCGATCAACTAGGAGCATAATCGTATGTAGAACGGGTTCCGATACTCCAGAGAATACTGATGCTACAATATCCTTTTTGTTGTTAACAGCAAGATTCGGAGACGATAGTAAGGTAATAAAGTCTTGATTTTCATTAATGACTTTTCTTACTGCACGTAATTCATCTACTAATTTTTGAACATTATTTTGTTCTTTAGCAAGTTCATACAATGCTAAAGCATAACGTTCTGCGACAACGTTTTGGCTCATGGTTACTCTCCTGCCTTTTGAACGTAGTCATTGATCAATTTCTGCTGATCTTCTTCATTTAGTTCCTTTTCAATAACTTTAGAAGCAATCATGACAGATAATGTTGCTACTTGTTCACGTAAAGCAGTAACTGCTTGTTCTTTTTGTTGTTCGATTTCTAAACGAGCAGATTCTTTTAACCTTTCTGCTTCTTCACGCGCTAATTTCACAATTTCTTGACGCTCTGATTCACCATGCTTCTTGGAATCTTCGATCATTTGTTGTGCTTCAAGACGAGCTTCTTTTAAGAGTGCCTTTTGCTCCTCTACTAATTTCGCAGATTCTGCACGGCTTTTTTCTGCCTCTTCAATTTCATTCGCAATATGTTCTTCACGCTTAATCATGATTCCCATTAATGGGCCCCATGCAACTTTTTTCAAAATGAACATTAACACGAGGAATGCTGCGAGTGTATATAAAACATCACCAGGTGCAAATCTGGCTTCAGCAGCTCCAAGGATAAAATTTGCAAACATGCTTGCTTCACTCCCTTCGAAAATCAAGGTAATCTATGACTAACTCTATAGTTCTATTTACATAATATTGAAATGGCGAAGATTCACAGCAAGTGAGCTTCGCCATTTCAAGCTTGTGATCAAGCAATAAGCTCTAGTATGAGCTGGTTATTCACCCTCAAACCAGAACTACTTTTATCATTATCTACCTTGCAACATGAACGCGATAACCGCACCCATGATAGGAATCGCCTCAACGATACCTACACCGATGAACATTGTAGTTTGAAGCATACCACGTGCTTCTGGTTGACGTGCCATACCTTCAACTGTTTTTGAAACGATCATACCGTTACCAAGACCCGCTGCTAAAGCTGATAATCCGATTGCTACTGCTGCTGCTATACCATACATTATTTATTTCCTCCTCTATTATATAAAAAATAAGTTTTCCGTTCTTAATGAACGGGTATATATTAATGGTCAGAACTCACTTTGTGCGAGATATAAACCATCGTTAACATTGTAAAGATAAATGCCTGTAGGGCACCTACAAAGATACTAAATCCTTGCCATACCATTAGTGGAATAAATCCACCGATAGCACCTACTGCTCCAACTGCTGCTAATTTTACTAATAGGGCAATAAGTACTTCCCCAGCATATAGGTTTCCGTAAAGACGGAGTCCAAGACTGAGTGAGTTTGCTAGTTCCTCAATAATTTTAAAAGGGAACATAAATCCTACTGGACGGAAGAAATCACGACCATATTCTTGTATACCTCTAGCTCTAATACCATAGTAATGGGATAGAACAATAACCATTACTGACAGGGTTAGGGTCACGACTGGGTCTGCCGTAGGTGATTTCCACCAAAGGTCGTGGTCTACTACTATCGCAAATGGTAACCCAAGCATATTGGATACAAAAATAAACAATAGCAGGGTGAGTCCTAGCAGATGAAAATTCCCACCTGTTTTCCAATCCATATTATTTTTAATAATTCCTTTAACAAAATCCATGACCCATTCCATGAAATTCTGCATTCCGGTTGGTTTCATCGCTAGCTTTCTAGTAGAAATTACTGCGATAAGAATTACAATGATTGCTGCAATCGTAATCATCAGTACGTTTGATAAGTTAAACGTTATCCCCAAAATGTCGACATATGGTGCTCCATGTTCCAATCAAGTTCACCTCTCTTCCCGCTTTTCTCGGGATTTGAAAATTTGTTGAATAATAAAATCTATGTAGATGACAGCATAAGCCGTCGCTACTCCAATAATAACACTGGTGAGATTAAATAATTCAGGGAATTTCGTTGCTATATAAACAGCAACAATCACGGCAGCCATTCTCATTAAAGTACCAATGGAATATGCTTTTTTTCCCTCTGCCACAGCATTACCGAGCCGAGTTACCTTCCTGTACAAATTCCAATGATTATAAAGACTGACAGTGGTGCCGAAAAACAGGCCCAGAAAGATAGTTTTATAATCCGTGAATCCCCAGCCGAGAATATATAGTGACATTAAATACAACATGTATTTGCAGTGTCTGAAAAATAGTTGTTGGAGTTCCGGCATATCTTTTTAATCTCCTAAAAGAAATGTCGAACTTTGCGGGCCATTTGTAGTACGTGATAGGCAAGAAGAAGTTCGATGAAAGGTCTGAGTACAAAAGCGCTTTCTCTGTAGAAAAACACCGGGATTTCCCTAATACTCATACCCTTGATAGCATACAATAGCAATATGTCAAAGTCAATGTGTTTTCGGTCATTTTAATAGAAAGGATTCACCGAAAAGCACATATCGTTCACAAAATTATCACTTGCCATCTATCATCCCTTTTTTCGACCTAATTTCAACAAATTCCCCTCTTATTTTATCAAATAACTAAATTTTTAGATAGTATTATTTACAGAAATAATAGAATCCAATTTTTTCTTATACTGTAAATGGAATTGGTCGCTCCGTTCGCTTTCCAAAATGATATAAAATTGCTTCACAAATTCTAGCTGAAGCATTTCCATCACCATACGGATTCGCCTTATTCGCCATTTTTTCATATTCCTCTTTATTCGTCAGTAATTCTTTCGTTAGTTGATAGATTGTTTCTTCGTCTGTCCCTGCTAATTTCAATGTTCCCGCTTCAATTCCCTCTGGACGTTCTGTCGTATTTCGCAACACTAATACAGGAACTGCTAGTGAAGGTGCTTCCTCTTGAACACCACCAGAATCCGTTAATATAATCTCTGCCTTATTAGCAAAGTTGTGAAAATCTATCACATCTAATGGCTCTATTAAATGGACTCTTTCCTCATCACCAAGCACTTCAGAAGCAACCTCTAGAACTGCAGGATTTAAATGAACTGGATATACAACACGAATATCCGAATGCTCGTCCACAATCCGTTTAATTGCTCTAAACATATTGCGCATTGGTTCTCCTAGGTTTTCTCGACGATGCGCTGTTAATAGGATAAGACGATGATCACCAACCATCTGTAACACTTCATGCTGATAATCTGTTTGTATCGTCGTTTTTAACGCATCAATCGCTGTATTTCCTGTAATAAAAATCGTTTCCTCATTCTTATTTTCTTCTAGTAAATTTTGAGCTGCTTTTTCTGTCGGCGAAAAATGCAAATCAGCTAATACACTTGTTAATTGGCGATTCATTTCTTCTGGGAATGGCGAATATTTATCCCATGTTCGCAAGCCTGCCTCCACATGACCAACTGTGATTTGATTATAATAGGCAGCTAAACTCGCGATGAAAGTAGTTGTAGTATCTCCGTGCACAAGGACGATGTCTGGCTGCACTTCTTTCATAATCTGATCAAGTCCATTTAATCCTCTTGTTGTAATATCACTAAGTGTTTGTCGATCCTTCATAATGTTAAGGTCATAATCTGGCTTGATATTAAAAGTGGTTAACACTTGATCGAGCATTTGCCGATGTTGTGCAGTAACAGTGACGATCGTTTCAAAATCCTCATCTCTTTTTTGTAGTTCCAGCACAAGCGGCGCCATTTTGACTGCTTCCGGCCTAGTTCCAAAAATTGTCATTACTTTTATACGATTTGCCAATGTAGCACCTCTTAACATAATTCATTTTAAAATAAAGGAGATGTCCTGAAGCAAAATTGTCGATTCCATCGATATACTCGATTGGAGTTAGACCCTTTTTGGACATCTCCTTTTTCATTAAAAAAATTTATTTAGTACCGAATAAACGGTCTCCAGCATCCCCAAGACCAGGAACGATATAGCCATGTTCGTTTAATTTCTCATCTAAACCTGCAATGTATATATCCACATCTGGATGTGCTTTTTGCACTGCTTCCACACCTTCTGGAGCTGCAATCAGGCACATAAACTTAATGTTTTTTGCACCGCGAGTTTTCAATGAGTCGATAGCTGCTACTGCAGATCCACCCGTTGCAAGCATCGGATCAACAACAATGAATTCACGCTCTTTTACATCACTTGGAAGCTTCACATAATATTCAACAGGTTGCAATGTTTCTGGGTCACGATATAGACCAACATGTCCCACTTTTGCTGTTGGAATTAAATTTAATGCTCCGTCCACCATTCCAATACCAGCACGAAGAATAGGCACAATCCCTAACTTTTTCCCAGCAATCACTTTAGCTTTCGCTGTACTTACAGGGGTCTCTACTTCTACTTCTTCTAATGAAAGGTCTCTCGTAATTT
Organism: Lederbergia graminis; assembly: GCF_042655485.1. NCBI lineage: Bacteria > Bacillati > Bacillota > Bacilli > Caryophanales > Bacillaceae > Lederbergia > Lederbergia graminis. The sequence continues at coordinate 39,337 of NZ_JBHSMC010000027.1, forward strand.
CAAACATCATCAATGTTGCAACTTCATCTACTAATTCACGGAATTCTTTTGTCCCAGTATTTTTATCGCGGATGAAAGTTAATTTGTGTTGAATAAGGGGATGGTCGAACACGAATACTTTGGCCATAATATCACTCCTACTTTTTTTCAGTTCTATGTATTTAGTTAGTCTAATTAGATTCGCATAATAAAATCACTAATCAGCTTGTCGTGATTATTTTACAGAAAATGTAGATGTTGAGCAAGGGATATATAAAAATGGCGAAAATTGTCGAAAAGAGATCGATTATGTGATTGATTAAACAGTAATCTTTTGTGAGTTTTAAAGAATAGAATTGGTAGATGGGAGTATGTACTCGATTTGGGGCAGGGTGGGTAGGTTCATCGTGACCGGTTGAGAGGAAATTGGAGGATGGGTGGGAACGATGGAGCCTTCATCGTGACCTCCTGAGAGGAAATTGATGCTAGGCGGGAACGTTGGAGCGTTCATCGTGACCGGTTAAATGAAAATTGAAACAAGAAGGGCACGATGAACCTTCTTGCGTGACCACTTGAGAGGAAATGGAGGCTAGGTGGGAACGTTGGAGACTTCATCGTGACCGGTTAAATGGAAATTGAGACTGGATGGGCACGTTAAACCTTCTTGCGTGACCACTTGAAAAGAAATGGAGGCTAGGTGGGAACGATAGAGACTTCATCGTGACTGGTTAAATGAAAATTTAAGCATGATGGGCACATTGAACCTTCTTGCGTGACCACTTGAAAAGAAATGGAGGCTAGGTGGGAACGATAGAGACTTCATCGTGACTGGTTAAATGAAAATTTAAGCATGATGGGCACATTGAACCTTCTTGCGTGACCACTTGAAAAGAAATGGAGGCTAGGTGGGAACGATAGAGACTTCATCGTGACTGGTTAAATGAAAATTTAAGCATGATGGGCACATTGAACCTTCTTGCGTGACCACTTGAAAAGAAATGGAGGCTAGGTGGGAACGATAGAGACTTCATCGTGACTGGTTAAATGAAAATTTAAGCATGATGGGCACATTGAACCTTCTTGCGTGACCACTTGAAAAGAAATGGAGGCTAGGCGGGAACGATAGAGACTTCATCGTGACCGGTTAAATGAAAATTGAAACAAGAAAGGCACGATGAACCTTCTTGCGTGACCACTTGAGAAGAAATGGAGGCTAGGTGGGAACGATGGAGCGTTCATCGTGACCGGTTAAATGAAAATTGAAACAAGAAAGGCACGATGAACCTTCTTGCGTGACCTCCTGAGAGTAAAATTGAAGCTTGGCGGGAACGATAGAGACTTCATCGTGACCGGTTAAATGAAAATTTAAGCATGATGGGCACGTTAAACCTTCTTGCGTGACCACTTGAAAAGAAATGGATGCTAGGAGGGAACGATAGAGACTTCATCGTGACCGGTTAAATGAAAATTTAAGCATGATGGGCACATTGAAACTTCTTGCGTGACCACTTGAGAGAAAATTGATGCTAGGTGGGAACGATGGAGCGTTCATCGTGACCAGTTAAATGGAAATTTTGACAGGATGGGCACATTGAAACTTCTCGCGTGACCTCCTGAGAGTAAAATTGAAGCTTGGCGGGAACGATAGAGACTTCATCGTGACCGGTTAAATGGAAATTCAAGCAAGATGGGCACGTTAAACCTCCTTGCGTGACCAGTCGAGGAGAAAATCAGGCTAGACAGGCACGATAAATCGTTCATCGTGACCTATCAATAGAAAATGAAGGCTACCCGGGAACGCAGCACCTTCCTGCGCGACCTGACGAAAAGAAAACGAAGCAAGAAAGTCACGCTGGCCCACCCAGTTTGAAAAAGCGTCAAGAAGGAATAGAATTTAACGTTAATTAAATTTAACCGTCCGTTAAAAACCAAAAAACCGCCCCTCCAATGAGAGACGGTTTCTTCTTATTATTCATATAAAGCAAACTTAGCTGTTAATGCTTCTACACGATTGCGTGCTTCTTCTAGTTTTGTTTCATCTTCATGGTTTTTCAGTACTAAACCGATAAGAGATGCAATTTCATCCATTTCTTCAAAGCCGAAGCCTCTTGAAGTAACAGCAGGCGTTCCGATACGGATACCGCTTGTTGTAAATGGACCTTCTGGATCATAAGGAATTGTATTTTTATTAACTGTAATGCCGACTTCATCTAGTACTTTTTCAGCTACTTTTCCTGTCAGACCGACGGAACGAAGGTCAAGTAAAAGTAAGTGATTGTCTGTACCGTCTGAAACAAGGTCTAGGCCTTCTTTTTTCAAGCCTTCGCCAAGACGTTTTGCATTATCAATAATATTTTGTGCATATGTTTTAAATTCTGGCTTCAATACTTCACCGAATGAAACAGCTTTTGCAGCGATTACGTGCATAAGTGGTCCACCTTGAAGACCAGGGAATACGGATTTATCGATTTTTTTAGCGAACTCTTCCTTACAAAGTACCATTCCGCCACGAGGTCCGCGCAATGTTTTATGCGTAGTAGTTGTAACGAAATGTGCGTGTGGTACTGGATTCGGGTGTAGACCAGCAGCGACAAGTCCAGCGATATGAGCCATATCCACCATCATGTAAGCTCCAACTTCATCCGCAATTTCACGGAATTTAGCAAAGTCAATTTCACGTGGGTATGCACTTGCACCAACAACGATTAATTTCGGTTTATGTTCGAGTGCTTTTTGACGAACATCTTCATAATTGATGCGATGGTCGTTTTCGTCTACTCCATACTCTACGAAGTTGTACTGAACACCACTGAAGTTAACTGGGCTACCGTGTGTTAAGTGACCACCATGTGAAAGGTTCATACCAAGCACCGTGTCTCCATGCTCAAGAACAGTGAAATATACTGCCATATTTGCTTGTGCACCTGAATGTGGTTGAACATTCGCATGTTCCGCACCAAAAATTTCTTTCGCGCGGTCGCGTGCAAGATCTTCCACGATATCCACATATTCACAACCACCATAATAACGACGACCAGGATAACCTTCTGCATATTTATTTGTTAGGACAGAGCCTTGCGCTTCCATTACTGCTTCGCTAACAAAGTTCTCTGATGCAATCAATTCAATTTTTGTCCGCTGACGTTTTAACTCTTTTTGAATAGCTTCAAACACTTGCGGATCTTGTTGTGCAATTGTGCTCATTTCGCTCCTCCTTATCTAAAAACCGACTATATATTTTTAAAATTCTTTTCCATTTTACCACGACAACTATCAATTGCCAACTAAATTCTGCCAATATATCCTGAAAAACTGAACATTAATTACAATAACCTCTAATAATGTTCAGTTTTTACGATTTATACACTGCACGAGCACCACCGATTAATTTCGGACGTGTTGTCGCCAATGTGACATGGGCATTCCCTAACGTTTTCTGCGTGATTCGAATTGGAACAACTACAGGCTTCAAATGCATCCCGATAAATGTATCACCAATATCGATTCCAGCATCCGCTTTAATATGCTCCACTACTACTGGATCAGAGAAATGACCATACGCGTATGTCGCCATGGAACCACCTGCATTTTGAACTGGAATAACAGACACTTCTTCCAATCCCTTTTCAATCATTGTTTGGCGTTCTACGACGATTGCCCTGTTTAAATGTTCACAACATTGGAAAGCAAGATGGAACTCTTGTTCAGCAGCGTATTTTTGCAATTCGCTAAAAATTACCTCGGCTACTTCCACCGTACCTGCTGTCCCAATTCGTTCACCAGCTATTTCTGATGTGGAACAACCTATCACTAGTATCTTATCTTTTCCAGGTACTAGCTCAACATCCTTACATCCGTTTACAATTTCCTTCACTTCTTTGCGATAATGCTCTAGCAAGTTCATTACCTCCACTATATGTGCTTATATTGTCTTCCTCAAATAGCGTGACAAACAACAACTAAGCTTAGAAAAAAGCCGGGGCGTAGGTGATTACCCTAGTTGCCCCGGTTCCATTCTTATATTATCGTTACTTTTTATTCTTCCTCATAAGTTGCAATTTTACCAATTCGAGTGGCATGACGTCCACCCTCAAATTCAGCAGTTAACCATGCTTTCGCGATTTCGCGAGCAAGACCAGGGCCGATAACACGCTCTCCCATTGCCAATACGTTTGTATCATTATGTTCACGTGTTACTTTTGCTGTAAATAAATCATGAACAAGTGCACAACGAATGCCCTTCACTTTATTCGCTGCAATGCTCATCCCAATGCCTGTACCACAAATTAGAATTCCGCGATCAAATTCTCCACTTGCCACCTTTTTCGCCACTGGTAATGCATAGTCAGGATAATCAACAGAACCTTCACAATCACAGCCAAAATCTTCATACTCTATATTCATTTCTTCTAATAAATTTTTAATTTCTGCTCGAAGGTTTACGCCTCCGTGATCTGATGCTAATGCTACTTTCATGTCAAAAACTGCCTCCCTTTGTCTATGTATTGTTTATATTCTAACAGAAACTATCAATGGAATATATCCTTATTATAAATGGAAACGGGATATCGTGTCTTTCAATTTGCTAGCATGATCCATTAGCTCTCCTGCAAGCTTGCCAATTTCACTCATATCGACTGCTTGTTGACGTGATGACCTTGCTACCTCTTCTGCACCTGCTGAAGTTTCTTCTGCAATGGCCGCAACATCTTGTGCCTGCATCGAAGTTTGTTCCACACTCTTCATTTGCTTATCCACAAGCTCACTTATTATTTTTACCGCTGCTACCGAATCGTTAATAGTAGTCGTCATGCCAGCAATAGCCGCATTTGTTTTAGTCCCTTTTTCTACTTGCTCATTCACCGAATCGACTTGTGCAGTAATTTGCTTCACTACTTGATTTACTTCTTGTTGAATGTTTTGAATCAATTCCGAAATACCATGAACGGCTTTGGCACTCGCATCTGCTAACTTTCGAACTTCCTCGGCTACAACCGCAAATCCTTTTCCATGCTCACCAGCTCGTGACGCTTCGATGGAAGCATTTAATGCTAGCAAATTCGTCTGCTTCGCAATATCCCCTACAAAATGAATAATTTGCTCTACTTCTGTTGCATTTTTCTCTAGGCGCTTGACTGCATGCAATGATTCTTGATTCGCGGAAGAAACTTGCTGTACCCCACTAACAAGGGATTGAATTACATCTTTACTTTTCGATAATTCCTCTAACATCATTCCAGAAATTTGTTCTGATTGCTTCGCTTTTTTCTGTACCTCGTCGGCAATTTTTGTAATATCGTCCACAGAATCTGCAGTTCCTTGTACCGCTACTGCAGAACTTTCCGCTCCTAATGAAATCTCAGAAATCGTTTGGGCAACATTCTCTGCTTCTTCCGATGCGAACTTCGTCTTTTCAGAAATAACAATCACATTTTTATTTGTTTGTACAAAGTTTTCATCTATTTTATGAACCATATCGCGGAAATTAAATAACATTTGGTTAAATGCCTTCGCAAGCGAACTCATTTCATCATCCACATTTCTGATTTCCACGTCATCAGCAATATACCCCTCGCCCGCTCTCACAACTGCCTGTTCCAATCTTTGCAATGGACGAATGAGAAATCTTGCTCCAATAAATGCTAGAATACCAGACCAAATGATTCCTAATAAAAGCGTTAAGACCATGAATACAGTCTCGCTCATATGTTTTTCAAAATATGGGTAAATAAAATACAGAAAAAAAGCACTTGTTGAAAATGTAATAACCGCCAAGCTTGTTGTAAATAGAACAAGTTGCTTTTGCAGACCAAATTTATATTTTCGTTTTTTCTCCATCATTCATTCTCCTGTTATTTACTTTTAATCAAATAAACGATTTATTAAGTCACTTAATTCTGTATATGTGGAACGGTACACTTGCAAATCTCCACCATATGGATCAAGGACATCTATATTAGTTGCTTGTTTATCTACATATTCTTTTATTGTAAAAGTTTTATCCGCTGCTTTCGGGTATTGAGATAATACCATTGCTTTATGAGAAGCAGTCATCGTAAGGATAAGCTCAGCCCAATCTACATGCTCCTCTGTAATTTGTGCAGATTGGTGTTGTAAATCTATTCCTTGCTCTTTTAAAATTTGTATAGAATGATAGGCAGCAGACTCCCCTTCTGCAGCAAAAATGCCGACAGATTTCGCTTGCCCTTTACCCTTCCATTTGTTATTAAAAATTGCGGCAGCCATCGGACTTCTGCACGTATTGCCTGTACAAACAAATAACACATTCACAATACAACATCCCCTTTTCCAAAAAGCTGTTCTCATTAGACGACTTCCCTTTATTATAGAGTAATTCTCCCTATGTCAAAAGTTGTTTTAAGAAAATAAAAAAAAAGACAGCAATTTTGTAAAAAAGCTGCCATTTTTAACGTCAAAATGATATAGGAAACAATAATTGGAAGCCAAAGGCCGCTAGCACAACCCCACCAAACACTTCCGCGTATGTACCTAGTAGATTATGCACTTTCCTTCCGATTAAGAAACCACTCCAAGTTAGAAAAGTTGCTACTATACCAAAACATATAACAGCAGCTGCAGTTCTCACACCAAACATACCTAAACTAAGCCCCGCTGAGAAACTATCTAAACTCACAAGCAGAGAAAAAAAGATAATTCCCCAACCTACAGGGAGTATGGCGGTATTTTCCTCCTCACGAAAACAGAAGTAAATCATTTGAATTCCTAGGAGAATTAAAAGGATGCCCCCAATATAAGTCGTGATTTGGCCAAATAATCCCGATAAGAAATGGCCTGTAAGAATACCTAAAGTCGGCATTACCACATGAAATAAACCCACGACAAGACCAATATAGAATATACGACGTAATCGTATTCTATATATCCCTAAGCCTAAGGAAATTGAAAATGCATCCATTCCAACTGCAAAAGCCATAATGAATAATGTAATTATTTCTGGAAGCACTAGTTACCTTCTCCTTCCCCATTGGACGTGCCTATAGGGAACATATGCAATAATTATAGAAAGTAGACTAGCTTTATTTTCACATAAATTATGAATGATTTATCTGCCGAAGCCACTTATGTCCTGCTGCTTTATCGAGGCGATTCATGATTGCAACCCCAACCCCTTCTTCTGGGAAAACTTCTGAGAAAATAACATCCACATCTGTTTCATCAAACTTTCGCAATACATCGTAAAGATGATGAGCAACCGATGCTAAGTCAGAACGACTTCCACAATCAAGGACGGTATGTGCATCGTATTCACCAACCGTTTCCGACGCTGCCATCACACCAACACGCATGCCACTTTTCGTTTTTTCATTCACTATACTCTGAATCCATTCTGGCGTACCTTCTACTAAATATAACGGAGCTGACGGAGCATAGTGTGTATACTTCATCCCTGGTGCTTGCGGTTTTTCTTCTTTATCCACAACAGATGTTGACATCTCTACTTTATCAATAATTGCTTCAATTGCTTCTTTCGTAATTCCACCCGGGCGAAGAATAATCGGATGCTCTCCGCGACAATCTATCACGGTTGATTCTACACCAACACCTGTTTGTCCACCGTCCACAACTCCTGCAATCCTCCCATCCAGATCTTCCATCACATGGTTTGCTGTGGTTGGACTTGGTTTTCCTGAACGATTTGCACTTGGCGCTGCGATAGGTAATCCGGATTCCTTGATAAGTTCAAGAGCTACAGGGTGATCTGGCATTCTAACTGCCACACTATCCAGCCCTGCAGTGACTAAATCGGACACTGCGCCTTCCTTTTTTTGAAAAATAATAGTCAATGGCCCTGGCCAAAATGCATTCATTAACTGCTTCGATTTATCTGAAATATCCGCAACTATACCATCCAATTGTGGATAACTTGCGATATGTACAATTAAAGGATTATCAGCTGGCCTACCTTTAGCAGCAAAAATTTTTGCAACTGCATCACTTGAACATGCGTTCCCACCTAGGCCATATACCGTTTCAGTAGGAAATGCAACCACTTCATTTTGTTGTAAAAATTGTGCCGCTTCTGCTAATTGTGGATAACTTTTTTGGTTATCCAGATGCTTATCCACAAGCCAGCGTATTGTATTCATATCGTTATCCTCATTCCTATGTTTATATTAAAATGTGAATCCCTTTATTTTTAAGTATTTAAATTTTGATTTCAGAAAAGTTTGTGGATTAATGCCCAACTTATGCACATTTTGTGGATATCTTCTCATTAAATGTGTATAACTTCTGTGGGTTTTGTGAATAAATCACTATTATTTGCTTATTATACACAAAAAAAGCAGAAATCTCCCATCATATCTAACTTTTATAGACACAATGGAAGATCCATATTAGAAAAACTTTTTAAATAACTCTACAAGAAAGAACTTTACTTCTACTTCTTCTTCTTTTTCCTCTACAAATGTCGGCTGTTTCTCTTCAGGTTTATCCACATTTTCTTGTTGTTCTTGTTCTTTTTCTTTATCTTTTATGGAAGGTTTACTTTCTTTTTCCACAGATTCCACCTTTTTAGGCTTTTTATCCACTCTTTTTGTTGGTTTTGTGGAAGATTTTTCTACTTTATCTTCAGTAGAAGGCTTTTCATCCACAGTTTGAGACGCTTGCTCTTCTTTTTTCTCCACATCCTGTGAGTCTTTTTCATCCTTCTTCTCCACAATGTTATCCTCTTTTGTGGATTCTTCCTCCAACTCAGCGGCATGTGCTTGCGATTCAAACCCAGGGCTAACAGCTAGTCCAGTAGAAAAATCAACAAAACATAAAGGCGGGAATAATACACACCACCAGTTAGCACCTGATCCATCACCTAGCGTTATTAATATTGCTTCATATATTCCAGCAGGATATAAAAATTGTCCATATAATTTCGTCGGAAACTGTACATCGCCAAATTCCACATTCACAGAGTATGTAATGCCTCTTTTATCGAGTTCTTGTTGGGCGATTTTTTCTACTTCATCAAGATTCGAAGTAATAATATCTCTTGCATCTTCTAGTGATGTAAGTTCCTCTACCCATTTCGTAATTTCAGCATTCACTGCATCACGAACAGCTCTTTTAACTGCCTGATCTTCATCACTATCACTATTGGCAAGGATTCGAAGGCGAATTGCTTCTTCTGGAATGACTACCGGATCATTTGCAGAAGCAAGTTCCTGTTTCGGAATTGCTAACGATATAACCGTACCAACTACTAAAACAATAATATACATCCATGCTATATTTTTTCGATAGAATCTAATTTTCATATAATCTTTCATCATGTCCATCCTCTCCCTCTAGAAAGCATTATGGACATGAAAATAGTATTCTATACAAAAAATCAGGAGGAAATTTAATAGATATGATTTTTTGATTTCCGCGATTAGAAAAGCAGGCAGCGTCCGAATTTGGAGCCCACCATTTCCGAAGAATTCTCGCGCCTTTCGCATCAATCACTGCGCTTGTAAACATTTAAACTCTCGTCATCACAATCCGGTCTTTACCATTTATATCATATATAACTTCTGTATCGGCTGAAGGGAATGCTTGTTGCATTAAGTTAGCAACTGCTTCTCCTTGCCCAGCTCCAATTTCAAAAGCGATAATTGCTTTTTTGTGGATAACTCTGTGGATATCCTGTGCAAATCTTCTGTAAAAGTCTAGTCCATCCACTCCACCAAATAAAGCGTTATGTGGCTCATGCTCTTGAACCACGTCTGATAACGTTTCTTCATTCGGGATATAAGGTGGATTGGAAACGATAATGTCCCACTTATCCCCAGTTTGAATGAACGGTTCTAATAAATCACCTTTATAAAAGTGGATATCTGCATTCAACTGTTGGGCATTTTTCCGAGCTACTTCCAATGCTGCATCCGATATATCTGATGCGGACACGTCTAATACCGGATTTTCTAGCTTCATTGTAATCGCAATAGCACCACTACCCGTACCAATGTCTGCTAGTTTTAACGGTTGATCTCCAAAATGAGCACGAATGTTTTTTAAAACAGCTACAATTAATTCTTCTGTTTCTGGCCTTGGAATTAATACATCTTTGTTTACAATAAATTTCCGGCCATAAAATTCCTCATATCCGATAATATGTTGGATTGGACGACCTTCCCCATGATCCTTAACTGCCGCTTCAAAACGCTGCCAATCATCTGCTCGCAGTTCCATTCGTTGTTCCGCAAATAATTGAGCACGTCCCATTTGCAAAACCCATTGCATTAATAACTCGCCAGCATTTTCATCTCGGTGATGTTCTTTTAAAAAAGAAGAAGCCCAATGGAGGGCCTCATACACTTTGACATTACTCATGTTACTCTTCCATGCTTTCAAGTTTTTTCGATTGGTCTTCAATCACTAAAGCATCGATTACTTCATCAAGCTTACCTTCTAAAATTTGATCCAACTTTTGAATAGTAAGGCCAATACGATGATCTGTTACCCGGTTTTGTGGGAAGTTATACGTTCTAATACGCTCAGAACGGTCACCAGTACCGACAGCAGATTTACGGTTCGCATCATATTCTGCTTGTGCTTCTTGTTGGAACTTATCATAAATACGAGCACGCAAAACTTTCATCGCTTTTTCTTTGTTTTTAATTTGGGATTTTTCATCCTGACATGATACAACGACACCTGTAGGAATATGCGTTAAACGCACCGCGGACATCGTTGTATTAACACTTTGTCCACCTGGACCACTAGAAGCAAATGTATCTACGCGAATATCTTTATCATGAATATCAATTTCAACTTCTTCTGCTTCTGGAAGTACAGCTACTGTAGCAGTTGAAGTATGAATACGACCACCTGACTCCGTTTCCGGTACACGTTGAACACGATGAGCTCCATTTTCATATTTCAATTTCGAAAATGCGCCATTCCCGTTAATCATAAAAATAATTTCCTTGTAGCCGCCGACTCCAGTCGAATGTGCTTCAATAACATCCGTTTTCCAACCTTGGTTCTCCGCAAAACGGCTGTACATACGATAGAGATCCCCAGCAAACAATGCTGCCTCATCCCCACCTGCAGCACCACGAATCTCCATAATAACGTTCTTATCATCATTCGGATCTTTTGGGACGAGTAGAATTTTCAATCTTGATTCTAACTCCTCTAAACGGTCCTCTAACTCTCCGATTTCCTCTTTCACCATCTCGCGCATTTCTGCATCTAGTTTATCATCCAACATTGCTTTTGCATCTTTATATTCACTTTGCGCTTCTTTATATTCGCGATATACTTCTACCGTCTCTGCGATGGAAGACTGTTCCTTCGAATACTCTCTTAATTTCGTTGCATCATTCACAATTTCCGGATCGCTCAACAACTCATTCAATTTCTCGTAGCGTTCCTCAACGAACTGTAATTTATCAAACACTCAATTCACCTCAATCTCGATTCCCTAACTATCCTATTATAATATAACCTTCCCTTCGTCCAAAGCAAATATTTCATAAAAAATCGAAAGGTATTTATGGTGGTTGTTCGTTTTTGTTTTAAGGAGAGAGGTTGATGGTGTTCGAACTTTTATAGGCTCTTTTGCCTGTTTATTGGGCTTGTTGAAAATTGCTGATTGACCTACTAGGGGCATTTTCACCTTGGATGGGAACGATGGATGGCCTTGCGTATCATTTTTTTACTCAACTGGGGAAGATGAACTGCCTTGCGCGACTGCCTCCAGTCTTTTTTATCTTTACTGGGCACGATGGACGCTCCAACGTGACCACCTCTTCCCTTTTTCATCTTCACTGGGCACGATGAACGCTCTTGCGTGACCGCCTCACAACTTTTCCTCCTCCACTGGGCACGATGAACGCTCCTGCGTGACCGCCTCACAACTTTTCTTCCTCCACCGGGCACGATGAACGCTCTTGCGTGACCACCTCATCCCTTTTTTACCTTTACCGGGCACGATAGACGATCTCACGTGACCACCTACAGTCTTTATCACCTAACCAGGCACGATGAACCTTCCAACGTAACCACATCCCCCATTTTCCACCTCACCTGGGCACGCGGTACAATGCCCTCAACTAATAAAAGAAATATCCACTAAAAAACAAAAAAATCCGGGCATTACACCCGGATTCTCCTTATTTAATTCTAGTTTTTTGGTTTGTTTCTATATACGACGGGAAGCTTCCTATTTCAAATATTAGTGGTCCTTTCATTTCAGAAAGTCCGCTTATTTGTTCACCAATTTGTATATAACCTTTTCCAGTATCTAGTCTGTTGTAGATGCCTTGAGATTGTATTACATTACCATCAGCATCTTTAATCTCACTAAATGACACCGAAGAACTAAAATCGTTAGCTTTTATCCTGAAGACGATATATTCCCCATTCACATCCACTTCCGTAATCACATTCCCTTTAGGCTGTTTTAAAATCTTTTTGTTCTTTATATCTACAACAACGCTTGCTTCATCTTTATCAATTGCTTCTATCTCATTCATCGCTATATAAAGTTTCTTTGGTTCATGAAAATAATTACTTTGTAAATAGTAGGTTATTTCATCATCTGAAATTTTAGTGCTGATAATGTCGGTCGATCTATTCCAAGTCTCTCCATGTTCATCGACTAAGCGCAAATCACGCAATCCTAGAATTTTCTTCGTATTTCCTGAATCGAATTTTGTATGGATCTCCACTCTAGTCGGATAGATGGTCACTGTCTTGAATAATATCCTTTGTCCTTCTACTTCAACAACCTGATTAACGTCTATCTTTTTCGATATTTTTAAATCACCAGGAATGGTAAATGGTATTTGAAAATGCTCCTCCAAAAAACCATTCTTTTCCTTCAAGGTTACATCCCATATAAACTTTTTTCCTTCTACTTCATTTTGAAAGAAGTTTTCTACCATTCCTTCATAGGAATTACTTTCTGACTCTTCAGGAATTCCGTGGGATATGACAGCAGGTAGGTCTTCCCCATTTTCACCTTTCACTCTTGCGTCAAGCATCGTTACTTTCACTTCTTTATTATCAGATTCAACTGTGTAAAATATCATCATGCCCTTTTCATCCGCTATAACTCCATCAATCGTAACTTTCAAGCCATTCTTTTCCTGCGAAACGCCAATCTTTTGGTAGTACTCATTTTCAACGGCAGCTAGCAAGCCTTTATCATCTCGAATCATTTCCACAATCTTTTCCATGCCAGGAATACTAGATATATAGTTTGCGAAGGTAGGAGAATGACGTACACTTGCCAAAAATCCGATGATTAAAATAGCCGCAGCAGCACATTGGAGTAGCCATATTTTATAAGGGGGACGTTTCTTCTTTTTCGCCTTGTAAAATCCGGCCATTACCGCATCATCTAAAGCATCGCTAGGAATGGAAACTTCGTCTAATCGATTTTTAAAGTCAGTTAACTTTTTTTCTTCTTGCTCGTACATCGACAACTTCTCCTTTCTCCACAAATTTTTCACGGAGCTGCTTCAATGCTTTATGAAGCCATGTTTTTACCGTACCTTCCGGACATCCCATTGATTCTGCAATTTCCTTAATTTTTAAGTCATGAAAATATTTTAAGGTTAAAATTTCGCGTGATTGTGAAGGTAAATCCAGCATTATCTCTTTTAACTCCAACACTTCATAAGATTCGATGATAGCAGTGGAAGCAATCATTTCCTCGTCCAACACTACTCGCTTTTTCTGTTTCAGCTGATCATTACAATAATTAATCATGATTCTTACTAGCCATGTTTTAAAAAAGAGAGGATTCCGTAGTTTACGAATGCTTTTATAGGCACGAAAAGTCACTTCTTGGACTGCTTCCAATGCTTCTTCCTCATTTTTCAAAAAAGCAAGTGAGGTTTTATATAAATCCACCTTATATTGATGCATTAATGTTAGAAAGGCCTCATCATTTCCCTTTATCGCCTTCAAAACAGTCTTTTCATCTACCATTCTTACCCTCCTAGCTCCTTCTTCCTATATATTAGACCATATTGTCGTGAAAAGGTTTTATCTTTTTTCAGAACAATTACTCATTTAATATGGAGGTCGATATGAAGCTTGTATATTTCATTTATTATAAGGAAATCTAACTGTATAGGATGAAGGAGGGGAAATTTTGCAGTGATTCGTTTTAGAAGGAGTCCGATTAAAAAGAAAAGGAACTCAAATATAGAACAGCAGAACTCTTCTTCACAGGACATGCCATTATCGAAACAGCTTGATGTGAACAAAGATTACTTCACTAGTATGTATGATGAAAATACGGATGTTATTTTTCGCTCTTTTACGGTTGGGAAAAAAGAAGCGCTCATTATCTATATGGACGGTTTGAGCGATACAGATAAATTGGATAAGCAAGTACTCGACACATTATTAAATACTACTATCTTTAATGAGAAGGACTTTCCCCATTCTGTTCAAAACAAATTACCTGTTTCCAATATAAAAAGCATGACGATGTTGTCTGACTGCATTGATGCTATTGGAACTGGGAATCCGATATTACTTTTTGATGGGTCAAATGAAGCATTCGCATTAGGTTTAGTGAAGTATGAAAAAAGAGCGATTGAAGAACCACAGGCAGAGACTTCTATTCGCGGCTCAAGAGAAGGATTTACAGAATCATTACCTGTTAATCTTTCATTAATCCGTCGCATCATTAAAGATCCTGCTTTAAAAATGAAATCCATGCAACTTGGTACATATTCAAAAACGAAGATTGTTATTTCTTATATTGAAGGTTTAGTAGATACAACTTTACTAAAGGAAATAGAAAATCGCCTTCATCGAATTGAAGTGGATGGAATATTAGAAAGCGGCTATATTGAACAATTTATAGAAGACAACCCTTATTCTCCGTTTCCGCAAGTATTATATACGGAACGCCCTGATGTCGTTAGCGCCAATTTGTTGGAAGGTAGAGCAGTTATATTCATTGATGGAACACCATTCGCCTTAATTGCACCAATTAGTTTTTTTAGTTTATTTCAATCCCAGGAAGACTTTTATGAGCGATTTTGGATTGGGACTTTCTTTCGATCTATGCGTTTTCTCTTTTTAGCTATCTCTTTATTTCTTCCTTCTATTTATGTTGCGATTACAACCTATCATCAAGAAATGGTTCCAACTGATTTATTATTAAGTATTGCTTCATCTCGTGAAAGTGTTCCTTTTCCTGCCCTTGTAGAAGCAATATTAATGGAAGTTGCCTTTGAAGCTTTACGTGAGGCAGGAATACGACTGCCGAAACAAGTTGGATCAGCCGTTAGTATTGTCGGGGCACTTGTAATTGGCCAAGCTGCCGTTCAAGCTGGAATCGTATCCGCACCGATGATAATCGTTGTAAGTATTACAGGGATTGCTTCGTTCATGGTTCCACGCTATTCCATCGGTCTTGCCATACGTTTGTTACGATTCCCTATCATTCTGCTTGCAGGCTTTTTAGGATTAATTGGTGTCATGCTTGCTTTCATCATACTTATTATCCATTTATCCACTTTAAGATCATTCGGAATCCCATATTTAAGTCCGATTAGTACATTGCAAACAAATGCGCTGCAAGACACACTGATTCGCTCTCCATTATGGAAACTTAGCAAACGCCCTCATTTAACAGGGGAGTTCAATCCAGTAAGACAAGGAAGCAATTTAAGGCCTGGGCCTCAAGATGAAGAAGAATAAGGAAGAAATGGTGGTGTAGTAGCTTGTTAGAAAAGGGGCAAATATCGCCTTCACAAATGGAATTAATGATTATTCCATCTATAATTGCTACCGGAGTATTAACCATCCCATCACTTGCAGGTAAATTTGCGTTACATGATATATGGATGACGCCAATACTCGGGTCACTCACTGGTTTTATAACCGTATATACTACATGGAAACTTCATCAGTTGTTTCCAAAAATGACTCCCGTTCAATACGCTGAAAAAATACTCGGGAAAGTACTTGGGTGGATATTTAGTTTCATTATTGTCTTTTTTTACATTCACAATACTGGGTTAGTCATAAGACAATATTCCGATTTCATAAGTGGAAATGTCATGCTTCAAACCCCTACCATCATTTTTTCTATCACCATCATGTTTGTTAGCGCCCTCGCAGTACGGGGTGGAATTGAAGTGATTGCTAGAAGTTCCGTTATAGCAACAACTTTATTCCTTATAACATCTGTTACGCTTGTTTTTTTATTAAAAGATATCGATATTACCTATATGCTCCCAATACTAGAGAACGGCTTCATTCCAGTTCTAAAGGGCAGTTTTATCTATAATTCATGGTTTAGTGAATTTTTTTTATTAGCATTTCTTTTTCCTTTTTTAAATCATCCTGAAAAGGGATTACGCTCTGGAATGAAAGCATCTCTTTACGTCATGTTACTACTACTAACCTTTAGTTTTTTTGTTTTAACTATGCTTGGGGAATCGATGGTAAATCAATTTTATCCAGTTTACTCCATTGTCCGTGGAATAAAAGTATTAGGATTTTTCGAGAACTTCGAGGTAATTATTACTGCATCATGGGTTCTTGGTAATTTTATAAAAATTTCTGTTTTCCTTTATGTAGCAAGTTTGGGGCTTGCACAACTATTCAAGCTCTCAGATTATCGTTTCATTGTGTTCCCATTGAGTTTGTTGATTGTGTTTTTTAGTTACCTAGGGATACCAAATATCGTGAATCTAATCGACTATATGGCGACGGTCCAACCCTTTTATTTTGTCATCACCCAAACCATCCTCCCCCTCTTCCTATTAGCGCTTGCTGTAGTAAGAGGAAAAAGGAGGAAGAAGGTTTGAACAATAAAATTCTTATTTATATTGGGTTGTGCACAATCCTGCTAACAGGCTGCTGGGATAAGGTAGAAATGCAAGATCTTTCTATTGTTACAGCGGCTGCGATAGATCGTTTAGAAGACGGAAAAACAAGAATCTCTATTCAAATATTTATTCCCCGCTCGATTACTAGTGGCGAAACGGGTGAAGACCTCAGCTCTGGTTCCACCTTTGTTCGGGAAGGTGTTGGTAATAGCCTTGCTGAAGCGATTTCTAAATTGCAATTTAATGTGCCAAGAACACTTTTTTGGAGCCATTGTAAAATTTATATTTTTGGAGAAGAGTTAGCAAAAGAAGGGATACGGGATGAAGCAGACTATATTGCTCGTCACCCTGGTCTCAGGGGTTCTGCCTTTTTATTTGTTAGTGAAGGGGAAGCGAGAGAATTAGTATCATTAATCCCACCATTAGAACGCTATTCAGCGGAAGCTCTTAGAAAGTTAACGGAACATGAGCCTAGTATGATTACTTCCCTAAGAGACGTTGATATGGGCTTGATGGGAGATAGTGAAAGTATTTCTCTTCCATATATTAAAAAACTTATTCCTAAAGATGAAGCTAGAAAACCACATGAAACAATTCCAGTTATTAATGGGACAGCTATCTTTAAAAAGGATAAGATGGTTGGTACATTAAACTTACATGATACTAATTCTTTGTTATGGTTAAAAAAAGGGGTAAAACAAAGCACCATCTCGATAAAACCCGATGGAGATGATAAGGAAATAATATTATCTACAACATCGGAAAAACATACATTTATCCCGCAAATAAAAGATAATCGCTGGATCATGGATATAAAGATTGATATGGAAGGAGATATCATTCAAAATGAAACAAATTTAGATTTACTGAATGAGGTTGTTCTCCAAAAGATCCAGAAGAAATTTGATAAATCTTTAGAAGAAAAAATAAGTAAGACAATTAAAGAGTTACAATTAACATATAATGCCGATGTCGTTCATTTTGCTAGACGATTTCATCAGAAATTTCCGGATGAATGGAAAAAAGAAAAAAATAATTGGGATGAGAAATTCAAGGAATTGGAAGTTAATATAAAGGTAAATACAAAGATAAAAAGACCAGGCTATATTGGCCCACCAGCAGGACTTCCGAGAGAAGAGGTGAAGGAATAATTCAATCAAATTGGTTTACGATATTAGCTGTTCAAGTATTCATTTGGTTTATCATCCTACTTGAACGGAAGCATTTAAAAAAAGCTCCCTTAGTTGATAGGATAATATTCTTTAGTATTTTAATAATATCCGCATTTCTTTCCTTTATGAACGTAGAAAACTTACCTGGACCTACTACCATACTTAGATTAATATTTGGGCCATTGGCAAAACTCATGGATTAAAACAGCCCTCCATTTCGACGGAGGGCTGTTATGTATATTTTACTTATTCGTATTAACCTTTTCGAGCAATTCTGCGTTTACCCCTTCAGGCACTTCATGATGATGTCTACATCTTGCTTCATACGCTTCTGCAGCTCCTACTAAAATCACTGGGTCATCGTAGCAAGCAGGTTCCCCATTGATAAGGCGTTGTGTTCGACTAGCTGGCGAACCACAAACAGAGCATACAGCATGTAGTTTCGTCACTTGTTCCGCAATCGCCATTAATTGTGGCATTGGTCCAAATGGTTCGCCACGAAAATCTTGATCAAGGCCCGCAACGATAACGCGATGACCACTGTTTGCAAGCTGCTGAGCAGTTCGAATGATGTCATGATCGAAAAACTGGGCCTCATCTATGGCAACAACATCTATATCTGCATGAACAGTTTGAAGAATTTGGGTAGTATTCGATACAGGAATGGCAATAACCGATGTGCCATTATGTGAAACTACCTCTGTTACACTATAGCGGTCATCTATATCTGGCTTAAAAACCATTATGTTTTGCTTGGCAAATTGCGTCCTTCTCACTCTGCGAATTAATTCTTCTGATTTACCTGAGAACATACTCCCACAAATTACTTCAACCCAACCTGTATGTTTCATTATATCCATTAGATGGCCGCTCCTTTCATACTTATCTTCCCCTGATTTTTATAAGGAAATCATTTATTTTTATACTAATCAATTGAATACTGATTTAGTTTTCTTCTTCATAAAATTGAACATCAAAACAACGAATTTTTATGGAATACCGAAGCTTAATTACCCATTTTTGGCAATAAAAAAACAGGCAAGCAATTCTTGCCCGTCTTTATTCGGCTTACTAGTCCAGCTACAGGCGGCAGAGACTCGGGGTCAAATAACCTCCAACCACGGAAGTTATAAACCAAACTTCCTTGGTTGAAGAACATTTGCCTGTCGCCTCTGACCAGCCGCCTTCCGCTTTCTTATTTAAGACCGTATTTTTTATTGAAGCGATCAACGCGTCCATCAGCAGAAGCGAATTTTTGACGTCCTGTATAGAATGGATGGCAGTCTGAGCAAATCTCAACGCTTACTGCGTCTTTTACAGAACCACTTTCGAATTCGTTTCCGCATGCGCATTTAATCATAACTTTTTTATATTCCGGATGGATTCCAGCTTTCATTTACTTTCAGCTCCTTATGCGCCCTGAATCATTTGCTGAAACAGAGTTAAATATAATGAATGCAGAGTTTTATCCCTACATTTATTTCTTAAAAACACATTTTTCATTATAACAAGTACATATTTAAAATGCAATATAATGTCAAAAATTACAACATTGCTTTTGAATTCGCATTTGCTTTTATTTCTTCCGATAATGCAGCAAAAAATTCCTCATTTGATTTAGTTTGTCTTAATTTCCTAATAAACTTCTCGGCAAAATCTGGAGAATCGGACATTGCCTTACGAAGCTTCCATAGGATCTCAAGCTGGCCTTTCGGTACAAGTAATTCTTCTTTTCTTGTTCCAGAACGGCGAATATCGATCGCAGGGAAAATCCTTCTCTCGGATAGTGCACGGTCTAAATGAAGTTCTAGGTTACCAGTTCCTTTGAATTCCTCGTAGATAACATCATCCATACGTGAACCAGTATCAACGAGTGCAGTTGCTAAAATCGTTAAGCTTCCGCCTTCTTCGATATTTCGCGCAGCTCCAAAGAATCGCTTCGGACGATGGAATGCTGCCGGATCAATACCACCTGATAATGTTCTACCACTTGGAGGAATTACAAGGTTATAAGCACGAGCAAGTCGAGTAATACTATCCATTAAAATGATAACATCTCTCTTATGCTCAACAAGACGCATTGCCCTTTCCAGTACAAGCTCTGCTACTTTAATATGGTTTTCAGGAACTTCATCAAATGTAGAGCTAACGACTTCTGCATTTACAGAACGCTCGATATCTGTTACCTCTTCCGGACGTTCATCGATTAATAATACAATTAACTCCGCTTCTGGGTGATTTGTCGTAATTGCATTTGCAATCGACTTAAGCAACATTGTTTTACCAGCTTTTGGAGGTGCAACAATTAAGCCCCTTTGTCCAAATCCTACAGGAGAGACTAAATCCATGATTCTAGTTGATAGATTCGTTGGAGTAGTTTCTAATTTAATTTGACGATCTGGATATAGTGGAGTTAATGCAGGGAAGTGAACCCGTTCCTTTGAAGTTTCTGGATCATCTCCATTTACCGCTTCCACATGGAGTAATCCGAAGTAACGCTCATTCTCCTTCGGTGGTCGTACCTTACCTGATACTTTATCTCCGTTACGAAGGTCGAAACGACGTATTTGTGAAGCTGAAATATAAATATCTTCAGAACTAGCTGTGTAATTAATAGGTCTTAAAAATCCGAACCCTTCTGATTGTATTATCTCCAGGACGCCCTCCATAAAGAAGTAGCCTTCCCTTTCTGCACGAACTTTAAGAATCGCAAAGATTAATTCTTTTTTTGTTAGTTTACTGTAATAAGAAACCTTATATTCTCTTGCTAATTCATATAATTCTTTTAGTTTCATATCTTCCAGTAATGAAATTGTTAACTCAGCCATTTTGACACCACTCTTTTTTAATTTCGTTTCTTACATCCAGTAAAAATTATTTCAATATTCTATCTGCCTCAAGCATTTGCCAATCAACAAATAAAAGGAACTCTAGGTGAAAATTATCTTTTTGTTAGAGGATTGGTTTATTGCTATGTTTTGAAGATGTTAGAAGAGGTTGAAGAATATGTAGGTACTCTTTCCCTATGAATGTATTTTACACGGAACATGAAAAGTTTGTAAAGGAGAGTTCTGTAAAACAGCACTCTCCATTTAATAATGTTGATTTCCGTTGCGACGTACACGATGTACTAGTGCAGGCGTTGCCACAGGAAGTGGCGATCTTAGCCTGCCAGGGGTTCGCTTTTCTAACTGTGGGGTCTCCCGGCTACCGTTCATCCCGCAGGAGTCCCACCCCATCCACTACAATCAACAAAAAATAAAAGTATCTACTAAAAATATGCTCTTTATAAAGATACATTTAAGAGTTCTTCAGTTGTTCCATTTCCGTTGTTGACATTTTTTCACGCCATATTGTCGCACCGAGTCCATTTAACTTCTCTACTAAATCACTATAGCCACGATCAATATGTTCTAATCCTGTAATTTCTGTAATTCCTTCTGCTAGTAGTCCTGCGATAACGAGCGCAGCACCTGCACGTAGATCAGTTGCCTTCACTTTAGCACCTTGAAGGAGTGATGGACTGTTCACAATTGCTGAACTGCCTTCCACTTTAATATTAGCGTTCATTCTTCTTAATTCGTCTATATGTTTAAAACGTGCCGGATAGATTGTATCTGTAACAATCGACGTACCGACTGCTTGTGTTAATAACACGGTAAAAGGTTGTTGTAAATCGGTTGGAAAACCTGGATATACAAGTGTTTTTACATCAATCGGTTTATATTCCTTACTTCTTTCAATATATACTTGGTCATCCCTTGTTACGACACGTACACCCATTTCTCTCAACTTTGCTATAAGAGACTCGAGATGATGTGGAATTACATTATCTATTAACACACCGTCTCCGACTGCTGCAGCTAAAATCATGAATGTTCCTGCTTCAATTCTATCCGGAATTATTGTATGCTGACACCCTTGTAAAGTATCCACACCATCAATCCGAATGACGTCTGTGCCTGCACCTTTAATTTTCGCACCCATATTTGTTAATAATGTAGCAACATCAATAATTTCAGGTTCTTTTGCTGCATTCTCAATAATTGTTCGTCCTTTTGCACGAACAGCAGCAAGCATGATATTAATGGTTGCTCCAACACTAACAACATCCAAATATATACGCGCTCCACGAAGTTCATCTGCTCTTAAGTAGATAGCACCTTGTTCATTTGTAATTTTGGCTCCCAGTGCCTCGAAGCCTTTAATATGTTGATCAATTGGACGTGGGCCCAGATGACAGCCACCAGGTAGTCCAATTACAGCTTTTTTAAAACGGCCTAACATTGCACCCATTAAATAATAGGAGGCTCTTAATTTCTTTACTCTACCATTTGGTAAAGGCATGGAAATCATTTGACTTGGATCTACTGTCATTTCTCCATTATCGAAACTAACATTTCCACCAATTTCTTCAAGTAATGCTTTTAATGTATGAACATCTGATATATCAGGAAGGCCTTCTATAGTTACAGGCGTTTCAGCTAATATAGTCGCAGGAATTAAAGCTACAGCACTATTTTTGGCACCACTAACCTTAATTGTCCCTTTCAATGGATGACCGCCTGCAATTTTAAGCTTTTCCATTATAGTCTTCCTTTCTGTCCAAACTGTATAAATTATACTAATTTGTAATTTGATAAAACGACATTTTAATAGCTATTATATACGATAACTAATCAAACATGTAGCATCGTATTACAATTTTAATACTGTTGTAATTTTTGAAATGGATTATTTTATTATAATTTATCATAAAATATTAGGAAATGCTTTGCACGGAGCAGTGATAGACGTTGTTTTAGAGGTAGTAAATATTATTTGAATGGAAACCGCCCTAATTGGGTGGGCGGTTTCTAATGTATCTTTAGCGCTACGCCGATTAGCGGCGCCTTTCGCTTTTCTATGTCGAGCTCAAGTCGCCATCGGCTCGAGGTCAAATAACCTACACCAATGAAAGGTAAACTACACCTTTCTTTGGTGTAGAACATTTGCTTGTCGCCGATTAGCGGGCGCCTTTCGCTTTTCTATTTCTATTATTAAGCTTTGTTTGAAGATCCAAATTCGCGCATTTTTCCAATGACTGTTTCTTTGATTGTTTCGCGAGCTGGTCCAAGATATTTACGTGGATCATACATTTCTGGGTTAGCTGCTAATACTTCACGAACTGCTTTCGCAGATGCGATTTGGTTTTCTGTGTTTACGTTAATTTTAGCAGTTCCTAAAGAAATAGCTCTTTGGATATCAGCTGTAGGGATACCTGTTCCACCGTGTAGAACTAGTGGTACTCCAGTCGCGTTACCGATTTCTTCCATTTCCTTGAAACCTAGGTTTGGTTCACCTTTATAAGGTCCGTGAACAGATCCTAATGCAGGTGCAAGGCAGTCAATGCCTGTACGTTTAACCATTTCTTCACATTCTTTTGGATCTGCATAGATGATATCTCCAGATACGTCGTCCTCTTGTCCACCAACAGTACCAAGTTCAGCTTCAACTGATACTCCATGGAAATGAGCAAGTTCCACTACTTTTGAAGTAGTTGCGATATTTTCTTCAAACGGATCGTGTGAAGCATCAATCATTACAGATGTAAATCCAGCATGAATTGCTTTTGCACATGCTTCAAAGCTGGAACCATGGTCAAGGTGAATAGCAACAGGTACGGTTGTACCATAATCCTCCATTAAAGCTTCAACCATTTTTACAACAGTTTTGAAGCCGCCCATATAACGAGCTGCACCTTCAGATACACCAAGAATAACAGGGGACTTTTCTTCCTCTGCTGCTTGTAGAATTGCTTGAGTGAACTCTAGGTTGTTCAAGTTAAATTGGCCGACTGCATATTTTCCTTCTTTAGCTTTATTAAGCATTTCAGTCATGGAAACTAATGGCATTATTTCTTCCTCCTTCGAGATACTGCACTAGATGTGCTATAAGCTAGATCCTACTCCAATATATAGAATAAGAATTTTTCCTTTCTTATCATACCAAATCCAGCTTATTTTTACCAATAATGACAATATTTTTTGGGAGGGTAAATTTGCCAAATTCAATACCATTACTAGAAATGCTTGAAATTACTTATATTGTATTCATTTTTGCCGGGAGATAACTTTTCACTGCTCGACGAATTTCGTCAATATCGAAAGGCTTCGAGAAGTGTGCAAGCGCTCCCAATTCTTTTGAGGCTTCTATCATTTCCAATTCCCCGTAAGCCGTCATAATAATAACACGGATGTCAGGATTAATTTTTTTCATTTCTTCTAAAATTTCTAAACCGTCCATTCCTGGAATCTTCATATCAAGTAAAACAAGGTCAGGTGATTGCTTTTTTGTGATTGCTAGAGCTTGCAACCCATTCGCCGCTTGATAAAGGTCATAGCCTTCACGCTGTAATATTTCGTTTAATAGTACTCGTATACCGAACTGGTCATCTACTATCAGCACTTTTTCCTTCATGAACTCACTCCTTATTCTACAGAATATACTTTAATTCTGAGTTTAACAATAGGAAATTAGATTTATATGTATGTATTTTTTCATCACTATTACATGTTCTTCTTTTTTTCCATTTATCCTGCTAAAAACTTGAAGCAATTTTTGACAATTTGTGCATTCATTTTCTTTCTTTCAGCTTTTAGAGTAAGTATAATGTTATTTATGCTAGAAAAGGAGTGAATGTACATGAGAAAAATGTTTACAACACAGCTAGCAGGGTTGTTTAAACGTATTCTTGATAAAACAGATTTTGAAATAGAAGATAGTGCTAGATTATTGGCACAGGCGCTTGTTGGGGAAGGCTCCATCTATATAAAAGGTTTTAAAGAGATGGAAGGCGTCGTATTGGAGGCATTAGAAGGTGAGGAAAAATTAGATAATGCCTTCGCATTTCAAAATATCGATGACTTAACAATTGCTGACCGTGTACTTGTTATTAGTCGTTATTCAGATGACATAGAGGCGGTTGCGTTAGCTAATGCACTTATTGAAAAAGGAATACCCTTCGTTGCTATTTCAGGCGATAAAAAAACAGGTGAAAATAGTTTAGTGGAGCTTGCTGATTTCCACATAAATACTCAAGTAGTAAAACCAATGCTCCCAAATATGGATGGAACTCGTGTAGGCTTCCCTTCTCTCATCGCAGCTTTATATATTTATCACTCATTAAAATTTACAATGGATGAGATTTTGGAAGATTATTTATAAAACAAGTGCTTTAGTTGTGTTACAACAAAAAATTTGAGGTAGAAATGTTTATATTAAACACTTCGTCACGGAATTATGGATCAAGTGTTGATTAGAAGACTTCTATTAGACATTTCTACCTCGATTCATGGTCAGAGTGTCCATTAGAGCGATCCTATCAGACATTTCCACCCAAACCCACATACCAAATGTCCATTAGAGCACTTCTATCAGACATTTCCACCTCGATTCACCTATCAAATGTCCATTAGAGCGATCCTATCGGACATTTCAACCCCAACCCACATACCAAATGTCCATTAGAACAATCCTATCAGACATTTCTACCTCGATTCACCTACCAAATGTCCATTAGAACGTCCCATGCACACACTTCAACCCGAAACCACTTACCAAATCCCCACTAACACATCCCAAACCAAACCTAATTCACGAATCAAAATCCAAAAGATACCGCATTACCATCCCCATAATAAAAAGGCCCTCCTCCGAATCCAGAGTGGGCCTTTTTCTTCATTATTACTTACCGTTTTTTATTGCTGCTTCTACGAAACCGTAGAATAGAGGTTGTGGACGTGTTGGGCGTGATGTAAATTCTGGGTGGAATTGACATGCTACGAACCATGGGTGATCTTCTAGTTCCACAATTTCTACTAGGCGTCCGTCTGGGCTTGTTCCTGAGAAGACAAATCCAGCTTCTTCTAGTTGCTCACGGTATTTATTATTAAATTCATAACGATGACGATGACGTTCATGCACTAATGTATTTTCATACAAAGCTTGTGCTTTTGTACCTTCTTGTAATTTACAAGGATAAAGCCCTAATCTTAATGTTCCGCCAAGTTCAACTACTCCATGTTGATCTGGTAAAAGGTCAATTACTGGATGTGGCGTATCTGGGTTAAGTTCAGAAGAATGTGCTTCTGTTAAACCAACAACATTACGAGCATATTCAATAGAAGCAAGTTGCATTCCTAGGCAAATACCAAAGAACGGAACTTTTCTTTCACGTGCATACTTAATAGCAGAAATCTTACCTTCTACTCCTCTATCACCAAAACCACCAGGTACTAGAATTCCATCTACATCGCTAAGAAGTTCTTCCACATTTTCATCTGTTACATTTTCAGCATTTAGCCATTTAACTTCTACATCTGCATCGAAAGAGTATCCCGCATGTTTCAATGCTTCCACTACAGAAATATATGCATCAGGAAGCTCGACATACTTACCAACTAATGCGATTTTAGTTGTTTTCGTTAAGTTTTGTACTTTTTCAACGAGTTGTTTCCACTCTGTCATATCTGCATCCGCACATACAAGTTTTAAATGATTGCAAACAATTTGATCAAGCTTTTGCTCTTGTAACGAAAGAGGGATTGAATAAAGTGTACTTGCATCGCCAGCTTCAATAACAGCCTCTTTATCAATATCACAGAATAAAGCAATTTTATCCTTCATTTCTTGCGGAATCGGCATTTCCGTACGACATACGATAACGTTTGGTTGAATACCGAGACTGCGAAGCTCTTTCACGCTATGTTGAGTTGGTTTTGTCTTCATTTCACCTGCTGCACGTAAATACGGAACAAGTGTACAGTGAATATACATCACATTGTCACGGCCAACATCATTTTTCATTTGACGAATCGCTTCTAAGAATGGAAGTGATTCAATGTCACCAACCGTTCCACCAATTTCAGTGATTACGACATCTGCATCCGTTTTTTCAGCAGCACGGTAGATGCGATCTTTAATTTCATTCGTGATATGTGGAATAACTTGGACAGTACCGCCAAGATAATCACCACGGCGTTCTTTTTTAATTACTTCAGAATATACTTTTCCTGTCGTAATATTGCTATATTTATTTAAATTAATATCAATAAAGCGCTCATAGTGACCAAGGTCTAAATCTGTTTCCGCACCATCCTCTGTCACGAAAACTTCTCCATGTTGATAAGGACTCATTGTTCCTGGATCAACGTTTATATATGGGTCGAACTTTTGGATCGTTACACTTAAACCACGGTTTTTTAACAAACGACCGAGAGATGCAGCAGTAATTCCTTTCCCTAATGACGATACAACCCCGCCCGTTACGAAAATATACTTTGACACAACATTTCCTCCTTCAATGCATTAACAGTCTACACTTTCAAGCAAACTTGGAACTTTTTATGATTATTCTTTCCCAAAAAAATAAAAAAGCTCCCGCTACAAATGTATGGGAGCGTGACGTATTATTTATCTGTCCTTTTTCAAGGAGCCCAAATAAAATAATATATATTCTCTGATAGGAAGTCAAGAAGATTATTCTTCGTCTTCTTCCTCTTCTTCTTCATCCTCTTCGTCGAGGTCAATATCTTCTTCCTCATCATCGACGATTTCATAGTCATCATCATCAATGAGCTCATCATCTTCATCGAACTCTTCTTCTTCTTCACGAAGTGCTTCTAAGCTTTCATCTTCCTCTTCGTCCTCGTCCTCTTCTTCGTCAAGATCATCTTCCAAATCATCATCGAGGTCGTAGTCTAGATCTTCGTCATCAAAGTCTTCTAATAGCTCGTCATCTTCTTCATCACGTTTTTTCTTCTTCTTCTTTTTCGGTTTAACAGGTGTGATGATTTCCTCATCAATCTTATCACTAGGGTACCATTCGCGTAATCCCCAACGATTTTCACCTAACGTAATGAAGCGACCATCAATATTTAAATCTGTATAAAATTGAAGCATCCTTGTTTTTGTTTCTTCCTCGCCTAGCTCTAGGAATTGAGCAATTTCATCCACTAAATCCTTAAATGAAATCGGCTCTTTCTTTTCTGCAAAAATATATTGCGCAATTTCAATAAATGACATTTCTTTACGTTGTTCTTTTGGTATCTCTTGTAAATTCAAAAACCGCACATCCTTCCCTATGTAGTATAAAGGAAAAAATCCATACTTCCCATTATAAACAAATTAAATTCATTTATGCTACACATTTTACTATTTAGCATATATTTTAAAACAACTTTATTTACCTTGGGTATCTTTTCGTTCTTCTAACTTGGATTTTTTGCTCATCCTGCGCACTAAAAAGAATAAAATAAAGGATGCGAGTAGAAATGGAATGGAACCAAGTGAGTTTTCGTATAAAAAATAACTAGCCGCTAATACGAAAATACTCGCAATGATGATTAATACGATTTTCAATGTCCCACACCCTTTCCACTGTACTGTATTTTCCTTTATTGTAATCATTACTAGTTTTTTTCGCAAAGAGAAAGGTATTCACAAAATAACATAAAAAAGGCGGATTACATATTCCGCCTATACTTCCCACCAACTTCATATAGTGCATGCGTAATCTGACCAAGGCTCGCTACTTTTGTAGTTTCCATTAATTCAGCAAAAATATTCTCGCCCTTTATAGCTACTGTCTGCAAACGTCGTAGTGCGACCTCCACTTTATCACTATTCAGCTGATGAAATTGGTGTAAGTTTCGAATTTGCGTTTCCTTTTCTTCCTTTGTTGCTCGTGCCAGTTCCATTTTATCGAGTTCATCGTCTGGATTCGCTTTCGGATTTAAATACGTATTTACTCCAACTATTGGAAGCTTTCCAGAGTGTTTAAGCGTTTCATAATATAAAGACTCCTCCTGAATCTTCCCTCGCTGATAACCCGTTTCCATTGCTCCTAATACACCACCACGCTCATGAATCCGTTCAAATTCTTGAAGGACCGCTTCCTCTACAAGATCTGTCAATTCATCCACAATGAATGACCCCTGTAATGGATTTTCATTTTTGGATAAACCAAATTCCTTCGTAATAATCATTTGGATTGCCATTGCGCGCCTAACAGACGATTCTGTTGGAGTTGTTATTGCCTCGTCATACGCATTTGTATGCAGGGAGTTACAATTATCTTGCAAAGCTAACAACGCTTGTAGTGTCGTACGAATATCATTAAAATCTATCTCCTGTGCATGTAATGATCTACCTGATGTTTGCACATGATATTTTAACTTTTGGCTCCGCTCATTTGCTCCGTATTTATCACGCATCACAATCGCCCATATACGGCGTGCAACCCGACCAATGACCGTATATTCTGGATCAAGTCCATTGGAAAAAAAGAATGACAAATTAGGAGCAAAATCATTAATATCCATTCCACGACTTACATAATACTCTACATACGTAAACCCGTTTACGAGAGTAAAAGCCAGTTGGGATATTGGATTCGCGCCGGCTTCAGCAATATGATAGCCCGAGATTGAGACAGAATAATAATTTCGCACTTGCTGATCGATGAAATATTGCTGCACATCCCCCATCATTCGTAAAGCAAACTCCGTGGAAAAGATACACGTATTTTGTCCTTGATCTTCTTTTAAAATATCTGCCTGTACTGTACCTCGTACTGTTTGTAATGTGGTAGCTTTTACTTGCTCTCGTTCTTCAACACTTAGCTTTCTGCCTAATTGTTCTTCTTTTTTCTCAACTTGTTGAGAAATTGCTGTATTCATAAACATCGCTAATAAAATTGGTGCAGGACCATTTATTGTCATGGAAACAGATGTAGTTGGGTGACATAAATCAAAGCCAGCGAACAATCTCTTCATATCATCTAGCGTACATACACTTACACCACTCTCGCCAACTTTTCCATAAATATCTGGGCGCACATCTGGATCTTCCCCATATAATGTGACTGAGTCGAATGCCGTGCTAAGGCGTTTCGCCTCATCATCCTTCGATAAATAGTGAAAACGTCGATTCGTTCTCTCCGGTGTACCTTCCCCTGCGAATTGTCTTTTTGGGTCTTCACCTTCGCGTTTGAATGGAAATACACCAGCTGTAAATGGAAAGGAACCTGGAACGTTTTCTTTATACAACCATTTTAAAATCTCACCATAATCCTCAAACTTAGGTAAGGAAATTTTCGGTATTGATAATCCAGATAAAGTTTTCGTTGTTAATAACGTAACGATTTTCCGATTCCGTATTTCGGTTGTAAATGAATCTCCGGCATACTTTCGTTTTAGTTGTGGCCACATTGCCAACATCGCTCGTGAATCGTTCGATAACTGTTTTTCAAGATCATCTTTTATCTTGCTTAACTCTGTTAGTAAAGTATCTTGACCCGCTTCTCTTACTGTTCTTATTGCACCTTCCATTTGGTACAGCTTACGAGCTAATCCAACTTGGTGCTCTGTCTGCTGTTTGTATTCGCAAATTGCATTTACGATTTCTTGTAAATATGCTTGCCGGTTATTTGGAATAATGACACCTAATTTACTCGTGTCAGAGGTTATATTAACTTCCCAGCCCAATCTCTTCATTACATCTGTGAACAAAATATTTGTCCCTTTGTCATTGAATTGACTAGCAATCGTCCCATAAACAGGCATTGCTTCTATTGAATGATCAAATAGTAAATGGCTGCGTTGATATTGTTTACTCACTTGACGCTTTGCATCTTCTGAACCTTTTCGCTCATATTTATTAATCACGATGAAGTCCGCATAATCTATCATATCTATTTTCTCTAATTGTGAAGGTGCTCCAAATTCACTAGTCATCACATACATGGAGACATCGCTAATTCCCTTAATATCTGCGTCACCTTGACCAATCCCACTCGTTTCCACAATGACAAGATCTACCCCAGCAGCTTTCACTACTTCAATCGCTTCTTTCATCGCAAGCGATAGTTCACTTCTCGAACCTCGTGTTGCTAAGCTACGCATATAGACACGCGGTGAAAAAATCGCATTCATGCGAATACGATCTCCCAGTAAAGCACCACCTGTTTTCCTTTTCGACGGATCTACAGAAAGTATTGCAACTTTTTTCTCAGGAATTTCATGCAAAAACCGTTGTACTAGTTCATCGGTGAGCGAGCTTTTTCCCGCTCCACCAGTACCAGTAATCCCTAATACCGGCACCTTTTTATTACTAGCTACTCTACTCACCTTTTGAAAAATCTCATGATAATCCTTTCGTGAAACTCGTCGCTCTGCAGCTGTAATGAATCTTGCAATTGCTTGCATATCTCCTATTAATAAACGCTCCAATTCAAGTGGGGTTGAGGCTGGCGAATCACACTCTTTCAGGATATGATTAATCATTCCTTGTAAACCCATTTTCCTCCCATCTTCTGGAGAAAATATTCGTGCAATCCCATAGTTGTGTAGCTCATTTATTTCACGAGGTACAATGACACCACCTCCACCACCATATATTCGTATATGGGAGGAGTTTCTTGCCCGTAATAAATCATACATATATTTAAAATATTCCACATGCCCACCTTGATAAGAAGAGATGGCGATCCCGTGCACATCTTCTTGAATTGCCGCTGCTACTACTTCCTCAACAGACCGGTTATGTCCAAGGTGAATCACTTCTGCTCCACTTGCCTGCAACATTCTCCGCATAATATTAATCGAAGCATCATGCCCATCAAACAAGCTGGAAGCAGTAATAAAGCGAAGAATATTTTTCGGTATATACACATCCATCGTACATCCCTCCCTCCCTTCCTTCTGCTAAAACCCTAGTCCTTCGTTAGCATACGTGCTATTACTAATCGTTGTATTTCCTGTGTACCTTCATATATTTGCGTGATTTTCGCATCGCGCATATATCGTTCTACAGGATAATCCTTCGTATATCCGTATCCTCCAAACACCTGCACAGCTTCTGTCGTTACTTTCATTGCGGTATCGCCCGCTAACAATTTTGACATCGCTGACGCTTTCCCATATGGTTGCCCTGTCGACTCTAACCACGCCGCTTGATAAGTAAGCAACCTTGCCGCTTCTATACTTGTTGCCATATCCGCTAATTTAAAGGAAATCCCCTGATTTTCTACAATTGCCCTTCCGAATTGTTTTCGCTCTTTAGAATAGGCAACAGCTGCATCGAGAGCACCTTGTGCTATCCCTACTGCTTGTGCGGCAATCCCATTGCGACCTCCGTCTAGTGTCATCATCGCTATCTTAAAGCCTTTCCCCACTTCACCAAGTACATTTTCTACAGGTACCTTACAATTTTCAAAAATAATCGTTGTTGTAGGGGAAGAACGAATTCCCAATTTCCTTTCCTTTTTCCCTATTGAAAAACCTGGGAAATCTTTTTCTATAATAAAAGCGGTCGCACTTCGTTTATCTTTTGGATCTGTTAATGCAAATACGATATAGAAGTCTGCAACTCCACCATTTGTGATAAATATTTTAGATCCGTTCAGTACATAATGATTTCCATTTATACGAGCTGTTGTCTTCATACTAGCAGCATCAGACCCAGATTCTGATTCCGTTAAGCCGTATGCGCCAATCTTCTTCCCTTCTGCCATTGGGCGTAAATATTGTTGTTTTTGTTTTTCCGTTCCAAACGCGTAAATTGGCCAGCTTGCTAAGGAGGTATGGGCAGATAATGTAACACCCGTTGAAGCACACACACGAGACAGTTCCTCTACTGCAATACAATAAGCTAAATAATCACTGCCGATGCCGCCGTATTTTTCTGGCCACGGAATACCCGTTAAACCGAGCATCGCCATTTTCTCAAAAATCTCCACCTCAAACCGTTCATTTTCATCTCGTTCTGCAGCTGTAGGTTCTACTTCTTTCTTCGCAAAGTCACGTACTAGTTTCCGAATCATTGTATGCTCATCGCTTAAGCGAAAGTTCATGGTGCATCCTCCTTTTCGAAAAGCGGAAACGTACTCCATCCTTATATTTTTCCAACTTCCTTTATCGGAGTAGATATTTACTAATAACGATTTGTTGTATTTCGCTAGTACCTTCGTATATTTCGGTTATTTTCGCATCTCGAAAGTATCGTTCTACCGGATAGTCTTCTGTAAAGCCATAACCACCATGAATTTGAATCGCGTCTGTAGCAACTTGAACAGCAGTCTTGGAAGCGAACAGCTTAGCCATCGACACTTCTTTAGCACAGGACTCCTCCAAAGCACACAAATGAGCTGCACGATATACGAGAAGACGAGCAGCTTCTACTGCAGTGGACATGTCTGCTAATTTAAACGCAATTCCTTGTTGCTCGGCAATCGTCTTACCAAATTGTTTACGTTCTTTTGCATAGTATATTGCCGAATTCAGAGCAGCTTCTGCAATGCCAAGTGCTTGAGCAGCGATACCAATTCTTCCGATATTTAAGTTAGAGAGTGCAATTTTGAAACCATCACCTTCTTTTCCTAAGCGGTTTTCTATCGGAACTCTCATATTTTCAAAGGTTAATTGCACTGTTTTTGACCCATGCAAGCCCATTTTTTTCTCATCTTTTCCAATGATAAAACCAGGTGTCGTCTTCTCAACAATAAATGCGGATATACCTTTGTTGCCCGTTTGGGGATCCGTAACTGCGAAAACGATATATACGTCCGCTTCTCCGCCATTTGTGATAAAAGCCTTGCTGCCGTTGATAATGTAATGGTCGTCTTTCAGAACAGCCTGCGTTTTTATATTTGCTGCATCTGAACCCGCTCCTGGTTCTGTTAAGCAAAACGCCCCTAATAATTCTCCGCGAGCTAGTTTCGTCACGTATTTTTGCTTCTGATCCTCTGTACCGAAATAAACAATCGGATTCGTACCTACAGATGTGTGGACAGATAAAATAACGCCAATTGTTGCACTTACCTTCGATAGCTCATGAATGGCAATGATATATGATATAAAGTCCATTCCAACACCAGCATACTTTTCCGGGATGGTGATCCCCATCAAGCCTAGCTTTGCCATTTTATTGATGATGGAACGCGGAAATTCACCAGCTTCCATGCTTGGAATTAGTGGTTCAATTTCCGTCCGCGCAAAATCTTGCACCATGCTCCTCATCATTAGCTGTTCCTCTGTGAAGTGTAGATCCATTGCCTCCCTCCTAGGGTAATGCAAATGTATCCGTTACTTGCCTTCTAAAAATCAGTGAAAACTCACTGGAGAAGGAAATACTTTAACTGATTTCGCATTATGAGTACTCGTAAAATCCTTTTCCTACCTTTTTACCTAACCAGCCAGCAGCTACATATTTACGTAAAAGAGGACAGGGCCGATATTTATCATCGCCAAAACCTTGATGGAGTGTCTCCATAATATAAAGACATGTATCAAGGCCAATAAAGTCAGCTAGAGTTAGTGGTCCCATTGGATGATTCATACCTAACTTCATCACATTATCAATTGCTTCTTTTGAAGCAACCCCTTCATATAACGAATAAATCGCTTCATTAATCATTGGCATTAAAATTCGATTGGAAACAAAGCCAGGATAATCACGGACTTCAACAGGGATTTTATTCAGTTTTATTGCCATTGCTTCAATGGTTTCAAATACGGTTTGGGAAGTAGCTAATCCACGTATGATTTCTACTAGTTTCATAACAGGAACTGGATTCATAAAATGCATACCAATTACCTTATCTTGACGCTTCGTCGCCGCGGCAATTTCTGTAATTGGTAGTGAGGATGTATTTGTGGCTAATATTGTATGTTTTGGGGTAATTTCATCAAGTTGACGAAAGATGTTTGTTTTTGTCTCCATATTTTCTACTGCTGCTTCAATCACTACATCTACATGTGCCGCTGCATGTAAGTGAGTCGAGGTACAGATTTTCTGTAATGTATCCTCTGCCTCTACTTCCGTCATCCTGCTTTTTTCTACAGCTCTATATATATTTTGCTGAATTGCAAATACTCCTTTTTCAATGATCTCCTCCTTTATATCATGTAACGTTACCTCATATCCTGCCATTGCACATACTTGCGCGATACCTGCACCCATTTGACCTGCGCCAATTACCATGACAGTCTTTATTTCCACCCTTACAGCTCCTTCCCATATTTGAGGCACTATAAACTTATTTTGGGACTTCGATTAATATGGCATCTCCTTGCCCACCGCCAGAGCAAATCGTCGCAATCCCTAATCCACCACCACGCCTTCTTAATTCATACATGAGTGTTAAGAGAATACGTGCTCCACTTGCCCCAATTGGATGGCCAAGCGCTACTGCACCACCATTAACATTTACCTTATTTCGATCTAGCTTTAAGAGATGAATACTTGTAAGTGCTACAGAAGCAAAAGCCTCATTAATCTCAAAAAGATCAATCTCCTCGATTCTCTTTCCTGTTTTTTGAAGTAGTTTTTGAATCGCCAACACAGGGGTAAGTGGGAATTCTTCTGCCTGTACTGCAACCTCTGCATGACCAATAATGGATGCGATTGGAAGATGACCGCTTCGATGTGCTCTTTTATCACTCATTAGTACAAAAGCTGCTGCACCATCGTTTATTCCCGGGGCATTGCCTGCAGTGATCGTCTCACCAAAAACAGGTTTTAAGTTTGCTAGTTTTTCTATTGTTGTATCTTTCCGGGGAGATTCATCAGCAGTGATCGTTTCTTTGTTACCAATAACCGGAACAATTTCTTCTGCCAAAAAGCCTTCTTCCATCGCTTTTACAGCTAACTGATGACTACGAAGAGCCCATTCATCCTGTTCTTCTCTTGTAATCTCATACTTTTTTGCCATCGCATTTCCGTACATGCCCATATGGGTACCAGTAAAAGCACATGTCAAACCATCATGTAGCAATAAGTCTACGATCGGAACATTCCCCATCTTTGTACCCCAGCGTGCATGTTTCATTGCATATGGAGCATTGGACATGGACTCCATTCCACCCGCTACAATAACCTCTTCATCACCTGCACGTATTATTTGGTCTGCTAGTGATACAGCTCGAAGGCCAGAAGCACACACTTTATTAATTGTTTCTGTTTTCACTTCCCAAGGAATTCCTGCCTCACGTGCTGCCTGTCGCGAAGGTAATTGCCCTTGCCCAGCTTGCAATACTGTTCCCAAAATGACCTGGTCAATATTTGCATGCTTAACCCCCGCTCTCTGTAAAGCACCCTTGATTACCACTCCCCCAAGCTCTGCAGCACTAAAGGAACGTAAACCACCTCCAAACCTACCAAAAGCGGTCCGTGCTCCAGCTACAACAACCGTCTTCATTAGCCCACCTCCTTTCTCCTATAAAGGGTCAGTCCTGTAGCAAATACTTTAGGGCAGACCCTCTAATGTTCACAAACCAATGCAGGCTTTTTCGAGAAGTTCCGCTACATCGTATGTGTGAACGGTGTCTTCTAGTTCCTTTGCTTTTGTGCCGTCTGACAGCATCGTTAGGCAATATGGGCAGCCTGAGCTTATGATGGATGGATCAACAGCAAGTGCTTGTTCTGTCCTCGCCACGTTTACGCGTTCACCAACATTTTCTTCCATCCACATGAGGCCACCACCAGCTCCACAACACATGGCATTTTCGCGATTACGTTCGATTTCTACCAATGTGACTCCTGGGATAGACTTTAAAATTTCTCGCGGTGGATCATACACTTCATTGTAACGACCAAGATAACATGAATCGTGGAAAGTAATTTTTTCATTCACTTCATATTTAGGTTGCAAGCGCCCTGCCTTCACGAGATTATCTAGTAATTCTGTATGGTGATATACTTCCACATCCTGTAAACCGAAATCTGGATATTCATTTTTAAAAATATTATATGCATGCGGATCAATCGTCACGATTTTTTTAATATTATTTTTCTCGAATTCTGCGATATTAGCAGTTGCAAGCTCTTGAAATAAAAATTCATTCCCTAAACGGCGCGGTGTATCACCTGAATTTTTTTCTTTATTTCCTAGGATAGCGAAAGTCACTCCTGCTTCATTTAGTAATCTTGCAAAAGACAGTGCTATTTTCTGACTGCGATTGTCAAAAGCCCCCATCGAGCCAACCCAAAATAAATATTCGAATTCTTCACCAGTTTTTTTCAATTCTTTCACTGTCGGTACATACACATCTTCCCGTTGCTCGCGCCAGTTTTCCTTCTCTTTTCGATTCAACCCCCATGGATTTCCTTGACGCTCTATATTTTGCATTGCCCGTTGCGCATCAGAGTCCATCTTCCCTTCTGTTAACACTAAGTAACGGCGCATATCGATAATCGTACTAACATGTTTATTCATTACTGGACATTGATCTTCGCAATTACGACAAGTCGTACATGCCCACAGCTCTTCTTCCGTAATAACGTCACCAATCAAACTCCTACTAAAGGGTTCAGCCTCTTCCCCTGCTCTAGCGGCCATGTTCCCAACCGTTCCACTAAATGCATATGTCGGAACCCACGGTTGCTTTTGGGTAACAGCAGCACCGTAATTTGTTAAGTGATCACGTAACTTCACGATAATGTCCATTGGTGACAACATTTTTCCCGTTCCGGAGGCCGGGCACATATTCGTACAGCGCCCACATTCCACACATGCATATAAATCGAGAAGTTGTAACTGATCAAATTCATCAATTTTCCCTACACCAAAACTTTCTTGAGTTTCATCTTCAAAATCAATTGGCTTTAGTTTTTTCCCGCCATCCAGTGATTCAAGGTACACATTTGCAGGTCCCGCAATTAAATGAGCATGCTTTGATTGTGGAACATACACAAGAAATGCTAGTAAGAACAGGAGATGAATCCACCAGGAAATGTAAAAGAGAACAGCTGCTGCAGTTTCTCCCATCCAGCTAAATCCAAGCGCAATGACGGACGCTACTGGTTCTGTCCATACAGCAGAAGCACCATGCCAAATTTGTCCCATTCCATTTCCAAAAAGCACCGATAGCATTAATCCACCAATGAAAATCAATACAATGCTTGGGTAAAATCCACGCTTCAACCGCGCTAATTTTTCAATATAACGCCTATAAAACGCCCAAATTACCGCAACTAATATCATGAGTGTGACGAGTTCTTGGAAAAAGGTAAAACCCGGATATAATGGACCAAGCGGAATATGTGAATTCGGTGCTAGCCCTTTCCAAATAAAATCGATCGCTCCAAATTGAACCAAAATAAACCCATAAAAAAACATGACATGAATTAGGCCACTCTTCTTATCTTTCAACAGCTTCTTTTGGCCAAAAACATGGACCCAAATGTTTTGCAACCGTGCTTTTACATTGTTATCAAACTCTGACTTTTTCCCTAGTTTGATATATTTGATCCTTGTATTCACGACATAGACAAATAACGAAATAGCGTAAAGGGTGACAAGGATAAAGGCAATCCAATTTATCCATAATAACGAATCCATGTGGACGAACACTCCTTTATAAAAATGCGTTATTATACTATACGTTTCCAAGCATCAATACATGACCCAAATATGAATGGGTGTTCATTTCGAAAAAAAAAAAGCCCTAAAAGGGATTACAAAGCGATGTCAGTATGAATGTGGTTCTTATTCACTTATTCAATGAAGTAAGATTGATTAATACATAGTGTTATTGACCGCTTTTTAAAAGTAATTTTATCTCTTTTATTTGATCTATGTGTCTTTGTTCGTGCAAATATATCTGCTCAATCCATTGATCAAGTGGTAACTCACCTAAGGCAGGATGTTTAAATGATTTTCCCTCCAATAGTGTTTTATCCTCTATTTTGCTAAGTACAGTCATTAATTTTTCCCTCGATTTATTTAACAAACCAATCAATGACTCCATTTCAAATGGTTCTACAGCTGGTTCAACAATCGCAGGAGCTTTAAACTTCTTCGTTCGATCCAACATAAGTTGAACATCTTTACGTTCTACTTGAGTTCGTTCAATCTTTTTCAATCCAAACGCAATAGCCTTTAAAGTTGCTTGTTCCACCAACACTAAATGATGACAAACTTGCGCTATACTCCACATGTTAATAACTGGCCGGCAATTCAATTGAGAATGCGTTAATGAACTAATCTCCGTTATTAATTTATTTCTCGTTTCAAACAGATGATAATTTACTGAGTAACTCATCCATTTCTCCCTTCTAGTAATATTTAGTTTTCTAATATATATATTCACTTGAACTATTTTTATCTAAAGCTTTCCAATCAAAAGTAGTGTTTTTTTATAAACCAGAGATGATATCAAACAGACTATCCGCCGTTTTACTAAAAAAAGGGCGACACATAGGTCCCCCTTTCTAAACACTTCTTACATTTGTGTTTGCTATTGGCAGTTTTCGTTTTTTTATCCCCGCAAGTATATTGGAAACCGTAAAAATAGCTATTGCAATCCATATACATGTAAAGGCGACAATATGGTCTTTCGTAAAAGCCTCATCGTACATAAGCACTCCAATAATTAAACTTATCGTTGGCGAAATATATTGTATAAAACCAACCAAATAAAGTGGAATCTTTTGTGCTCCAATACCAAACCATAAAAGTGGTATTGCTGTAACGATACCTGAACCTAATAATAATAGGTTTGTTTGAAGAGACCCTGTTGCAAAGCTATGTTGACCATTTGCACCTAAATACGCTAAAAACAATAAAGCAAAAGGTAAAACAAATAATGTTTCCAATAGTAGTCCAAGAATGGAATCTACTTTTACTAGTTTTTTAGACAATCCGTAAAAACCGAATGATAGTGCTAATATAAGTGAAATCCATGGAAGCTTCTCGATCGATACAGTCATATAAATAACCCCGATGCCAGCTAAAACAAATGAGGCTGCCTGCCATCCATTTACTTTCTCACGTAACACAAAAACTCCTAATAAAACAGCGACAAGCGGATTAATATAATATCCTAAACTAGCCTCGACAATGTGGTCTGTATTTACAGCATATATATAAGTGAGCCAATTAATACTGATAAAAAGTGACGCTAATATAAGTCCAATCCATGTTTTTTTCTGACTCATTTGAACTAAAAAGAAATTTTTTAATAGTTTTCGCTTCAAAAAAGCCACGATCACTAATATAAAAACAAACGACCAAATGACTCGATGAGCTAGAATTTCTAACGCTGGCACATCATATGCCAATTTCCAATATATCGGTAATATCCCCCATAATATATAAGCTCCTGCTGTATACATAATCCCTGTTGTATTTTCACGTTGCATACTTATTCTCCTGCTTCTAATGTTTGGATTCCTAAAAAATCTAAGTAATTATATCACACTCATCTCACATATAAGGAGGAAATTATCTTGTTGCTGTAAAGTGAAAATAGGAGTAGATTCATTTGCTATGCATTTTAATAAAATCATAAAAAAAGAGGCATTAAGTACAAATCCTAATGCCTTTTACTTACTATATAAAATTTGTTAATGTTTCTATCAATAATTGACTATCCACTAGTTTTCCCATTTGTGTACTAGCGACAACGATATTACTTGCAGACCTTGCTGCCACTGCCATTGATTGCAGAAATCCTTCATCTGACAATTCTCCATTCATCATTATCCATATGAATCCTGAAGACTTTACGATAAAAATAGTACATTCATCTGTACGGATACTATTCATTTCTACTTTTTCGACTGGATTATTATATAGGAAAGTAATCCGACCTGAGGAAGATTTTTCTCCCCACTGAGCAGTAATTCCATCATACCATCCAATACCCGCTCCATGTACTGCTCCAATCGCCATCGTTTTTAACGGAATAGGAGAACGAAATTCAACACTTGTTTCATCCGTATAAAGGAACTCTTGTCCCAATGTCACCTTATGTATATCCTCTTGCAAGTTAGGAGCCAATAACATTTGCGTTTTCGCTACCTCAGGATGTGGCAACTGAACCACCTTTGTATGATAGACCTGCTGAATAATTGATTCTTGCAACACCTCTTCTGGTTTACCAAGCATATGAGGTTGTCCATTATGTAAAAGCAAAATCCGATCACAATATAAACCAGCAATATTTAAGTCATGGAATATGGAAATGACCGTTAAATCTCTTGTCCGTGTCCATGATTTTAATTGATCCAATAATTCTTTTTGATAAGCAAGGTCTAAATGATTCGTAGGTTCATCTAACAATAAAATTTTTGGTTCCTGAGCAAGTGCTTGGGCAAGGAATACCCGTTGCCGCTCTCCACCAGATAACTCATGTAAAAGCTTATCCGCAAATTGATCGACACCAGTCATTTTCATTGCTTCTACAACTATTTGCTCATCCTCGGATTTATTCGCTTGAAACCAGCCAGTTTGATGCGCATAACGCCCTAGTGAGACGGTTTCTCTCACGGTATATGCGAATACCTCCGATGAAACTTGAGGTAATACGGCAATTATCCTTGCTAGCTCTTTGGAAGAAAATGTAGATAATGGCTTATCTTGGACTAAAATTTCCCCTTGTTTTGAAGTTAGCAAACCACTTATCATTTTTAATAAAGTCGTTTTCCCACTTCCATTAGGACCGAGAATCCCAAATAATTCACCACTAGAAACAGAAAAGGATATATCAGTTAAAATATCATGACCAGGATAACCCCCTGATAGATTTTTCACATGTAGCATGACTTATCCTCTTCTTTCCATTCTTCTTTTTACTAAAATACCCGCAAATACCGGAGCACCAATTAATGCTGTAATGACACCGATTGGTAATTCAGCAGGTTGAATAATCGTTCTCGCGACTAAGTCGGTTAAGATAAGGAATCCCGCCCCAACCAACATTGATAATGGCAGAAGATGGCGATGATCTGGTCCCCACAATAAACGAACTAAATGCGGGATGACGAGACCAACAAAACCGATTGTCCCCGAAACAGCAACTGCAGCTCCAGTTAATAAAGATCCTGCAGCCAAAATTAGCAGTTTCCTTTTTTCCACATTAACTCCTAGATTCTTTGCCCGCTCCTCGCCAAAAGTAAGTGCATTTAATTCTCTCGTATGGAGCATAAGCACAAATCCACCAATTAAAAAGAATGGCAAAATAATTTTGATATAACTCCAGCCACGCATCGATACACTACCTAAAAGCCAGCCAATGATTTGTCGAAGCTCCTCTCCACTTAAGGCAATCATTAACGACAATAAAGCACCTAGAAATGAACTAAATATAATTCCTGTTAAAATAATCGTCTCTACTTTCATCGCTGGTTCTATGCTTCTAGCAAACAATAAGACGAGGAAAATAGTAACAAAAGAAGCGATGATACTTAAAAATGGTAATGTAAACTCGCCAATGAATGGAAGACTAATGTGGAAAAATAGAACTACTACCGCACCAACAGATGCTCCAGAGGAAACACCTAATGTATATGGATCTGCCAGTGGGTTACGGAGCAGCCCTTGAAAAGCTGCTCCTGCAAGAGCCAAAGAAGCCCCGACTATCCCCGCTAACAACACACGTGGCAGGCGAATATTCATCACAATCGCGGTGTACATTGTTTTATTCGGTTCCTCTAATGGAAGATGGAATACTTCGCGACCTAATATTGTGATAATTTCCTTGATCGGTACTTGAACGGACCCAATCGATATTGCTAATAAGATGGAAATAACTACAAAGCCACTTGCAATCAAATATGAAATTATGCGCTTATTCCCCGAAAACTTCAGGGTAAATGGATTTTGCAAGTTCTTCTACTCCCTCAACGATTCGCGGGCCGGTACGACTCACTAAATCTTCGTTTACCTCATACACTTGTTTTTCTTTTATAGCTGTTACATCTTGCCAGCCATCCCGATCCATTACTTGTGCAGGAGCATCCTCCACATACGCACCATACGTCACTAAAATTATATCAGGATTTAATTCAATAACAGCTTCTTCACTCATTTGTGGATAGCCATTTTCTTGTACAGCATTTTCAGCTTGAATAACTTCTAGCATTTCATTTATAAAGGAATCTTTTCCAGATGCATATATTTCAGGAGCACCTGAAATTTCTATAAATACTTTTTTCTTATCTGTTACTGCTTCCGCTTTTGTTTTCAATTCATCTAATTTTGTCTTCATGTCATTAATTAATGCTTCTGATTCGGTCGTTCTTCCAATTGCCTTACCAATCATCTCAATTGAAGTATAAACCGCATCAAAATTTTGCGCGTCATTTACAACTAAAACAGTAATTCCATTATCTCTTAACTGTTGTATCCCTGTCTCCCACATCGTTAAATTTGATTGATGTGCAAGGACAATATCTGGCTCCAGCGCAAGCACTTTTTCCATATTAATTCCTGTATAGGATGAGACTTGTTCTTTATTTACTACCTCTTCTGGGTAATTATCCGTATCCGAAACACCAACTACTGCATCTCCTTCTCCAAGCGCATATACAATCTCTGTATTACTTGGAATTAACGAGATTATTTTTTCCGGTTTTTCCTCTATTACTACATCCTCGTTACTTGCATCTTTAATTGTTACTGGGAAACTCGCTTCTTTATTGTCCCCACTCTGTTCCGTTACTGGATTTTTTTTATCATCCTCTTTATTTTGTTCTTCCGTATTGCCACATC
Organism: Lederbergia graminis; assembly: GCF_042655485.1. Lineage (NCBI taxonomy): Bacteria > Bacillati > Bacillota > Bacilli > Caryophanales > Bacillaceae > Lederbergia > Lederbergia graminis. Next base: position 82,851 of record NZ_JBHSMC010000027.1, read on the forward strand.
CAGCTAAAAAGGCAAAAACGAATAAAAATACTGCTAATACCCCATAAAACTTCTTCATGATGTATTCCTCCCTTTTTTGTAAACAAAAAAACATCCCTTTTTAGGAGGGATGCAGAATGAAAAATAAGTAATACTATTATTACTAATTCTTCACCCTCCTATCCTCGTAGGTTGACAGGTGCAGTAGATTCGGCAGGTCTCCTGACTTATGATCATCGCTTACTGCTCCTTCCCATGCGTATTGCACAGTGGATTGCACAGTTCACTCCCATTTACAGTGGCGGGACCGTGTTGGATTTACACCAACTTCCCTTTTAAGCTTTTCATAAAATAAAAAGCACCGAATCTTTAGCTATGTAATTTTGTTTCAACGTCATTATACATCTTTTTTTCATTTCTATCAGCTTTTTTGTCGCTTTTTAGGGAATAACAAGAATATATGCTTCATTTACTGGAGACGATGCATGCATAGAAAAAAAGTTGGAGGTTGAAATATGCGGTGGTTATTCGTAATCTGCTTAATTATTGCCATCATCGGAATATGGGGCTATATCGACTTTCACCTTGGTAAATATGTGCATGCGAAAAACTGGAAAAAACGAGAATATCCAAAAAGAAAAAGTCACATCCAACTCATCACAAACGGCGGAGAATTATATAAAAGTTACTTCCAGGATTTACAAGAAGCAAAACACTCGATTCATATCTTATTTTATATCGTGAAAAATGATCGGTTCAGCAAATTATTTTTTGAAGCATTAATCGAGCAAGCACAAAGAGGAATAAAAATTCGGTTACTACTTGACTGGTTGGGCAGTCGAAAAGTTCCAAAGGAATGGATTATGGAAGCGCAAAAATATGGTATCGAAATTGAATTTTGTCATCGACCTAGCTTTCCATTTCTCTTTTTCACACTACAACAACGCAATCATCGTAAAATCACCATCATTGATTCACATATAGGATATCTCGGTGGTTATAACATTGGAAAAGAATATATCGATATGGAACCAGAATTATCCCCTTGGCGCGACTACCATATCCGCATTGTCGGGGAAGGCGCACTCGATTTAGAACAAGAATTTCTCGTGGATTGGTATCGGGCGACAAAGAAGAAAGTAGATATGCCTCATAAACCTGAGAAAGTCGTTGGGGAATCAGTCCATTACTTTTACCCTTCAGAAGGAATCGGAGTAGTCGAGCATATCGAAAATTTAATTCATCGTGCGGAAGAATCTATCATCATTGGGACACCCTATTTCGTACCACCAAAGAAGGTTTTTCTTGCCCTACTAGACGCATTAAAAAGAGGCGTATATGTGAGTGTGCTCGTTCCCGATAAGGCAGACCATCCATTTGTAAAAGAAGGTTCATTCCCTTTTTTGCGAAAATTGCTCGCCGCGGGAGGCAAAGTCCACCAATATGAAAAAGGCTTCTTCCATGCAAAAATAATCGTCTTAGATAACACGATATGTGATATCGGAACTGCCAACTTTGACAATCGCAGTTTCCTTTTAAATCACGAAATCAACTGTTTCATTTATGACCAAGATTTTATCAAAGAAGTAAAAGAAGCACTTCAAGAAGATATGAACCGCTCCACCTTTTTAACTTTGGAAAACTTAAAAAAGGTACCATTTTCTGTGACATTCCGAGAATGGATCGCCGGATTAGTGCGCGGCCTATTATAAAAATCGCTAGTGGGTATAAATGACACCAAACTAGCGATTTTTATTAATTATTGGGTTTGAGATAGGTGCTCCTGCGTTGCCACTTGAATAGTATTCTCGCTTGGCTGGGAACGATGAACGCTCCTGCGTGACCACTGAAACGTTTTTCTCGCTGAGCCGGGCACGTTGAACTCCCCTGCGTGACCACTGGAACGAATTTCTCGCTGAACCGGGCACGTTGGACGCTCCTGCGTGACCACTGCAACGATTTTCTCGCTGAACCGGGCACGATGGACGCTCTTGCGTGACCACTGCAACGATTTTTTCGCTGAGCCGGGCACGATGAACGGCCCAGCGTTACCTCTTAAACGATTTTCTCGCTGAGCCGGGCACGTTGAACGGCCCAGCGTTACCGCTCGAACGGTTCTCTCGCCGAGCCGGGCACGTTGAACGCTCTTGCGTGACCACTGCAACGATTTTCTCGCTGAGCCGGTAACGTTGAACGGCCCAACGTTACCCCTTGAACGATTTTCTCGCTGAGCCGGGCACGTTGAACGGCCCAGCGTTACCTCTTAAACGATTTTCTCGCTGAGCCGGGCACGTTGAACCGCCCAGCGTTACTTCTTGAACGATTTTCTCACCGAACCGGGCACGTTGGACGCTCTTACGTGACCACTTGAACGGTTCACTCGCCGAGCCGGGAACGTTGAACCTCCCAGCGCTACCACTTGAACGATTTTCTCGTCGAGCCGGGCACGTTGGACGCTCTTGCCTGACCGATCAAACGATTTTCTCTCTGATGAGGGAACGCAAATCTACTAGCATGTCATACTTCCCCCTAAAAGTAGGCAGAAATAGAAAAAGGACGGTGGCCTCCCACCGTCCTTTCTATTAACTTACATCTTTTCTGGCGCAGATACACCAACAAGTGCAAGTGCATTTTTTAATGTGATTTGAACAGCTTTGACAAGAGCTAGTCTAGCTTTTGTTTCTGTTTCATTATCTTCATTCAGTACTTTCTCCGCGTTGTAGAAGCTGTGGAATGTAGATGCTAATTCATAAATGTAATGCGTGATGCGATGTGGAATTCTTTTCTCAGCTGCATCGGCAATTACTTGAGGGAATTCACCAAGCTTTTTCAAAAGATCCACCGATTTCTCGCTAGATAGAGATGTTAAATCAACACCCGCATCTACAGAAAAACCTTTTTCCTCTGCTGAACGCAGAATACTACTTATACGTGCATGAGCGTATTGTGCATAGTATACAGGGTTTTCATTAGACTCCGAAACTGCTAAATCTAAATCAAAATCCATATGTGTATCCGCACTGCGCATTGCGAAGAAGTAACGAACAGCGTCTAGGCCAACTTCCTCAACAAGTTCGCGCATTGTTACTGCCTTCCCTGTCCGCTTACTCATCTTCATTTTCTCGCCATCTTTATACAAATGTACGAGCTGAATGATTTCAACTTCGAGAAGATCACGCTCATACCCTAATGCCTCTACTGCAGCCTTCATACGAGGAATGTATCCGTGGTGATCAGCGCCCCACACATTGATTAATTTATCAAAGCCACGAGAAATTTTGTCCAAGTGATACGCAATATCTGGCGTTAAATAAGTATACGAACCATCATTTTTAATTAAAACACGGTCCTTGTCATCCCCAAATGTCGTGGATCTGAACCAAGTTGCTCCATCTTGTTCGTAAATATGTCCCTTTTCACGAAGGATTTCAAGCATAGGCTCAATCTTTCCATTTTCATATAAGGAAGTTTCTGAAAACCAAACATCAAAACGAACTCTGAAATTTTCAAGATCCTTTTTCAATTTAGCAAGTTCATACTCAAGACCATATTTACGGAAAAATTCGAAGCGAGTCTTTTCATCCTCATGCACATACTTATCCCCATATTGCTCGGCTAATTTTTTACCAATCCCGATAATATCCTTCCCATGATATCCATCTTCTGGCATTTCTTTTTCTAAGCCTAGCGCTTGGAAATAACGAGCTTCTACGGAAACAGCAAGGTTATGAATTTGATTACCAGCATCATTTATATAAAATTCACGAGTTACTTCATAGCCAGCTTTATCTAATACGTTACTAATAGAGTCACCAACTGCTGCACCTCTAGCATGTCCTAAATGCAAGTCCCCTGTTGGGTTTGCAGAGACGAATTCCACTTGGACTTTTTGACCCTTTCCACTGTTAGAACGACCATACTCGTCCCCTTGTTCAAAAATGGTTGGGATAATTGCTGTTAAATAACTATTGTCTAAGTAAAAATTAATAAAACCAGGTCCAGCAATTTCTATTTTCTCAATCGAAACTTTAGAAGTATCCATATTTGCTTGAATCTGCTCCGCAATCATACGTGGTGCTTTCTTTGCTACACGCGCAAGTTGCATCGCCATGTTTGTGGAATAATCACCATGCTCCTTATCCTTTGGTGTTTCTAAAATGACGTCTGGAATTTGGCTTTCTTCTGCAAGTCCTGCTTTTATTACTGCTGCTTTAATTTCCTGTTTTATGTTCTCTTGAATTTGCTCGACAATATTCATTTTTTTACCATATCCTCCTCATAGTGAATATCCATTTCATAATAACCTGCAACAGTACCTTCCATTGCTAGTTCATAAGCTAAGTGTAGTGCACCCTCGCATTCATTATTTTGCTCCGTATGCTGAAGTCTTTTAGTTTTCGTAGTTAAAAATAGATGTCCAAAGCCACTTTCATGTGAACCATTTCGTTCCTGTGAAAGTTGGAAACTTAAACGCATTTTAATGATACCACTTCTTATAATAACGGCTTCATCATTCGTTATTTTTACAATAGTATGTACCGTCCCCTCATCTTGTACCTCATCATATTTTAAGTAAATCGCATTTTTCTTGCGATAATGAGTTCCAAAAAGGGTTAATTCATATGTTTCTGCTTCATCATCTACTTGAATTTTATTCTTTAGATGGATTTTGACGGGAGTTTGCGTTTCCACCATCATGTTAATCACATCCTTTATGTAGTCTTGTCCATCAGGCGCTTACGCTTTTCTTTGTCTAGCTACAGGCGGCAGGGACTCGGGGTCAAATAACCTGATTCACTGAAAGGCAAAATACGCCTTTCTTTGAATCAGAACATTTGCCTGTCGTCCCTTAACGACCGCCTTACGCTTTTCTTGTAATCTAAATATTATATGAAAATATTGGTGGAAAAGCAATGTAACGGGGGAATGATGTCGGTATTCGCAGAAAGTGCAAATTTTATGAAAAATGACGCAAAAAATTAAGTTTCTTCTCGTTTCATGAATAAAAACCTGATTTTATCTTCATAATGTGAAGGGAGATTGCTAGTTTATGGAGGTGAGAAAAGTGGAGGCGGAAACTAGAGTCAGTAGAAAGAAATGGAGAACGTTTCGGTTAATAACATTTATTAGTATTTTTGCTTTCATCATTTTCGCAATTATATTTACTTCTTTTTATATTTATATGAGAGTGTTAGGTCCTCCTCCCCTAGCAATTCCACAATCTACTTTATATTACACAGTGGATGGGGAGATTTTCGGGGAGAGTAATAGCGGTCAAAAGCGTTATTGGGTACCTTTAGATGAGATTTCTCCTTCTGCCATAGATGCGGTCATCGCGATTGAGGATCAAAATTTTTATGAACACGCTGGATTTGATGTAAAAAGAATAGCTGGTGCCGTAGTCGCGAATGTCCAAGCAATGGAAAAAGTACAGGGTGCTAGTACGATTACCCAACAGTATGCGCGGAATCTCTACTTAACGATGGATAAGACATGGAAAAGAAAAATCTCTGAAGCCTTCTATGCAATGCGGCTAGAAATTAATTATGACAAAGATCAAATATTAGAAGGCTATTTAAATACGATTAACTTTGGTCATGGTGCCTATGGAATTGAAGCAGCTAGTCAATATTATTACGGAAAAAGCGCAAAAGATTTAACGCTTGCGGAAGCTGCATTACTTATAGGGATTCCAAAAGGGCCTGGTGTTTATTCGCCCTTTTACTCTGCAGAAAATGCAAAAAATAGACAATTACTCATTTTGAATGAAATGCATGATTTAAATATGATTACGGCAGAGGAAAAAAATATTGCCGCCAAGGAAGAACTAACATTAGTAGGAAAACATCCACATCATCGCGCTGAGATTGCTCCATACTTTTTCGATGAAGTAAAAAAGGAGTTAATCCGTACAGTTGGCCTCGATGAAAGGGTCATTGCTCTAGGTGGATTAAAAGTCTATACAACACTTAATTTAAAGCAACAACAAATAGCAGAAAAAATAGTAGAACAAACAATGGACGATTCTTCTGACTTACAAGTAGGCTTTACTGCTATGGACCCTAGGACTGGCTATGTTACCGCGCTTGTCGGTGGTCGTGATTATGATGAAAGCCCATTTAATCGGGCAACGCAAGCATCTAGACAACCTGGGTCTACATTGAAACCATTGCTCTACTTTGCTGCATTAGAACGTGGATTTACTCCATCTACCTTAATGCGTAGTGAATTAACGACATTTCAGTACGATAATGGAAATTCGAAGTATATACCTCATAACTTTAATGAAAGGTATGCAAATGGCGATGTGACGATGGCACAAGCACTCGCAGTCTCTGATAATGTGTATGCAGTGAAAACTCATATGTTTCTCGGCGAGGAGGTACTCGTTGATACCGTAAAACGTTTTGGAATTCAAAGTCCAATGCAAGCTGTCCCTTCCCTTGCTCTAGGTACATCTGGAATTAAGGTAGTCGAACTAGCAAATGCGTATAGCATGTTTGCCAATGGTGGAAAAAAAGTAGAACCTGTCTTTATCTCGAAGGTAGAAGATAGTAAAGGAAATGTCATTTATGAAGCCGAACAACAAAAGCAACAAGAATTCTCTCCAGAACAAGCTTTTATTATGAGCCATATGATGACAGGAATGTTTGATTCAAAATTAAATGGCTACGCTACTGTCACAGGAGCTTCGATGATTAATCAGATGAGTCGCACATATGCAGGTAAATCGGGGTCGACGAACTCAGATAGCTGGATGGCCGGCTTCACTCCTGGCCTTACTGCTGTTGTGTGGACAGGCTATGATAGCGGGAAGGAAATTACGCTAACAGCAGATAAACTGTATGCCAAAAATATATGGATTCGATTTATGGAACAGGCGCTTGAGGGAGAAGATGAGAAACTTCACACCTTTCGACCACCAGTTGGAGTCGAAGCCGTACCTATTGATCCATCAAATGGTAAACTAGCAACAAGTTTCTGCCCAACATTTAGACTAACTTATTTTGAAGCAGGAACAGAACCAACCGAAATGTGTACAGATCACGTATTCGGATTTTAACGTATACATGCATTTTTTCATAAAGAAAAGACCGAGGTGTGCGGCCTCGGTCTTTTCTTTATAGCGAAAGGCTGTCCAGGCGCTTCCGCTTTTCTTTGTCTAGCTGCAGGCGGTAGGGACTCGGGGTCAAATAACCTGATTCACTGAAAGGAAAAGTACGCCTTTCTTTGAATCAGAACATTTGCCTTTCGTCCCTTTACGACCGCCTTCCGCTTTTCTTTGTCCTAGTTTGCAGTATGCGAACTATATGTAAGTTTACTTATTTTTTTAGAATTGGGCAAGGTTAGGGATTGTTTTTTGAAATCTTTCATAAAATGTTCATATTTTCGTCATTTTTTGCCAGGAATTTCTAACACATCACCCAAATTTTAGGAGAGTGCTTGTTTTAATTCGTCACTGGATCTTTCCCACATACCTTCATCATGTTTTTGTAGAAAATCAGCTAGTGCCAACCGTGATTTGTCATCCATTGAATCAACCACGATTTTCCCCTTCATTGCTTTATCCATATGATTCACATGTTGTGGCATTGACTTAAATCCGCGGCGTGCAGGGCGATTAATATAGAGCTCACATGCTCCTAAACCTGCATAATACGGCCCCTCTACTTTTCTATCAACAGCAACCCAAATAATCCAATATTTCTTCAAATCCTCAATTGGATAATCTTCTTTTAACTCTTCTAGTGTCTTTAAATATTTAACACTTCGTTCCGTCTTACTTCTCGCATGCATTGCTTGTAACTCGATCCACACTTCCCCTTCATCAACATCGATCATAACAGGAGTGATATTTTCTAGACTTAAAGAACCAATTCCATATCCTTTATGTCCATCAGTTGGATCATTTTTTATTATATTAAACTCTAGTTTTTTCTTATTCTGTTCCATACATATTCCTCCTTACTCATTTATAAAAGCGATAGGAACATATTTTGCAAATTGCTCACAAAATATGGAATAACTGTATTTAATATTGGATATATCGTATAACTCCCAAGTGGAGTAATCACTAATATTAAAAATACTAAGGAGCCATATTGCTCGTATTGAGTCATTTTTGCTCTTACAGATGGAGACACTAAATCTTCTAATATCCGGTATCCATCTAGTGGCTGTAAAGGCAATAAGTTAAAGACAAATAATAAGACGTTAAAATAATTAAACCACAAGAGAAACTCAACTAACATCGGCGGGAAATTTGCACTAAATAACACTAGAATTCCAGTACCTATCACTGCTAGTGCAAAGTTACTTAGAGGTCCCATCAACGATACAATTATTCCCCCAAGTCGTGGGTTTTTAAAGTTTCGGCGTTTGACTGGGACTGGACGCGCCCAACCGAACCCAAAAATAAAAATCAATAATGTACCAATTGGGTCCAAATGTTGAATTGGGTTTAATGTTAATCGACCTTGGTCCTTCGCTGTTGTATCACCTAATTTATATGCTGTATACGCGTGAGCAAATTCATGTACCGTAAACGCAATAATTAACACTGCCGCAATGAGCGGTATTTGTTCTATATCAAATCGTAAAAAGCGCTCCAAAAAATCCACACAGCCAACTCCTTATCATCCGTTTTTCACTAATTTATAGTATAGCATCTTGATTGATGATTAAAAAACGAATACACTTTGACTAATACATAAATATTAGGGGGAAATGCAAATGCCATATGTAACAGTCAAAATGATAGAAGGACGCAGTGAGGATCAAAAAAAGGCACTTGTAGAGAAAGTAACAGCTGCTGTCAGCGAAACTACTGGTGCATCTGAAGATAAGGTTGTTGTGTTCATTGAAGAAATGAGTAAAAACCATTACGCTGTAGGCGGAAAACGACTAAGCGATCAAGAGTAATCAAACGCGGTTGAACCACTTTTGATTCAACCGCGAATTGTTACCGCACTTCTCTTTTCTAACGTTTCCGGGCGTTATTCCCGAGGATTAACTCCCGTTTTTTGCTTTTCCTTGTTTCCAGGGCATTATACTCAGCGATTAGTTACCTTTTCTCACTTTTCCCCGTTTCCAGGGCACTATTCACAACGATTAGTTACCGGTTCTCACTTTTTTCCGATTCCAGGGCACTATTCACAGCAATTAGTTACCATTTCTCGCTTTTTTCTGTTTCCAGGGCGTTATTCTCAGCAATTAGTTACCGGTTCTCACTTTTTTCCGATTCCAGGGCGTTATTCACAGCGATTAGTTACCAATTCTCACTTTTCCCCGTTTCCAGGGCACTATTCACAACGATTAGTTACCGATTCTCGCTTTTTTCCGATTCCAGGGCACTATTCTCAGCGATTAATTACCGGTTCTCCATTTTTCCCGTTTCCAGGGCACTATTCACAACGATTAGTTACCGATTCTCGCTTTTTTCCGATTCCAGGGCATTATTCCCGCAAATTAATGACAGTTAATCACTATCACTCCATCTTAAGGAACTATCCCCGAATCTTCCGCCAGCATAATCATGTAATCCTCAGAGACACATTACTTCCCTTTCAATATCGCCAGTATCTCTCGCTTCACTTTTTCATGTTTTGAAAAGTCTAATAGAATCTCTTCTGGATAGTACAGTTTATGATCACTACGTAGCTTTCCTGAGATCGCATCGACAATCGTAGATTCCCTCGACAATTCATGGAGCTCACCGTTGGGCATTAATAGATGAATAGGACGTCGTTCTTCCTCATCCCCAGGTCGATAGAAATCATATGGCAAATCTGAAGATGAATCGAACGCTAAATAATATTCCGGGTCAATTTCAGCCGCTCGGAAAAGTTCGCTAAGCTGTTCTGATAGAATCTCCTTTTTATCTGGAGAAAAACCAACATATTTTAGCAGCTTACGATTCATGAAGCGACTACATAAATCTCGTAAAATAGAATCCTCTTCGTCTTGCCACATTTGAAAATAATAAAGAACGACAGATTCATCTAATTTTAAATAATCCTCTAATGTTACTTCTTCATTAAATAAAGAAACAAAATGCCTTGGCTCATATTTAAAATTATAGTTTTCCTCATATAAGGCTTTAGCACGTTGTAAAATTTTCGTTAAGATTACTTCTGCACTTCTTGTTACAGGATGAAAGTAAACTTGCCAATACATTTGATAGCGACTCATGATATAGTCTTCAACAGCATGCATCCCAGTTGATTTAAATACAACTTGGTCTTCTCGCGGACGCATGACACGTAATATTCTCTCCATATCAAAGTGACCATAACTTACACCTGTAAAATAAGCATCTCGTTGCAAATAATCCATTCTATCCGCATCAATTTGGCTAGAAATCAAACTAACTACGAGTTTATCGTGATATGTTTTTCCAATTACAGCAGCAACTTTTTCCGGAAAATCAGGACTAACTTGTAATAAAACTTGATTTACTTCTGTATTGCCTAAAATAATCTCCCTTGTAAAATGTTCGTGATCTAAATGGTAAACTTTTTCAAAGGAATGAGAAAATGGACCATGACCCAAATCATGCAATAACGCGGCACATAAAGATAGTAGTCTTTCGTCTTCATTCCACTCAGGTCGACCTTTAAAAACATCATCCACTACTCTTCTCACAATTTCATATACACCAAGCGAATGATTAAAACGACTATGTTCAGCACCATGGAAGGTCAAATACGTTGTCCCTAGTTGTTTAATTCTCCTTAACCTTTGGAATTCTTTCGTACCAATTAAATCCCAGATGATTTTGTCTCTAACATGTGCGTACCGATGAACAGGGTCTTTAAAAACTTTTTCCTCGCTTAACTTCATATTGGAACTTTGCATTATCCAACCCTCTTCCTATCTATCATGTTTCTATTATATCGGCTTTATTGCCTTTTATAAAGGAAATAACTATCTAGTAACTTTTTTACGATTTTGGTATATAAATTGGATATCTTGTCCATGCTATAGCTACGGGAAAAACTAATAAAATAATGGATGAAAAATGGGAGTTGATGACAATGAAGACACGTCAAGATGCATGGACAGAAGAAAATGATTTATTACTAGCTGAAACTGTTTTACGACATGTACGAGAAGGTAGTACACAATTAAATGCTTTTGAAGAAGTTGGCGACAAATTAAATCGCACTTCAGCTGCTTGTGGTTTTAGATGGAATGCAGTTGTTCGCCATCAATATGAAAAAGCACTAGATTTGGCGAAGAAACAACGTAAACAAAGACAGCGAATGCTAGGTAAAGAAACAGGTGGTAAGAAAAAGCTACTCTATCAGCCACCAATGACGTATATTCCAGATGCGCAAGATAATGAGGAATTGAGCGAATTACCACGTCAGTTTAATATGTTTACAGAGGAAATGGGCCAAGAAAATGCGGAAGCCTTTACTGGCAAACTTTTACCTGCACCAAGTGATATGAATACAGGTGAAATGAATATTGATAAGGTAATTCACTATTTACAAACATTCCAAACATCGGAATTCCAAAAAGATATACTAAGAAATGAGAATGAGAGATTAAAAAGAGAGTTACAAGATTTACGAGCTGAAAATAAGGATTTGAAAAAGCAAGTTGAAAAACTAGAGGACAATTCTGTTACGATGCAAGAAGACTACGAAACTTTAATGAAAATATTAAATCGTGCCCGCAAACTCGTATTATTTGATGAAGAAGATCGTACTGCAAATTCATTCAAAATGGATCGTAACGGTAACTTAGAAAAATTGGCAGAATAATTAGTGGATTAGTTGTTTACATTATAAGTAATAGCATGTTTGGTACTAATCAAACAGCTATTTAATAAAGTAGTGGAGCTGATAGTATATCTACAGCTTCACTACTTTTCTGTTTCGATCAACCATTCGCTCATAATATCCTTGGAACCATTCCAATTCATCATCATGTAGTTGTTCGTTATATATTTTCCCACTTAATTTATGTAATGTGGTCAAAAAACGAAACATGACATCTTGAATCGTTAGATCAACATTCATTAGTTCAGACAATGAGGCCATTACCTCTGGCTGAACATCCGGAAACACAAATTTTTCTGATTCGTTGTATTTTGCATGCTCATAAAATTCCTTCACTAATTGCGCTCGTTGTTGTCCACTACCCGTCACACAAAGGTAGATTTGGACAGCTACACCTTTCCTCACTCTGCGTTGTGAGATACCAGCAAACTTTTTTCCATTAATGCTTAAGTCATAGCTACCTGGACAATAGGAACCGACGATTTCTCGCGCTTCAATTTCAACGTCAAAGTCTGCAAACATTATGCGAATAAGTTCCCACATAGAATCATAGCCTCGGTTGATATCTATCCCTTTTTCTGTATCCGGTACAATAAGTGATAGATTGAGAACACCTTCGTCAAGGGCAACAGCTAGACCACCAGAGTTACGGACTATTCCAGTGATGTTTTTTGATTGTAAAAAATCCAGTCCTGCTTGTAGGTCAGGTAATTTGGTATCTTGAATGCCGAGTACTAGTGTATTGACGTGGACCCATGATCGAGCAGTTGGCGGTGAATAGCCGCTTCCAACTGACATACATAGTGTATCATCGATAGCGAATGATTGAATGGCATGGAAATGTGGATTAATGCTTGATTGATCGATAAGGCGCCATTCTGGCTGTTTCAGTAATTCTAACATGTCTTTACTCCTTCATAAGTAACTAGAGGGAGCTGGGATAAAAGAATGTATATGGAATTAAAAGCCAAACTATTACTTGAATCAGTTTCAAGATAGTTCGGCTTTTTAATTTCCAAAAAGCAATTTCTGTGGAATCTTCAACTTGATGATTGCACAGTAGGGAGCTGTTTCAATCGAATGTTACCAGCGGAGGAAATACACGAAGACTCCTGCGGGAGCAAAGGCCTCGATGAGACCCCGCAGTGCGATCGCACGAGGAGGCTCATCAGCCGCCCGCGGAAAGCGTAGTGTATTCCCGTAGCGGTATTGTTTTCTTACATCATTCGAATTCACAACTAGCTATTTGTCCCAGCCCAGCTCACTATAGTTCAAAACTCTTTATTTATTGCTTTTATCAAGTGATTGTACTGCTGTTACGAGTGCTAGGTTGTAGACGTCTTCTTCGTCACATCCGCGAGATAAGTCATTAACAGGAGCGTTTAATCCTTGTAAGATTGGCCCTACTGCTTCGAATCCACCTAAACGTTGTGCAATTTTATATCCGATATTTCCCGCTTCTAGGCTAGGGAAAACAAATACATTTGCATCCCCTTGGATTTCGGAATCTGGAGCTTTTTTCTTAGCAACAGACGGAACAATTGCAGCATCGAATTGGAATTCACCATCTATGATTAATTCTGGGTTAATTTCTTTTGCAATTGTAAGGGCATCTGAAACTTTCTTCGTTTCATCAGAGACAGCAGACCCTTTTGTAGAGAAACTTAACATTGCTACACGTGGATCAATATCAAACATGGCAGCTGTTTTCGCACTTTCTACTGCAATTTCTGCTAAGTCTTGGCTTGTTGGTGCAATATTAATAGCACAGTCAGCAAATACGTATTTTTCCTCACCTTTGACCATGATAAATACACCAGAAGTTTTACTTAATCCTGGTTTCATTTTAATAATTTGCAGTGCAGGTCTTACCGTATCCGCTGTAGAATGAGCAGCACCACTTACAAGTCCATCTGCTTTATTCATATAAACAAGCATTGTGCCGAAATAATTTTCATCTTTTAACATTGCTCTAGCTTGTTCTTCTGTCGCTTTTCCTTTACGGCGTTCTACGAAAGCAGCAACCATTTCGTCCATTTCTAAGTAATTTTCCGGATCATAAATTTCAGCGTTATCAAGCGAAACTTTTAATTCTTTTGCCTTTGCTTGAATTGCTTCCATATTCCCAATTAATACTGGGATTAATATACCATCCGCTGCAAGACGTGCCGCTGCAGCAAATACACGGTCATCTAATGCTTCCGGAAATACAATCTTTCTATCCCAGCCCTTGGCCTTTTCTTTTAAACCAGCAAATAAATCATTTTCAGTTTTACGTTCTCTCATATAATTGTCCTCCTATCTCTCTTTCAGTATGCCCCATTGATGTCTTTTTGATTTGAAGGTTAATTCTTCCTTCCTAAGCATAAACCTTTTTTTAAAAAAACGACAATAATATGCAGTATTTATGGCATATTTTTTACATAAATTGCTTTACATATGAAATGGTGGCATTCTTATGGTATATTGTATTTGCTAAGCATTGATAATAATTTTCAGTTAGGAGTTGATTCACATGAGTGAAGCAGCACAAACACTAGATGGTTGGTATACTTTACATGATTTTCGTACTATAGATTGGGCATCTTGGAAGATGCTTTCAAGTGATAAAAGAGAAACAGCAATTGTAGAGTTAAAGCAATTTCTGCAAAAATTAGAGGAAGTTCAAGATAAAAAAGAAGGTAGTCATGCCTTTTACTCCATTGTTGGTCAAAAAGCAGACTTTATGCTAATGATTTTGCGCCCGACATTGGACGAGCTTAATGAGTTAGAAACTGAATTCAACAAACTTACGATTGCAGAATATACCATTCCTACTTATTCTTATGTGTCTGTTGTAGAATTAAGTAACTATTTAGCGAAGGAATCAAATGAAGATCCTTACCAAAATCCATATGTACGTGGACGTCTGTATCCAATTCTTCCACAAACAAAGCATGTATGCTTCTATCCTATGGATAAGCGTCGTTCTGGAGAAGATAATTGGTATATGCTCTCCATGGAGGAACGCAGAAAACTAATGCATAGTCACGGACTAATTGGTCGTCAATATGCCGGTAAAATTAAGCAAATCATTAGTGGATCCGTTGGTTTGGATGATTGGGAATGGGGCGTTACTCTATTCTCCGATGATGCTCTTCAATTCAAGAAAATCGTCTATGAAATGCGCTTTGATGAAGTGAGTGCACGCTACGGAGAGTTCGGTTCATTCTACGTTGGAAACTTAATAAAAGATATTGATAAACTACTTGCTGTCTAAGCAATCTTAATAAAAAGCCATCGTCCTATTATGGAACGATGGCTTTTTTTATAAAAGTCAAGCATAGGCACCCTCCTACGTGCATACAAATGTAAGAGTAGATGGCTATTAATACAAGTAGGTTGATTCCTACTTCTGGATGTGCCCTAGTCAAACATCCATAACTATGAGGAGGGAAAATTTTGTCTAATATGAATCCATATCAAAACATGGCAGGATTTTATTCAAATCCAATGCAACAGCAAATGCCATTCGGACCACAAACACAGTTCCCTGGCTATATTCCACAGCAACAACCGCAAGTTCCTGTAGGTACAGGAGGAGCAAAAGGTGGGGTAAATGTACCGGGAATGCTCCCAATCGAGGAATCATACATTGAAAACATTTTGCGCCTGAATAAAGGAAAACTTGTTAATCTCTACGCGACATATGAGCATAACACAAAGTGGAATGCGAAAGTTTTCACAGGTATTATTGAAGCAGCTGGTCGTGACCATGTAATACTTAGTGATCCTCAAACTGGAAAACGTTTCTTAATTCCGATGATCTATGTTGACTATGTCGAATTTGATGAACCAATTGAATATGAATATCCATTTGGTAACGGCCCACTAGTATCACAGCCACCAAGATAATCAAAAAAGCTAAACACTTCGCTGGAGGTGTTTAGCTTTTTTATTAGGTTCGTATTTTATAAATATTTCACTGTGAAAATGATTAATAATAGCCATGAGATAAGAAAAGCTACTCCACCAATTGGTGTGATTGCTCCGAGGACTTTAATTCCTGAAACACTTAATACATATAAGCTACCTGAGAAAATGATGATTCCAATAAACATGAGCCACCCTGACCAGGAAAGCAGACCAGAAACCGGTACATTCCGTGATAGAATCCCGATCGCTAATATTCCTAATGCATGAAACATTTGATACTGAACTCCGGTTTTCCACACATCCAAATATTTCGGTTCTATTTTCCCTTCAAGTGCGTGCGCTCCAAAAGCCCCGAGCCCCACGCTTAACAACGCATTTATCGCACCAATAATAATGAAAATTTTCATATATCATTCTCCTCTACCTAGTAAATTTCACTCAGGATGCCAATCTACTGAACTTAAAAATCAAATATGGAATCCCCATTTGCCCCATCTTCTGTTTCAATTGGTTCAGATGATGGTAACGAAACTGACGGTGATTGCTGAATAGGCGTATGTTGAACTGTCGCAATTGGTTTACTTAATTCATTATAAGTCTTAGATTGTTTCTCCTCTAACATGACTTCTGCTAGTGTTTTAAGCGCATATATATGGTTACGGCGACTAGCTTCATCTCCACTTTGACGAGCTGCTCTCAATTCTTTTTCCATCTTTCCCAATAGCGCTTCATATGAAATGCTCATTACATTACCTCCTATCGTCCCATTATATTTTCAAACTTCATTTTCCCCAACATGTTTGCTCGTCCAAAATTCGGTTATATACATAATGTAACATCCCTATTTTAACCTAAGGAGGAGTTATTGTTATGAATACAGTACAAATTTGCGAAAACGGCTTAGAAGCAACACGAGTTATCGACGAACTACTTTCCCAAGGTTATATTCACGATAATATATATATCTTTGCACATGGGGAGAGACGTTCCAACGATTTAACAGATGCCACAAATACCGCGTCTGTCGGCTTGGAGGAACAAGGATTTTTTGATGCGGTTCAAAATGTTTTTCGAACTCGAGGCGATGAATTGCGTGCCAAGTTCGAAGCTGTTGGCTTAACAGCAGAAGAAGCTGAAAGATATGAAAGTGTACTAGATACTGGAAAGCTAGTAGTTGTAGCTAACCGCTAGGAATAACGAGGAGTCTCCGCAAACGAGAGACTCCTTCTTTTATTTTTCATGTACAAAGAGCTTTCTTGATTTCGCTATCCACACAATCGCACCCACTGCAAATACCACAATCAAAGCTTCCAATACATAAATATTTTCTATTACTTTTACTTGATATAATGCTACAGGGAAGTCAATAACAGCATGTATCAATATCGCAAAAATAAAATATTTCATCTGCTTACTAACAATTGCGTACATGACTAGGATGGAAAGCCCTAGCTGTATCGACATTGCTGCTAACCTCTCAATTCCACCTAATAAAATTAATCCCCCAGAATCTCCTGTTAACTGTTCCTTTATCGGTGTAAGAGCGTCTTTCATTTGATTGTCCGTAAATAGTGCATCGAATGACCCGCTATTAATCATGAAAGCAAAAACAAGCATAATGATACTATTAAGTCCTACAAGTACAATCGCCTCTGCTCCACCATGACCAAGACCAAAAGAAAGTCCGTCCTTCCATTGTCTACTAGTCTTTAGCGCATACTTCATCACTACGAACCTACCAGTTTCCTCAAAGATCCCGGCCATTAAACCTGCGTAAAGCATATATAACCACGGGTTTTCAGCCCATCCCCTCATCGTCCCATTATTAAAAAGGATAAAATTATGAGCAATTCCCTCTAACATTTGTGCAAATATGAAAAAAGTTGCTGCCCCAATGAGTAACACTGGGATGGAAATTTGAAATCTTTTTCTAAAAATAATGAACAGTGCTATCGGTGTTCCAATTGTAATTAATAATGAAATGATGATGGAAGTAATCGTAAATGAACTAACCATGTCAAAATCCTTTCGTTATTTGAATGTTTTCTTCCGTATTATGTATGTTTTTTTATCCGTTGCTGGTTAGAGGGTGATACCAAGCATGTTTTTCTTTCTAAACGCGTTATGGAGTTATCTCGACCATTTAGAGATACTTTTATCACGGAATACGTCGTGATATGTTCTCTCTCGACTAATATGAGAGGCTTTTATCAAAGATTGCGTCGTGACATGCATTCTCTCGACCACTGAGAGATGCTTTCATCACAAAATACGTCGTGACATGCTCTCTCTCAACCATTAGAAGAAGCTTTTTTCACGGAACACGTCGTGATATGTATTCTCTCGACCATTCATAGATGCTTTTATCACAGAATACGTCGTGACATGCATTCTCTCAACCATTAGGAGAGGCTTTTTCCGCGGAACACGTCGTGACATGCTATCTCTCAACCATTAGGAGAGGCTTTCATCACGGAATACGTCGTGACAAACTCTCTCTCAACCATTAAGAGAGGCTTTTTCCACGGAATGCGTCGTGACAAACTCTCTCTCAACCATTAGAAGAAGCTTTTTCCGCGGAATACGTTGTGACTCCATTCAGGCCTCTCTACCATTAACCTACTAACGAATGATATACCTTTCTTGCTTCTACTTGATTATTGGTCCCATGGACAAGCGCACGTCCATCTTTGAAAAAGACAACTCGTGTTCCTTCTTTTATGACGGAAACAAGAAAAGGATTGCCACTAACCTCATAGCCGGCTTCTCGCCATCTCTCGGTTAACTGTTCTAACGTAAGCGTCTTTCCAGCAGCTGGTCTTATTTGCACGGTATTTCTGCCACAAAGGACAGCTACTTTCATTTCTGCATCTTTTTGTAAGTAAGGGTATGTGGGACTTGGGCCACATGTATGACAATTGGGGTCTTTCAGTGCTCCAGCCTTTAAAGATAAATAGTCATTTTCCCAAAGATCAAAGGAAACATATGTCTTCCTCACTGCCTCATTGTTTCCGGATAAAATTTTTAATGCTTCGGCACTTTGTTGTGCGGTAACCATTTGTACGGTAGGTGCGATAATGCCTACTGTATCACATGTTTGCCCCTGTAAAGGTAGTCTTTTTAACAGACATTGCAAACATGGAGTTACACCTGGAATGATGGTAAACGTCATACCGAAGCTCCCGACACATGATCCAAAAATATATGGAATGTTGTACTTATGGGCTAAGTCATTTAATAGAAAACGAGCATCGAAATTATCAGTCCCATCCATAAGTAAATCAACATCGTCCATAATCGACTCTAACAGATCTGCATCTGCGTGGCCGACGATTGCCTCAATATCTACTGAACTATTAATACGCTTTAACTTATCTTTTGCCGCTTCTGCTTTCGGCCATCTTTCCAACGCATCTGTTTCTGTATATAAATGTTGCCGTTGCAAATTACTCATTTCTACATAATCTCGGTCGATAATCGTGATTTTGCGGACGCCAGCTCTAGCAAGTGTCTCAGCTGTATGAGTCCCAAGTGCACCAACCCCAAGAATTAGTACATGTTTTGAACTTATCTCATTCTGTCCCTTATCGCCGATTGGTTTAAATAATATTTGCCGTGAGTATCTTTCTCTATCCATTTCCTCACCCTCCACTAACAGGGGGAATTAAGGCGATTACATCATCCGCTGCAATCATATAATCTTCCGTCGCAAACTCTTCATTCACTGCAACCATAACACCTTCTAAATCACCTAGCTTCGGTGACAATAGATTGCGGACTTCGGCTACTGTTTTTCCAGTTGCGTCTACCTGTAAAGTACTATTTCCTGCAGTTTCTTTTAAATGAGCAAATAACATTACCTTATTCACGCAAATCTTCCTCCTCTGGTTTTCCTCCTGAATAAGCTTTTGTTCCTTGTTGATTACCTATCCACTCTTCTCCGTCTTCCCAATGTTCTTTTTTCCAAATCGGGACTATTTCCTTGATTCGTTCGATCGCATAACGATTTGCCTCATATGCCTCTGGTCGATGTGGAGAAGAAACAGCAATGGCAACTGCAATATCCGTAATTTCTAAGCGGCCAATCCGGTGAATGATTGTTGCTTCTACGTCAGGCCAACGCTTTTTCATTTCTGATACAATTTGCTCCATCTTCTTAACTGCCATTGCTTCATATGCTTCGTATTCTAGGTATAGTGTTTTCTTTCCATGAGTTAACTCGCGGACTGTACCAATAAACAATGTCACCGCACCAGCTTCTCTGCGGACTACTTTCTCGTACACATCCTCTATTTTAATTGGTTCTCGTGTAATTTCGCAGTTCATGTTATTCTTTCCCTTCTACTATTTTCAATGCTTGTATGTAATCTTCCTGGGTATTCATATTCCAAACATCATGAGCATCTGTAGGTAACTGAAAATAGCTCACCTCAATAGTATCTAATAATGAATGAACGGATCTCTTTCCTTTATCTAAGTGAAGCCTTACTTTATCTGCAATTGTTGCGTCGTATGCAGCAAATAATGGATGCTGTTGCCCATTCACAACAGGAATTACTGCGTCACCCTTACTTTCTATCAACTTATGAATGAGTGCTTGTCCTAATTCTTTCGTTGCAAACGGCATATCACATGCTACTACAAGGCAAGGACCTGTTTTTATCATTGACATTGCGGTCCAAAATCCAGCAAGTGGACCTTGTCCTCTATAGTTTACATCATCTTGTAGAATGTTTACCGACAAATTTTCATATGGAGCGACATCCTTTGCAATCAGAAAGATTTCTTCCGATATTTCGTCAAACTCTGCTACTAGTCGATCAATTACTCTTTCCCCATTTATCTTCATAAGCGCTTTATTTTGGCGCATTCTGCTTGAATTTCCTCCAGCTAAAATAATCGTTATCACCTAATACGGCTCCTTTAATTGATTTACTATTAGAAATAAATACGTTATTCTTAAAATACTAGTTAGAAGAAATGTGTGGTGGAAACGTTGAAAAAAATAATCATCATTTTATTAATTATTATCGTTCTTATTGTCGGTTTTTGGATGATGACAGGAGAAATGATCAAAAGCGGGAAATTTCCCGAAGCACGTGGAAAAAACGAGTACGCCATTATTCTTGGAGCGAAAGTTGATGGAGAATCGCCATCCCTCTCGTTACGTTATCGTCTAAATGCTGCCTTGCATTATGCAATGGATAATCCTCATGTCCATTTAATTTTATCAGGTGGACAAGGTTCTGGCGAACAAATTACAGAAGCAGAGGCAATGAAAAGATTCCTTATTGATTACGGAATAGATGAAGAACGACTCATTATAGAGGATAAGTCGACTTCCACCTATGAAAATATCCTTTTTTCCAAAAAATTAATACCTGATTCAACAGATAGTATTACCATCATTACAAGCGATTATCACCTTGCAAGGGCAAAGAAAATAGCAAGTAATCTTGGGCTTGAAGCAGATGTAGTTGCAGCCGAAACTCCTGATGTCGTAAGTTTCCAATTAAACGTCCGCGAACGATTTGCTTTAGTAAAAACTTATATATTTGGAAAGTAGAAATCTAAAATACTAAAAGGGTGTTGTAATTATATATACAACACCCTTTCATCCTTTAAAATATCGGCAATTCTACTTCCACGATTGTACCTAGTGGACCACTTTCTATATGCATATTCCCTCTATGATTCTCAATAATTTGCTTACAAATCATGATGCCTAAACCAGTTCCATTTTCCTTTGTAGTAAAGAAGGGCTCACCAATTCGTTTCAGTACGTGATCTGGTATTCCTGGTCCTTCATCTTTAAAGCGGACAAGTAGCATACTCGTTTCCATCTTACTAACTTCAATATGTATTCGGCCTCCACTATCCATTGCTTCTATTGAGTTTTTTAGAAAGTTTATAAAGACTTGTTTTAATTGGTTTTCATCACAATAAATAGGGGGTAAATTGGAATCGATACGTTCTGTAATTTCTATATTGTGGAGATTTGTTTGTGTCTTTAGTAGTGTTGTCACATGATGTAAAATAGTAGTGATGTTTTTTTGTTTATAATTTGTTTTTTGTGGCTTTGAGAGTACAAGTAATTCATTTAATATTGTTTCTATACGCTCCATTTCCGTATTAATCACTTCAAAGTACATTTTTTTATCTGTAAATTCATGTTCCATAATTTGAAAAAAGCCTTTAATAGCTGTTAATGGATTTCGTATCTCATGGGCAATTCCTGCTGCTAATTGGCCTGCAACAGTAAGCTTCTCCGAATTATTCATAAATTCTTCTGCTCGTTTTCTTTCTGAAATATCTTGTACTTGACTAACAAAATACAGAGGATCTCCATCTTCATCTCTTACTAATGAAACACTTAATAACCCCCAGATAATGTGCCCATCCTTATGAATTAAACGTTTCTCTAGTTGGAAATCGTTTACCTCACCTACCAAAAGTTTTTCAATATAATATGATTCATTATCCCGATCTTCATGGTACGTAATATCATTGAAGGTTTGTTTCAGTAATTCTTCTTCCTCAAAACCAAGCGTATCACATAAAGAATGATTAACTTTTAACAGTATGCCATCTAAATCTACTAGCGCCTTACCTATCACCGCATAATCAAATGCATGTAATATTAACGTTGGATTCTCTAGATCAACCTGCTTCATATTATTTACTCCTTATGGTGTATTAAAAAGTGCCAAATAAGAGAGAATTCTTATTTGGCTTATGCCTATATCCCTCGTTTAGCATTTCACCAATGATGTAATTTGCTAAGTTATTCATGCCATTCAAAGCATTAATCAAAAATTATGATAAATTGAGTATTTACAATACTAATTCATTTTAGATAGTTATAAATATAATATCAAATAATAACGCTTAAAACGCAAAAAATACACGGACTGGAGTATTAACCAGCCCGTGTATTCATCATTTTAATTTTTTTCTTCTTTGCTCCATTGTTAGCTTTTTCCACTTATCTCTTTCTTCGAGCTCCAAGTATTTATCTTCTTTTCGTTCAAAATAAGCTAATTCTTTCTGCAGTTTCACATAACTTTCATAGCGTTTTTCATCAAGGTCGCCATTTTCAATCGCTTGCCTCACTGCACATCCAGGTTCCGCATTATGTCGACAATCCCTAAATTTACATTGGCTTGCTAACTCTTCGACATCTGCAAAGCCTTGGCTAAGTCCCGCTTCAGCCTCCCACAGTTGTAGCTCCCTCATCCCTGGTGTATCAATCAAAATTCCACCTTGATCTAACACGAGCAACTCACGATGTGTCGTCGTATGTCGTCCCTTGTCATCATCTGTCCGTATAGAACCAGTTTTCAACATCTCTTTTCCAGCAAAATAATTTATTAATGTTGATTTACCTACCCCAGATGAACCAAGTAATGCGATTGTTTTTCCTGGTTTTATATATCCCTGAAGCTCATCTATACCTAACATTGTTTCTACACTCACAACATGGATAGGTACCCCCATTGCAATCAACTCAACTTCTCGTACTTTATCAGCGATATTTTCACATAAATCCGCCTTACTGAGAACAATGACTGGATTTGCTCCACTTTCCCAGGTTGTTAATATATATCTTTCAAGCCTTCGAACATTAAAGTCTGCATTTAGTGCTGCAACAATAAACACAACATCTACATTTGCTGCCACAATCTGTTCTTCCGTTGTATTTCCAGCCACTTTTCTAGAAAATTTACTTTTACGTGATAACGTCGCATGAATGGTTGCCTTTCCTTCTTCAGGTCGCACAGACAATACAACCCAATCCCCTACAGACGGGAAGTCGCCACGTTCAGTAGCATGAAAACGATATTTCCCAGATACTTCGGCTAATACTTCATCTGATTCTGTTAATACTCTATATAAACGTTTATGTTCTAATGATACTCTCCCTACTGCATATCCTTCATCTTTGTATTCTGTAAACTCTGCTTCAAAAAAAGGTCCCCAACCTAATGTTTCTAAATTCATGTCTATCCTCCAATGATATTTTTACATAAAAAATAACCGCCCACAGCGGCTGGCGCTTTTACATTTTGTTATTAATAACCGTGAGCTACACATTCCCCCTGGAAAATAGACCTATATCAATTCCATACTAATTTCCTTAAGGGTATTATTAAATTATCTTCGCAAAACATATGAATGATGCTCATGCGACACTCCCCCTTGGAAAATCAGTAAAATTTTACAATTTCAGTTTACATTGGCGTTTCATTATTGTAAAGCAATTTTTAAGCGTTTTCTTGGTTAAAATAGGTAGTATTTATTACTTTTCTTTAGTAATTAATTGGTATATTCTAAACTTAAGTTAAATTTCAACTGGGAGGCAACTGTAATGACAATGAAAAAAGTATTAACACTTGCTGGTTCTGATTCTAGCGGTGGTGCAGGTATACAAGCAGATTTAAAAACATTCCAAGAAAATGGCGTTTATGGTATGAACGCTCTAACGTCAATCGTAACGATGGATCCAGAAAACAATTGGAGCCATGGCGTTTTTCCAATTGACGTTGATATCGTAGAACAACAATTAAATACCATCCTTTCAGTTGGCATCGATGCAATGAAAACAGGAATGCTTGGATCTGTAGATATTATTGAACTAGGTGCTCGTAAAATCGATGAACACAAACTTGATAAAGTCGTGATTGACCCTGTAATGGTTTGTAAAGGAGAAGACGAGGTACTACAACCCGAAAACACAGAAGCAATGCGTGAATTGTTATTGCCACGTGCAACAATTGTAACTCCAAATTTGTTTGAAGCATGGCAACTAGCGAAAACAGGCCCAATAAAAACAATTGACGATATGAAAGAAGCTGCTGTCAAGATTTTAGACCAAGGGGCAAAAAATGTTGTCATAAAGGGTGGAAAAGGCTTGAACCATGACAAAGCAGTCGACCTATTCTATGATGGACAAGAATTTGTTTTATTAGAAAAAGAAAAACTAGAAACAACATACAACCACGGCGCCGGCTGTACATTTGCTGCAGCAATTACCGCTAACTTAGCAAAAGGAAAATCTGTAAAAGAAGCAGTTTCAGCAGCAAAAGAATTCGTCACAGCTGCCATTGAACACGGTTGGAAACTAAACGAATATGTTGGACCTGTAAAACATGGCGCATATAACGAATTTGTAGGCAACGCAAAAAACTAAAACCTGACCCAGTAAGTGTTATCAGCACTACTGGGTTTTTGTTCATCTGGAAGCTTATAATGTACTTCTTGCTGGAGTTCTTTCAACCTCTAAACTAATGTCCGCTCCTTTTCGCTATGAGTCAGTCTAGAGGGACGGCCTCTCAACCATTGTGTGATGCTATTCCCTTTGAAAACGTCGTGACAACCATTCTCTCGAACATTATATGGCGTTTCTTCCTATGCAACCGTCTTGACAAACGTTCTCTCGACCATTTCGTGGTGTTTCTTCCGATGAATCCGTCGTGATAAACGTTCTATCGACCATTGTGAGTTGCTTCCTTCACTGAATTAGTCTTGAGGGGCGGTCTCTCAACCAGGATGAGGGCTATTCCCTCTAGAACCGTCGCGACAAGCGTTCTATCGTCCTTTTCGGGTAGCTTCTTCCTCTAAATGCGTCGTGAGGAACGTTCTCTCGACTATTGTGTAAAGATATGAGTACAATATCGGTCAAGAGAAAGATTCTTAATACTATCATGCTTATGAAATTCCTCAGCATTGTATAAAACTTTTAAATCGTAATCTCCTGTAATTTTTAGTAAAATAATATTAGCTTTCATATGGAAGGAGGCATTTGTCATGGAGGTTATTAATGTTAATAAAGTACAGCAATTGATTAATGACTTTGCTGGAGAGACTGTTTACATACATTTAGAAACGACTAATGGAGCATATGCAGCCCATAATGATGAATCATTTTTTTCAGCGGGAGCATTTATTCGTAATGCGCAAGTTAGCTATGAACACGGAAAAATTGTTGGCGATGGACCGTTTCGTGTCGGCTTAAAACTTCCAATTGGCTGGATTTACGCAGAGGGTCTTACCCATTATGAAGTAGATGAATTAGGTAGACTTCTTCTTGCAGGACACGGCTTTGATGGAAAACTAGCCGTTGCTTTGGAGATCAGTAAGACGCCGTTTGAATAAACGAGGAAGGAAAGGAGTTACTTTAATGGAAAAAGAACGCCATGTATTAGTTGTATTTCCTCATCCCGATGACGAAGCTTTCGGTGTATCCGGGACAATCGCGAGCCATATAAAAAATGGAACGCCTGTAACATATGCGTGCTTAACGCTCGGAGAGATGGGAAGAAACCTTGGTAACCCTCCATTTGCGACACGCGAATCACTTCCAAAAGTGCGAAAGGCAGAGTTAGAAGCTGCTGCAAAAGCAATGGGAATTACCGACTTACGAATGATGGGTTATCGTGATAAAACACTAGAATTTGAAAATGATCAAGCTCTAGCCAATATGGTATTTGGCTTAATTGAAGAATTAAATCCATCACTTGTCATCACTTTTTACCCTGGATATTCTGTTCACCCAGATCATGAAGCTACTGGACGTGCCGTTGTCCGGGCAGTTCGCAGATTACCTATCGAAAAACGCCCGAAACTGCATTGTGTTGCATTCTCGAAAGGCCATGAAGCAGAAATCGGCCCAGCAGATATCGTTCATGATGTTAGTGATGTCTGGGAGCAAAAGTTTGGTGCATTAAAAGCACACATCTCACAAACAGCATGGATGCTTGCTGATATGGAAAAACAAATATCCGATGACAATCCTGACTTACTCGCCCATTGGAAAAAAGAACGCTTCTGGACGTATGATTGGGATAATGATAAAGTCTTATAATTAAAAATCTGCACGGATTACTATTCCATGCAGATTTTTTTGCGTCTGTATCCCATAGCTTTTGTGAGGATCCTTCCACTTCACTCGATTGCACGAGTAATTCTACTGGTTTCGCGAAAATAATCTCATTATCGCGAGATTATCTCTCCTTATCGCGAGAATAACCTCGTAATCGCGAGAATAACCTCATAACCGCGAGAATAACCTCGTAATCGCGAGAATAACCTCATAATCGCGAGAATAACTTCATAATCGCGAGAATAACCTCATAATCGCGAGAATAACCTCATAATCGCGAGAATAACCTCATAATCGCGAGTATATCTCCTTTACCGCGAGAATACTCCTCATAATCGCGAATATCTCAATACAATCCCGCAAATAAAACCTCGCACGAACGCATATCCCCCACAGTCACGAAAACACAACAGTTACTCCCTTGTAGAATACTATCTCTCACCAACACAACATATTTAACTACTAAACTTCTCTCCTGTTATTGCATTTACAAATGAATGGCAATCTATTTTGTACATTAGCTTTAATTTTTTTCGTTCGATATCATAGACGTAGTGTTCTTCAAAGTAAATGTCTTCTTCTAGATTAGCAATTGCTTGCTCTTGTGAAATGCTGATTTGCTCTAATGGAGGCGCGGGTAAGTCCATAAATCGGCTGAACATCTCCTTTTTATCCAGCACACTCAAGATAGCACCTTTTTCATGGTTATAAGTAATTTTCAATTTATCTGTGATTCGATCTAACGTACTTACTGGAACTACTTCCATATGAATATCCCCATAATCCCGCTCAAACTTCTCTATTTTCCATTCTCCATTTTGATGTGGACGACTATTACGTATGTAGTTCGTAACTAACTGAATACATGCTTGTTTTTCCTCTACTGTAATTGGTAAGGTGTCAGGATGAGCTATATTATTAGCTATCTCCTCTTCTGTTATGGTTTGTGATATCCGAAAGTCATCCCAATCTTCTCCGATATATTGATCCGTAATTTCCACATCCACCAGTGGATCCGATTCTTCCCAACGAATAATTAATTCATCCTGTCGCGGCAACTCCACCCCATCTACAAATGTTTCCTCTACCCCATATAAAAGCTTGTACTCTTCTTCTAACGTTCCGAATAATATAACCTGTTGTTTTATTACCTCTTTTACATATGAATCGTTCAGTTTTGGACTCTCTTCGATTCCAATTGGAGGGTAAAATGCTGGGAAATATCCGTACAATGAATAGAAAACAATGCTTCCTGCTTCATTCACTTTTATTTCTATCCAGCCACCTGGAGATACTTTTTTTCCATTTAAAACAGCAATAAATAAATATTCTTCACCATTATCTTCTGTTTTTTTACGCTTATACTGGAAATCCACCTTATACTTTAAACCTGTTTGTAACTCTATCCAAGCAACCACATCATTCAAATTAGAACTAGGTAAGATAGGCGGATTCTCTCTGTGGTCTTCGTTCATAACTACAATAAAACTAGTTAACACACCATTAGTTAAATTCACAGTAGTAGCAACAGTTCCTGGGGGATTCAAGTCATCCTCCATCTCCGTTCCAGGAGGAAACCATTCCATATCTAATTTATATTCAGTCGTTTTAATTGGGGAAACTTCACGATGAATGGTTGAATGTCGCAACTCAAAATCATTCAAACCCCAATTTGATTTAAGTTCATTCTCCCATTGCTGTACACTTTTACTCATTTTCTCCACCTCCGCTATCATACGTACGAATGGTTATTCCAAATAGTTTCATAAAATGCAAACAGGCCACCATATTGGAAGCCTGTTTTGCCATTTTATATACTTTCTTGTTTTAACGCATCAATAATATTTTCTTTTTTCACTTTAGTGCTAGAGTAGAGCATTGCAGACCCTACAATGAAAAAGACTGCAACAATGACATATAGTATGCTTAACCAAGGTAATTCAAACTGATAACTAAACGTGTTCATCATAGATCTATGAATTAAATACATAACAAGGATACTGATTGGTAATCCGTAAAGTAATGATTTCATTCCATAAAAAACACTTTCGTAATTTATCATTTTATTGAATCCCTTTGGTGTCATCCCAACTGACTTAAGCATTGCAAATTCACGTTTACGGAGCGAAATGCTAGTTGAAATGGTATTAAAGATATTCGCAATCGAAATTGCCGTTATCAACAAAATGAAGCCATACGTGAATACGGACATTAACATAATCATTTGTTCTTGTTGTTGCCTTCGTTGATACACATTGTAAATATATAGCCCGCTTTCTTTTAAATCCTCGATCTGTTGTTGTGTTTTCATTGGATCAGTAGTGTTTAAATAAAGATATGCATATGACCTTAAATTTTTATTCGCTAGCAGTTTTTCCAATGATTGTTCGGAAACAATAACATTCAGGCTCGCTCCACCAACTTGATTTACTCCCATCGGTAGTTCATCCGTTAGTGCTGCAATTTCCATTGTATCTACAAACTCTTCTTCATCATCATCGTTCCAAGATAACAACTCTAACGTTTTGCCAACTTCTGTATTGATTGCTTTGGACTCAATAAATTTGCCAGTATATGCGTCTTGATAGGAATTTGTATCAATCACAATTCCTTTAATACGTTCTGAATCGAACAACTGATTTTTATCGATACCTATTTTTTTTGCATATGCTTCTAAACTTTCATCATCGAGCGCGGTCATATTAATAAAGTGGTTAATCTTTCCATCCTGAAGCGTACTTTTATCTTGCTCTACAAGTTCTTTTAGTTCTTTAGAAATTGCCTCTTCTTCAATCCATGTAGATAAGCTCATTTCTCGCACAATACTACTGCCTGTTACATTCTTAAGTGACGTAATGGAGTCAACTATCTGATGATCAATCCCGTCACCTCGGAATGATACTTGAATATCATAACTAACCCCATCTTGAGAAAGCTGTAATGACTTTTTGAGACTATCTGTAAAATACGATACCGCTAAGAAAAGGACGATACTAATCACTAGTGAAAACACCGTTGCTTGGTATCTGCGCTTATTTCTTTTTAAGTTCTTTAAACCAAATTCCGCTTCTATTCCAAACAGCTTACGTACTAGTTTTGACGTTTTGACAGCTTTACCAGTAAGTTTTATATCTGTTGATTGGCGAATAGCATCTATTGCTGATACTTTGGATGCTCTTTTCGCAGGTATATAAGTAGATATAAAAATTGTAAGGATGGAAACAACACAAGCTACTAAAATCGACATTGGTGTAACTGCTACAGCTAATTTCTCAGATACATTTAGTGCTCCATGAATATAGGTGTTAATGAAATAAAAAGTAATACCAATTCCGGCCAGTCCGCTAAAAATCCCAATTGGTATGCTGATTAAACCAATGACTGCACCTTCAAAAAACACAGAATTACGCTTTTGTTGTTTTGTAGCACCGACACTAGCAAGCATTCCTAAATGACGGGAACGTTCCGAAACGGAAATCGCAAATGCATTATAAATAAGCGATACAGAACCAATAATGATGACCGCCATAATGATTGCCGTTAAGGAATAAAGTGTAGCCCGTAAGTTATCATTATTTGTTAATCCATGGTAGCGAAGAAGTTCACTATTATATCCGATAGATGTCTTGTCTAACTGTATTTCAGCAGCTAACTCTTCAGCATGTGAATAAAGGGATCTATTCACTTTATTTAATACAACAGATGCGTTAACCGTGTCTCCACTTGCAAGTGTGTTTTCATCTACATAACTAATAATCGTGTACCCGGGTGACCAAGTAGGCTCCCACGTTGGTCTTTCGATAATACCCACAATTTTAAATGTTCTAGATGTTTTGTTTGTTAATGTTTCTAGCACATTTCCATCTTCGTCTACTTGCAAGGCATCGATTTGACTTAAGGCGTTGCCATTACTTAAATCACCTATTCGCTCCCCTATCTCTAACGTTAAAATATCTCCAACCTTATATTCAACGTTAGCATTTGCTGCTATGGCGTCTGAAATGACTACTTCACCTGCTGATCTTGGTAAACGACCTGAACTTAATTCAATCGGAAATTGTTTAAAACCATGGTGATTATATTCTTTTATGAAAAAATACGGTTTATAAACATTTTCACTACCTTCTAACTTGGCATAGCCTAAGTCTCTTGAAAGTACTACTTTCTTCGAATTATCATCCTTTTTTATCGCTTCAATTTGTTTCTCATTTACATTTTTGTATAGTACGTGCCATTCTCCATTATCTGCAATCTCTTGCCGCTTCATCAAATCTAAAAAGGAAACCCCAATTGTTGCTACAGCAGTTAGCATGGCCACTGAAATGATAACACCAATAATCGTAACGAGTGTTCTTCGTTTATTTTCTTTCAAGTGTCTAAGCGTTAGTTTATTGACAATATTCACGGACGAACCACCTCGTCTTTGGCGATTTTTCCATCTTCAATCATGATTACCCTATCTGCTTGGAGAGCAATTCGCTCGTCATGCGTAATAATAATCAATGTTTGGTTGTATGTTTTATTCAACATTTTTAACAAATCAATAATCTCACTACTATTCTTACTATCTAGATTCCCTGTCGGTTCATCTGCCAACATAATAGCAGGATTGCTAATGATAGCTCTTCCGATTGATACCCGTTGTTGCTGTCCACCAGAAAGCTGGTTCGGCAAGTGAGTAAGTCGATTTTCTAAATTTAAAGTTTTAACAATATCAGCAAACTGTTTCTGATCTACTTTATGTCCATCCAGTAACATAGGCAATGAAATATTCTCCTCCACAGTTAAAACTGGAATCAAATTATAAAATTGATAGATTAATCCTATTTGTCTTCTTCTAAAAATGGCTAACTGAGTTTCATTCAAATTGTAAATATCTGTATTGTCTACATATACCTTACCGCTTGACGGTCTGTCCACACCGCCAAGTAAATGTAGTAAGGTAGATTTCCCAGACCCAGATGGTCCAATAATAGCGACAAACTCACCTTTTTTTACAGAAAAAGATACATTATCTAAAGCCTTTACCGCCGTTTCTCCCTTACCATATACCTTCGATAGATTCTCTATTTTTAATATTTCCATTATAATACCTCCGTATGAATGACTATGATTACAGTTTATCCATCCAAAATGACTTTCAAGTGACTTTAAAATAACAATTTAGTCACTTAAGGTGAAAAAATACGAAGGGTCCTTGAAGGAAGGCTAATACAACACATCCTGTCGGCAGGCTTAAGTAGCGACCTCCTGACCCGCACCGTGCCTGCCCGTGACATGCAAAGGTTTTGAGACAAGGAAAAACGAAAAGAGACTGTTACAAAGGAATATAAGTCAAATAATAAACCGAACTATCAACTCACGATAGTTCGGTCTTTTTATTTTTTCTTCGAAGTGTTGTATCGCAGGATGAGACGGTCCACTATGCGAATAATTAAAGTTACCAGCGTATTGTATTTCCGAAGCGGCATAGAATTAAATAACTTGTTTATAAAACTTAATATGAAACTCTGTTCCTACATTTTCATCACTTTTCACTTCAATCGTACCATTCTGGCTCGTAATAATACTATGTGCCATCGCAAGTCCGATACCAATACTTTCATCACTTGCATTTTTGCCTTTAAAAAATCGTTTGAAAATATAAGGAAGATCCTCTCTTGGAATTCCCTTGCCACTATCCGTAATGATTATTTCTGTAAACAAGGCGTTTTCGGAAAAGGAAATCATGATTTCCCCGCCATCCTGCGTATGTTCTACACAGTTCTTCAAGATATTAATTAATGCTTCAGTTGTCCAATTCACATCGCCTAAAAATGATACAGAAGCATCACCTGTAATCGATAATTTCTGCTCTTTAATATCTATCGGAATTAAAATCGGCTTTAGTGCTTTTTGTATTAGAGATTTAACTTCCACCCGTTCTTTTTTAAACTGGGCGGTCCCTGCATCAATTTTAGAAAGCTTAAGTAAAGATGACACGAGCCATTCAATTCGTTCCAGTTGAATACGAATATTGTTTGTGAATTCCGTTCTTTTTTCATCTGGCAAGTTCGAGTCACTTAATAAGTCAGCCATCACCATCATCGACGTTAATGGTGTTTTAAGCTGGTGCGAAATATCAGAAATAGCATCTGTCAGCATTAACTTATCTTGCTGTAATAAAGCACGTTGCTCTGATAGCATCTTCGTTACTTTATAAATATCACTTTTTAAAATACTAAGTTCCCCTTCAAAATTATCGCGTATATCCAGTGTATAATCTCCGCTACTAATTTTTCGTAAATACGAGGCTAATTTTTCAATTTCGCGATATCTCCAGCGTGTAAAGATGATCGCTGCAGTAATTAATAATATCGATGTGAATGCGGAAAAGATTGCTGCAGCTGTTGAGAAAATACTAGCAATTATTGTAATAATAATCCCAATAGAGACGGTTACAAGCAGGAATATTTGCACTTCACGGTTCCGTAGCACGTTAATCACCAACCTTATAACCTAATCCACGAATTGTTTTTATTATAGTTGGGGATTGCGGATCATCCTCCAATTTCTCGCGCAATCTTTTGATATATACGGTAAGAGTATTGTCATTCACAAAGTCGCCTGCAACATCCCAGATCTGCTCAAGCAATTGGTTTCTGGACATTACTTGCCCCAAATGATTGGCAAATACAAGTAATAGCCGATACTCTAGTGCTGTTAACACAACCTCTTCCCCATGTTTATACACTTTTCCTTCTAACAAATTAATGCGGACATCTCCAAGCTCTATCATGGAGTTGGATTGCGAATGCTTTTGATATCTACGTAGCACTGATTTTATTCGAGATAGTAACTCCCTAATGCGAAAAGGTTTCGTAATATAATCATCCGCTCCCATATCAAGTCCCATTACAACATTTACTTCATCATCGACAGCAGTCAGAAAAATAACCGGAACATCTGCCCGTTCCTTGACGAGTTTACATAGTTCATAGCCACTACCATCCGGTAAAGACAAATCAAATAAACATAAAGAAATATCGTTTAACTGTTCTTGAATTATCTTTTTTGCAGATTCCACATCATAACAAAGAATAGTGGAAAACTGATCCTGTTGTAGTGAATAATCCAAACCAGATGCGATTGTTTTATCATCTTCTACAAGTAATATTTTCATCACGAATCTCCTGACTATTTTATCGGATAATTTTATCTTAATGCATTCATACTTTTCCTCCAAGTTGTTTCTACCATCAAAAAAAGAAAAGTACTGTGTTTAATCAATAGGATGAAAAGGTATATATCACTAAAAGTAAAGGAGAGGATCAAGTTATGTTATGGACCATTATAGGTATTATTTTCGTATTATGGCTATTAGGATTCCTATTTGATATTGCAGGTAACCTAGTACATGTATTACTAGTTATTGCTTTAATCGTCTTTATTTTCCAAATGATGGCAGGTAGACGTAAGGGCTGAGGACAAGCCCTTTCTAGCCAGTTTTTAGAAAATATCGGACTAGCTCAAACGGATGAAAGGATTTTTCAAGATTCATAACGAACCCTTCTTATGTAAGGGGGAGATTAACATGAAAAATGTTCTACTAACAGATAGAGTTCAGAGGATAATTAGGAGAGCAGAGCAAAAAGCTGCGGCAGCGAACGCAGTAGTGACACCTATTCATTTACTCGCTTCCTGTTTATTAGAAAAGACAGGTGTACTCGGTGAAATTTTTCTAAAATGTGATATCGATATTCAATCATGGAAGCAGACACTTCCTTCTGAACATGATAGTTTACAACATCCTTTTGTTAACACTGCTATTACAAAAGAAGTACTTGTAGTATTCAATCAATCGATTCAATATATGAGGAAATATAATCAGATTTATTTAAACGAAGGACATTTACTTAAGGCAATAATGACAACAAACGTAGTAGACCATTTTCTAACAGAAGAAAATAAAGAGATGATATTATCGTTAGGGACAACCTCACGCGATATGATTACACATCTAGGAAGTTATACCTTCCCACAAATGGAATCTCCCATGATTAGAAGGGTAACACAAGAAGACTTTCAAGCACTTACTTCCTTTGTTTCTAGCAATTTTTCTCATGATTGGTCTGAAACGATAAAGAATGGTTTCTTAAAAGAGCAACCTACCATTTATATAGCAGTAGATGAGAAGGAAATTGTCGGCTTTGCCGCTTATGACGTTTACCGAAATAAAAAATGTTACTTCGGACCGATGGGAGTTACGAAGCGAAGAAACCGAATTGGATATCAGCTACTTCATCATTGTTTAAGAGACATGAAGAAAATTGGCTATGAGTATGCGATTATCGGTGAAGCTGGTCCAATCGAATTTTATGAAAAGGCGTGTAACGCAGTAGTAATCCCAGCAACATAGTGTTGCTGGGATTACTTTATACGAGTTCAAATCCAGCCCTTTTCCACCGCGATATTTACTGCCTGTTGTCTGGATTCAGCATGTAGCTTTTGAATAGCGGTAGAAAAATAGTTTCTTACTGTTCCTTTTGTTAAAAATAGTTGTTTACTAATTTGATCTGTTGTCATTCCGACATTTGCTAAGCGCAATACTTCTTCTTCCCGCTCCGTCAACGGACTTTCTTCCTTTAAAAAGAGGGCTGCTGCGAGGTCAGTACTAATCACTCGTTCTCCGTTCATCACCTTACGAATAGATTCTATCAAGTATTCAATCGGTTCATCTTTTAATAAGTATCCTTCTACTTTTGCATCGACTGCCTTTTGTAGATAGCCTGGACGTGCAAAGGTAGTTACAATAATAATCTTACATTTATTCCCGGAGTCTCTTAGTTTTCCCGCTAATTCAAGTCCACTTATATGTGGCATTTCGATATCTAAGAGACAAACGTCCGGTGACAACTTCTCGATTGCTTCTAGTGCCTGCTGACCATCTGAAACTTCCGCAACAACTTCCATATCTTCTTCAAATTTCAGAAGCGAAGTGAGAGCACCACGAAGCATGCTTTGATCTTCTGCAATCAATACTCGAATCATAAAACTGGGTTCTCCTTTCGCAAATAAATCGGTACACTTAATGTAACTATCGTACCTCCATCAGGAACATTATCAACGTCCATCGTCCCCTGTATCGCCTGCATTCGTTCTCTCATCGATTGTATCCCGTTTCCTCTATTCTTATGGAATAATCCAATTCCATCATCTTGTATCGTTACAGTATAACTTTCATTAATTGCTTGTAAAACTAGCTTACACTCTTGCGCCTGACTATGCTTCATCACATTCGTAACTGCTTCGCGAACAGCAAGTGCGAGCATCGTTTCATCGACACTAGATAAAACATGGATTTGTCCTTTTCTTTCCACAACGACATCTATCCCTGCTGTCCCTAGTAGTTTTTGTGCATTTTCAATTTCACTTTCCAATGAAACAAACTTCATATCAGTCACTAGTTCCCGTACTTGCTTCAAGGCAATTCGTGCTGTCCCTAAAATATCATTCAGCTCCTGCTTAGCTAGTTTTGGGTCTTTATCTATTAATCTAGTTGTTAACTCACTTTTTAATTTAATCATTGTTAATGTCTGCCCTAGAGTGTCATGGAGATCCCTTGCTATTCGGTGCCGTTCTTCTTCTTGTATATATTGTTCAATTTGTTCATTCGCAGCATCCAATTCAGTTTGCAAATTGATTGCTTTCATTCGTATATGAATTAATATTGGATACAGTAATTGGACAATTAAAATTGGTAGCAGCGCAGGGTTTTCTACAGTAAAGTAACTTCCTTCCCCCTGCCAAATAACGAATGTAGCGAATATTGCCATTATCGGAATTCCAATGGCAATTATCTTCCTTTTATTTGCTCTCCCAAGCAAATCTGCAAAAAAGAAACCAAATAATAATAGTGAGGGGCCGAAAAAATATGCCAATATAGCAAGAGAACCGTACCCGATTGTTACCCCCATTAATAAAAGCCAATCTCTATGCCAGAGACTAATATAAAACGATCCTAGAAATAGAATTAGTAGCAGCAATTTATAAAAGAGATTCATTGTATGATTAGTACTTAGCACAAATGAAAACAGAAAGATAATTCCTGCAACATCTAATATTAGGTACCTTCGTATTTGATCGCTTGGATAGATTTTACTAAACATACAACACCTCCTAAACTTATCTAATGAGCCTTACACTCGCTACCTGCTTCCGTGCTAATTCCATTGGACCCAACGGAAACTTCCGCAACCAAACAGCTGCAAAAAATATTTGCACAGCAGAAATCAGTAGCCAAATGAAAATAACAGCAATAGAATGCAGCGTTTCACCAAGTCCGAAGCCCCATTTGTAAAAAAGGATGGAAGCAAGTACATTTTGAAGTACATAGCAACTTAAAGACATTTTTCCGACATCTTCTAGCCGTTTCCACAGCCAAAACTGCTCTTTCATCTCTACTAATCTTGCAATCAAGGCAATATAACCTAATGAGAGAAGCGGTGCAAAAAGATAACGAACTGGCATATCGAACATGCCTCCAGGAACAAAGATAAGCATGTTTAGTGGTACCCCAAAGTATAACCCTATTTTAAGTAGTTTTGCTCGTTTCTGTTTACCACTTTCATCTGGGGAAAAGACACCCGTCCGCATCATTCGCACTCCTAGTAAAAAGAGGAAAATATTCATCGGAATGATGAGAATAGCTTCACTTCTTAATATTAGAAAGTTAGATAACCGGTACTGTACCTGTTCAAGCCATGTTGCTTCTTTATATAATAATACAACTTCATCAAAGCTTCCCAATGACATATTTGCCCCGAGAAAGCTCACAATTAGAATAAATAGGATAAGGCCTCCATGGATGCCTGCAATCCATTTCATTACTTTAGAAATAACTTTATCTCCTCCTTTAATAATATAGGAGACAATAATTGCGGTCACTCCATAGCTCATTAAAATGTCATATTCCATTACAAGTGTAAAATGGATTAACCCTTCTATCATTAATATACAGGAAGTCCATATATAAATACCTGGCCACGCATTCCCTCTTTTAAGTGCTTGTCGATACTTTAGTTCGAGTCCTACTCCGAACATAATTGTCAGAAGACCAAGTAACTTTCCATTTACAAGAAACAACACAATCATTCGAATTAGGTCATCCAGCTCCCACCATGATGTATAGGCATATGTTGTAATATAGGATAGGTCACCAAAGTAAGCGAAAATCCAAATATTTGTTCCAAGTGTTCCTAATACGGCAAATCCACGCAGGATATCCAATAGTCGAATCCTCTGTGTCCTCATTTGCATCACTCTTTTCTAATAAAGATTTGTTATCTTTATTTTAAATGTTGAAAGAAAGACGGAGAATTCACACCTATCAGCAATTACATATGACAGCTGTCATATCTTTTATGTACAACCAATCAATAAAAATGGGAAAAAGCTATAAATGATTGAATTAATTCATAAAGTTGATTTCAGTCGCTTCCCCTCTTGATACAAACAAGAGTGATTTTACTAATTAAAAAGCCGAACTAACTTGATAGGTTCAAGATAGTTCGGCTTTTATAACCTACATTCTTCTATGCATGTTTATTATTACTACATTTCTTCCAATACTTTGATAATCGCTTTTGCGACACCTTCATTTTCATTTGTTTCTGTAACATGTTTACATACTGTCTTTATAGCTGGCTCGGCATTGCCCATCGCAACGGAGTGACCTACGATTTCTAGCATGGAAAGATCATTGTAGTTATCTCCAAGCGCCATCGTATCCGCAAGCGAGATGCCTTTACTTTCTACATATCTTTTTAAAGCTAGTCCTTTTTTAGCATCCTTATGCATGACTTCAATATTATTTCGTCCTGAGGATGTTACTTCGATTCCCTCTATGTTTTTTAATTTTTCCGTGACATCAAATAATAGCTGTTCATCTAGAGAGAATGCTAGAAACTTATTCACTTCGCAATCCTTCGCATCGTATATGTTCCGATAATCATCTACAACTTGGATAAGGCGATTTTTATATCGTTCTTCTGCAGCTTCAATTATTTCCTCTACATCTACAGAAGGATTAGCTGTATGAAAAACATCAACAATTGCTTGAATTCCTCTTTCGCGATCAGATGTAAAAGTCCCTTTTGGTGTATACAGTTCAAAGTACATATCAACACTTTCAAATACATTTGTAATTTTCATGGATGTAACTCCATCTAAGTAGGCAGAATAAGTAATATTCCCCTCTTCATCACGAATTTCTCCACCATTTACACAAATAGCTGGGCACTCGATTTCTGCTTTATCTAATACAAAACGTACTTCTCTATAAGATCTTCCTGAACAAATAACAAAATCTATACCCTTGGCTTGTACAGCTTTTATTGCTTCAATCGTAGCTGCACTTACTTCTTGGCGTTCATTTAACAACGTTCCGTCCATGTCTGATGCTATACATTTAATCAATAGTATTAGCTCCTTCGTGTTGCAATTTGTATATATTGTAATTCTAGCTAATTATCGATAACATTGCAAAAATGCGGTTTATAGAAAATTCATATTTTATTCAATTGCACAACTTTAGTTTTCTACTATTTTCCATAAAAATAAGACTAGCAATTTTAGCACTTATGCATTAAAATAAGTTTTATTGAATATTTATAAACGAAAAGGTGAACTCCATTGAATAAAAAACAATTTAATCTATCGCACTTTTTACTATTTTTAATCCCTTCCTTACTTGGTATTTTTCTATTCATGATTCCACTTCCATCTAAAGAAAGTGGGATTACGATTCCAGTTGCTGCAATGGCAAACTTTTTGCAAGAACTACTAGGGTCAAGCATACCTGCTATTATGCTTGTCATTATTATCGTAGCTTTACTAGGGACTATCCTTGCAAAAACAGTAAAGCCTGCTTTTATTAAAAACTCTCCATTCTTTACTGCTCTATTCGATATTCCTGTTATTTGGGTTATCGCACGTGTACTTGCAGCAATATTTGCTGTAATGGTTTATTTCGAATTAGGCCCAGAAGCTATTTGGTCTGAAAATACAGGTGGAGTTTTACTATATGATTTATTACCAGTTCTTTTTAGCGTATTTTTATTTGCTGGCCTATTACTTCCATTATTATTAAATTTTGGTTTACTAGAATTATTTGGGGCATTGTTAACGAAATTTATGCGTCCATTATTTAAATTACCTGGACGTTCATCGATCGATGCGATAGCTTCATGGCTTGGAGATGGAACGATTGGGGTGCTTCTCACAAGTAAGCAATATGAAGACGGACATTATACTAAAAAAGAAGCTGCCATTATTGGAACTACTTTCTCGATTGTATCGATTACGTTCTGTATCGTTATCATCGGTCAAGTTGGCTTAATGAATTATTTCTTCCCATTTTATTTAGCAGTTACTTTTGCTGGTTTTATTGCAGCAATTATTATGCCACGTATATGGCCACTAGCAAAGAAGCCAAATACATTCATAAACGATAAAGAAGATGATCATACATCAGAGTTGATTCCTGAAGGATATTCACGTCTCCAATTTGGATTAGAACAAGCACAACTACAAGCTCAAAAAAGTACAAGTGTGAAAAAGTTTTTCCAAGACGGCTCTAAAAATATTTTAGATATGTGGATTGGTGTTGCACCAATTGTTATGGCACTAGGAACACTGGCATTAGTAATTGCAGAATTTACACCTGTTTTCCAATGGCTAGGAACACCGTTCGTTCCTCTTCTAGAGTTACTACAAATTCCAGAGGCGAAAGCTGCATCACAAACAATGGTTGTTGGTTTTGCCGATATGTTCTTACCTGCTATATTAGCGGAAGGTATTGAATCAGAACTAACTCGCTTCGTCATCGCTGGAGTATCTGTCACACAGCTCATTTACATGTCTGAAGTTGGTGGACTACTAATCGGTTCTAAGATTCCAGTAGGTATGAAGGATTTAATTATCATTTTCCTATTACGTACAATCATTACATTGCCAATCATTACAGCAATTGCACATTTTATCTTTTAATTTCTAAGCAGTCACGAGCATTTTGTTCGTGACTGCTTTTTCTATCCTCACTATAAAAACTTTGGTGTAACTCCTCAGTTCGAAGCGCGATACCATTGTAGACCTTTGAATGATTCTTCCATTCATATAGCTGATTTCCGCTCCAATCAACGAAGTCTGTAAAAAAATTTAAGATACTTATCGAGCAACTCCTTACAATGAATAGACGTCTAAATGGTCTATTTAAAACAGTATTTTAAAATATCCTTTATGAATGCAAAGACGACTTAAAAATCACAAATGTAATGTTTAAGTCGTCATTTAAGTAAAAGATATATCTCCATGTGCACCCGAAAGGCTCACTGAATTTCAGGAGTGTTTTTATAGCAATAAAATATTTTGTATTTCATTACATTTGTTTTTCCAAGTAAGCTCTTATCATAAAAAAGCTTATATCTTCAGGAAGCAGTTGTTTTATCGGGGTTAGGCGCTCGGAATCTGCTTCTTCGACCGCAGCTGCAATCTGTTCCTCTGCTCCTTCTGGTATGAAGGAATCCCAATTAACATCCATGCCTTCTTCTGCACATTTAATAACGTGATTTTCAATCGTTCTTTCCGATAGACCACGCTGTGTAGCTATTTCAGCAATTGTAAATCCTTCTTGCAAAAGATCATATGTCGTGTGATGGCTTTTTTCCTTATCACTTTTCGTTGTTGTGGTTCTTGAAATTGGTGTATTCCCCCTCTCGATTTCCACCTCTCTCTCTATGTTATTTTCCTCACTGTATTGTTGGATCTCCAGCAAAAATGCTTCCCCATAGGATTCGAGTTTACGCTCCCCTACCCCTTTTATTTGTAAAAGTTCACTCTTACTCATTGGGAGTTTTGCACTCATTTCTCTTAATGTAACATCCGAGAAAATGATATATGGAGGAACTTTTTCAGCTTCAGCGATTTCCTTCCGTACCATTCGCAACCGCTCAAACAACTCATCATCCTTCACAATTTGAGCGATTCGCACTCTTTCCTTCCGATACACTTTCTCGGTTCCACGGAGTACATCACCAGATTTCTCCGTTATCATTAATACAGGGTAGGCTCCATCTGTTGGCCTTAAATATCCTTCTGCAGTTAAAAAGTCTATAAACTCATTTACGGCTTTTTGTGTTTTCTCTTTCATAATTCCGTATGTCGTTAACTTATCAAAACCAAAACTTTTAATCTTTTTATCGCCAGAACCTGTTAGTACCTTTGTAATCATTGTTTTTCCGAAGCGTTCGTTCATACGGCGAATGCATGATAACACCATTTGTGCCTCAACAGTCACATCGATTTGGGCACGGTCATCTGTACAGTTACCACATTTTCCGCATTCTGGGGCATTTTCTTCACCAAAGTAATGAAGAATATATTGTTGTAAGCATGATTCAGTATGACCATAGGCGACCATTTTTCGTAATTTCGCATATTCATTTTCTTTCCGAGCTTCATCCATATCAGATTGATCAATTAAGAAAGATTGGATGTGGGTATCTTGTGGAGCAAACAATAAAATACAGGCACTTTCTTCTCCATCTCTTCCCGCTCTCCCGGCTTCTTGATAATAAGCCTCCATATTTCTTGGTATATGATAATGGATCACATAGCGCACATTTGATTTATTAATCCCCATCCCAAATGCATTCGTTGCCACCATAATGGAGATATCATCATATAAAAAACGTTCTTGTTGCTGATTCCGTTGTTGTTCAGACAGTCCTGCGTGATATTTTCCGACTCGCAATCCTCTTGCTTCTAAAAAGTGATGGATCCTGTCCACTTCTTTCCGTGTTGCTGCATAAACGATACCTGCTTGCTCCCTATTCTTTTCAATATAATCAAGCAAAAAGTGATCACGATCCTGGCCTTTAACAACTTGAAAGTGGAGATTTTTTCGCTCGAAACCTGTGACGACTACATCTTCTTCGTGAACCTCAAGTAAATCACTGATGTCCGATTGTACTTGCGGCGTTGCAGTAGCTGTTAAAGCTAGCACAGTCGGTTTTGGACGCAAATGTCCAATTAATTTTTTTATATGTAAGTAGCTTGGACGAAAGTCATGTCCCCATTGCGAGATACAATGTGCTTCATCAATGGCAACAAAAGAGACATAAATTCCTTCTAATAGTCTTAAAAAAGAAGGTGTTTCTAAACGTTCAGGAGCAATATAGACAAGTTTATATTCTCCGTTATAAATACTAGCTAGACGTTCTTGCATTTCATCGTTACTAATCGCACTATTTATATAAGTAGATGGTATCCCTGTTTTCTCAAGCGCATCTACCTGATCCTTCATTAATGATATTAGTGGAGAAACAACAATTGTAACGCCACGCATTAACATTGCGGGAATTTGGTAACAGACCGATTTCCCCCCACCTGTTGGCATAATCCCAAGTGTATCTTTGCCATCCATTATTTTTTGGATAATCGCCTCCTGACCTTGGCGAAACTGACTGTATCCAAATTTGGATTGCAGTAATTCCTGTGCTTTCGGCAACAATACAAAAACCTCCATTTTGTTCATTAGCTTTAGTATAGCAAAAAATCTTTGCTCCTGAACAAAAAGAAAAACCTTCTTACTTGTTAGTAAGAAGGCATTATTTTTGCTCCGTATTATCTGCAATTATTTGAATCTCACTATCCAACCCTTGATATATTTCATCGAGATGGGAACTGTCAGTCACTTCTCGATAGATGTCTTCTAATTGATCTTGAAACCCTTTTGCCTCTTGTAAAAAGCTCTTCGCTTCTGCCATGTATTCACGATATTTCGCTTCAATTTTAGCGATTTCCTCTGCAAATGCTTCGTCTGTACCAGGGGCAACGGTTAATTCATACATATCCACAATCTCATCATTTGGTTTACTCGGAAAATACTCATGTGGACTAGTACTATCAAATACAGCCCAACCAAGTTCTCTTACTAGTACCATATCCAAGCTCTCAGGTGCAAAACCACAATGATATACTTCTGTTTCGTACCCTTGCTCCTTCGCTTCTGCAACAATCTTCTTCAGCAATGTAGACTTTCCAGTTCCTGCTCTTCCTTTTAGAAAAA
Organism: Lederbergia graminis; assembly: GCF_042655485.1. NCBI lineage: Bacteria > Bacillati > Bacillota > Bacilli > Caryophanales > Bacillaceae > Lederbergia > Lederbergia graminis. The sequence continues at coordinate 126,523 of NZ_JBHSMC010000027.1, forward strand.
ATCTTTTTCCAAGTCCCTCTGTAATATTATCGACAAAGTCTACCGGTCCTTCGGGAGTGGCTGCTCCAAGAAATCTTCTTTTAATTAATAGATCCGTACTAGTCGCTGGCTCATTTCTTTTGTTCACCTTTGGCAATATGTGAGCGATTAACCCATTTGTCACTTCATTGGCCTTATTAAAATCCATTTTTCCAATGTATATATCTTCCCAATCGTCATGGACACGGAGGCCTTCTGCATATGCTGCGTAGGCATTATTAAATGCGCGTTCCATTTTCGTTTTTATATCGTGAATGATATCTGCTTTTTCATCCAACCTAGCATGCAACTGATTTTGATCTAAATCGATCGTTTCCCATTGTGATCCAACAAATTCATCGCCCACTACACTTGGATGATCACCATCTAACACCGCTACTCCAAGCTGTCGAATGATAAAACCTTCGACCCGCTCTGGATCACTTGCTCTATGAATAATTTCTAATGGATATGGACCGTCTTCCCATTTCGTTACTAAGCGTTCAATTATGTTTGATTTTTCTACTTTTGACTTTCCAGATAGGATAAAAACACGCTCTAATCCAGCTAAATTGGAATCATATAAATTATAGAAACCTTTCGCTGTATTCCCACCCGCAAAATACCTTAAGATATTCGCACTCATTGTTGTCAACTCCTTTTTGAAGGATGATTCTATTTAGGCTATGCACGAATGCTTGGCAACGTCCAATATTAGAATTGGCTATCGTCTAGTTCATCAAGCTGTTTATTTAATTCACGTAGTTCATTTTCAATTTGTTCTAATTGTCGTTCTAACGGATGGAGATTCCCTTTCACATATTCTAGCTTCTCCAAATCATGTTGTAATCTTACATAGTCTGCTTTTAAGTCTGCAATCTTATATTCGATTTCTTTTTTATTCATTAGTGCACCTCATCATTTAAGTTATCCATCAGTTCATATTATATCAATATTTCATCTCAGCATTATGAGTATCCACATACTCATTGCGTCCTGCTCCGATTCCAGCCAAAGTTGTAGCTCCTGCAACAATTAATAATGTGATAAGCGGTAATGTCCATGATTGGGTAAAATCAAATAAAATTCCAAGCAGTAATGGTCCTATTGCCGCCAATAAATAGCCTACTGACTGAGCCATTCCTGATAACTGTGCAGCACTACTTGCATTCCGAGCCCGTAAACTAAAGAATGTTAACGCTAAACTTATACTTGATCCTTGCGCAATTCCCAGGAGAATGATACAAACTGTTAGAAAAACACTCCCCTCACCTATCAATATTCCTAATAAACTTGATACATACAATACTCCATTTACTAAAACGATTGGTCGTTGAGTCTCTAGTTTTCCAGCGAGTACTGGTGTAATAAAATTAGCAGGTAAGCTTGCAAATTGCATAATCGATAACATCCAGCCTGCACTCGAAATGTTGAGTCCACGATCCATTAAGATTTGTGGCATCCATGCGATGGAACAGTAAAAGAGAATCGACTGCAACCCTATAAAGAAAGTAACTTGCCAAGCTAAGGTTGATGTCCATAATTTTGCTGATGGTTTATTCGTTTTACGGTCAACAGATCGATTGTTGTGGTTGATAATCTGTGGCAGCCATATCACAATTCCAAGAAAGGCGATTATTCCCCATACTAGCAGTGCTTGTTTCCAGCCTACCCCTAACCCTGTTGCAATCGGAATACTAATACCGGATGCTACCGCTGCACATAATCCCATCGAGGTAGAATACACACTTGTCATGATGCCTGCTTTAGTTGGGAAATACTTTTTCACTATTGCAGGAAGTAGCACATTACAAATAGCAATACCAATTCCAATTAAAGCAGTTCCCAAAAATAAAATGGCAACACTACTCGTATTTCGTACAAAAATCCCGATTAACAACACAATTAGACTGAAAAAGATTGTACGCTCTGTACCAAGATTTCTAGCAATCTTTGGCGCTGTTAGTGAAAATACCGCAAATCCTAATAGTGGTAAAGTTGTGATCATACCCGCAACACCGTTGGAGATGCCAAGATCAGCACGTATATCGCCAATTAAAGGACCAACAGATGTGATCGCTGGACGTAAGTTAAATGCAATAAATATGATGCCTAAAATTAAAATAAAGCTTTGAAGCCTGCTATGTTTGATTGTCATCTTCTATGTACCCTCATTTATCCCAAAATATAGATTGTCCATTCGAAATATTTGTAAGTTTCTACTTGCTTCTATACGATAACATATAATGGGGCTTTTGACTTTTATTTTATAAGGAGATGATTTCTGATGATGAAAGCATTGCTCGTTAACGAAGATACACAAAGCATGTTTTTCGATAAGGTAGAAAAACCAACGATTGGAAATAAGGATTTGCTTATCAAGGTAAAAGCTACTGCATTGAATCGTGCTGATCTTTTACAAAAAAGAGGACATTATCCACCTCCTAAAGGAGCTTCTCCGATTATTGGATTGGAAATGAGTGGCGTGATTGAGGAGATTGGCAGTGATGTAACAGGTTGGAAAAAAGGGGATCGTGTTTGTGCCCTACTCCCTGGAGGAGGTTATGCTGAATATGCAGCAATTCCTGCTGATATGGCGATACCCATCCCAGAAAACCTTTCATTTGAAGAAGCTGCTGCCATTCCAGAAGTTTTCTTAACAGCCTATTTAAATACCATTTGGCTCGGAAAATTAAAACAAGGAGAAACGATACTCATCCATGCAGGTGCAAGTGGTGTAGGGACTGCAGCAATCCAACTTGCACGGGACATTGGTGCGAAAATAATCGTTACTGCTGGAACTGAAGAAAAGCGCGCTCTTTGTACATCACTTGGTGCAGATGTCGCAATTGATTACAAGGAAGGTCCTTTTGCTGAAAAAGTACTGGAAGCAACAGACGGTAAAGGTGTAAATCTGATTCTTGATTTTATTGGAGCACCATATTGGGAACAAAATATTGATTCCCTAGCATTAGACGGAAAACTAATTCTCGTAGGAACAATGGGTGGTTCAACATTAGAGAATGTTGATCTTGGAAAAATACTTTTTAAAAGAGTACAAGTAATTGGCACTGCTCTACGTGTACAACCAATTGAGAAAAAAATTGCATTAACAAAAGAGTTTGCCTCTTATTCATTATTAAAATTTGCCGATGGTTCCTTAAAACCTATCATTGATTCAGTATGGGATTGGCAAGAAGTGAATGATGCACACCAGCATATGGAAGCAAATAAAAATGCAGGGAAGATCGTATTACGCGTTAATGGCTAACGAACATTTTTTTGACACTTTTGTACAAGATATAAAGGAGGAAATGATGTGAGGAGAATGTAAATGAGTAGTGTTTTATTAATTATTAAACGTTTTTTCACAGAACGTTTTCATGATCAATCTGCTCATATGGCATATTATTTTATGCTTTCCATTTTTCCTTTTCTCATCTTTGCAGTATCACTAATTAGTTTCCTACCTGTTAAGACGGAGGATGTACTCTTAGTGATTGAGCCATATGCCCCAAAAAGAAGTTTCTCTTTAATTGAAGCGAATTTACGAGGTATTCTTGGTGAACAGCAAACCCAACTTGCTTCCTTAAGTTTACTCGCATCCTTTTGGATTGCCTCTATGGCGGTTCAGTCACTTGTTAGAGCCATGAACGATGCATATCAAATTAAGCGTAAAGAAGGATTCTTTCTTGCCTTAGGTAAAGACCTTATACTAACTGCCAGTTTAATGATTACCTTAACTGTTTCGCTTTTAGTACCGGTTGGAGAAGAAATAGGACGTGTGTATATTTCCTCTCATATCAAATACTCTGCCACCATTCAAGAATGGTGGCTCCTATTAAAATGGGTATTTGGTTCGGTCTATTTATTTTTCTTCTTCCTATTAGTATACAAGTTCGTACCTAGCACCAAGATTAAGTTAGTTCATATCATACCTGGTACTATATTTGCTACGATTGGCTGGCAAAGTGTATCTGTTGCTTTTTCCTACTATGTTACCTTTGCAAGTTATACGAAACTGTACGGTCAGATTGGAAGTATCATTGTACTTATGATTTGGTTTTACTTATCAGCAGCTGTACTATTAATTGGTGGTTTAATTAATGCATACTGGATAGGAAAAAAAATAAGCAAGCTAAACTCCTAACAAAAAGGTTTTATTCGTTGCATCCACATAAGCGACTTCTCCAAAAGGTAACGTTAGTGCTGGTTTGCAATGACCAGCTTGAACATTATAAATCGTAGGCTTATTATATGGGGCGATGATTTTTTCAAATAAATCTTCCACCTGAAAGCTTTCCTGTCCTTCTTTGGAAGTGCAATTAGTCCAAGTTCCTAAAATTATTCCAGCTACATCAGAAAACTTCCCTGCTAAAGCAAGCTGAGTTAACATCCGATCAATTTTGTATGGTTCTTCTGCAATATCTTCTAAGAAAAGTATTTTACCCTTCGTCTCAATTTCATACGGGGTGCCTAGCAGGCTCGTAATAAGGGTTAAATTCCCTCCTGTTAAAATACCTTGGGCAAAGCCTGGTACGAGACAACCGATTTGTTTCTCCCCTGGGTTTTTCATTACTCTTAATTGCCTCGGATGCATTAATACATTCTGGAGATGTGCTTTCGTAAACTCATCTGCTTCTATCAAGTCTGATGCCGGCATTGGTCCATGAATTGTAGCCAGCTTACTCTGTTGCTGTAAAGCAATATGGAGAGCAGTTATGTCACTATATCCAATGAATAATTTTGGATGACGAAAAATCAGTTCATAATCCAACATATGTAATAGTTGCGGAGATCCGTAACCACCACGCAAACAAAAAATTGCAGATATATTTGGATTAGCAAACATTGCATTTAATTCACGAGCCCTAAGCTCTGGTGGACCAGCTAAATAACCACCATAATTCACAAAACATGTTTGACCAATTTCTACTTCGAATCCCATTTCCTTTATTACATTAATAGCCGCCTCTAACTTATCTGCCTTTACTGGTCCAGCAGGTGCAGTCAATCCAACCGTATCACCTTTATTTAATAATTTCCCATGATTATAATCCACTCATTACCTCTCCTTCCCACTCACCATTATTATGTATATGGGATAGTTTTCATTATATAAGAAAATAATGATTGCTTTTTCGAATATTTCCGAGGAAATATGACGCATTTCAACATTTCCTAATGTCCTTTTTTGGTGAATAAGCTAAACTGAAAATAGACAGTTTATCATATGGAGTGGTAGTTATGTACTTATCAAAGATAAATCAATATATACGAAGTGTAAAACTTCTTAGAGAATACATATCATCACATAATAAATACCCTTTTAATTTACCGATAATAAAAGAATTGGATGAACTTGAATTCCACCCACAGGTTACATATTTAATTGGTGAAAATGGGATGGGTAAATCTACATTACTGGAAGCAATTGCGATATGTGCGGGCTTTAACCCTGAAGGAGGCTCCTTTAACTTTAACTTCTCTACTCATGATTCTCATTCTGAATTAGAACAATATATCCGATTAATAAAAGGGATTCAAAGACCTAAAGATGGATTTTTTCTAAGGGCAGAATCATATTATAATGTAGCTACTAATATTGAAGAATTAGATCGTGAGCCTAGTCCGAGTCCTAAAATAATCGAACGCTATGGCGGAGTTTCTTTACATGAACAATCCCATGGGGAATCGTTCTTTGCGACTTTTTCAAATCGCTTTGACGGGGAGGGTTTGTACATCATGGATGAGCCTGAGGCCGCTTTATCCCCCTTACGCCAACTTTCCATGTTAGCAAGAATTCACGAGCTTGCTCAACAAGAATCTCAGCTTATCATCGCTACCCATTCACCAATAATAATGGCATATCCCAATTCGATTATTTATGAATTTTCACTTGATGGCATTGCAGAAAAAACTCTCGAAGAAACACAACATTATATGCTAATGAAGCAATTCTTCGATGATAAGGATAGGTTATTACACCATTTGTTATACGAATGACATTAGAATAGGAATGATAATAATATGAATGGACAAAATCGAAACGATATTTCTCCTGGTATGAAAGTCGAGATTGTTTTAAAGCAAGATCAACGTACAGGGAAATTAACAAAGGGCACTGTAAAAGATATTTTGACGAAGTCTTCCTTTCATCCACATGGAATTAAAGTAAGGCTCGAGAGTGGACAAGTAGGAAGAGTTAAGAATATTATGTAAAGGCAAACATCCTTGCTAGAGGGAAATCTTATTTTTAAAGAAGGTTGAATACATGATTATTGGATTAACTATTATCTTATTGCTCGTTCTATTTTTACCTTTCACTATAAAAGTAGTGGAAGAAAACTTGGAAATTTTTCTGTTTGCAATGGGAATCGCAGCAGCAGCAATTAGTGGAGTTCTTAATAAGGATTTATTCGTAAAAGCATTAGAGGATCCTATTCATATTACATTAGCTGTCCTTATCGCTGGACTATTATTCCGCTGGTTACAAGCACCGTTAGAAAAAGGGATACTAGGAATGAGTAAAGCAATCCCATTTCGACTATTCATTGCATTATTTGTAGCTATCTTAGGGTTACTTTCTAGTATCATTACTGCAATCATCGCAGCAATTGTGCTAGTGCTCGTAGTAAGTGTATTAAAGTTAGACCGCAAATCTGAGTTATATCTTGTTGTTCTTGCTTGCTTTGCCATTGGACTTGGCGCTGCATTAACTCCAATTGGTGAACCACTTTCTACTATTGTTGTTAATAAATTGGACGAGGATTTCCTCTATTTACTTAAATTAATTGGTGCAGATGTCATTCCTGGTGTTATTATTTTCGCATTAATGGCTGCATTCTTTGTTAAACCAAAATCAGAAGGACCTGGACTTTCTTCTTCATTAAAACCGGAATCTTATAAAGAAATTATTTTTCGTACTGTGAAAATTTACCTTTTTGTTATGGGGTTAACTTTACTTGGTGCTGGATTTGAACCATTTATTGAAAGATTCCTACTCGGACTTAGTCCACTTATCCTTTATTGGATTAATATGATTTCTGCAGTTCTCGATAATGCAACGCTTGCCGCAGCAGAAGTTAGTCCTGCAATGGATGGACCAACAATAAAAGCCATTCTTTTAGGTCTGCTCATTAGTGGTGGAATGCTTATCCCAGGTAATATCCCTAACATCATCGCCGCTGGAAAACTCAACATCACAAGCCGCGAATGGGCACGCATCGGACTCCCCATCGGACTAGCAGCCATGGTTGTGTATTTTATTATCATCTTGGTATTTCATTAAAACTTACGGACTGAAGCATGTAGATAAGTAAAAAAGCCAAACTATCACTTGAAACAGTTCAAGATAGCTTGGCTTTTTGTTTAAGTAATTTTTGCAATTATTTCTTTCATAAAGGTGTCGGTTGATTCCGCTGCAGATGTTTCATTATTAGTACTAGATTATACCTAATTCCGTATTGGAAGCAGTTCTCTTCTGTGCGTTGAGCACCTTGAAGTAACTTCCAATTATTAAATTTTGCTACCAATTACTTTTTCTCCGGTAGATTTTGTAAGTAATCAATCGCTTCTTGTAATGTTTTTACAGGAACGATGGTTACGTCGTATCCTTCTTCCTTCGCTTTTTCCAACACTTCTTTTTCATTTGTATCATACTCCCCGATATCAGCAGGGCAAAAGAAGATATCGATATCAGCACGATCCACAGCCGTTATTTTTTCACGTATTCCACCTATTTGACCGACATTTCCATTCATATCAATTGTACCTGTACCAGCAATTTCATAGCCTTTCGTAATATCACCAGGAGTTAGCTGGTTGTAAATCTCCAGTGAAAACATTAAACCTGCAGAAGGACCACCAATATCTTCCGCATCTATATTAACATTTCGCACTGTATCCACCGTATACTTCGTTTCAGTAACAATCCCTACTCCCGCTGAGTTTGCTCCATTTTCTAATGGAATCAGTTTGATACTCTCTGTTTTTTCGGAGCTATCTCGAACAAAAGTAAGATTGATTGTATCTCCAGCCTTTTTATGTGCAAGATAATCTATAAAGTCTGTTGCTTCCTTTACAGGTTGTTCGTCCACTTGAGTAATTACATCACCAACCTCTAACTTATGGAAGGCATCAGATGTTTCCGTAATTTGGCGGACGAATACTCCCTTTGGTGTAATTGTAATCTCTTCATTTGCTGCTTGGAATGCTGCAGCATAGGCATTTTGCTGAGATGTGTTCATCATATGTTCCAGTAGACGACTATACTCTTCATCACTCATATTTCCCCTTACTTCTTTTACCTTACGCAAGTCCGTATGGGGAGCAAGTAAGCCATATGCTAAATAATAAATATTACTTGCACGCATTGATAAGACCGTCGTTAAATATAAGCTTCCTTCAGCACTTTTATCGCCATCTTCTACCGTAACTTTGGAAGCTAATTCTTCCACCGTACCTGGTCGATATATGTAATATGGAGTTGGAATAAATAGCGTAATGGCAAAAACAAGGAGAATTCCTATTATTATTCTCTGTTTCTTTTTCTTTGAAAGAGTTGAACTCATATCCTGCTCCTTTCTTTACTTTCTCTATTTATTTTCGATACAATATTTTGTTGATACTCATATCATCCATTTTAACAAACTGAAAACACTTTCGCCTAATTGTTTAAATCGAAAAGAAAGAAGATTGATTACATGAAAAAAAGGCTATTATTTTTATTCATCATGAGCACTTTTGTCGTTGGCACAGTAGAATTAATTATTGCTGGCATATTAGAACTTGTTGCTTCTGATCTCCATATCAGTGAGTCGCTATCTGGGCAATTAATAACGATATACGCCTTTTCCTTTGCCATCGGAGCTCCTATTTTATCTGTAAAAACAGCGAAATTAGAGCGCAAAAAGGTACTACTGACATCACTACTTATTTTTATCGTGAGTAATATCATTTCTGCTTTAAGCTCATCCTACCTTATGCTGGCCATTGTACGTGTTATAACGGCTTTATCAGCAGCGGTTTTTATTGTAGTAGTGTTATCTACTGCAGCCAAACTTGCAGATCCAGCAAAACAAGGAAGAATTTTAGGATTAGTATACATGGGTTTTAGTGCTGCAAATGTATTTGGTGTTCCTGCTGGCACCTATGTTGGCGTAGCTTTTGGATGGCGTTCTACCTTTTGGCTAATTGCCACACTGTCTATTATTTGCTTTGTTCTTATCATGATCCTTCTACCAAAAACAGAAGGAGAACAAGAAGCGAGCAAAATAAAGATGACCTCTGCCTTTAAAAATCAGCAAGTAATGGCGTTACTTTCCATTACAACCATATTGTTAGCTGCCCATTACATTGTATATTCCTACATTAGTCCACTCATGACGAATGCAGGACATTCATTATCTGCTGTTAGCTTTATCTTACTACTTGCAGGTATAGCTGGAACAATTGGGACTAGTGCAGGCGGTTCTGCATCGGATATATTTGGACCAAAAAAATCACTGCTCGTTGCAAGTATCGTCTTTTCGCTCATGATGCTATTACTACGAGTTAGTTTACCATTTATTTTCTTGTTCTCTGTCATCGTATTTATTTGGAATTTTGTACAATGGTCTACAAACCCTGCTATTCAATACGCACTGATTCATATAAATCCACGTGCTTCTGAATTAGCGCTAAGCTTAAATATGTCTGCATTAAATATAGGCATAGGATTAGGTGCGTTAATTGGTGGGATTATTATCGAACAGGACGGACTTTTATATGCACCATTTATATCAGCAGCAATGGTCATCATCCCTATCGTATTATTGCGTTATGTGAAGGGTGAAAAAGAAGTAGCCAATGAATAAAGGCCAGTCATCTCGTGTAGAGGACTGGCCTTCTTCTTACTGCACCATTAGTTTTTCTAATTCTAATGGTTCAATATACTCTCCATCTTTATATGCTCTCATATTTCCACCTGAAATTTCGTCAATTAGAAGAATGCTATTATCTTCTGCATCTCTCCCGAATTCAAGTTTTATATCATACAATTCAATACCTTTTTTCGCTAATTCTGTTTTAACCACATCAGAAATTTTTCTAGTTAGGTTTTTTAATTCATCATATTCATTAAGCGTTAAAATCCCTAGCATATGTAACGCTTCTGCACTTATTGGAGGATCTTGACGCTCATCATCTTTCAGTGTTACTTCAACAAAGCCATCTAAAGCTTGTCCTTCCTCTGCATAAGCACCATAGCGACGCAAGAAGCTGCCAACAGCACGATAACGACAAATCACTTCAAGACCTTTTCCAAATACATTTGCTGGTCTGACCGTCATCTCTGCATTTTCAATATTTGCATCCACAAAATGTGTAGGAATACCTTTTTCCTGTAAGATTTCAAAAAAGTACTTCGTTAGTCGAAGGCCTGCTTGCCCTGCCCCTTCAATTTGAAGGCCAACTGTATTTGCACCAGGATCAAAAACTCCGTCTTCTCCTGTCACATCGTCCTTAAATTTTAATAAGTAATTTCCGCTTTCAAGAGCATACACGTCTTTTGTCTTACCTTGATACACAAATTTCATTCGACATACCTTCTCTCCCTGAAGTAATTTCTAGGTTTTCAGCATAGCATAAAAATTGCGAAAACATGTCCGAAAAAATATTCCGACATTTCGCTTTGTCTTTATATAGGCATCTAGAATATAAATATTATTGTTGATATCCACTCAATGTGTCAAAGAAGTTTTTCACAAAATTATAAAAAAGTAATTCCGTTGGCAAAAGATCTCGGTCCCTCGGAATGATAACCCCTACTGTACGAGTAACTTTTGGTTCATCGATGCGAATTTTTATCGTTGACCGGGGTAAACTGTCAACAAGTGTAATTTCTGGTAGCAATGTAACACCCAAACCAGCAGAAACGAGACCTTTAATTGCATCGATATCTTTCCCCTCAAACGAAACAAGGGGCTCAAAACCATGTTGTTTACAAGCTTTTACAACAATGTCACGAAGTATATACCCTTTTGGGGATAATATAAATGCATCACTTCGTAAATCAGCAAGTGTAATAGAAGGTTTCCCAACTAACTCGTGGGTAGAAGGTACAAGAGCAACAAGATTTTCTAAAAACATTATTTCACTCTTTACTCGCCTCTCTTCTAAAGGCAGTGGGCCGAGTAAAGCCATATCAATTTGACCTGTTACGACAGAATCAATTAGACTATGATAAGAATCCTGGTGTAGTTGAAATTTAACCTTTGGATGTTTTTTACGGAATGCAGATATTACTGTAGGAAGTAAATGTGCAGCTAAACTACTCGGAAATCCAACACGAACAGTTCCCTTTTCAGGGTCTAGATGTTCCTCAATTTCCCTTCTTGATTGCTCTATAACATCCATTGCTTGCTCCATTTTATCCAAAAACATTTTTCCAATTGGGGTTAGACGAATATTTCTACCCTCTCGAATAAATAGATCAATTCCTAACTCAGCTTCCAGGTTTACGATTTGCCTACTTACGGCAGACTGTGCGACATGTAAAGCGTCTGCAGCTTCTGTCATATGCTCTCGTTTAGCTACTTCAATGAAATATTGTATTTGTCTCAGTTCCATCTTTACACCACCTTTTTCGACATCAATCTCAGGAAGGCATTAATACTATCTCAAATCCATATTGTTTAGATTAATTGTAAAAGATAAAATTATTTTTAACAAGGAACTTTGTTCGATAGATTTTTTTAATTGTATATATATGAAGGAGTGAAAAAAATGGCTATGGTTATTAATTCAAATGATACGAATATGGTAGCGGCTCAAAATTATGTGGATAGTGTTTATAAAACTGTGGTGCAACGAAACGAAAATGAATATGAATTTTTACAAGCAGTACAAGAGATTTTTCAATCATTAGTCCCTGTATTTGCTCGTGAACCAAAGTATATGGAAAGTGGAATTTTAGAAAGAATCGTTGAGCCAGAGCGATTAATTACATTCCGAGTACCTTGGGTAGATGACCAAGGTAAAGTAAGAGTAAACCGTGGTTTTCGTGTGCAATTTAATAGTGCAATCGGACCTTATAAAGGCGGATTAAGATTCCATCCTTCCGTTAATGCAAGTATTATTAAATTCCTCGGATTCGAGCAAATTTTCAAAAATGCATTAACTGGGCAAGCAATTGGTGGAGGAAAAGGTGGATCTGACTTTGATCCTAAAGGTAAATCCGATGGTGAAATTATGCGATTTACACAAAGCTTCATGACGGAGCTTTCTAAATATATTGCTTCTGACGTAGACGTACCTGCTGGTGATATCGGTGTAGGCGCTCGTGAAATTGGATATATGTTTGGTCAATATAAAAGATTACGCGGAAACTTCGATGCTGGTGTATTAACTGGTAAAAGCGTTGGCTTTGGCGGAAGTCTTGCAAGAACAGAAGCAACAGGTTATGGAACAGTATATTTCGTAGAAGAAATGCTACAAGATAAAGGCCTATCTTTCGCTGGAAGCACAGTAGTAGTTTCTGGATCGGGTAATGTATCTATTTACGCGATTGAGAAAGCACAAGAATACGGTGCGAAAGTAGTAGCGTGCAGTGATTCTAACGGCTATATTTATGATGAAAACGGCATTAATCTTGATACTGTAAAAAGATTAAAAGAAGTAGAACGTCGTCGTATTTCTGATTATGTAATCGAGCATCCACATGCACAATATGTGGAAGGTAGCACTGGCATTTGGACGATTCCTTGTGATATCGCACTTCCATGTGCAACACAAAACGAAATCGATGCAAATTCAGCGCAAATCCTTATTGATAATAAAGTTAAAGCAATTGGTGAAGGTGCTAACATGCCTTCAACTCTAGAAGCTATTGATCTTTTCCTAGAGAACGAAGTACTTTTCGCACCTGCAAAAGCTGCAAACGCTGGTGGAGTAGCAGTATCTGCTCTTGAAATGGCTCAAAACAGCTCACGCACACCATGGTCATTCGAAAAAGTTGATCGCAAACTTAAGAAAATCATGATAAATATATATCGCAACAGCATTAAAGCTGCAGATGAATTCGGTGAACCAGGTAATCTCGTAATTGGTTCTAATATTGCAGGATTCAAAAGAGTCGCAGATGCAATGATGATGCAAGGCGTAATTTAATGAGGAGCAATTCTTCCTAAGGGAGGGATTGCTTTTTTAATTGGCATTTTATGTGTTCTTTGATTCCTTTTAGTTGCTTTGGGTGTTTTATGGGAATCATACAAGCACTTTGTTTCCCGTTCTCCCTGGGGCTCTCTCCTTATGGGTATCATATGACCGCTTTGATTTCCATTCATCTGAGTTTCCTCCTTTAATGGGAATCATATGTAATAGTAAGGGGTTCGGTTCAGGGAGAGAAAAATCCAAATCTCAATCAAATTAGCAAGTAAAACTGCATAGAAATTAACAGTAAAAATAAACGTAAAAAAGCAGTGGAATAAATTTTGTCCACTGCTTTGTTCATTTAATGCACTTTAGGTTCGAATTGTGAAGCAGTAAGAATATTATCTGACGCTTAATTTTTTCATTATTTCTTCATAAGTTTCTAGAGTTTCGTATTTGTGATTAGTAAAACCTAGTTTCGTAGTGGCACCACTGGTTGTTGTTATGCAATTTCCTCGTACATCCACTATTAACAAGGTGTTAATCAGTATTTTTTCTTTTGACTTTTTATCAGTTACTTCGATAAATGAATTCATATAAATCCCCCTCATTTGTTATTCGTAATTTGTTCTATTGTTACTTTAAGCTTCTGAATTTATTGTACCTAAGTATTTAGATTATTGATGAAAATTTAAGATTATTTATCAATCAAAATAGAGATTAGCAATTCAATTAACAAACTATTTAACATACCTTTTGAAAGCTTTACAATATTTATTGTATTCTTGGTAAAGAGTATGCTAATTTACTTGTCAATTCATAACTAAGTAACCACAATACCTTAATATAATAATAAAAAGAGAGAGGCTAATTCTAGTGCGATTTCCCCCTCTAATTATACTGTTATTTATTGTTTTCTCTCCGCCAACCGAACCCGTTAATGTAATAGTGACCGCTTTTTTTATTTTCTTTATCCAGGGCGCTATTCCCGCTGAATAGTTACCTTTTCTCCATTTTCACATTCTTAAGGGCGTTATTCAGCCTCAATAGTGACCTATTTCTTGTATTTCCTTAATCCAGGGCACTATTCTCGCTGAATAGTTACCTCTTCTCCATTTTCACATTCTTAAGGGCGTTATTCAGCCTCAATAGTGACCTATCCTCTTTTTATTCTTAATGTAGGGCACTAACCACTCTTTAGCTCGCGTTCAAACCTATCATCATCTTATAGAACGCAAAAAAAGCATGGAAGAGTATGATCTCCTCCATGCTTTTAAAGTTTAATTATAGTTTTACAACGTTAGCTGCTTGGTCTCCACGGTTACCTTGAGTGATGTCAAAGCTTACTTTTTGACCTTCTTCAAGAGTTTTGAATCCGTCGCCAGTGATAGCTGAGAAATGTACGAATACGTCTTCTCCACCTTCAACTTCGATAAATCCGAAACCTTTTTCTGCGTTAAACCATTTTACTGTACCTTGATTCATTATAAAAAACCTCCAAAAATGTGTTACTTAATAACGATGTAAAACAAAAATTCACATGCTTTCACGACTTACATTTATTAATAATATAATTCCGTGAAAACATGTGAATTATAAGATTATACCTATTAAGTTTCTTAATCATAACATGGATTTATTTAGAATGCAAATAAAAAGTTCACTAATTTTTAACATTTGTATTTGAAGAGGGATTACGCTAGTCCGCTCCCTCTTCTTTTTACTAACTTCTGCATTCGATGTGCAAACATCCCCGCTAATACAGCTAAAACAATATCTTTCGGAAATGGTAGTGCCATCCATAGCCAAGCTACTTTATAAGAAAATGCTTCAGGTGCTGTAAACCAAAGCTTATATGCTGCATACATCCAATTTGTTCCAATTAGGTAATTTATGATTGTACCAACCAAAGCAGCAATAATATAAGAAACTATATGGTTGTTTTTCTCGATAATCTTCCCAGTTACATATGCAGTAATAATAAATGAAATTACGAATCCGAAAGTTGGACTTAGTATTTCTCCAAATCCCCCACTAAACCTAGCAAAAACAGGTGCACCAACTAAACCAATAAAAGCATAAACAGCCATGGAAATCGCACCTAGACGACTACCTAGAAATGCCCCTGCTAGAACCGCAAAAAATGTTTGTAATGTGATTGGCACTCCACCTATCACCATAAATGGAACAAAAGAAGTAATATTTGCTCCGATCATCATTAAAGCAGAGAACATACCAACATACACTATTTCCAATGCCCCAAGTTTATTTTTTGTATGAACTGTCAAACTCCCCATCATCTCACCCCGTAAATTTACTATAATTAAGAGAATAATATAATATTATCATTTGTGTCAACCTATAAATCTAAAAAGGTTAACACAAAAAAGTTTTATTTTTTTGTAACGAAAATTTAACTCGTGGTACTAATTTAGTGAACGCGCGTTGGAAAGGAGGCACCATGAACGAGCTCGAAAAAATATATGTGGAAATTCAACCTAGGATTTTCGCATTCTTTTATGTAAAAACAACGGATTCTGCCATTGCAGAAGATTTAACACATGACGTTTTTTATCATGCATTAAAAGGCTTTTCATCTTTCCAAGGAAAATCATCTATTCAAACATGGATATTTTCAATAGCACAAAATGTCCTTAAGAAATATTACAGATCTAAAAAATATTATCGCAATCTTGAAAATATGCTTACAGAAGACCAGAATCCAGTGCCTCCTTCCCCTGAGGATCTGTATATATTGAAGGAAATAAACTTGGAATTTGCTAAGCACATGAATAAATTAGATGACATCTCCAAAGAGATTGTCACTCTCCGTATATATGGGGAACTGTCCTTTCAAGAAATAGGAGAATTGTTAGGTAAAAGTGAAAACTATACGCGTGTAACATTCCACCGTGCAAAAATAAAGCTACAAAAGGAAATGAGGTCGAAGGATGAATAAGGACTGCTTTATCGCTGAGGATCTACTCCCTTTATATAATGAAGGCTTACTCCAGGACGTAACCGTCGAATGGCTCGAGTCTCACTTAGCAACATGCGAAAACTGTCGTGAACTTGCAGAAATATCGAAGGAACCAGTGGCGAAGGAAACAATTGAGTCAACTATTGATAATGAGAAGATGTTTACAAAAATCAAATTAAAACTATCTATTTTTCAGATTATCATCGTCGCAATATCATTTATCTTTGCAATAAAAACTTCGATGTTAAACAACAGTCTTGAGTTTATATTGTCCTATACTGTTTTGGGGGTTATTACGTATTTATTTTATAAGAGCTTTTGGATTGTTGGAGCGATTACTTTTTTACCTCTATTCATATGGTCACTCGTTGATTCTTTTATAAATTATTTCAACGGTCATATAAATTTCAACCAATTAATCCTAGGGTTTCCAGGTGCCTTCTTCATTGGAGCAATACATCTCATATTTGCATTTATTGGCTCTCTTGTTGGCCTGTTAATTCTTAAGTTAAAGGAAAGTGAGTGATGATAATGAACCTGAAAAAATTAATATATATTATTTTATTAATTGTTTTGATTGCTCCTATTTTATTACTTTATTTTTCCTTTAATGGCAACCCTGGATCCAAGTATTTCCTAAAAAAGGGATTAAATGAATTTCTTGAAACTGAATTTGCAAATTCAGAATATCGGATCAATGATGATGGGGTATATAACTTTAAGTTCAAAAATTACATCTATAGTGTTACAGAATTTCGGGATAATGACAGGATTGAATACGAGTTTGAAGTGAGAGGGCTAATAAAACCAAAAGAGATTCACTACTACCCTACGAATGTAGATGAAACACTTCAAATCAAGTTTAATGATCAGATCACAGATGAACTTAAAGCGGTATTGGAAAAGGAAATACCAGGGATTGTCACATATATTGAACCTTTTACGGAGGTATTAGAAGGAAAATATCCAAGCGATACAAAATGGAGTCATGATATTGAACTGATTCGCCCCTTCGATATTCTTTTCTTACTAGATGTGACTACTCTAACGAAAGAAGAAACACTAGAAGCGGCTCAGATCATTCAAGGTACCTTACAAGATTATCCTTATGGAGAGGCGAGAGTGGAAGGCTACGAAAAAGGAATCGATGAATATTCCCTTTACTCAATCAAATTTAATCATCATACAAAACTTACGATAGAAAGTATTAGCGAATATAAAGACTGAGGAACTGAACTAGCTAAGATACATCATTTATCATGAAAGTGAGTGATTGCTATTAAAAAGAAAAAGATTTTATATATCATTCTACTAATAATCCTTGTTGTAATTATCCTTTTCCTATATCAAATCTTCAACGGAAATCCCGTCTCAAAACATTATTTAAAAGCTGGGTTAGAAGATTTTTTGGAAGAAGAATTTCCTGATTCAGAGTATCGCATAAATGGTGATGGGGTTTATGATTTTACTTTTGGCATGTATGGATTTGATGTTACAGAGTTTCGAGGGGACGACGAAATCGAGTATGTTTTTGAAGTGTGGGGAGCGGTGAAGCCAACAGACATCCACTACTATCCTGTTAATACTGATTATGAGCTAGGAGCAAAGTTCGGAAAAGAAATTAAAGAGCAGCTTTACGAAGGAATAGATTCAGAAATACCAGGGATTGTCACACAGATTGAATTTTATCTTGATGTACTAGAGGAAAAATACCCTCCTGATACAAAATGGAGTCATGATATAGAGTTAATTGAACCGTTTGATATTAACTTTTCGCTTGATGTAACAAATCTTTCAAAGGAGCAAACTTTAGAAGTAGTTCAAGTAATTCAAAAAACATTGAATAATGGTAAATATCCTTATAATGATGCAAAGATTGAGGGTTTTGTCTATGCAAAAGGAAGTAAAGACTACGCTAAATACACCGTAAACTTCGATAAGGACACTGATATCTCCTTACGTGTTATTAATGAACATTCAAAATAAAAATAAAAAGGAATGGTGATTTTTCATGTGGGAAATTGCTTTTTATGGAATAGTAGCGCCGATTGCAACTTTACTTTTTTCTTTGTTGGTAACGATTAAATTTAAACGCTACTTTATCGTACCAATTATTCTATTCATTGGTCTTAATATCCTTACTATCATTCTACCAATGGTCCAGAACGTTGGTTGGCAAGCGCTATTTGGTTGGGCAACATTTTATACAATTGTATCCCTTGTTATTTCGCTGATTGTTTGGTTTATTAGAAAAAAATAAGATCATTCGAGGATAAAGGTCTCCTAGTACGGGGCCTTTATCTTTTTTCAAAAAGATGTAACTCGAATCTTGTCGACAATTATTTGTTGATTAATCCGATTGAGTTACTTATAATAAAAACCAGTAAGAAAATCCAATATTTTACTCTTATCAAGAGAGGTGGAGGGACTGACCCTGCGAAACCTCAGCAACCAGCAACATTGCATGGTGCTAATTTCAGAAGAATACACTGTATTCTAAAGATGAGAACAGTTATGGTTTGATTTCCTTCAAATCCCCTACCCTTCTCTCATCTTTTGAGAGGAGGTTTTTTTATTGTAAATTTATTCACAAAAATCCAAGTATACATCTATGTTTAGTTAATTATAAAGGAGGGAATTTTCAATGAGTGAAATTGTAATTCTATCTGGTAGTCCATTTGAAAGTTCGCGATCAGATCAAGTACTCCGATACTTAGGGCGCTTATTACAACAAAAGGGCTTTCAAGTTACACATATTTCCGTTCGTGACGTACCACATAATGATTTATTTTTCGCAAACTTCAATAGCCCAGTAGTAGAAAGAATCGCTAAACAAATCCGTGATTCGAGTGGCATCATCGTCGGTTCTCCAGTTTATAAAGCTGCTTTTTCTGGAGTATTAAAAACATTGATTGATATTTTACCGCAAGAAATTTTAGAAGGAAAACCAGTTTTACCTTTAATGACTGGTGGCAGCAAGTCCCACTTACTAGCACTAGAGTTTTCCCTAAAACCGCTATTAGCAACACTAAAAGGCCAAAACTTAAAGGGAATATACCTGACAGATCAGGAAGTGGATAAGGAAAGCTTAGAACCTATATTAGACATTGACACATTAGCAAGAACCAAAAAACAACTTGATTATTTTACTGAAATTATCAAAAAACAAAGCAACCCAATCCCGGAACACTATACCATTTAACAAAGGAGAATAATGATGACCAAAAAAAGAATTTATTTAAATGCATTTGAAATGAATTGTGCTGGCCACCAATCACCTGGACTATGGACACATCCAGACGACCGCTCCCATCAATATAAGGATAGTGATTATTGGATTGAACTCGCCAAAATTTTGGAAAAAGGACGTTTTGATGCTGTTTTTCTTGCAGATGTACTAGGGACATATGATGTATACAATGGTTCAAGGGATGCGGCCGTTCGCCAAGGAGCACAATCACCAGTCAATGATCCACTGCTTGTCGTTCCACTTATGTCATCCGTAACAAAACATCTTGGTTTTGGGGTTACTGCATCGGTTACACATGAACACCCTTATACATTCGCGCGGAGAATGTCGACTCTAGATCACCTAACAAAAGGACGAGTAGGTTGGAATATCGTTACATCATACTTAAAAAGTGCTGCAGTAAACATGGGATTAGAAGACCAGATTAATCATGATGAACGCTATGATATTGCTGCGGAATATTTAGAAGTTTGCTATAAACTTTGGGAGAGCAGCTGGGAAGATGATGCTGTAAAAGTAGATAAAGAGAATCGTATATATACGGACCCCGATAAAGTCCATGATATTAACCATGAAGGGAAATATTATAAAGTTCCTGGTGCTCATTTATGTGAACCTTCCCCACAAAGAACACCAGTACTTTTCCAAGCAGGTGCATCAAACAAAGGTAGAGAATTTGCTGTAAAGAATGCTGAACTAGTTTTTATTGGAGCACCGACACTTACTATTGCCAAAGCAACAGTGAAAAAATTACGAGATGATTCAGTTAAGTATGGTCGAAATCCCGATGAAGTGAAAATATTAACGATGGTCACTCCAGTTGTTGGAAGAACGGAAGAAGAAGCTCAAGAAAAATATAATGAGTATAAAAAGCATATTAGCTATGAAGGTGCTCTTGCTTTATTTGGAGGTTGGACTGGTGTCGACTTATCTGGTTATGACCCTTCTACAATTGTAAAGTATGTGGAAAACGACTCTATCCGCTCCGCTCTAGAAAATTATACGAAAGTGGATCCTACACGCCAATGGACTGTTGGGGAAATTGCTGAACAGATTGGGATTGGCGGCATGGGAATCAATATGGTTGGAACTCCAGAGCAAATTGCAGATTTAATTGAAGAATGGGTAAATGAAGCTGGTGTAGATGGATTTAACATTGCATATGCAGTTTCACCAGGAACGTTCAAGGACTTCGCCGAACTTGTTGTACCTGTTTTACAAGCTAGAGGCAGAGTGCCAATTGGATATGAGGAAACAACATTAAGAGGTAACTTATTTGGTGCTGGCCCACAACTTCCTGATCATCATCCAGGTAAAAGCTACACAAGAAAGGAAAAAATAGTTTTATAAATGTCCTATGACGATTATTTATGAAAAGTAGTCGTGGATACCATCGTCACGACCACTTTTCATAGAATAATAGTTGATACTCGTTTAGAGAAGCTTTATCAAGACGATTTCATTATGTATTCTAGTTCAGATTGTCGTGATGACCTTCCTCTCGACCATTTCAACCAGTAACCCAGCTCAAACCCGTCGTGACAACCTCCCTCTCAACCAGTTCAACTCATATCCTAGCCCAAACCCGCCTTGATAACCTCCCTCTCGACCAATTCAACCTACAACTTTGCTCAAACCCGTCATGATAACCTCTCTCTCAACCAGTTCAACCAGTAACCCAGTTCAAACCCGTCGTGACAACCTCCCTCTCAACCAGTTCAACCAGTAACCTAACTCAAACTCGTCGTGATGACCTTCCTCTCTACCATTTCAACCTACAACTTTGCTCAAACCCGTCATGATAACCTCTCTCTCGACCAGTTCAACTCATATCCTAGCCCAAACCTGCCTTGATAACCTCCCTCTCGACCAGTTCACCAAGTAACCTAGCTCAAAACCGTCGAGACAACCTCCCTCTCAACCTCTTCATCCCGTAACCTTGCCCAAACCCGTCGTGACAAGCTTCCTCTCGACCGTTTCATCCCGTAACCTAACGCAAATCCGTCGTGATAACCTCCCTCTCGACCAGTTCAACTCATATCCTTGCCCAAACCCGTCGTATAACAATCTCCCTTTCGACCACTTCTCATAACTATCGCTCACATACCTATCCCTAATTACATCATGCGACCAAGGAAATCGAATCTAAATAAAATACCCCGAACATCCAAAGGTTCGGGGTACTCTTATTTTATCGACTTATAAAAATTTTACACAAACTACTTCTGGCACTTCTACTTCTGAATCCAGCTTTGTTAACTTCCCTGTTTCTTGATCTCGAGCAAATAATACTAAGTTGCCTGTATGTTGGTTAGAAGCTACTAAAAATGCACCACTTGGATCAAATACAAAATCGCGTGGCCACTCACCACCAGAAGGAGTATGTTCAATAAACGTTAATTCGCCTGAAGCTTCATCGACTGAAAATACTGCGATACTATTATGACCGCGGTTTCCTGTATAAACAAAACGGCCATCCTTTGAAATGTGGATTGCACTTGCATCGTTTGTTTCGTTAAAGTCTTCTGGAATTGCACGGATATATTGCTTTTCTGTAAAAACACCAGTTTCTGCATCATAATCTAACACGACTACTTCAGAGCTTAACTCTGTTAGTAAATAAGCAATTTTTCCATTTGGATGGAATGTAAGATGGCGCGGG
Organism: Lederbergia graminis; assembly: GCF_042655485.1. NCBI lineage: Bacteria > Bacillati > Bacillota > Bacilli > Caryophanales > Bacillaceae > Lederbergia > Lederbergia graminis. Next base: position 148,564 of record NZ_JBHSMC010000027.1, read on the forward strand.
CCACTTCCTGCTTTAACTTTTAACGTGCTAACTTTCTCTAGCTTATCCCCAACTACTTTATATGTAACTACTTCGTCAATACCTAAATCAGCAACTACAAAGTACTTTTTATCTGGTGTATAGCCTGTAAAATGCACATGTGATTTTTCTTGGCGTTGATGAGGGCCTGTCCCTTCGTGCTGCACTTCAAATGCTAAAGGTTGAACTCCTCCATCTTCTTTTGTTTTGTATAAACTAACCGTACCTTTATGATAATTCCCTGTAACTAACGCATCGTCATGGATCTCCAAATGACATGGCGGTGCACCTTCCTGAAGATCTTCATTGATAAAAGTTAGCTCTCCATCTTTAATGCTATATGCAGCTACTCCACCTAATTTATCTTGCTGTGCTACTGAATATAAATATTGTTTATCTTCACTCACTGCTACATATGTTGGACTTCCAACTTTTGCAGCAACTTCTACATTTGTTAGTTTCCCTGCTTCTACATCTAAAACAAAACGATAAATTCCTTCACTGCTTTGTCTTGTATACGTTCCTGCATAACCTATGTATTTTTCAGCCACTATCGTTCTCTCCTTTATTTGTTTGCCCCCATTATAGCATAAGAAAAGCGAAACAATGTCATTACGGTATTCTGAATCAACGTAAAAAGAGAGTGCCATTATATCGACACTCTGACATTGTTATTTTACTGATAATCGCACACGAATTCCCGCAGGATCTTTCGTAATGAAGCTTCCCTGCTCTTCTGCTATATATTCACCAGCAGCTTGCAAACGATCTTTCACTGCTTGCAACTCATTTTCATCTGGTACTAAGATTGTAAACCATTTTAATCCTGCACTGTTTTCTGCTGGAGCTGGTGCACCTGCACTTCCCCATGTATTCATTCCAATATGGTGATGATAACGATGTTTTGAAATAAACAGAGCTTGACTTCCATAGTTCAATACTGGTTCAAAACCAAGTAAGTCACAATAAAACTGTTTTGTTTTTTGCAATTCATTGACTTGTAAATGTATATGACCAACTAACGTTTGTTCCGGCATTCCTTTCCAGCCTTCTGTCGATGCTTCCCTTAATATGCTTTCAATATCAAGTGCTACTGTCGTCATATGCACTTGATCACCATCCCACTTCCATTGATCTGTAGGTCTGTCTATATAAATCTCAATTCCATTCCCTTCAGGATCCGCAAGATATAGTGCTTCACTCACATGGTGGTCAGATGCACCTTGTAATGGATATTGCGTTTTAATAAAATAGTGAATAATATCTGCTAAATCAGAGCGATTTGGTAGCAAAAAAGCAATGTGGTACAATCCAGTAGAACGCGTCCGTTTTTGAATATCACTTGGTTGTTCCAGGGTTAAGATTGGAGTTTTACCGTCAGCTGTTAATGTAGCTTCCGTATCTGTTTCTTCAAGTACTTTAAAACCAAGTACATCTATATAAAACTTCATCGTACGTTGTAAATTTTCTACTAACAAATTAACACTACTAATAACCGGATGTTGTTTAAGGTTCATTTATTTTTCCTCCGTCTCTTTTACTTACTTTATGTAAGTAACTATATATTAAAAATTAGATTTAGTCAAGTAACTTTAGCGCGAAATAAAAGTTGGTAATCAATATCTATCGTGATATAATTAAGTAAGAGAGGTGATTATATTGAATACACCAACTATGTGTCCAAGATTTGAAAAGGCAATGAGTATATTAGGACAACGCTGGTCCGGATTAATAATTTATCAATTACTAAATGGACCACAACGTTTTTGTACAGTGGAAGCCGCAATGCCAATAAGCGCACGCGTTCTATCCGAAAGATTAAAAGACTTGGAACAAGAAGGAATTGTTTTACGCCAAGTATATCCTGAGACCCCTGTCCGTATTGAATATTCATTAACGGAAAAAGGCCTAGCACTGGCACCATTAATGAAAGAGATTGAAAAATGGGGACAAGATTGGATTGAAATAGAGAACGAGAAAGTTACGAATAATGATTAGGTCGGTACTTCATTCAGAAGTACCGGCTTCTTTATTTTTAGCTAACATTTAAGGTAATATGTAGTTAATTAATCGTAAAGGGGATTAGCACATTGAAACAGGATATTATTCAACGCTTCACTTCATATGTAAAAGTAAATACACAATCAGACGAGAACTCCGACACATGTCCTTCCACAGACGGCCAATGGACGCTTGCAAGAATGCTCGTTGATGAGTTAAAGGCGATTGGCATGGAGGAAGTTACGATCGACGAAAATGCTTATGTCATGGCAACACTTCCAGCCAATACTGAAAAGCAAGTTCCTGTTATAGGATTTTTAGCACATGTTGATACGGCAACAGATTTTACTGGTGAAGGTGTTAACCCACAAATAGTGGAGCAATATGATGGTAAAGAAATTAAGCTAAATGATAATGTCGTTCTTACTCCAAAGGACTTCCCTGCTCTAACAAACTATAAAGGTCATACGTTAATTACAACTGACGGTACAACGCTTCTAGGTGCCGATAATAAAGCCGGAATTGCGGAAATCATGACGGCAATGGATTATTTAATCAAACATCCAGAAATTAAACACGGCAAGATCCGAGTTGCTTTTACGCCAGATGAGGAAATCGGCCGTGGACCACATAAATTTAATGTAGATGAATTCGGTGCCAACTACGCATATACAATCGATGGCGGTCCTCTAGGCGAACTACAATATGAAAGTTTTAATGCAGCAGGATTAAAGCTTACTTTTAAGGGAACAAACATCCACCCTGGTACAGCGAAAGGAAAAATGGTCAATGCAGCTAAGATTGCTATGGAGTTTCATAATTCCCTGCCAGCCGAGGAAGCACCTGAATTAACAGAAGGATACGAAGGCTTCTACCACTTACTTTCATTCCATGGTGATGTAGATACAACAAAACTCAACTACATCATTCGTGACTTTGATCGCGATAAGTTTGAAGCAAAAAAAGAAAATGTGAAAAAAATAGTCGCACACCTGCGCGAGAAATATGGACACGACCGCATCATTATCAATATGAACGATCAATATTACAACATGCGTGAAAAAATTGAACCTGTGAAAGAAATTATCGAGATTGCTTCTGATGCAATGAAAAGTCTAGATATTACACCAGTAATTGAACCAATTCGCGGTGGTACAGATGGGTCTCAGCTTTCCTATATGGGGCTCCCTACACCAAATATTTTTACTGGTGGAGAGAACTTCCATGGACCATATGAATTTATTTCAGTTGAGAATATGGAAAAAGCTGTTCAAGTCATTGTGAAGATTGCAAGCTTATTTGAGGAACGGGCATAATTGTAAGATAAATTGAATGTAAGTGTACTATACCGCTTCGGAAATACACTACGCTTTCCGCGGGCGGTTCGGGAGCCTCCTCGGCGCTGAACACGCCTGTGGGGTCTCCCGGCTATCGTACATCCCGCAGTCAACCATGTATCCAAAAATACACCACAGGGAATGGAAATGTGCTAGGGTAGGTCTATACGATGCATGTATAAGTTAGATTTAACTTTTTGGCTCTGTTAAAGTTCATTGTTGTTGACAATTTAGTTGATTGTAGCGGATGTACACGAGACTCCTGCGGGAACAGCACGAGCTGAAGATCCACTTGGCAAAGCGGTTTTCTTTGCCAAGTTAGCTGAGGCCGTGCCCGCGGAAAGCGAGTGTACAGAAGCGAAAATCAACAACAGTGTTTAACAGAGCTAACTTTTTAAAGCTTTATTTCCATGGTAGGAGTCTTCGTGTATTTCCTCCGCTGGTAACTAAAAAATTTTTATTATTCATAAAACGACCGAACTACCTTGTCCTGAGATCAAGTTATAGTTCGGTTTTTGTTTGCAACCATATTCCTTTGCCCCAACCTCTTTTAGGTCATATTTTAACAACACCCCTAGTAATGTCATCAATCATTCAATATATTTAAATTATGGTACATAATGGTAATTAGAAGACATATTGTTTTAGTACTACAAAAAAATCTATAATGGCTCATCCACTGACATAAATCACCTTTTATAGGAGGTTCGTTATGTATAAAAAGCTCATTCCCTTGTTCCTGGTAGCTTGTATTATTTATTCAGGTTGTTCGAACAAAAATAGTAGTCCTGACTGGAAAAATGGATTTGTAGTGTTGAATGATGGAGCTAAGTACATCGAAACATTGGAATATATTGATAAAGAAGATATAGGTCCCTCCATCGGAAAGGTTACCTTCTATTCTGATAACGAATTTGATGCTGATATAAATGGCAAAACTGTCAGTTCCAATACTTTTACAAAAGGAACAAAGATTTATGAAATTAAGGATGTTAGTAAGAAAGAAGCACTTGCTGTTCAAGTCGATGATACATTTGTGAAGATTCAGTATGATGGGATATATGGTGAGTAAATCCAATGTATGCTAGGATTCCCCTTGTTATTCACAAGCAAATGAAATCTATTTCTGTGAAGACACTTTTAAAAAAGTTGTTGACTTTCGCTTTTGTCCTTGTCATAATACATATGACAAATGAATCAGATTGCCTTTAAAACAGTCCCGTGAGGCTGACAAGGTTGCATGCGTAATATTTTTTTGTGCGCATGAATTCTGCATAGAACGGTTATTCTATTATTTTCCGCTCATTTATGCACCTTGCCAGTCATTGGGCAAGGTGCTTTTTGCTGTACCTTACCAATGGCACAATCTGATCTCAGCCAACAATGATTAGGAGGAGATTTCGGATGAAAAGAGAAATCCAAGTCGATGAACGACTACCATTATTACAAAGTTTACCATTAAGCTTACAGCACTTATTCGCAATGTTTGGGTCTACAGTTTTAGTACCTGTTTTGTTTGGTGTAAACCCAGCAACTATTCTTTTAATGAACGGAATTGGAACATTACTATATATCTTTATTACAAAAGGTAAAATCCCTGCGTATCTTGGTTCTAGCTTTGCATTCATATCACCAGTATCCGTTGTATTAGGTAAATATGCAGGTGGCGATGGATATGGTTATGTACTTGCCGGCTTCCTTGTCGTAGGTCTTGTATTAACACTTGTCGGTCTTCTCATTAAAGTAGTAGGAACATCATGGATTGATGTTATTTTCCCACCAGCGGCTATGGGTGCAATTGTCGCAGTTATCGGACTTGAACTTGTTCCAGTTGCTGCAGGAATGGGACATTTAATTAAACCTTCTGATGCAGCAGAAGATTGGATTGCAAATCCTGATTATATTATCGTTTGCTTATTAACACTCTTAATTACAATTGTTTGTTGGGTAACATTAAGAGGATTTTTGAAAATCATTCCAATTTTACTCGGTATTGTTTCTGGATATATCATTGCTTACTTCTACGGACTTGTAGATTTCACTGCTGTGAAAGAAGCAGCATGGATTTCCATGCCAACATATTATCAAATGCAATTTAACTGGTCAGATATTTTAATCATACTACCTGCTGCACTCGTCTTAATACCAGAGCATATTGGACATTTAGTTGTAACAGGAAATATTGTAAAGAAAGACTTAGTGAAAGATCCTGGACTTGATCGCTCTATGATTGGTAACGGTGTTTCCACGATGCTTTCCAGTTTCTTTGGATCTACACCAAATACAACTTATGGAGAAAACATCGGAGTTCTTGCAATTACGCGTGTATATTCTACTTGGATTATCGGTGGTGCAGCAGTTATCGCCATTGTACTTTCCTTCTGCGGTAAGTTAGCAGCACTTATTCAAGGTATCCCAAGTCCAGTAATGGGTGGAATTTCATTACTACTATTCGGTATCATCGCTGCAAGCGGGATCCGCATGCTTGTTGAATCAAAAGTAGACTATAGTAATTCACAAAACTTAATCTTAACTTGTGTTGTACTCGTAATCGGAATTAGCGGTGCAGTTATTAATATCGGTGATGTTGAATTAAAAGGAATGGGTCTTGCAACTATCGTAGCAATCCTCCTAAGTATCTTCTTTAAAATACTAAACGTATTAAAACTAAATAACGATTGATAATGTAAGTGTCTGACCCTGAACAATTTAAAATTGTTTCGGGTCAGACACTTTTTTATTGTTTTCGCCAATTTATATTAGTTTTAACATAGTATTGTGTCGAATTTGCAATTGAGAATGTCGATTGTTATTGAGAAAGCTTGAATTACAGGGTAATCTAGCAAATTCACAATACTGTAAAGATTAGTCTAGCATTTTTAAATTCACTCTGATATAATAATTATTATAAAGTAAGAGATTAATATTCTAGGAGGTGCTCATTAAATGAGCGTAAATGAGAATAATAATAATAAAAAGAAATTAACTACAGCTGCTGGTGCTCCAGTTACTGATTATCAAAATTCTATGACAGCTGGACCTCGTGGGCCTATTTTATTACAAGATGTTTGGTTACTAGAAAAACTAGCTCACTTTGATAGAGAAGTAATTCCTGAACGTCGTATGCACGCAAAAGGTTCAGGTGCATACGGTACTTTTACAGTAACAAATGACATTACGAAATATACGAAAGCAAAAATTTTCTCTGAAATCGGTAAGCAAACTGACATGTTTGTTCGCTTCTCTACCGTTGCTGGTGAACGTGGTGCCGCTGACGCTGAACGTGATATTCGTGGATTTGCAATGAGATTTTATACAGAGGAAGGTAACTGGGACCTTGTTGGAAACAACACACCTGTGTTCTTCTTTAGAGATCCGTTAATTTTCCCTGACTTAAACCATGCGGTAAAACGTGATCCACGCACAAATATGAGAAACGCTAATACGAACTGGGATTTCTGGACATCCTTACCTGAGGCATTACACCAAGTTACAATCGTAATGAGTGACCGAGGAATTCCAAAGTCTTACCGTACTATGCATGGATTTGGAAGCCATACTTTTAGTATGATTAATGATAAAAATGAACGTGTTTGGGTAAAATTCCATATGCGCTCACAACAAGGTATTGAGAATTTAACGGACGAAGAGGCAACAGATCTTGTTGGTAAAGACCGCGAAAGCCATCAGAGAGATCTATATGAAGCAATTGAGAATGGTAATTTCCCTAAATGGAAAATGTATATTCAAGTGATGACCGAGGAACAAGCAAACAACATGCCATACAATCCATTTGATTTAACGAAAGTATGGTATAAGAAAGACTTCCCTCTTATCGAAGTTGGAGAGTGGGTACTTAACCGTAATCCAGAAAACTATTTTGCTGAAGTAGAACAAGCTGCTTTCACACCAGCTAACGTTGTACCAGGAATCAGCTTCTCGCCAGATAGAATGTTACAAGGAAGACTATTCTCTTATGGTGATGCACAGCGTTATCGTCTTGGCGTAAACCACCATCAAATTCCGGTAAACCAACCGAAATGTCCATTCCATAGCTTCCATCGTGATGGTGCGATGCGTGTCGACGGCAACCATGGAAGTAGACTTGCATATGCTCCTAATAGTTACGGAGAATGGCGAGATCAACCAGAATATAGAGAGCCAGATCTTGCTATTAACGGAAATGCAAACCGTTGGGAATTCCGTGAAGATGATGATAATTACTTCGAACAACCAGGAAAACTATTTAACTTAATGAGTGATGAACAGAAACAAGTATTGTTCGAAAATACTGCTCGTAATATGCAAGGTGTTGAAAAGCATATTAAATTGCGTCACATCAAGCATTGCTATCTTGCTGATCCAGCATATGGCCAAGGTGTAGCAGATGCACTTGGAATTCCTTTGAGCGAAGTTGAATTAAAAGCTAGCGAAGTTTAATACAAAAACAGGTAGCAACGAAATGTTGCTACCTATTTTGGTATGAGTTTCTTCCACTCTTCATATATTCTTTTGTATTTGGAGTGATTTTCAACATTTGGTTTTATAACTTTTTCAATATGGATGGAGTCTTTAATTGCTTCCAACGTATGCTCAACGCCTATACCAACAAGTGCTATCCATGCCGCTCCCCATGCAGAGCTTTGCGGGCTCTCTGCAATACAAACCTCTTTTCCAAATATATCGGCTACTAATTGCAACCAAGTCTTTGATCTAGCTAACCCCCCATTTACAAAAATCCGCTCGGGCTCGCCAGCAATTTGTTTAACATCTTGATATATTTCATATAAATTGAGTGTAATCCCCTCTAACACTGCGCGAATAATAAAATTTTGTGTATGTGTAATTTTTAGACCATAGAAACTTCCCGTAGCGTTTTGGTTCCAAATTGGTGCTCTTTCCCCATTAATATACGGAATAAAAAACAAACCATCTGCCCCTACGTTAACAGTTTCAGCTTTTTTTAGAAAATCCTCCATCTCATCTTCGTTATGTAATACTTCCTTTAACCACTGCACTACAATCCCGCCATTATTTGTCGGTCCACCAACAATTTTATATTGCTCTGTAAAAGCATAACAAAATGTTCCCTGCTGCTTACTTAGACGAGAATCTTTCACAAGCTGTCTCACTGCTCCACTCGTTCCAACAGTAATCGCTACTTCTCCAGGCAAAATTGCTCCTATACCTAAATTGGCTAATTGTCCATCTGCAGCTCCAATGACAAAAGGAGTTTCTTTTTGAATCCCTATTTTTTCTGCCACTTCCACTCTTATGCCATTCAATACTTCTGTAGGGGCTACAACATTGGACAACTGCGCTTCCGTAATCCCCGCTAATACCAACGCTTCTTGCTCCCAGCTTAATGTATCTTTGTTAAATAAACCTGTTGCAGACGCCATCGCATAATCTATCATTCTTTCACCAAACCAATGAAATAAAATATATTCTTTCAGTGATATAAAGTGGCTTGCTTGTTTATATGCATTAAATCCAGTTTCTTTCATCCAGATTAGTTTTACAAGAGGAGACATTGGGTGAATTGGAACTCCCGTTTTGTCATACAAACGTGCACCGATTTCCTTCTTTGATAATGCATCCGCTTGCATTTTTGCTCTTCCATCTGACCAAATAAGCGCGTTGGATAATGCAATACCAGTTTCATTGACACAAATAAGTGAGTGCATCGCACAGGAAATACCGATTGCCTTTATCGATTCACGCTTGACCGCGCTATGCTGGATTACATCACGTAATGCTTCAAGTGCTTTGCTCTCCACCTCAACAGGATCTTGCTCTGCCCAACCTGGTTCTGGATAATAAGTGGTTACCAACTTTTCCGCTATCGCCAACACTGTACCATCACGTTGAAAAAGAACAGCCTTCACTGCCGTTGTTCCAATATCCAAACCAACGACTAATTCCATATAATCCCCACCTCCTATTCTATAAACGAAAAGCTGCCCTTGTTACTTAGAGGGCAGCCTTCTTGTTGTATATTATTTATCCATCCATTCAGTATGGAAGATACCTTCTTTGTCAATACGCTCATATGTGTGTGCACCGAAGTAATCGCGTTGTGCTTGCAAAAGATTTGCAGGTAACGTTTCTGTACGGTAGCTGTCATAATATGCAGCTGCACTTGCGAATGATGGTACAGGAATTCCACGCTCTACAGCGATAGAAATTACTTTACGTAATTCTTTTTGGTAGCTCTCCACAATCTCTTTGAAATAAGGGTCTAGCATTAAGTTAGCTAATTCTGGATCACGGTCATATGCATCTTTAATTTTTTGTAAGAATTGCGCACGGATAATACAACCACCACGGAAGATCATTGCAATATCACCGTATTTTAAATCCCAGCCATATTCCTCAGAAGCTACACGCATTTGCGCGAAACCTTGTGCATAGGAACAAATTTTACTCATATAAAGTGCTTTACGTACTGCTTCAATGAGTTCTTTCTTATCTCCATCAAAAGGTGCTACTTCTGGACCAGCCAATACTTTGCTAGCAGCTACACGTTCTTCTTTCATTGCAGAAATAAAGCGTGCAAACACTGACTCTGTAATTAGTGGTAGTGGAACACCTAGGTCAAGCGCGTTTTGACTTGTCCATTTACCTGTTCCTTTTTGGCCTGCAGTATCAAGGATAACATCAACTAGTGGTTTTCCAGTTTCTTCATCCACTTTCTTGAAGATATCTGCAGTAATTTCGATTAAATAACTATCTAATTCACCTTTATTCCAATCAGCAAACACTTCATGAAGCTCTTCAGCACCAAGACCTAATACATGCTTCATAATAAAGTATGCTTCACAAATTAATTGCATGTCGCCATACTCAATACCGTTGTGAACCATTTTCACATAGTGACCTGCACCGTCTGGACCGATATATGTAGTACAAGCATCTCCATCCACTTTAGCGGAAATTGCTTCAAAAATAGGAGCTACAAGCTCATAAGCTTCTTTTTGACCTCCTGGCATAATGGAAGGACCAGTTAGTGCACCTTCTTCTCCACCTGAAACCCCTGTTCCAATGAAGTGTAATCCTGCTTCGCTTAATTCTTTATTACGACGAATTGTATCTTGGAAGAACGTGTTACCTCCATCAATTAAAATATCGCCCTTATCTAAATGAGGTTTTAAAGTTTCAATTGTTGCATCTGTTGCTGCCCCAGCTTTTACCATAAGTAAAATTTTACGTGGTTTTTCTAGTGAATTTACGAATTCTTCTATCGACAATGCACCAACGAAATTTTTACCTTTTGCTTCGTTTTGCATGAAGTCTTCTGTTTTTTCTGATGAGCGGTTGAATACTGCAACCGAATATCCACGGCTCTCAATGTTTAAAGCCAAGTTTTTACCCATTACTGCAAGACCGATAACACCAATTTGCTGTTTTGCCATGATACTAAACTTCCTCCCTCTGTTGTGAGTAAATCCTGTGACTGATTTGCAGGAAAACAGTCAGCATTCTTCATATTTTGATTTTATCATACATTTCTCTCGGTACTTTAACAAGTTGATTGATTGAATTAATTAAAAAATCATATAAATAATATTATTTATTCCCGCTTTCATATAAAAAAGAGAAGGATATTTTTTCCTTCTCCTCATTTTATAATTATATATTTGTTCGAATTGGAATGGAGTCACCTTTCTGTAATATTGGTACTTCCACATTCACGGTATTCGGATATTTTATTCCAGCTCCAGTGTTTAAGACTACAACACGTTCATTATCTTTTATCCACCCTTGCTTCCGTAATTTGCGTGCTGCTACAAATGCACTAGCACCTTCAGGGCAAATGAATGTACCTTCTTTCTCAGCAATTATTTTTTGCTCAGCTACAATTTCACGATCATCTATAGATACTGCACAACCATTAGTTTCGTATAATGCTTCCAATACTAAGAAGTCACCTAAAGCTTTCGGAACATTAATTCCGAAAGCGATTGTTTGTGAATCTGGCCAAAACTCCGACTCTCGCTTGCCTTCTTCCCATGCTCTTACTATTGGTGCACAACCTTCTGCTTGAACAGCTACTAAACGTGGCATTTTCTCTTTATGAACCCATCCGAGCTCTTGTAATTCCTTCCATGCTTTATATATCCCTATTAAACCTACACCGCCACCTGTCGGGTATAGAATAACATCTGGAGCTTCCCAATTAAATTGTTCTGCTATTTCCAACCCCATTGTTTTCTTTCCTTCAATCCGGTAGGGCTCCTTTAACGTGGATGCATCATATATATCAGATGACTGTACTAACCCCGCTACTATCCTTCCAGCATCACTAATTAATCCATCTACTAAATAAAGATTTCCTCCAGCAACTGCACATTCATTTCTTGTAATTTTCGGTGCATCCATTGGCATAACAATTGTTGCACAGATTCCAGCACGTGTAGCGTACAGTGACCATGCTGCACCCGCATTCCCGTTTGTCGGCATTGCTAACTGTTTCACTCCGAGTTCTTTTGCTTTGGATACTCCAACGGCAGCCCCACGTGCTTTAAAAGTCCCTGTCGGAATAATTCCTTCATCCTTCATAAACAATTGTTTAATCCCCATTTGCTTTCCAATTCTATCCATAGGAAGCAAAGGAGTCATTCCTTCTCCCATGGATACAATATTTTTTTCCTTTTTTATTGGTAATAGCTCATGGTAACGCCAAAGATCATTTCTTCTTCCTTTTAAATCAGACGGTTTCAATTCCTGTGTAAGTAAATGCAAGTTGTATTTTACTAACAATGGTGAACCACATGTACATAATTGGTGTGTTGATTCTAAGTTGTAAGTTTTTGTGCATTTTGGACAATAGAGATGCGAAACAAAACTATAAGTCATCGAATCTTACACCCTCCCCAAATACATAGTGATGTTATACTCTTTAATAATAACATAAAGCAACATCACATCCTATATATCTAACAAAAAAACCCTGTTATCTTGTTACTCGATAACAGGGCATATATGTCATTATTCAAAAAGTCGATACTGATTCATTGGTAGTGGTTCAGGTCGTTCACAACCACTCGTAATTGTAATATGTGTTCCAGCTTCAGAAGAATCTTGGAAAGCATGCATTACATCTAGTACATGAAATGCAAGTTTACCACTTGCTCGGTTCTCTCCACCTGTTCTAATGGCATTAGCCATATCAGCAGCCCCTATACCTCTGCTATTCTCAGTGAAGCCATATGTCAATGGAACAGACGACCAGTCAGGATCTCCTGGTCTCTTTATATAAATTGGTCCACCAAACGTATTAGGATCTGGAACAATTAACGTTCCATTCGTCCCATATATTTCAATCCTTGGGAGTTGCGATCCCCATACATCAAAACTTGTAATAATGGAACCAACTGCACCACTTTCAAAATCGAATACCCCAGAGATATGTGTAGGAATTTCTACTGGTACCTTTTGACCTTTTCTAGGTCCTGATCCTATTGTTCTTTCTGAGTATGTAGCTTTTGTAGAACCAGTCACTCGTTTTATCGGACCTAATAAATGTACTAGTGCTGTTAAATAATACGGCCCCATATCAAACATTGGACCTCCACCTTCTACATAGAAGAAGTCAGGATTTGGATGGAACCCTTCCGGACCACTCCCTAACATAAAGGCTGTAGCCCCTAAAGGCTCTCCAATCCAACCATCATCAATTAGTTTACGGCAAGTTTGTAATCCTCCACCTAGGAATGTATCAGGCGCACATCCTACATATAACCCTTTTTCCTTTGCTACTTCGAGAATCTTTAAACCTTCTTCTCTTTTAATAGCTAATGGTTTTTCCACAAATACATGTTTTCCGGCTTCTAGCGCTTTTAATGTTACTGGTGCATGCGCAACTGGAATGGTTAGATTTATCACCATTTCAACTTCATCATCCGCCAATAATTCTTCTGGTAAATAAGCTTTGGAAATATTAAATTGCTCTGCTCTTGCTTTCGCTCGTTCGATATCAATATCCGCAACAGCTACTACTTCAAGATTTTGATAGATGGAGCTTGTGTTTTTAATATAAATCTCACTGATCATACCGCAACCTATAATACCGGTTTTCACTTTTTCCATATCATTTCCCACCATTCTATACTCTAGCTTTTATCATAATTTTAACCTATTTATGTCTAGTATACATTCATAAAATAATAAAAAAAGTAGCATAATAATAATGTTGTAATTTTCCCATAAAAAAAATAATAAAAACGTTTCACTAATACGTTGACTCTTATAATGAAAGCGTATATACTTGACTTATGTCGAAACGTTTCGATAATGTTCGTTATTATACTTTGGAGGTTTATTCATGCAAGAAAATCAATTGCAAGATTTATTAAAGAAAATGACGATTGACGAAAAAGTTGGCCAGCTCCTCCAGCTTGCAATGCCTTTCTTTGAAGGTGCATCACATAGAGGTCATATAACTGGGCCAATGAATGAAATGGGACTTACAGAAGAAGACGTTCGTAATACTGGTTCTGTACTTGGTGGTTCAGGTGCGCGTGAAGTAAAAAACATTCAAGATGCCCACTTAAAAAATAATCGCCTCGGTATCCCACTATTAATGATGGCAGATATCATTCATGGATTTAAAACTATCTTTCCTATACCGCTAGCAATTGGTAGCTCATGGGACCTAGACTTAGCACAAAAAAGTGCTGAGGTTGCTGCTAAGGAAGCTGCTGTTTCTGGTGTACATGTTACATTTGCACCAATGGTGGACCTTGTACGCGATCCTCGTTGGGGCCGTGTGATGGAATCAACTGGTGAAGATCCATATTTAAATAGTGAATATGCAAGAGCATTTGTTAGAGGGTTCCAAGGCAAGAACCTTAAAGAAGATGTAAATCATGTTGCTGCTTGTGTTAAACACTTTGCTGCATATGGTGCTCCTGAAGGTGGACGTGATTATAACACAGTAAACATGTCAGAACGCCAATTACGTGAATCTTATTTACCAGCTTATAAAGCAGCACTTGATGAAGGCTGTGAAATGGTAATGACTGCTTTTAATACAGTTGATGGTATCCCTGCAACAGGTAACGAATTCTTAATGCGCGATATTCTTCGCGATGAATGGGGATTTGACGGTGTTATGATCTCTGATTGGGGAGCTGTGAAGGAATTAATCCCACACGGTGTTGCCGAAGATACTAGAGAAGCAGCGTTAAAAGCATTACGTGCTGGTGTAGATATCGAAATGATGACAGAGTGTTATATCAATAACGTTAAGGATCTAATTGAATCAGGTGAGCTAGATGTTGCTTTACTGGATGAAGCAGTTCTTAGAATTCTTACATTGAAAGATAAACTTGGTTTATTTGAAAACCCATATCGTGGAGCAGATGAACAACTAGAACAAGAAGTTATCCTTTCTGAGCCACATAGAAAAGTTGCACGTGAATTAGCTGCAAAATCTTGTGTACTCTTAAAGAATGAACAAGTATTACCATTATCAACAGATACAAAAGTTGCACTTATTGGTCCGTTTGCTAATAGCGGTAATATCCTTGGTGCTTGGTCTTGGCATGGTCAACCAGAAGATGCTGTAACAATTCAACAAGGAATTGAGCAGAAAATTGATCCTTCCCTTCTCTCTGTTGCAAAAGGTTGTGATATTGAGGCATACAATGGGGAAGATATTCAAGAAGCTCTAGAAGTTGCAAAAGATGCGGAACTAATCGTTTTAGCTCTTGGTGAGTCACCAGGAATGAGTGGTGAAGCAGCTAGTCTTGCAGACATCCGCTTACCTGAAGCACAATTAACATTGATTAAAGAAATGAAAAAACTAAACAAGAAAATCGCAATTGTGTTGTTCAATGGTCGTCCTATTGATTTACACGGAGTAATTGACGAGGCAGATGCTTTATTAGAAGCATGGTTCCCTGGAACAGAAGGTGGCGCTGCAATTGCAGACATTTTATATGGAGATGTAAATCCATCCGGGAAACTTACAATGTCCTTCCCACACTCTGTTGGTCAAGTTCCTGTTTATTACAATCATTTTAATACTGGCCGTCCAAATCTGAATAATGGTGAAGGTTATGTTACGAAGTACCTCGATATTCCAAATGAACCACTACTTCCATTTGGTTATGGTTTAAGTTATACAACATTTGAATATAGTAACCACGCTTTATCAGGTGATGTATTAACTGTTAATGATTCCATTACAGCTTCCGTACAAGTGACAAACACAGGTGAAGTTGCCGGTGAAGAAATTGTTCAATTGTATATTCGTGATGTAGCTGGCGAAGTTGTACGTCCTATGAAGGAACTAAAAGGTTATGAAAAAATCACTCTACAACCTGGTGAAACAAAAACGGTAACATTCACAATTACAGAGGAACAACTTCGTTATTACCATAGCAACCTTGAGTTCACAAGTGATGCTGGAAGATTTGAAGTATTCATCGGTACAAATAGCCGTGACGTTGAAACATTATCTTTTGTATTAAAAAAATAACGGTTATTTAGAGTGTTGTTGATTTCCGCTGCGAAGCATAGGATGTGCTAGTGCAGGCGTTGCCACAGGACGTGGCGACTTTAGCCTGCCAGGCACTCGCTTTCCGCGGGCTACGAAAAGTGAAGGCGACTGTCTAGTGGCGTATGAATTTTCTAGGACACTGACTGAGATAAAGGAATCACGACGAGGTACGAGTCGATGATGACTTATCGTAGGGAAGTGTCCGAAAATTCACTAGCCACTAGGAGCCTGAACTAGACAAGGTTCGGTGAGCCTCCTCGACGCTAACGCGTCTGTGGGGTCTCACCCTGACCCTTTATCCCGCAGGAGTCTCGTGCCTTCCGCTCCAATCAATGTTATAACTCAACAACCTATTGTTTCAACAGGGCTATTAAAAAACAATGTTATAAAGGGAGATAGACATGACTACTAAAAACGTTAAAGCTGCTAATATTGAGTTTTCCTTTTTAAATAGCGGAGACTTAAAAGTAGCAACACATGAACATTTAATGATTAACCAATGGATTGCGAATCCACTTGACGGATCTTTAAACAATATTTACTTACGTATACACAACGGTAACAATATCGACGTTACTCCTTTACTTGGCGTAAATTCCCCAAGCACATTCCTTCAAGCTGACAATCAAGTAGCTTGGAAAGGTGAATACAAAGGTGTAAGCTATCAAGTTACTTTTACACTTACTGATAAAGGTATTTGGTTCTGGGATGTAAAAGTCGAAGGATCAGACGTAGAAATTGACGTCGTTTACGGTCAAGACCTTGCTATTGCTAGCATTGGTGCAGTTCGTAACAACGAAGCATATGTATCTCAATATATTGACCATGCTATTTTTAACGATGACCAACGTGGCTACATTGTTTGCTCACGTCAAAACCAACGTCAACCAGCTGGTTTCTCTTACTTACAACAAGGTTCTTTATCTAAAATTGTTGGTTATTCAACAGATGGTTTCCAATTCTTTGGAAAATCCTATAAAGAAACAAATAAACCAGAAGCTCTATATAATGAAAGTCTTGCTAACGAAGTATATCAATATGAATTTGCTTATACAGCTTTACAAACAGAAAAAGTAACTCTTTCAGGTACTGAACAATTTGTTTTCTATGGCCTATATAAAGAAACTCATGATGATGCAGTTACTTCATTAGAATTCCAAGACGAGCTTTCCGCTGCATGGGAAGAAGTAAGTGGACAACCAGAGCCTACTTTTACTGCTGTTGATAAAGTAGAAAAAACTTCCACTTTCGGAGAGCCACTTCAAACTGTTTCCATGACAAGTGACGAAGTAAAAGAACTATTCCCAAATCGTCATCAAGAAGAATATGACGGAGATACATTACTAGCATTCTTCACAGATACACATGAGCATGTAGTGTTAAAAGAAAAAGAGTTATTAGTTGAACGTCCACATGGACATATTTTAATGAGTGGTAATAATGTTGAAAATATCGATGAAGTGATTACAACTACGTCCTATATGTATGGTATTTTCAACAGCCAATTAGTTATTGGAAACACTTCATTCAATAAGTTCAATACAAATTCACGTAGTCATTTAAACGTAATGAAAACATCAGGCGAACGCATCTACGTAAAATTAGGTGACAAATATCACTTACTAACAATGCCTTCCCTATTTGAAATTGGCTTTAACTATACTAGATGGTATTACAAAACAGAAGAAGAAACATTTATCATTACAAACTTTACAACAGTAGATACAAAACAAGTTCAATTAAACGTTCGTACTGCAAGTGGAAAAGCTTATGAATACTTTGTAACTGATCAAGTAATTATGAGTGCTAATGAATATGAAGCACCATATGTAATGAAACAAGATAATGACACATTAACATTTACTGCTGGAGAAGGTGCACTAAATAAAAATGCATATCCTGAATTAGCATATCGCCTTCGTGTATCTGGTGCAGATTTCGCTGTTGCAGACGAAACAGTTTTTGCTAAAGGTGTAGAGCCAAATGCTGCATCATTACTTGTACTTGATGTAAAATCATCTGCAAACTGGTCGATTACAATTCAAGGTTTACTTCATGGTCAAGAAACTGAATTAGTAGAAGCTGATGAAAATACGGAAATTGAGCGTTACCGTGAATTCTTCAGAGAAACAATGAATGGCTTTGAATTAACTCTTGGAGAATCTACTCCAGATGAAGTTAAAAAATTCAATACAACTGCATGGTGGTATACACATAATATGCTTGTACATTACTCTGTACCACATGGTCTAGAGCAATATAGTGGTGCTGCATGGGGTACACGTGATGTTATGCAAGGACCTGTAGAATACTTCACGGCAACTCAAAAAATGGATGTCGTAAAAACTATTCTGAAAAGAGTATATTCTCACCAATGGATTGACAATGGTAACTGGCCACAATGGTTCATGTTTGACCGTTATCAAAACATTCAAGCTGGCGAAAGCCATGGTGACATTATCGTATGGCCATTGAAAGTATTAGGTGACTATCTAGCTGTTACAAAAGACTTCAGCATTTTAGAAGAAAAAGTCCCTTACACGAAACATGGTTCATTCCAATTCACAGAAGAAACAGCAACTATTTATGAACATGCACAAAAGGAAATTGAATATATTAAAAATAATTTCCTTCATGATACGTATTTATCTTCTTATGGTGATGGTGACTGGGATGATACATTACAACCAGCTAATCAACAATTGAAGAAATATATGGCAAGTAGCTGGACTGTTGCATTGACTTACCAAGCAATAAGCAAACTTGCTAATGCATTAGAAAGCAATAAACCAGAAGAAGCGAAAGAATTACACGAGCTTGCTGAGAATATTAAAGCAGACTTCCAAAAATATATGGAACCATCTAAAGTCATTCCTGGATTTGTCTACATGGAAACACCAGATAAACCAGAAAAAATGCTACATCCAGATGATACAAAAACTGGAATTAAATATCGCTTACTTCCATTAAAACGTGGAATTATTAGTGAAATGTTAACTCCAGAACAAGCGGAAGCAAATTATCAACTTATTCAAGAAAAATTCCTTAGCCCTGACGGTGTACGCTTAATGGATCGCCCTGCAAACTACAAAGGTGGAGTAAGTACTCATTTCCAACGTGCAGAACAAGCAGCAAACTTCGGTCGTGAAGTTGGTGTACTTTACGTTCACGCTCATCTTCGCTATATCGAAGCAATGGCGAAACTAGGAAAAGCTACAGACGCATGGAAAGCCCTTGAAGTAGTTAACCCAGTTAGCATTAAGAAAGCAGTTCCGAACGCTGAATATCGTCAAAGTAATTCTTACTTCAGTAGTTCTGATGGTAAATTTAATACACGATATGAAGCACAAGAGCGTTTCAGTGAACTAAGAGCTGGTTCTGTACCAGTTAAAGGTGGATGGAGAATCTACTCAAGCGGCCCTGGAATCTACGTTAATCAATTAGTTTCTAACGTACTAGGTATTCGTTTTGAAGGTGGAAATCTAATTATCGACCCAGTACTTCCTGAAAACCTTGATGGATTACACTTCAACTTTGAAATTGCTGGTAAGCCAGTAACTTTCGTTTACCACTTAACTAGCGGTAACGACTTCTCTGTTAAGATTAATGGTAAAGCGGTAGAAGGAGAAAGAATTGGTAACACATACCGTAAAGGCGGACTAAGCATTACAAAAGAGAACTACGAAGCATTATTAAATAACGAGAAGAATGTTATTGAAATCTCAATGTAATCTTCTGGTTTAAGCACATCTAAAAGGCGGCGGTTCACAATACCGTCGCTTTTTCGTTAAAAATGACCGTTCTGCTATTGTAAAATATTGTGAATAGATTTAGGATTTAATATAGGTGGTATTGTAGGATTGGAGAGAATGTAATAATGGTAAGTATTAAAGACATTGCAAAGCAAGCAGGTGTCGCGATTTCAACTGTTTCTTATGCACTAAATGGCAGTCCAAAAGTAACAGAAGAAACACGCGCAAAAATTCTTGCCGTTGCAAAAGAATTAAATTACGTTCCAAATGCAGCAGCAAGAACATTAAAAAAACGAAAAACAAAAATTATCGGTGCTTTCTTAACAGATTATGGTGGTTCCTTCTTTGGGGAATTACTAAGAGGTATGCGTAAAACATTAAACGAAAAAGGCTATGATTTAATTGTATGTACTGGAAAAGAATCGCATCGCTTTCTCCCAGAAGGTATTATTGATGGGGCCATTATATTAGATGCTCACTTCCCCGATGAAGAGATCATTACGTATGCTGATAGAGGTCACCGTATTATCGTGTTAGACCGTGAAATAGATCATCCTAATATTGAACGTGTTCTATTAGACAATGAAATGGGTGCAGAACTAGCAATTAACTTCCTATTAAATAATGGACATAAAAACTTTGTAATCTTGACTGGATCTAAGGAATCATATGACTCTAACAGAAGATTAAAAGCTGTTAAGGAGATTTTTTCTCGATACCCTTCACTTAACCTCACCATAATTCCAGGTGACTTTGACAAAGCATCTGGTGAAAGAGCAGCTAAACACATCCTTGCAAATTATGCGGAGCCAGTTGCAGTATTTAGTTTTAATGATGAAATGGCAATTGGAATATATAACTACTTAGAACAATCTCAATACAATGTTGGTGAACATGTTCATATCATTGGATTTGATAATATCGAACTATCTAACTATACACGTCCACGTCTTGCCACTATTCATTATTCAAAAGAAGATTGGGGAAAAGCAGCAGCTGAACAGCTTTTAAAACTAATCAAGAAAGAAAAAACAGAACGACAAAAAATTTCAGTGGAATTATTAGAAGGAGAATCGGTTCAAAAACTTTCATAAAAAGAAAGTTTGAAAGCGGTATTACGAACAATAGAAACCCCTAGGAAATTGAATTCCTAGGGGTTTCTATTGTATATATTACTGTAATTCAGCCATTGCTTCAGCATATTTGTCGTTTGCTAATTTATTCAATTGATCCGCATAATCTTCAATTTTCAATTGCCCGTTCAATATCGCATCCATCAATTGGCCAATCGTTGCATTATCGTGTTCTCCAACACTTACACCAGTTGGTGCCTCCCATTTTGATTGGATATAGCCAGGAACGGTTTTAAATGGTTCTAAAATAGCTTCATCAATTCTTTCATATGCTTTACGAATTCCTGGAACTGGTGCTTGAGCAAAATACTCATCTAAAATCTCCTGATCCGTGTTAATAGGTAATCCACTAACCACCATTCCATTTTCTGCAGCGATTTCCATACGTTTCATAAAGCCTTCTTTACCATATGACATGTACTTAGCAAATAAAAATGCTTCTTCCGGATGGTTTGTAGTTTTAGATATACCTAGAAGGTCGTTCGTAATCGCAACTTTTCCTCCAGGAAGTCCGATAAAGTCAAAATCAAAATCAGCATTTTCTGTAAAACCACCTACAGCCCAGGAACCGTCCCATTTAACGCCCATGTCGCCTGCAAACCAAACTTGAGTTCCATCTTCACCTGAGAAATTAGCTTTCTGCTCATCTGTTAAATAAGCATATGCATAACCGTTAGTTACTAGTTCAGTAGCAAACTTCACACCTGCAATAAACTCCTTACTATCTAATTGATAGGAACCATCATTATACGTATACCATCCTAAATCTGGATTAACTGCTGCTGGATACCAATCAGGAATAGATCCTGCATCTTGCGTTCCAATTTTACCTTCACTAATATTTGTTATATCTCTAATAGCTTGTGCAAACTCCTCTACAGATGAATCCATCGTAGGATAATCTATATTTGCTTGGTTAAAAAGATCTTTATTAACAAAATATCCTAACATACTTTGTGAATGTGGTACTGCAACAATTTGATTATTAAATTCTGTTGATTGACGAACAATTTGCGGAACGTTTTGGAAATCCGGGTCATTCTCTGCCATCACAGTTATATCTAATAACCAATCATTCGCCAGTCCTAATGGCATATTAGTAAGAGCGAAAACATCCGGCATATTATTCGCACTAGCTGCTACCGCTAATTGCTCATTCCAATCTCCAGTGATTTCTTTAATTTCTACCTTAATATTTGGGTAATCCCTTTGAAACTGTTGAATTAAAAGACGCTCTAAGTTCATCTCTTCTTCTGTTCCAACGCTCCAGTTAGAATATGAGATTGTCACTTGCTCTGTTTTCTCTTCGTCTGAATTCCCTTTTTTACCTTCATCTTTTTTCTCTGTCTTCTCTGAACCAGAACATGCAGCTAGGACAAATACTAAACATAAAACAGCTAATAACGAGAACAATTTTTTCATTAAAATCACTCCTGCTCTATTTTTTTATGCCAAAATGATTATTCCCTTTTCAGGGCCCCCCAACGCTCTCATAGCATTAACCAGCGAAAGCAAATACTATCCCTTCACCCCCAAGATTATGTGAAACGTTTCAAAATGAATGTAAAAAATATACAATTCATATTATTTCGAAACGTTTCTATAGATATATTATATCACAGGGAGTAAACGCTTTCAATATTTATATTTGAAATTTATTATATTTTTATAGACAAAAGGCTCTATATAAAATAGGACCTTTTGTCTACATTTGTTATTTTAATGCATCTAAAGCTTCTTGATATCTATCATTTGCAATTCTATTGATTTCTGATGCGTAATCTTCGATTTTTATATCACCAGTAATAAATTCATTGATTAGATCAGACATTGGAGCATTTTCAATATCACCAATTTTAATACCTGTTGGAGCTGCCCATCTAGATTGAACATATCCTGGTACTGTTTTCAACTATTATACAATTCTATTAAACAATATACTTCCACTACTTTATATATAGAAACATTTGATTAACTCACTAAGAAAAACAACCCCCGATTTTATATTACCGGAGGTCATTAAACGTATTAACTTAGTTTTCTAAAGCAGCTACTGCTTCTTCATATTTTGCATTTGCAAGATCATTAAGCTGTGTTGCGTAATCCTCTATTTTCAACTCGCCCTTTATGATAGCATCAAGTAACTGCCCAATAGTAGCATTTTCATGTTCGCCAACTTTTACGCCAGTTGGAGCATGCCATCTTGATTGTGCATAACCTGGAACTGTTTTAACAGGCTCTAGAATTGCCTCATCTAATCTCTCATATGCCTTTTGAATACCAGGTACTGGAGCTTGTGCAAAATATTCGTCTAAAATTTCTTGATCAGTATTAACTGGTAATGTGTTTACGACTTTACCATTCTCAGCTGCAAGTTCCATACGCTTCATAAATCCTTCTTTACCAAAGGACATATACTTAGCAAAGATAAATGCTTCTTCTGCATGCTTAGTTGTTTGTGAAATTCCAAGTAAGTCATTTGTAATTACAATCTTACCTCCTGGAATTCCGATAAAGTCAAATTCAAAGCTTGAATTTTCAACTAAACTACTTACTGCCCAAGAACCATCCCATTTAATACCAATGTCACCTTCAAACCAAACTTGGTTGCCATCTTCACCTTTAAAGTTTGCTTTTTGTTCATCTGTTAAATTATCATAGGAATAGCCATTTGTTACTACTTCATTTGCAAATTTTACACCTGCAATGTATTCTGAACTATTTAATTCATACTTACCATCTGTGTATGTGTACCAACCCGAATCTGGATTTGCAGCAGCAGGATACCAGTCAGCAATAGATCCAGCATTTTGAAGTCCAATTACTCCTGCTTGAACATTTGTAATATCTTTTACTGCAGCTTCAAATTCTTCCACTGTAGAATCCATTGTTGGATAATCTAAGTTTGCTTCATTATAAAGGTCTTTGTTAACAAAATATCCAAGGAAATGCTGTGCAAAAGGTAAAGCTACAATTTGCTTATTATATTCTGTTGACTGACGTACAACTTGAGGTACATTACCAAAATCAGTATCATTTTCTGCCATTACCGTAACATCTAACACCCAATCATTTGATAGTGCTAGTGGAAGGTCAGGAACAGCAAAAACGTCCGGCATATTATTTGCACTTGCTGCCGCAGCTAATTGTTCATTCCAGTTTCCGGAAATCTCATAAAGTTCAACTTTAATATGCGGATAGTCTCTTTGGAATTGTTCTAACATAAGGCGTTCTAAGTTCATTTCTTCTTCTGTTCCAAGATTCCAGTGTGCATATGAAATTGTCACTTCTTCTTTCTTGTCGTTGGAATCTCCTTTTTTGTTACCGCTGTCATTTTTACCTGACGATTCAGAGCCAGAGCAAGCCGCTAAAACGAAAATAAGTACCGAAATAGCTAATAATGAAAATACCTTTTTCATGAAATATCATCCCCTATTTTTATAATTTTACTAGAATAAAACACCTTATAGTTCCCCCATTTAAGTCTGCAATATCCCTCCTGTTGCTCTAGCTCGAAACGTTTCGAAATAGTCTAAAAAAAATAATACTTTAGTTCCTTGATATTTATTGAAACGTTTCTATGAATCTATTATAGCACTTTCAGTAATCGCTTTCAATATATTTTTTCAAAAAAAAAGATTTTACTGAATAGCAATAGTAGATGCTGTATACTTTAATAAAAGTTGCATTAAGTGAAGGAGGATCATTGTGTTATTCCAATTAAAAGACATCCAAAGCAGAGCGGCTACTTCCGAAAATACGCAAGCAGAAAAAGGCGCTGGTGGAAAAACAAATAACGGAAGAAAAGGTTCGCCTTGTATTGAAAATTTTAAAGCAGGGGAAACTCATATTTTACTAGATACAGAAGGCCCTGGGATGGTTCGCCATATTTGGTGTACGCTCACCCCAGGAAATATATTCTATATGCGTAATGTCATCATTCGTATGTATTGGGATAATCAAGAACATCCCAGTGTAGAAGTTCCAATTGGTGATTTTTTTGGAATTGCCCATGGTCGTCAAAAAAATATGGTAACAGAATATGTTAGTATGCAAGATGGCAAAGGGTTTAATTGCTGGATTCCAATGCCCTTTAAAACAAATGCTCGCATTACAGTAGAAAATGACGGGGATGAAGATATTCCTTTATTCTTTTACCAAATAGATTTTACTTTAGGGGACAAATATGATGAAAATACTGGCTATTTCCATGCTCAATTCAGAAGATCCAACCCATGTCCTATGCATGAAGACTATACTATACTGGATGGTGTGAAGGGAAAAGGAGTTTATCTTGGAACGGTGCTTGGAATCCGCTCCCTATTTAATGATGCATGGTGGGGAGAAGGAGAAGTAAAGTTTTTCCTAGATGGGGATTCAACGTATCCAACTATTTGTGGTACAGGTGCAGAAGATTACATGGGTTCTGCCTGGGGATTAGATGAAATAATTACGCCATTTCAAGGTGCACCACTCGTCGATAAAGAAAATGGCCTCTATTCTATCTATCGTTTCCATATTAAAGATCCCATCTATTTCCAAGAGGATATTAAAGTAACTGTTCAGCAAATTGGTTATGGCCTGAATGAACCAGCCATTAAGCATTATGGAAAGGACTTTGTAAACTACCGAGCAATGGGAACACCTGAAGGAAGTAATGTAAGCTACTTTGAAAGAAGTGATGATTATTGCAGCACCGCATATTGGTACCAAACCATTCCGAGTATGCGATTTCCTACTCTACCAAATCGAGAACAACGTAGTGCTGATTTATTAGAAAAAAACGTACAGGACAAAGTGAAACGCTCTGATATCTGATTTTCATTAAAACATACTAAGATTAGTGGGTAAGGTCATCGACGGATGATTTTGCCCACTATTTTTCATTTTAGAGTTATAGTGAGAAGTGAAAGAAAGCTCGACCAGCCTCTG